>BJHM01000001.1:0-321281 GCA_014192625.1 Planctomycetota bacterium
GTTGGCGGCACATCGTTTTGCGCTTGCGGCGGCGCTGACAGAGGGGCGCGATCGGCTAGCGCGTGGGGAGCCCAGCTTGGTGGTTTGCGAAGCAGTAGTCCGGATGCTCGAGGACGATCCGCACTTCAATGCTGGCAAGGGCGCGGTGTTCAATGAGCAGGGCGAGCACGAGCTCGACGCTTCGATCATGGACGGCAGCACGCTTCGCTGTGGCGCGGTCGCTGGCGTGCGCACCGTGAAGAACCCGATCGCTCTGGCGCGGCTGGTGATGGAAAAGACGAGCCATGTGCTGTTGATGGGGGATGGTGCAGAGCAGTTCGCAACGTCGATGGGCGTGGCGCGCGTGCCCAACAGTTATTTTGACACCGAGTATCGGCGCAAGATTCTTGAAGAGGTGCTGCGCGAGCGGCAGCAGCACGCGGCGCTCGATACACCCGTGCGGCCGCCGTTTTCCTACGGCACGGTTGGGTGTGTCGCGCTCGACCGGCAGGGGCGGCTCGCGGCGGCGAGCAGTACGGGTGGGCTCACGGCAAAGCGCTGGGGCCGGGTCGGCGACACACCGGTGATCGGTGCCGGCAACTGGGCGGATGGCTATGTGGCAGTGAGCGGCACTGGCACCGGGGAGCAGTTTATCAGGCACGCAGTGGCGCGAACGATCGGGGCGCGGATGCAGTTTGGCGGGGAGTCGCTCAGCGATGCTGTCGACGCGGTGGTTTTTCGCACGCTGCAAAAAGATGATGGCGGCGTGATCGCGGTCGACCGCGCGGGCAACATCGCTACCACCTTCAACTCCGATGGCATGTATCGCGGCGTTGCCGATGCAACCGGCCGCTTCGAGGTGCACATTCATGAGAACTGAGTCACGCGCGTTCCTTGTTGGGATCTGCGTCGCATGGTGCTGCGCCTGCGCCAGTGCCCGGCTGGAAAAGACCGGCGATGCAGGCACGTTGCTCATCGTCGGTGGTGGACTCGACAACGACAGCCGACAGGTCTATCAGCGGTTGCTCGCACTCGCTTCAGCGCACGGGCCAGCGAACCTTTTGGTGGCGACGGCGGCAACTGGCGAGGAAGCAGATGAGGTCATCGACAAGACTCAGGCACTGCGGGTCTGGGCGAACGGCGTTCCCGTTGGCTCGATTGGTCGCGCAACGTCGACCGCGGACACGGTTGCTTTGATCGACTTAGCGACCGGGATCCTGTTCACTGGCGGCGATCAGAAGCGCATTACGGCGCGCTATCGGCCAGCGGATCAGGACACTCCGGAGTGGCTAGCGATGCGCCGGTTGTTGGCGCGCGGCGGGGTGATCGCAGGCTGCAGCGCTGGCGACGCGATGATGGGGGATGTGATGTTGCTCACTGGTGGCAGTGCAGCGGCACTTGGCATCGCACCAAGTACAGCCAGCGGCGGGGAGCCACCGGCGCTGGGGCCGCAGATTGGCAAAGGCATGCATTTTTTATCGATGGCGATGACCGACTCGCACTTCTTTGAACGCGACCGCCTAGGCCGCCTCGTTGCCGCGCTCGAACAAAGTGGGCAGCGGCTCGGCATCGGAGTCGGCGAGGACGCTTGCGTTGAGATTGACCTCGCAACCGGCATGCTGACCGGCGTTAGTGTGTCCGAGTCGCTGCTCGTCGATGTGGGACAAATAAAGCGCGATGGATTGCGGCGCACCAACGTCATCGCACGCGTGATCGGAGAAGGCGATCGCGTTGCGCTGCGCGAGCGGCTCTTTGCGTTGCCCGTGTTGTTGCCTGCGGGGATCGCTGGCGCGACGCATGAGGTGCCGGTCGTGGAGCCCGGGCAGAATCGGCAACTGGCAATGTGGCGCATGTTTCGTTGCGCAGCAGCGCCCGGCAGCGGCGCCCATCGGCTTATGCTTGCCGGCTGGCAGGTGACGGCGTGGCCAGCTGGAAATGGCGAAGTGGTGTTTGAAGTCGCGCCGCGCTGAAGCTGCCAAGGCTGGATCGCGGCCGCGCGCGGCACTTCTGCGCTGACTTCACGATTGCGCGTTCGGTGGCGGTGCGCGCTCGCGACCGGCGCAGCGCCGTTGCGGTTGCGGCGGATATTTTGGCCAGCCGGGTTTTGTGCAACGCAAAAACGCGGAGCTGGCACTTTCGATCACAGTGAGAAAGCGGCAGCCGTGGCAGATGCTGTTCTTGAAAGGTGGTTCCGCGGGCACGGAGGAATCCTACGGTGCTGGTGGATGGCGCGAAGCTGAGGCGCAGAGTTATCACCTGGTGGCAAGGCTCTGGCCGGCACTTTGCGTAGGCAAAAAGCGGCGCAAGTTGCTGCTGTCGCGGCGGCGAAAAGCACCACCCACAGTCTGCTCCGCTAGCGCTGCGCGTGCGATCTGGCAGCTAGCCCGGCGCGCAATGCCTTACGCACAGGCCGCTCAGTATGGGCTGTCGAGCATGTCCCAGATGATCTGCTCGACATCGGGCTTTACCTTGCCGGTGAGTTGTTCCACCGGCGCGCCTTTGCCTTCGATGTGCGCCGCGATCGCGGGCAGGTCTTCTTCGGTGACCACGCTGTAGAAAATCCTGTCGGGATAGAGCGTGACGTTGACACCCTGTTCACATGCACCAAAGCATGGGTAGCGGCGGATCTTGATGCGCTGCTGCAGTGGATCGAACTGGTGAACCAGGTCGCGCAGCTTTTCAAACAGATCACCGCTGCCCTTCTCAGTGCAGTCGCCGCCTTCGCAGACGTAGCAGAGTCGATTGGTCATGTTGCGACTGGATTGCTGCGGGTCAGTTAAACTTCACGTATTCGCAGTCGACGGGCTGGTTGTTTGCGCCCTGCGACGGCGGCGCGATGTAGTTGGCATACTTGCCGCGCTCGTAGACTGGGTGCATGCACGACTTCACGTAGTCGCGGTCTGATTGCTTTGGCAGCCACTCGGTGAGGTGGGCCTCCCATGTTGCTGCATCGATCAGCTTGCCCTCGGGCGAGAATCGGAAGCCTGCGTAGACGCCTTGGTGGCGGTTGAACTTGTGGTCCGGCAGCGAGAAGCGAAACGAAACGCCCAGCTTTTCGAGTTCGCGGTTCCAACGCTCGACGATCCGCTTGCAGTCGGCGATGTAGGCATCCAGTAGCACTGCGTTCATCGCGCGGCGCAGCGGGATGTCTTTGGTCTCGATGCGGCCGTCGCTGGTCGGCACTTCGAGTGAGTAGCTCTGCTGCAGCGCCTTTGGATCCTTATAGATGCCATCCCCTTCGCGGTAGCGGCCCTTCAATCCCGAGGCGAAGGCTTCGGCGGCGTTGGTGGAGTCCTCACCACCGAACAGGTCCATCGACGCTGATGCCCAGTGGCGGACGTAGCGCTGGAGCATCTCCAGCGGGATCGCCCCTTCGGTCTGCGGGTCCTTGCCTGCTGCGTGCAGTTCGGCGGTGCGCTTGATGATGCGACCCAGGCCGTTCTCGCCGGTCTGCATGTGGTAGGCCTCTTCGGTCAACATAAACTGCGTCGTGCGCGCGAGCGGGTCGAAGCTCGACTCCGCCAGCGAAGCGAGCTGATACTTGCCGTCACGATCGGTGAAGGTCGTGAAGCAAAAGAAGTCCACCCAGTTGTCGATCGGATAGTTGAACGCTTGCAGGATGCGCGGGTTGTCAGCGTCGCCGCTGTGGCGATCGAGCAACGCATCGGCTTCATCGCGGCCATCGCCGCCAAAATGGGTGTGCAGGAGGTAGACCATTGCCCACAGGTGGCGGCCTTCTTCAACATTGATCTGGAACAGCGAACGCATGTCGTAGAGCGACGGTGCGGTGTGTCCGAGCATGCGTTGTTGTTCGACCGACGCAGGTTCGGTGTCGCCCTGCGTGACGATCAGCCGACGCAGGCGGTTGCGCATCTCGCCCGGGACTTCGTTCCAGACTGGCGCGCCGATGTTGTCGCCGAAGTGAATCTTGCGATCCGCGACCGGGTCGGCGAGGAAGATGCCCCAGCGGTAGTCCGGCATCTTCACGTAATCGAAGTGTGCCCAGCCGCCTTGGCCGACCCCGATTGCCGTGCGGAGATAGATGTCGTTGCGGTTGAAGTCGGATGGACCCACGTCCTTCCACCACCGGAGAAAGGCGGGCTGCCACTTTTCCAGCGCCATCAACAGGCGCTTGTTATCGCGCAGGCCAACGTTGTTGGGGATCTTTGCTTCGAGATCGACGGTGCTCATGAGATCAGGTCCTTCTCCAGTCGAACTTGGCGCTTTCGGGAGCGCCGTAGCGGGTCAATGCGCCTTCTTCACCAGTGGCGTTGGGTCGCGTGAAAATCCAGTTTTGCCAGGCGCTGAGGCGGCCGAAGATTTTGCTGTCGCAGTTTTCGGCGCCACCAAAACGCAGGGACGCTTCCATGCCGGTCAGCGCGTCTGGCGAGAGCGAGGCGCGTTCTTCAAGGGCGATACGGGTCTCATCGTCCCAGTCGATCGGGTCGAGCAGGAACGTGCAGAGTCCTTGTTCGTCAGCCTCGCCCGGCGACATTTTGGGCTGTTCCTTGGCGAGTTTCTGCGCGTGACTCGGATCCTTGAGGAAGCGATTTTGCAGGCGCGTGATGCCGTGCGTCATCGGCAGCAGGCCGTCACTGAGCGGGCCCAGTGCGAGTTGCGCGCGCGCGTCGTCGAGCAGGTAAACGCGGTCGCAGCCCATGGTGAGTTCGAGGAACACGCCGGCGCAGCAAGAGTCGGCGTCGACCATCGCAAACATCGAACGCGCGTTGAGGTCGAAGCGCCGGCAAGTGCGCGCCATCTGCTGCAGGATCTCGTTCACAAACCAGTTGCTCTGATTTTTTACGAGGTCCTTCTCGACCTGTAAAAGTGCCGCGCGATCACCGCGCGTTCTCAGTGCGATCAGCCCGATCTCCTCGTAGCCAAAGCGCAGTTGCAGGATCGCGTCATCGAGTTCGCGCATGCATTGCAACGCCCACACGGAAGGGCCTGCTGCCTCGTAGGCCTCGCCGGTGGAAGGTTGCGCAGCCTTGGGGCCGTGCAGCGTGATGGTCGCCATGCGTTTACCGGCATCGATCGCCACCTCGACGTGTGAGTAGGCAAAGCCCCGCTGTGCTTGGTGTTCGTCGGTTGCCTTGCCGTTTATTGTCGGCAGCGACACGCCCTTGTTGCTCTTATGCGGCAACTGCGCCGCGAGTTCTTTGGCGCGCGCCTGCACCTTCTCGGTGAACTGCGACTTCTGCCAGATCGCATCGACGAGGCCCCAAGAAAGCGCACGCTTGCCGCGCAGGCCTTCCGCCATCGTGCAGAACACGTCGGCGCGGTCGCGGCGCACCTTGCGCTTGTCGATGATGCGAGTCAGGCCGCCGGTGCCGGGCAGCACGCCGAGCAGTGGCACTTCGGGCAGTGACACTGCCGAGTTGTTGTCATTGACGAGGTGGATCTCGTCGCAAGCGAGCGCCAGTTCATAGCCGCCGCCAGCGCACGCCGCGTGCACCGCGCAGATCGACTTCAGGCCTGAGTGGCGACTTGCGTCTTCGAGGCTGAGGCGTGTCTCGTTGGTAAACTTGCAGAAGTTGACTTTGAACGGGTGCGTGCTCTCTGCCAGCATCCAGATGTTTGCGCCAGCGCAGAACGCTCGCTCCTGGGCGCTGGCGACGACCACCACTTTCACCTCCGGGTGGCCAAAGCGCAGCCGCTGGATCACGTCCGCGAGTTCCATGTCGACGCTGAGGTCGTAGCTATTGAGCTTCAGTTCATAGCCCGGCTGGTAGGGGTGTGCAGGGTCGACATTCATGCGAAGCTGCGCCACTTCGCCGTCGAGTTGCAATTGCCAGTGCCGGTAGGAGCTTGGATGTCGGTTGAAGTCGATCATGGCTTGCGACGGGGCCAGGGAAGTTGGGCCTCTTGACCGCGGCATGATGGCGAGTGGATACAACTCCAGCAAGCAAGATAGCGCAGCAGAATTTCACTAAATAAATGCGTAATAATGCACTTCTAGGCTCTGAATCAGGCTCTGTGGCTGTTACTCGCTCTTTGCGCCGCACCGATTGTGTTGCGCCCGCTGACAACGCCTGGCGCTTCACTGCAACAGCGGTATGTCGTGGTGGCGCTGATTCTTGGCGCTGTGCTGATGTGGACCGAGTGGCGTTGTGACTCTGAGTGGGCCGACAGCGATCCAGCGATGATGACGGTCCTTTTGGGCCTATTGGCCTTGGCGGGGTATCCGCGCATCGGCTGGACAAAGAAAGTTGGCTAAGGCTGACAGCTTCAACTCGGTCATTGTTGAGGCCGTAGAGGTGAGGCAAGGGCAACCGATAGCAACGGTTTAAACGGGCGAGCACCTTTTTATAGGCATTGCAAACGCGAAGCCCTACTGCCTCGCGCGCGTGCGCGAGGGATGTCGATTTCCGTGACAAATTAGCCCGTCGTCCCTGGCAGCGGTCACCTCACACCGACGAAGAATCCGGCTGCTTCGCAAGCATCCTCGCAGCGTCCCGGCGCCTGTGATCGATCTTCATGGCAGGATCACAGTGCCAAAGACGTCCGACAGCAGGATGTTGGTCGCGTTGATCGTCGCGACTTGCGGGGGGTGGTTTTCGTTCGCAGCCGGGTCCCAGCCCTAACTGCTAGCCAGAACGGCGTGCATTAGCTTGCGCATCATTGCCTCGGCACCGACTAAAAAGGGCATCAGATACTGTTGAGAATGTGTCTGCCTTGGCGGTTCAGATCGCCGTTTGGTAGGTTCCCAGATACTGCACCCACAGCAGGTGTGCGAGCAGGCCGCTAGCCAACTTGGCAGCCGGTCCCGTCGAAGTCGGTCCCGTCGAAGTCGGTCCTGTTGCAGTCGGTCCCGTCAAAGCCGGTTCCGTTGCAGCCGGTCCCGTCAAAGCCGGTCCCGTCGAAGTCGGTCCTGTCGAAGCCGGTCCCGTCAAAGCCGGTCCCGTCGAAGCCGGTCCCGTCAAAGCCGGTCCCGTCGAAGTCGGTCCTGTCGAAGCCGGTCCTGTCGAAGCCGGACCCGTCGAAGTCGGTCCTGTCGAAGCCGGACCCATCAAAGCCGGTCCCGTCAAAGCCCCGCGCGCGCCCCGCAGTTCGGTGAGTGGCCAACAGCTGCACAATGTGCCTCATTGGTCTGCCAGCTTGCTCAAGTCCCGCCCTGTGCTGCGGCGCAAGGTAGTGCGGATTTTTTTAGTGTAGATGATCGCCACAGTGCTGTGTTGCAGATCCGGCGCGTGCTTGCCCCTACGCTTTCGCGCGTGATCGGGTCCCTTCGTATCGAAGTCGTCAACGACTCGCGGCTCTGCTTTGCCATGCAACAAAATGGCGTGGTGCCGGTGCAGCTGCTGCAACTGCACAACGATGGCGAAGCAATGTTGCGCGACCTTGATGTGCGCCTCGAACTCCTGCCGGACCTTGGCAGTCCATGGACGGCCAGGGTCGCTCAGATCCCCGCGGGTGCAACCTTCAATCTGCAACCAGCACTCATGCTGCGGCCCGAGGTATTGGCCGCAACTGCCGAGCGATTCCGTGCCAATCTGCGCGTCGAGGTGCGGGTTTGCGATGTGGTCCTTGCCACGCTCGAACGTGAGATCAACGTGCTTGCCTATAACGAATGGCCCGGCGCGGCATCGTTGCCTTCGTTGCTCGCTGCGTTCGTGTTGCCCAATCATCCGGTGCTTGCGCCGGTCTTGCGCGCGGCCTCGGCTCGGCTGGCAAAGGCCACTGGCAACGGTGCGCTCGACGGTTATCAGGGCCGCGATCCTGAGCGAGTGCGCGCCATGGCACAGGCGATTTATGAGGAGATCCAGGCGTGTGGCATTGCCTATGTGCATCCGCCAGCGAGCTTCGAACAGAACGGGCAGAAGGTGCGCACGCCAGAACAGGTGATTGGCGAACGGCTCGGCACGTGCCTTGATCTTTCATTGCTATACGCGGCGTGTCTGGAGCAGGCCGGGTTGCACGCGCTGGTGCCGTTGGTCGAGGGTCATGCGGCGGCGGGGTTGTGGCTTGAGCCTGAGACCTTTGCCGAAGCTGCGCCGGCGGATCCTTTGCCGCTCCGCAAGCGGATCGAACTGGATCGGATCGCCTTGATCGAGTGCACAACTCTGTGCACAACGCAGACGCAGCCGTTTTCAGTTGCGTGCTCGCTCGGCAGCAAGCTCGTCGAAGCGCCGGCAGTAGATTCGCTGGCACAAGCTGCGAAAGCGCCGCGCACTTTTTGGTTTGCACTCGATGTCGCTGCGGCGCGTCGCGTCGGCATAAAGCCGCTGCCGTTGCGGATCACGAGCTACCAGATTGCGCCGGATGCGAGCCCGATGCCGGGGCCAATGATTCTGCCCCTGCCGCCGGTGCGGCCTTTGGAGCCGATGCCTGTGCTCCCTGTCGCCGATACGTCGGATCGTCTTGGTAGATGGCAGCGCAAGCTGCTCGACCTCACGCTGCGCAATCGGTTGCTCAACTTCGTGCCGACAAAGCGCACGATTCCGCTGTTGACGATCGACTTGCCCGCATTCATCGCGGTGCTTGAAAGTGATGCGGAGTTTCAGTTGGTGCCAGGCGGTGTGGCGGACATTCCTGCAGATGCATTGGGTGAATACCTGCAGCATGAGTTGGAGGGTCGCAGGCTCTGCGTGCCGCTCGCTGAAGAAGAGCTGGAACGCCGCCAGCTTGAGATCTTCCGTGCGACCCGCACCGCGAATGA
The DNA here is from genome assembly GCA_014192625.1 of Planctomycetota bacterium. Lineage (GTDB taxonomy): Bacteria > Planctomycetota > UBA1135 > UBA1135 > UBA2386 > BJHM01. Next base: position 8,639 of record BJHM01000001.1, read on the forward strand.
GGAGGGCGGCGTGAACACGCTGTTTCTCGCCGTTGGCTTTTTGCGCTGGTATGAGACACCGTCCAGCAAGGAGCCGCGGCGCGCACCGCTAATGCTCATGCCGCTGCGCATTGAGCGCGTGTCGATCGCTGAAGGCTTCGTCGTCGCGCTCGCGGATGAGGCTGCGCGACTCAACGACACGCTGGTGCAAAAGCTGCAGCAGGATTTTCAGTTGAGCATCGAGGGACTCGACGGCGAAGAAGGCGAAGAAGGCGAAGAAGATGCAGACGGGCTCGATCCCGCCAATGTGCTTGACTTGTTTCGCCGTGCGATCGTCAACGTGCCGCGCTGGGAGGTTGAGGCTGTTGTTTGCATCGGCAATTTCTCGTTCGCGAAGTATTTGATGTGGTCGGACCTGCAGGATCGACGCGAAGAGATGCTCGCGCATCCATTTCTCAATCACCTGATTGCGACACCGCAAAATGCGTTTGCGCAGCCAGCAGATTGGCCAGTCGACCGCGAGCTTGACCAGCAGGATCCCGCCACGCTCTTCTGCCCAAAAGACGCGGATAGCAGCCAGTTGGTGGCGGTGCGCGCGGCGGCAACGGGCAAGAGCTTTGTGCTTGAAGGTCCACCGGGCACCGGCAAGTCACAGACCATCACCAACCTGATTGCGCAGAGTTTGGCGCAAGGTCAGCGCGTTTTGTTTGTGGCCGAGAAGCGCGCCGCGCTCGAAGTCGTGCAGCGCCGACTCGGCGAGGTTTCACTTGCGCCGTTCTGCCTCGAACTGCACAGCGGCAAAGGCACGCGCAAAGATGTGATCCGGCAGCTTGGGGTCACTTTGGCGCAGGCGCGCATCGCTGAGCCGCAGGCATGGGGGCAGCGCGCTGCCGAGTTGCAGGCCGCGCGAACGCGCCTCAACGAACTGGTCATGGCGCTGCATCGGCAACGCAGCCACGGGGGGTCATTGTTTTTGGCGATCGGGGTGGCTGTCGAGGGCAAGGACCTGCCGTTCGTCGAAGGCATCGATATCGATGTTGATGTGGCTGCCCGCGCACGCCAGCTAGCGCAACTGGCAGAACTAGCCGCCATGGCGTTGCCACTAGGGACGATCCGTGAGCACCCTTTTTTTGGCGTACGCTGCAACGTTTGGCTGCCTGAACTTGGCAAGCGCGTGCAGCGCAACTTGGCTGCCGCAGCCGCTGCGATCCAGGCACTGAAGGAGGCTGTGGCGAAGGTGCGCGCGATGTTGGCGTTGCCGGTCCGTGATGGTGTGAGTCGAGCCGAGGTGGGTTCGTTGGCGGATCTCGCGGGCTTGCTGCTTGCCGGTGGGTTGTCCCGAGAGTTGCTTGCGGCGCCTGACTTTGCCGTGCGCTCGACCCGGCTTAAGGAGTGGTGCGCTGTGGGCCGTAGCTACTCTGCTTTGCTTGCGGATCTGACTTTGCGTTGGAGCACGGCATTCTTGCAACTCGATGTCCGCAGTTTGCGCGAGCAGATCGAACTGCATGCGAAGCGATTTGCATTGCTGCGTTTTTGGGCGTTGCGAAAGGTGCGCAGAGCACTCACTGAGGTCGTAGTCGGCGGCCGATTGCCAGCCGTCGAAGTGCTTTTCCGTGATCTCGCGGCAGCAGAAGACCTCTGCGCCATGCAGCGGCAACTCGAGGGAGTTGCAGTTGATGGTCGCTTGTGGCTGCTTGCGCTGTGGCGCGGCGTCGATACGGATTGGAATGCCGTGACCTTGTTGCTGCAGCGTTGCGCGCATGTCCGCGGTCTGATCGCTGTGGTGGCGGGCGTTGAAGGCACAGCGCCTTCGACAGTGGCTTTATTTGCCCGTTGCGCTGAGGTGGCAGAGCTGCCCGGCCCGCACCAGGTTGAGTTGGCAGATCTGCTTCGTGCTCAGGAGGCTGCGACGCAGGCTTGCAGAGTGCTGGCGGAGTCTCTGCAGTGGGATCATGACGCTGCATTTGGCGATGGTGCAGCCGTTGGGTATTTCTCGTTCGCCAGCGATCGGATTGCGCGCTGTGAAGCAGCGATTCCAAGATTGCGAGAGTGGTGCGCTTTCCAGCGCGAGGCTCAGGCTGCGGGCACGGTTGGACTGAAGCCGCTCGTTGCTGCTTTGGAGCGCGGCGAAGTCGAGGCGGCGAAGCTATCCGCGGTCTACGAGCGTTCGTTTGCCGAGTCGTTGTTGAATCGCACGCTGGCAGCTGAGCCTCTGTTGGGAAGCTTCCGGGGACTCGATCACGAGCGGTTGATTCAACGGTTCCGGGCGCTTGACCGAGAACTCATCGAGCTATCTGCACAAGTGGTGCGGGCACGGTTGTGTGCCCGACTGCCTTTGCAGAGCAGTGCGAATGCGCCATCGAGTGAACTCGGCGTGCTGTTGCGCGAGCTGAAGAAGCAGCGTCGGCACATGTCGCCGCGGCAACTTTTTCAGCGGATGCCAAATCTGCTGCGCAACCTTGCGCCATGTTTGTTGATGAGCCCGCTGACGGTGGCACAGGTGCTTGGCCGTGGCGTGCTGCCGTTTGACCTGGTGGTGTTTGACGAGGCATCGCAGGTGCCCATATGGGATGCGGTCGGCGCAATCAGCCGAGGCAAGTCCCTGCTGGTGGTTGGGGACAGCAAGCAGTTGCCGCCGACTTCATTCTTTCAGCGCATGGCCGGCGAGGACCCGGTGAGTGAAGGCGAGCCCGATCATGTGGAGGACCTGGAGAGCGTGCTCGATGAGTGCGTCGCAGCTGGCCTCCAGCGGCTTTACCTGCGGTGGCATTACCGCAGTCAGCACGAGTCGCTGATCACATTCAGCAATCACCACTACTACGAAAACCGGCTGTTCACATTTCCCGCGCCGGACCGCAGCGGCGCACTAGGCGTGCGACTTGTGCCCGTGAATGGTGTCTACGACCGGTCGCGATCGCAGCAGAATCGAATCGAGGCTGAGGCACTCGTTCTAGTGCTCGTGCAGCGGTTGCGCGACTTGCAAGGCAAGCACCTTAGCTTTGGTGTCGTGACGTTTAGTCAGCCGCAGCAGACGCTGGTTGAGGACCTGCTCGAAAAAGCGCGGCAGCAGTATCCAGAGATTGAGCATCACTTCGCTGCGCCCCTCGAGCCGGTGTTCATCAAGAATCTTGAGAACGTGCAGGGCGATGAACGCGACGTGATGCTGTTCTCGATCTGCTATGGACCTGACGCCGCGGGTCGTGTGCACATGAATTTTGGGCCGCTCAATCAGCAGGGTGGCGAGCGACGGCTCAATGTTGCCGTCACTAGGGCCCGCCGCGAGTTGCTGGTGTTTAGTTCGCTGCGCGCAGAGCAGATCGAATTGCAAAGGACGCAGAGTCTCGGCGTCAGACACTTGCGGGCATTCCTCGACTACGCAGCGCGCGGCGTGCAGGCGATCACCGAGGCGGTGACGCTTGATCCCAGCGCTTCCTGCGAGTCGCCGTTTGAGCGCTCGGTGAAACAGGCATTGGCGGCGTTAGGGCACGAGGTGCATTCGCAGGTTGGCTGTTCTGGTTATCGGATCGACCTTGCGGTGGTCGATCCGCGCGCTCAGGGCCGCTACCTGCTTGGCATCGAATGCGATGGGGCAACCTATCACTCTGCTGCGACCGCGCGCGATCGGGATCGCCTCCGTCAGGGAGTGCTTGAACGGCTCGGCTGGCAGCTCTGCCGGATTTGGTCTAGCGACTGGTGGCTTGATGCTGCGGGAGAGCTCGCGCGCGTCGAGGTGGCACTGCAGCAGGCGCGGCTGTCACAGCAAGTGTCGAGTTCGGTCGAGAAAGCGCTGCCGCCCGTTTTGCTGCCAACACCATTGGTGCCGGCCGCGATTGCGCGAGCGGTCGCGGCGGAATCCCTGCCGCATTACCGCGCCTGTGTGTTGCCGCTTCGTGGCGATGCGATGGCGCTGATGGTTGCTGCCAACGACCTCCAAGTGCAGTCGCTGATCGAGTCCGTGTTGCTGGCCGAGGCGCCGATCGTGTTTGAGCTGTTGGCAAGACGCATAGCTGGGAGCTACCGCATCGGCCGCATGACGGAGCGTGTGCGCCGCCGGATACGCGAACTGCTTTGTGACGTGCAGCGTTCTAAAGAGGATGTGATCTGGCGCAAGGATCAGGATATGGCTTCGTTCGCCAGTTTCCGTGGCTCACCGCCCGGCGATTCGGCGCGGGACGCGGGTCTTCTGCCGGTCGCTGAGATCGCCAACGCGATGCGTTGGATCCTGCAGCAGAACGGCTCGCTGGTCGAAAAAGACTTGCTGCGGGAGGCCGCGATGACGTTTGGCTTCACGCGCGTCGGCAACAGCGTGCGGGAGGCGATGCAGGGCGGGCTTGCGCTTTTGCTGCAGCGCGGCATCGGGGTGCAGGATGAATCTGTGATTCGCTTATCCTGAGACTGCGAACTGGCATCGGTGGCATCGGCGCATGCGGGCATTGGCGCAGCTAGTATGCGCCCGAGCGGCAGCTGTTTGCGTAGGAGCGAAGTAGTCTTTCTGCAGGCCGTCATCCTGCATGTACCACAAAATTGCGCACTGTGTCCCCCTGATGCTGCTGCTGAAAGCTGCCCTGCTTGCGCAGAGCGTGCTGAGCAGCCCCTTGCAGGTGCACCGCGAGCAGTTTGTTGCTGGGGGTGCCATCGTGCGGATCGCTGCCAACGGGGATGCCTTGGTTAGCCGTGACAACAGCAACTCGTTTGCGGCGTTGCCTGCTACCGACCCGCTGCTGTACCTGCGCTTTGGCACATTCGATCCGATGCAGCACGTGCCGAGGCTGCCGAGCAGAGTTGGGGTGCCACTGGACAGCAGGTTGTTTCTTGTCCAGAGCAAGACCGCGATCGTGCCCGAGTATCGCGCAGCACTGTTGGCGACCGGTCTCGAAATCATTGCCTATATTCCAGCGCAGGCCTACCTCGTGCGCGGTGACAAGCGGCAGTGCACTGTTGCGCGCGCGTTGCCGTGGGTGCGTTGGTTTGGCGATTTTCCGGTGGCCTACAAGCTCGATCCTGAACTGCTCGACCTGGTGGCTACGAACTGGCAGCCAAGTGCGCCGCCGATTGAGTGCAACCTAGTGCTCGCACGGCTTGGGGACCGTGCCGCGTTGATCCAGCGCATCGTGCAGCTTTGCGGCGAGGTCACGCAGCGAAACGAAGGGTCCACATTTTTGCAGGCACGCGTGCGGCCGATGCAGCTGGCCAGCATTTCAGCAGACAGCGCCGTGCTCTTTGTCGATCGCACGACGCCGATCGGTGTCGACATGAACAACGTGCGTGAGGTTGGCGGAGCAAACCGCATCGAGGCACTTGGCGGGTTTACCGGCGCGGGCGTGCGCGTCGAGATCACCGAAGGCCTCGACAATCTGCATCCCGACTGGTCGTTCGCACCGCAGATTCGCTTCGACGGGCTTGAAGCTCACGGCCATTGCACCGCAGCGATTGTTGGCAGCAACGGCAATGGCAGCCCCAATACCCGCGGTGTGTTGCCAGATTCTCAGTTGATCGAAAGTTCAGTGTTCAACTGGCTGTTCGGTGGCGTTTCACGCTGGTCATTGATCAGCGGCAGCGTCGATCCTGCCCAGCCCTTTCAAGTGATGCAGCAGACGGCTAGCTGGGGCAATACGCACACGCTCGCCTACACCAGCGTGTCGCAAGAACTCGACGACGCGCTGTTCAAATTTGACCTGCTTGCTACGCAGAGCATGGGCAACACCGCAGCGCAGAGCGCACGGCCGCAGGCTTGGGCGAAGAACGTGATCTCAGTCGGCAGCGTGTCGCACCTCAACAATCAAAATTCGCTCGATGATGCCTGGGTCGATGGCAGTATCGGGCCAGCGTCGGACGGTCGCATCAAGCCCGATATCTGCGGCTTTGGCGATGCGATTTTCTGCGGCGATGTCGTCGGCGCAGGCGGCTACGTGACGGGCAACTACGTCTCGGGCTTTGGCGGCACCTCCGCTGCTACGCCGATCGTAAATGGCTATCTCGGTCTCGTGCAGCAGATGTTTACCGATGGCTTGTTCCACAACCCGTTGGCGTTTGCGGCAACCGCTGCCAATCGCTTTGTAAATCGTCCGCACCTGTCCACCGCCAAGGCGTTGTTGCTCAACACTACGCAGAGCTATCCATTTTTTGGCGAAGCGCACAACCTTGCTCGCACGCATCAGGGCTGGGGCTTCCCCGATGTGGCGCGGCTGTATTCCGAGCGCAATCACACGCTCGTGGTCGACGAATATCTAACGCTGAGGCAGGGGGAGCAGCGCGCTTGGACCATTTGGGTCCGTCCCGCTACGCCAGAGTTGCGCGTCACCATGATCTATAGCGATCCAGCCGCTGTGCCCAATGCTGCGGTGGCACGCGTCAACGATCTCGACCTGAGCGTGACCAACGTCGATGGGTCGCAGAGCTTCTACGGCAATCACGGCCTTTCCGATGGCAACGCGAGCCTCGTCGGCGGCGTGCCCGATGCGCGCAACAATGTCGAGCAAGTGTGGATCCCTTCGCCGCCGCCTGGCATCTACAAGATCTACGTGTCGGCACCGACGATCGTGCAGGATGGTCACCTAGAGACGCCGCAGCTCGATGCCGATTTTGCGTTGGTTGCGCAGCCACTCGGTGGCGGCTTTCACGGCCGTGAACGGATGCAGCTAGATATGTTGGCGGAAACGCCAGGTGATTTGCGAGTGAAGCTGGCCAACGTGCCCGCGACTGGTTGGACGCAGGGCTTCACGCTCCTGTCGTTCGACACGTATTCACAGCTTGGCTTCGGCTCATTTTTCGGCCTGCAAGCAGACATGCTCACGGCGCAGATCTGTCGCTTGCCGGCCATGCCTGGCGACCTGTTTCACTTCACCAATGCAGGTCCCGCGAGTTTCCCATTCCAGCCGTTTGTCTTCCCGCCAAGCATGGTGAACGCGTTGAGCGGCATCGCAGTCGATGGCATGGTGACGCTGCTGGGTGCCGACTGGATGATCGCTGAGCAGTCCAACTGCGTTCGCGTGCGGCTCAAGTAGCAGCGCAGCTAGCCTAGGCCTCGCGGCACCCCACTTCGCCGTGCTAAGCGCCCCGTTGTGCTGCGGCGTGCCGTGCGCGAGCACTACGGCAGCGGGAATGCGTTGCAGAGTGCCTGGATCGTCGGGTGATGCGCAGCGGGCGAGTCGCCGCGGATTAGCCCCAGGATTACGTCGCCGATCTTGCGGATCTCATCGCAGCCCATGCCACGGGTCGTCGCTGCGGCGGTGCCAAGCCGCAGGCCCGAGGTGATCATCGGCGGGCGCGGGTCGCCGGGGATGGCGTTTTTGTTTACGGAGAGGCCAGCGACCAATGCGCGCTCTTCCACTTGTGCACCGGTGACGTCGGCCTTGCGAAGATCAACCAACACGATGTGGCTGTCGGTGCCGCCGGTGACGATGTCGAGCCCGTATTCGCGCAGATGGCCGGCGAGTAGTGCCGCATGCTCCTTGACGCGCAGTTGGTAACTCTTGAACTCGGGCCGCAGCGCCTCGCCAAATGCGACCGCTTTGCCGGCGATCTGGTGCATCAGTGGACCACCTTGTGCCCCAGGGAACACCGCCGAGTTGATGCGTTTTGCGATGTCGCGCTTGGCGAGGATCATGCCGCCGCGCGGGCCGCGCAAAGTCTTGTGCGTGGTCATCGTCACGACGTCTGCATGGCCGATGGGCGATGGCATCACTGCGGCGGCGATCAGGCCGGCGGGATGCGCAATGTCGGCCAACAGCAATGCGCCAACTTCCTTGGCGATACCGGCAAACGCTGCGTAGTCGATGGCGCGCGGATAACTGCTGCCGCCGGCGATGATCACCATCGGCTGATGTTCCTTGGCGAGGCGGCGCACTTCGTCAAGGTCGATGCGGCCGTCATCGGCACGCACGCCGTATTGAGCCGCCATAAAGATCATCCCAGAGTGGCTCTTGTCGTAGCCGTGGCTCAGGTGGCCGCCGGATTTGAGCGCCATGCCGAGGATGCGGCCGTTGGGGCCAGCGAGCGCGAGCAATACCGCGAGATTGGCGGTCGTGCCCGAGTGTGGCTGCACATTGGCTTCCTCCGCGCCGAACAGCTCGACGGCGCGCTGCTTGGCAACGAGCTCAATGGCGTCTGCTACTTCGCACCCGCCGTAGTAGCGCCGTCCTGGGTAACCCTCGGCATATTTATCGGTGATGCGGCTCTGACATGCCTCGCGCACCGCCGCCGAACAGTGGTTTTCGGACGCGATCAGCGTGAGGGAGTCCGCTTGGCGGCGGTCTTCGCGCATAAGCCAGTCGGCGACTTCGGGATCCTGGGTGCGCAGCATAGGAGGGTTCTTCATTAGGGCGCCATTCGAGCGCGACAGGTTAGGTGGGCGCGCTTTTCCACTCAAGAGTCGGCGTGGTGACGGATGCGCGTCGACAAAAAAAGTATGGGGGGAGCATCACAAAGTCGCCGCGTTGGTGTTCAATCCACAAGCTCAGCCGGCGTGTGTCGGCAAGTTACAAGTCACTCATGAGCACTGCAGGAGCAAGTCAGAGTTGAGCATCCCGAACAAGGAACTCCGCGCCTGGACGATTCGCGATAGCGCCGAGCTTTATCAACTATCCGCTTGGGGCGGCGAGTCATTCGCGATTGATGATCGTGGCGATCTCACGGTGCAACCGATGGGCAAGGGCGGCCCAAAGTTTTCGCTGCCCGAGCTGATCGAGGATCTGCGTAGTCGCGGCATCGAGTTGCCGGTGTTGCTCCGCATCTCCAACATCTTGCAGTTGCGCGTCGCCGCGTTGTCGGGAGCGTTCAAAAATGCGATCGATGAGTGCGGTTACAAGGGCCGTTATCGGCCGGTGTTCCCGATCAAGGTGAACCAACAGCGCGACGTCGTCGAGGAGCTGGTCGAGTTTGGCCGCGAGTATTCGATGGGCCTTGAAGCAGGTTCCAAGCCCGAGTTGCTTGTCGTGCTCGCGCACATGACAAACCCGGACGGGCTGGTCATCTGCAATGGCTACAAGGACGTTCGCTACATCGAGACGGCGATGCTGGCGCAGAAGATGGGCCTCTACACCATCATTGTCGTCGACCGTTTCGAGGAACTCGAGGCGGTGTTGAAGGTCAGCAAGCGTTTCGACCTGAGACCACACATTGGAGTTCGCGCCAAGCTCGCGAGCCGTGGTGCTGGCAAGTGGCAGGAGTCGGGCGGCGAGAAGTCCAAGTTCGGCCTCACCGCAGGTGAGATCGTGCAGGTCGTTGAGCGGCTAAAGCAGCTCAACATGCTCGACTGTCTTGAACTGCTGCACTTCCATATCGGCAGCCAGATCACTGCGATTCGCGCCATCAAAGATGCGCTCAAGGAAGCGACTCGCGTTTTCGCAGAACTGCACGCGCTCGGCGCCAGGCTCAAGTTTATCGACGCTGGTGGCGGACTTGCGGTCGACTACGACGGTTCGCAGACCAACTTCCACAGCTCGGCCAACTACTCGCTGCAAGAATACGCCAATGACGTGGTGTTCGCAGTGCAGCAGGCGTGTGAGGAGAAGGGCATCCCGCATCCAGACATCGTCACCGAGTCGGGCCGCGCACTAACGGCGCACCACTCGGTGCTGGTGTTCGACGTGCTTGGTGTTTCGCAGATGGCGATCGAGCCGCCGGTGTCGGCTGAAAAGCACACTGACGCGACGATCGCCAACTTGGTGCAGATCCTGCGTGAGGTGTCACTGAAGAACTTCCAGGAGTGCTACCACGACGCGCTGCAGCTGAAGGAAGAAGCGATCTCGCTGTTCAACCTCGGCTACCTCGATCTGAAGGGCCGCGCGGTCGCCGAGAACTTGTTCTGGGCGATTTGCGACAAGATCCGCCAGATCGTGAAGACGCTCGACTACGTGCCCGATGAGTTGTCGGGCCTCGAGAAGGCGCTAGCAGACACCTACTACTGCAACTTCTCAGTGTTTCAGTCAGCGCCCGACCACTGGGCAGTGAAGCAGCTGTTTCCGACGATGCCGATTCATCGGCTGAACGAGCGTCCGACGCGGCGCGCGATCCTTGCGGACCTCACTTGTGACAGCGACGGCAAGGTCGACAAGTTTATCGACCTGCGCGATGTGAAGAGCGTGCTCGAAGTGCATCAGATGCAACCGAGCAAGCCGTACTACTTGGCGATGTTCCTGGTGGGTGCCTACCAAGAGATCCTTGGCGATCTGCACAACCTGTTTGGCGATACCAACGCGATCCATATCTCGATGGACGAAGAGCACGGCTATCGCATCGAGCGCGTAATCGAGGGTGACTCGGTCGCCGAGGTGCTCAGCTACGTGCAATACGACAAGCAGGACCTGATCCGTCGGATGCGCAGCCGGCTCGAAGTAGCGATGCGTCAGGGTACGCTAAACATCAAGGACTCGGCGCTACTGATGAAGCGTTACGAGGAAGGTCTGTCTGGCTACACCTACCTGACGAGCGAGCAGGAAGATGGCGTCGAGCTTACCCCGATGCCGCCGATCGAGAACTCCGCCGCGCAGCAGGTCTCCCAGCAGCAGGCATCCCAGCAGCAGGCATCCCAGCAGCAGGCGACTGGGGCTCATTCGACCGCGGTGAAGTCGCCGCGGTGAAGTCGCTCCCGCAGTAGTCGCGGTTAGTCGTCGCTCGGCAAAAAACCAACGACGGTTTGTCTGGCGGCGGCGTGGGTGAAGGCTGGCTTGCCAGTCAGCTTTAGCCCGCAGATTCGCGTCATGTCGCACTGTTCGATTTGCACATCGACTTCGGCCAGTTGCCACGGTGGATGGGCGACGTGGCCGGTACGGATGCGACCGCGCTGACTAAGAAACATCCGGTAGCGCTCCACAAACCAGTGCGGCATCGAGCCGACCGCCGGCGGCGCAAACGAAGTCGGCATGGTCCAACGGACATCCAGTCGCGCTGCCATTGCACGGCGATCCGTTCGCTCGCTTTGGTAGTGCACGTCGTTGCCGCGTCGTTCGCAACGCATCCGCGCATCAAAGTATGGCAGTGAGAATGCCGCGCGCGCGCTGCGCACTGCGAGCAGGCTTGCTGCATCGAGGCTGAAGAACCAGATCCCTGGCTTGCCGCGATGGCGGACATAGGTGCGCAGGTTGAGTTCGGGAAACGCGTTGGTGAAAGGGATCGGCGGCAACCAGCGTGAACGCACGCGCCGCATCATGAAGGGGACCACTCCGAGCCACGCGCTGCCTTCGCGCTCTTCGATTTCGAGGCCGTTGGGTAGCAGGCGTTGCAGCACAGCTCCATCGGCCGGCCAGTGCATCATCACAAGGTCATCCCAGTCCATCGACAGCCGCCAGGCATGCTTTGGCAGTGGCTCACTTCGGTGGCTCGTAACGCGGAGCGCGGGATGCATCATGCGACCGGTGGTAGGCGTTTGCGGGATTTTGCCGGCGGCGCAAGCAATGGATCAGGCGACTTAGGCAGAAGTTCGGAAAACTTCTGGTGCAGCTCGCGCAGTCCATCAGCCTGCCACTCGACCCACGCCTTCAGGTCTGCTGCGAGCTTCTCCTTGGTCGCATCGCGGATGCGCGGCTGCCAGGACTTTTGCATGGCGGCAAACGCGTCTGCTTCCGAGCGAATCGCCAGTGCTTGCGGCAGCTGCTTTGCCAGCAGCACTCGCAACGTGGTCGCAAAATCGTGGTGGCCGAGGAGCTCCGGGTGGAACACGCCCGGCTCGAACAGCTTCATCATGTCGATGCGTGACCTTTTGAGGAGTGCACGGACCCGCGCCTTCTCCATTGGCAGGTCATCGATCAATGCGCGCAGGCTCACTAATGCCTCGGTGCTCCAACAGAGGATGGTTCCGCCGCCGACCAGTTGCGCGGTCAGAGAGGTCAGGAATTCGTTGCGTGGATCTGCCTTGTCAGCGAATGCGAACGACACGCTGGTGACCTGGCCGTTCTCATGCGTGGAGACAAGGGCCCACGCATAGGGCAGTTGCCGCCACGGCCGCTGGCCGGAAAATCGTGGCAGCGTTTCCGTGGCATTGGCGAGCACGAGGTAACGCAGAGGGTATTTGATGTTGCGCAGTTCTTCGCGCACGAACGGCTCGACTATGAGGGCACCTTCGCGCACGCAACGCAGTGCGAGTTTTTGGCGGGCGGTCAGGCCAGCTCGCAGTGGATCGATCGTCGCAAGGTCGATCAGACCCTCTTCGTGAAACGCGGCTTCGAGCGTCGGCGTCAACTCTGGCAGCTTCTGCAGCGAAAACTTTGGCCCCTGCTGAGCGCATGCTGAGATCCGCGGGCAGGGGAACGGGTTGTTGCAGTAGGTGCCCGTTGGCAGGTCCAACACACTCGCGTCATGCAGTTGCTTATGGAATGACCGAAGCTGTTCGGTCACGTGCGGCAGGATGCGGCGAACGCGCTCGGTCACGTCTACATTCTTGAACAACTGCTGCGGCAATAGTTCTTGCCCCTCAGTGTGGGCGTAGTTGTGCTGGATATGCAGGATATGGGTTGCGCGGACTTTGTAGCCATTCGCTTCGATCGCCAGCACCTGCAACGCGAGGTCTGAGATGTAGCGCGATCTGACCTTGGTCCCGGTCTTGACCTCATAGAGGATGAGTTCGCCATCCACCTGCCGCAGCACGATGTCGGTCTGCATCTCGAGTTCATCAGTTTGGAAGGTGGCACCGAAGATGGCCGCGGAGGCATCCATGGCGAGCAGTTCGCGCGTGCGAGCCGCCGCTTCTGAAAGTGATGAACCGCCTACCTCAACACCGCGTGGAAACGCATTGCGCGCTAGTTGCAGGAGCTGTTGTCCCGCCGCGGACCTGGCTCTGCGCTGCTCATCAGATGATTCCGTCGCCGGCTTCTGGAAGTCCAGATGCAGGCGTTTGCGGCATTGCTGGCCGGCCTCGAACAAGGATTTGTCGAGCCGTTTGGCGCGGTCGGACTTGGCGGTCTTCAAGTTCGTTTTGATAGCTCGGCGGTGGCCCTGCGAAAGACAACAGTCGGCGCGACCAGAGTAGCGATCAGCCGACCGATCTCAAACGCGACGTTTGCTCCGGTAAATCAAGACCAGCACCAAGCCCACCACTGCGCCGATCAAAATGGGCGACCAAAGGCGATCCGCATTAGAGGTCTCCCCGCGGGCTCGGCGGGCAAATCTGAGCGTGTCGAGCATCGCGCGCAATTGGGGCTCGCGCTGGGCGAAGTCGGTCTGAGGGCAGGTAAAGGACAGCGATACCTGCATGCCCCCCGTGGCTACGTAGACGTCGAGGCTCTGTTGCGCGGGCTTGCCGTTTGCAGGCCGGGCAGTGCGAATGCAAGTGATCGCCGGCTGCTGATCTGCCCCGACCGTGTCGCGCTGGACCTGGCTCAGTTGGTAGGCTATGCCGTCATCCTCGCCTTTTTTGCGCCAAAGTTGCTCGAGTTGTTCCCCTAGATCGCCTTCAACCTGCCACTCGTTTTCTTGATAGACGATGTAGAGAAAGAGTCCGTCAAATGTGCCATGCAGCCATTGGTCGACCGGCCCAACGGCAAAGTACATCGACGGCTCATTATGCGAGATGTCATACGGCAGTTGCGAAACGGCAGCGGTGACCTGCCGCACATCGCCGGGAGCTAGCTGGCGCCAGCCTTCGGGCAGGTCGATTCGGAACGTGCGGCTCTTGTCGAAGAAGCGGGTCTGGCCGGTTGCCGGCGGCGGCAGTTCCCATGGTGCTGCCGGCGGCGCCGTTTGATTGGTGGCTTGCGCATGCAGCGACGTGGTGACCACGCTAACAATGAGGAGAGCGGCGAGAAGTGCGCGCAAGAAAGCATCATGCCAAGCGTGGCGGGGACAGCGCAACTAGCAGTGTGATGTGGGTGAAGGTCGTTTGCTGAAAGCCAGCGCGCAGACGACGATGCGCGATGATGCGAGTCAATCTTGCCGCGTGCTCACTGAGTCTGCTCGGGCTCTTGTTTGCTGGCTGCGCTGCAACTGTGCTCGCAACGGCAGCCGAGCCAGATCTCGAACTGTTTGTGCTCGGCACCGCACAAGATGGCGGCCTGCCGCACCTCGGTTGCGAGCGGCCTTGTTGTGTCTCGGCGCGCGAAACTGGTCGCACGCTGTTTCCTGCATGCCTCGGCGTTGTGGCGCGGCCGAGTGGTCAGTTGTTGCTGGTGGAAGCAACGCCGCGCGTAACGGAGCAGGTGGCGTTGCTGCAAAAACTCGCGGCGGTGACAAACCGTGGACGAAGGCCGGTGGATGCGGTGTTGCTGACGCACGCACATATCGGGCACTACCTGGGGCTCGCGTTTTTTGGCCGCGAAGTCGCCGCGACGCAGGCAGTGCCGACTTTTTGTTCACCCCGCATGGCCGAGTTCCTGCGCAGTAATGGCCCGTGGCGGCAGTTGGTCGAACTGCACCAGCTGGAGTTGCGGGAGTGTTTGCCACGCATTGCGTTTGCGCCGCTACCGGGGCTTTTGGTGACGGCGATCCCGGTGCCGCATCGTGATGAATACTCGGACACGATGGCGTATCGACTGCGCGGGAAAGAGCGCACGGTGCTGTTTGTGCCCGACATCGACGCATGGGATCGCGCGCCGGACCTGCTGACGGAACTGATCGCTGGCGTTGATGTCGCATACGTGGACGCGACTTTTTATGACGGCAGTGAGGTGCCCGAGCGCAACCTTGCCGAGATCCGTCACCCGCTGATGACAGACACGATGCAGCGGCTCGCTTTAGTTGCACGGGCGCGACCGGGCATGATCCGCTTTCTGCACCTCAACCACAGCAACAAAGCGCTGCACGACAAGGCGGTGATTGCCGAGCTTGAAAGGCAAGGCTTTGCGATAGCGCAGCAAGGCGAACGGCAGGTCCTCTAGTCGCCCGGCGGAAGCTCGCGGCCTTCGTGCAAGAGAGTCACGCTGCGGCGACGAACTATTCGCAGCGGCCTTGTAGCGGCGGCATTGGGCAGCCGAAGTTCATCACCAGCGCGCGCATCAAATCGCCTTCGTCGGCGCGGATGGTGCCATCTGCTGAAACTGCGCGGGCACAGGCGGTGACGAGCTGGCGTTTGCCGAATGGCGAAACCGGCATGAGCTGGTCGAGAGCGCGTTCGATATTTGCCAGCGAAAGATCGGTCGCAGGTCGCATGTGCAGCGGCTTGCCGGTGTCGAGGATCGAAGCGCCAGCGGTAAAGGCATTGCTTGCTGCCGGTTCTTCGCCTGCGCTGTGCGCGAGCAACGAGAGAATGGTTTCGATTGCCTCGTGCGCAGCTGCGAGAGGCATGCGTGGCTCTCGCCGACTGGTGCGCGTTGGTGGTGAGAGGTGCCGCTGCACCGTCTTCCAGATTGCAAATTCAAATGATGAGAATGTTTCGTCATGCAGCAGCCATGCTCTGCTTTCGGCGATGATCTGTTGCCGCGCTGTGGCTGGTTGCTGGCGCAGCGCAGGCAGCATCACCTCGAGCATGGCTAGCTTTTCGCCGCGTGACATGGCGTTCGATGCGGCTGACATGGACCTTGCCATCTCAGCTGTTGCAGGTTCGAGGTGCCGCAGCGACTGGGCTTGTGCGTCTGCCCCTTGTGGCAGGAGCAGCGCATAGAGCAATCCTTGCACGCGGGACGGATCGTGTGCGGCACTGAGCAGTTCGAGTGGCATTGCGGCGAGCACCTGCGTGGCACTGGCTAGATCGACCGCCGTCAACGTTCCAACGAGGTTGGCAACGACGGACGCGGAGTAGCCAGGGATTTTTGGTTGCGCCGCCGTGGTGCTGTTTGCTGCCGCCGCATTCGTGCCGCCTTTTACTTGTTCGGCCAAAAAGCCCGGCAGCACTCGTTCGATCCGTTGTTGGATCGGCGGGTGGGTTGCGGTCAGGCCGAAAAACCAACGCTTGGTGACGTCTGCGAAAAACATATGGCTCGCCTCAAAGGCTCTCGGGCTTTCGATCAGCGAGCCTTGATCGGCGATCTTGGCCAAGGCCGTGCCGATGCCGCGCGGATTGCGTGTGTAGACCACTGCACTGGCATCGGCGAGAAACTCGCGTTGCCGCGAGAGTGCTGCCTTGATGAGGCCCGACATGAACGCGCCAACGGAGCCGATCAGCAAAAGGGCAAAGCCAAACATCACGAGCCCTTGGTTGCCCTTGCGATCGCGCCGGTAGCTGCCGCCCGTGGTGCGGACCAGGAACAGCCCGATGTGACTGAGGCAGATAATGCCGAACAGGACGCCGATCAGCCGAATGTTGAGTCGCATGTCGCCGTGCAGCACATGGCTGAACTCATGCGCGATCACGCCTTGCAGTTGTTCGCGGTCTAGATGCAGAAGGCAACCCCGCGTAACGGTGATCGCCGCATCCGCAGTGCTATAGCCGGCTGCGAAGGCGTTGATGCCAATCTCGTTTTCGAGCACAAAGACCGTCGGGGCTGGGATGCCTGCTGCGATCGCCATTTCTTCGACAACGTTGCATAGCACGCGATGCAGCGGATCCTCCGAGTTGGCGGAGACCATCGTGCCGCCGAGCATTTGCGCCACCGCACTGCCGCCGGATCTAAGCTGGGCGATTCGGACCAACGTTGCCGCGCCGATCAGTAGCGGGATAATGATGCCGATCGAGAGGGCAAGCTGCGGTTGCCACAGGCTCTGGTCCGCGTTGAGTTGTGCAATCGTGACGGCTGCCGCGAGGTAGATCGTGATGACGATGCTGATCACGGCTAGGGCAAACCACGCAATCAGCCAGCTGCTCTTGCGGCGGGCGATGTCCTGTTGACCGAAGAAGTCCATGTTCATCAGCCCAGCGTCTCTAGTTCAAAACTTGTGATGCGTGCACTGCGTGCTTTGAACATTCCGCCACCAAGCGGGGTAAACTCCTTGGCGAGTCGCTTCTGATACCACGCACCAGTCCGCAGGTGCACTGCGCCATCGGTGACGCTGCGGTCGCAATTTGTGTCCCAGTCGCGCTGCGTCAGAGCTTCCAGGTAGAGCGCGCCGCGGCAGAGCTTCGCCAAGTTGTTGATCGCCTTCGCTGCCGCAGCGTCGTCCAGATACTGCAGCACGCCTTGGCAGATCACGAGATCGAAGCTGCGGTGGGGCGCATAGTCGACTACCGAGCCGCGGGTCCAGCCGTGTCGTTCGCAGAGGTAGCTACTAAACTCGACCCCGTGGTAGCGCGTGCTGCGGCAGAGTTTGTTTAGCGCGGTGCGCCAGTGGCCTACACCACAGCCGATGTCGAGCGCGTTGCGCAGCGGGAGGCCGAGGAATCGGGCATAGCCCACGATGAATGTGGCGAGCCTTCGCACCGATGGCTGGCTCACGACGCGGGTTCTTTTGTCGCCGTAAAAGCGGCGGTAGTAATCTGCGTCGAAATGATCATCTTGTGCCATGTAGTAGGGGGGGCTTCGCTGGTGGACTTGGAAGTGATTGCAGAGAATCCGCAGAGTCGTCGTAAAGGCCATTGATACCGCAATCCCTTGGTCCGTAGAATCCTTCGCCCCTCATCTACCGCAACGTCCGCGATCGCGGGCAATCCGCCGAGCAGCAGTTACCACGGAGTTCTTGTGCCCAAGGAAGAAGCCATCGTCCTCGAAGGCACGGTCGTCGAGACCCTCGCCAACACCAAGTTCCGTATCAAGATGGATAGCGGGCATGAGATCCTCGCGCACATTTCGGGGAAGATGCGGAAGCACTTCATCCGCATCATTCCAGGCGATCGCGTGACCGTGGAGGTCTCGCCCTATGACCTCTCGCGCGGTCGCATCACCTATCGCGCCTGAAGCCGCTGGGTTAGTCCCGCTGGGTTAGTCCCGCTATACATGCAACGACCGCGGCACTAGTGTCGCGGCCGTTCGCGTTTCTGGTGTCGCGGTTTTTTTAGTGAGTGATGAACAGGGCCGAGGCTTGGTCTAGCAGTAAGCCGGTTGCCTGCGAACGGAACCGCACGCAGTATTTGAGTTCTCTGTCCAGTTGGGTCGGGTCAATCGGGGGCAGCGGCAGGAAAATCGGTCCAAGTGTGAGTGGGAACTGCGGCAGCAGATCAAAGGGCAGCGGCGGGAGCACTGGCACTTCGGCCCCAGAGGGATACCGGACAAACAGTTCGACATAGGTGCTCAGGATGTTGCTGTCCAAGTTGTGGAAGAACAGGTTAACCGGCAAAGACCCGCCCTGTCCCAGCGACAGCGTTGCGATGGAAGTCAGGTTGGTGATGAGCACCTTGGTAGGCAGGATGAAATCGTGGACGCATGGACCATTGATCAGGAAGTTGTTGGTTACCAGCGGTGCACCTTGACTGCCTTGGTTTGCGTTGACCACGATGTGCCACGTGCCAGCCGGGAGGATAGTGGCGAAATTGCCAAGGGCGTCTGTGTGGTCGCCGGTGATGATGATCGGCAGGCCCGTGAGCGGGTCGAGGATGTTGATGTTGGCTGCGGGCTCGGGGCCTTGTGGGCCAAAAACGCGTCCCGTCATCAAGTATCCGGGCGCTGCAACGGCAACCCCAAAGCTACCATTTGCCGCGAGTGTCTGAGTGCCGAAGTCGGTGCCGCAAAGACCGGAGGCGCTGCTTGGCTGCGCTGTGATTTTGGTCGTCCCAGCCGGGATACGGATGCTGAATACGCCGGCGGCGTTGGTATTGTCGCCTGGCGTGTACATTTTGTAGCCGTCCGGCGTAATCGCATCGATGTCGGCACCGGCCACGGCGCCAATCGATGAGGTCAGAGAGCCACTGGCAAACACAGCGCGCTTGATTCGGATCTGGCCGAGCGCAGTGTTGGCCACGGTGATCAGGCCCTTCAATACCGTTGGCATAGAGGCCGCAGTCGCCGGAGGTGTCAGCTCGAGGTCGCAGATGCTCAGTGGCAACGTGAGGTTCATGGCGCCGAACACATTCGATGTCGAGGTGAGTTGCGGGTAGACTTGGCCGGTCAGGGCATTCGTGGTGATGACCTTGATGTTAGCGAGCGGCACGCCACTCACGGCATCGATGATCGTCGCGCTCACCGAATAGCCGCGCGGCATAATAGTTACCGGCAACTGAATCGGTCCGACGACATTTGTCTGGATCCACTCAAGCGGCATGAGTGGCGAACCTACAGGAGGAAGCGCCCGAATCTGGTTGTAGCCAAGGGGAACAGTGATCGCGAACTGGCCGGTCGCGTTGATCGTATCGTTTGGGGTAAATAACTTATTGCCGGCGAGGTCGTAGGCGTTCAGGTTGCCACCAGTAGAGCTGAAACCTCCCGATCCGAGCGCTGTGCCGGAAATCAATGCGCCGGGCGCAAGTGTGATGTTGCCGAGGTTTACGCTGGCCTGGATGCGGATGTTGCGCATCTGCAGAGGCGCGTAGCTCCCAAGTGTGATGAAGTCGATGTCGTGGCCGCGGTTGGTAACGTTGAGTAGCGTGAAGCCGCCGGTCGCATTGCTGATTGAGAATATGTTGAGGGCGGCGATTTCGACTCGCACCGAGGGGATCCCAGTGCCCGCGGCGTTGATGACTTGGCCTGTGACCGTGGATTGGCAAACCGCGCTGTTCGCAATAGATCCAACAAGTAACAGCAGTGATATTTTAATGTGGCTCATTGTGAGTAAGGATCCCAGATATCTTTGCCGTATCTTTGCTGAGGGCTATTTATGATAGTATGACAGATTAATAGATATATGAAGTTCCAATGATGGCGATTCGATCATTTTGAGAATGCTTCCCTGGGATAGTCTCAATTGATTGCGTTTGGCAGTAATGCAGCAATATGATTTATATGAGTTTTTCGCTCAGCCAGATATCGGAAGACGTTAGCCGGTCATTCACCCTGAAGATGAATAGTCCGAGCTAGATTTCCGTACTGGCAGCCATTGCTCCGGAGTAAGGGCAAACTCCGCACCAAGCATTGTATCGGTTGGGTCGCCCGCTGATTTAGTGCTTCGGAACCGATCTATTGCCAAGGCTTTTCTGGTGATTGGGTGCACGAACCCTGACCGGAAGGCACCCCAAAACCTCACCAGCGATCATCCGCAATTCCTGCCGCGAAAGGGTGCGGGGCGGCAGACATGCGGGTTAGGTCCGCGCCTGCCATGCTCAGAGCCGGTGGATTGGTAGCAACAAAGGCGTGCCAAAGGGCGAGCCATCGACGGAGAGCATCCCAGCGTTTAGTTCGATTTTGAAATCAGAGGTCCAGCCGCTGAAAGGAGGCGTGATGGTTACGGCCATATTGATGGCGGGCGGCACCGACGTAACGGAGATGCTCGCTGGGATCAGGCGGCCTAGGCCATCTACGCAACGGATGAAGTCGCCGAGGTTCTGGTTACGCTCGATCGCGCGATCGAAGTTGAGCACGATTGGGGTGTTTGCGTTAACGCCATTGTTGATCGAAGGCGTTGTGGTGAGCAGGCGGGAGAACGGCGGCGCTAGCGGATTGTAGGCCCCTGGCTCACCGCCGGCGGGAGCGCCTAGCGGGCCTGGGTCGAGTGTCTGGCTAGGGGCCGCCATGCCAGTGCCGGTTGCCGTGGTATTTTGGTTGAGGCGGAGGTCTTCGATCACCGAAGTGCCGCTAAAGCCGAAGATCATCTCGGGTGGCGAGAGTGATTCCGGTGCAGGCGTCACCAAGAGGTTATTGTTGATCAGTGAAGTGATCGAAAGTGGAATGCCGTTGTCGGCAAGTTCGCAGCGGCCATCGAGCGCAAACGGTGCGGGGTTTTGCAGGGTGAGTGAGCCGTTGCTGCCGCCGATCACGACCGCAAACACGTCTGGTGCGACCAGGAACGGGTTGTTCGAAGGTCCGCTTCCTGCGAAGCATGATTGTGTTAGCACGTTGGTAAATGGCGTGCCTTGGCTCAGCGTGATGCAGTTGGTCGCAGTTCCTTCGCCTTGGGTGCAGGTAAAGCCGCCGGTGCCGTTGCCCGCAAACGCGCATTGGCTGGCAAAGACGCGTTTGTTGCCGAGGCCTGTGCCCGTGGAGAGGCCGGTGCTAAGTCCATGAAGGAGGTTGCCCGCAAACCAGCAGGAACTCACCGTGATCTCGCCCGCCACGCCGCCGGCCGCAGAATTCTTGGAGTTGAGTAGCAGGCCGTTCGCGTGGTTGGCAGCGCAACTCAGCCGTTGAAACAGGTAGTTGCCGGTGTTGTCGGCGTTGATGCGGATGCCATTCAACAGGTTGCCGTTGGCATTGCAGTCGCGGGCCCGAATCTGCGTGTCCCACTGCGGAAAACCATCGTATTGCTGGTCGAGGAACATGCCGTCGTCGCCGTTCTGCAGGAAGTTGCAGCCGTCGATGCGCACTTCAAAGCCGCCGCTGCCGGTCACAGTGTCGGGGCTTAGCGAAAAGTCGGCGGACAAGCCCGTGGAAAAATTTCGTTCAAAGTTGCAGCCGGTTGCGATCAGTCGGCTGATGTTGTTGTCCATCGACCATAGATCGTTGCAGTCGAAGCCCTGCGCAAAGTTGTCAGAGAACACGCAGCGATCAATCGAAACGTCGGCCACAACATTGGCGATAAGACAGCCATCGAGGCCATTGGCCGATGCGGAACTGGCGATCGCTACAATGCGACGACTTTGGTAGGGCGGAAACACGTTTGTGCCGAGTCGAACGAAGATGCCTCGGCGCGAAAAGCCAACCACAGCCACGCTGCGAAGCTGGCAGTTGCTGTCGGAGATGACGATGCCTTCAGCAGTTTGAATGCCGCCGTTATTGTCGCCGTTACAGACGATGCCGTCGAGGATGCCCGTCAGGCTGCCCGTTTGCACATCGATCAGAAAGCTGCCGGTAGAACCATTCAGTTGCGTGATTTTTTTGAGATCGCGCTGTTCGATGTCGAAGGTGGGTTCGAAGCCGCCGAACAAATGCACGCTGGGGCCGATCGGGAAGGGGCCGTTGCTGTAGTTACCTTCACACGCCCAGACGTTGCCGCCGGTGTTGATGAAGGCGACCAGCAGGGCATCGAGCAAGTCTGGGAATGCCGTTGCAGGCGTCCGGCCGTTGGCGATGCTTGGGTCGGCCGCTGGATTCACGTAATAGGGAGGGCGCGGTTGGCATTCGGCAGTTGTGCCGATGGGCTGCCACTCGGTGGTGCCGGTTGCGCGGATGCCAAAACCAAAAAACTGCGACACACCATTCGTCTGCCCCGTGAAAACCATGTTTGTGCCCGTGAGCACTTCGACGATTGGCGCGCCAGAAAACACGGCGTTGCGCACGGTGCTTTTAAACAGCGCGCCCTCAAAGCCAGTGCCTGGCAGCGTGTAGTCGACACGGATTACGTGGTCGCCTGCGGCGAGTGCTAATAGGCCGGGCGCGCCCGGGATTGCTGGGGGTGTTGGGACCGGGAGGCGCACAATTGGCCGAGTTCCTGCAACGCCGCCAGCGCCGCATGCGGCGATCAGGATGGCCAGCAGCATCGTCAGCAATGTGCGAAAGTGTGTCATGATCAACTTAGAACCCCACGCGCAGGGTGAACTCGAGTTTGTTTGCGGGGTCCTGCTTTTCGAAAGCGTTGCCCGGTACGAACCGACTTGCCGAGAGCTCGATGGACATGCCTGGGCGGGGCCGGTAGCCAAGCACGAGGTCAATCTCGTAGCCCAAATCCGGTAACACGCCATTCGTCGTCGCCGACAGCGCGTTGATCGGGCTGTAGGTAGTCGGCGTGTCTTGGATGAAGTTGTGAAACAGCAATGTGATTGAGCTGTCGGCGGTGGGCCGGATCGTGCCGGCGAGCGTGGCGATGCCAATGTTGCTGAGTTCGGGCCGGAGCAACTCGCCGTAGTAGCGAATGCTGGTGACGCCACCCACTTTGCCGTTATTGTCATTGTAGCCGCTCTGGCGATAGCCCTGCTTCTCTGCGTTGATGCCAGCACCGGTGCCGATGGCGTAGCCCGCTGCCAGAAAGGGGCGCAACGGCGCGTCAAACGAGTAGGAAGCACCGATGTCAAATGCGAAGCCGAGCAGGTCCGCTTCAAACCGGGTTGAATTTGAGTTGTTTGGATCGGTGAGGAACGTCGAGTGGCCCGAGGCACCGCCGAGTTCGAGCCAGTGGCCGACTCCCAGGCGTGGTTGATCGAGGGAGCGCAGGCCGTAGAGCAACGGCTCGTGGTCTTCGATCGTCGTGTCGAACCGCTTCAATACGTATGCGCCGAGGGTCCAGTTCTTGCCCACTGCCCAGCGGGCGTTGGCTTCGAGCAGCGTGGTGTCTTCGGTGCCGTTGTTTTCGGCGGCAACGCCACGTCCTTTGGCGACGCCCAATTCAAGTTCGACTGCCCCGAGTGAGTCGATCAGGCGGAGGCCGTCGAGCAACTCGTCGTAGAGCCAGCGCCTTTTTTCGGAGAAGTCCTGCCGTCCAACGATCAGCTGCAGGTTGTCCTGCAAGCGCGCAGAAATGAGAGCGCGACTGATTTCGAGCTGTTCTGTGTAGGTGAATGCGTCGGTCTTTGAGCTCTCACGCGTGGTATCGGCGCGGCCAAACGCAACCTCAAACATCCCATAGGTCCCGGCATTGTCGATGAGCCAGAGCGCGTCAAGCTTGCCGCCGTAGGTCGACTTCATGCGGTCTTTTTGCGCGTTGTTGTCGAGCCCGAAGTCGTCGTTCCACTCGGGACTGACCGTGCCTTGGCCGCCGAGTCGCAGTGATTCTGAAACCTTGATCGTGAACGGCACGCCCTTCACGTCGTCTGCGAGGAACTGACTGAGCGGGTCATCGTCGCTGCGCTTGTTGCCCATGACCATCGCCTCGTCCGCGCGTTTGGCCATGCGCACACCGCCGATATCGAGTTCGTTCTCTGCCAAGTTCAGTGCGCGTAGCTCGCCAACTAGGCGAAAGCTGCCCCTGGCTTCGGACTGTCGGATCGAGCGCGCAAAGTGGCGGTCGCCTTTTTGTCGCGCCTTCACACGTACCCAGTCCGAGACCTTGGCAATGAATGGAAGAATCTTCTGCTTCTCGGCGTTTTCGTATTCGGTCTCGGCCTCAATCAGAAACGACACGCCAGCCACTTGAATTTCGGAGGCAGAAGCGAAGGTGACTTCGCCAGTCAACTCCACCTTGTCGGGCTTGTCATCGGCGTTGCGCTCGATGGAACCTAGCTCGGTGACGACTGCTTGGCCCAACTCGAACTTGCCCTTGGCCTCAACCCATTGGCCGGGGGCTAACAACTTCACGGGGTCCTGCCCAGTAGTTGCGCATGCTGCGATCAGCAGTAGGAGTAGTGCTGAATACGATCTCATCGCAGATCGTTTAGCAGAAGAATTGTTTCGATGATCAAGCGATCCGTCAACTGCTGCCAGCGCGGGCGCAATGCGTAGACGCCGGCGAGTCGGGCACGCACGATCACGCGCCAACGAAGTTGCAGGTCGCCGGTGAGGCCGGCCCGCACCAGCAGCGCATCTGCACTGCCGTCATCGTCGCCCGTCTGCTGCAGCGCGCGCAGTCGCATGTGCTCGGCGAGGTTGGCGAGATCGAATAGCGGATCACCTTGGCCGACACCTTCTAGGTCGATCAGGTGCGTTGAGTAGCCATGGACGAAAATCTGTTTATCATGCAAGTCGCCGTGCACAAAGCCAAAGTTCAAAGGCGGTGCTGCGATGGCATCGACTTGTGCGGCGAGAGCGGCAAGTCGCGGATCCTGGAAAGACGCCTTGCGCAGCATGTTGCTGCTGGCCTTGCGGGCGCTGGCAAAGTCATGGATATCTGAGCCGGCGATTGGCGGCACATTGCGTAGTGCCAGAATGCTGGTCAGCAGCAGGTCCCAGGGGATTTGCGCATTGGTTGCAAGCAGGTCGCGCAAGGAGCGGCCCGGGACACCAAGCGCTACATAGCCGAAGAAATCGGGAATGAGTGCCTGTGGCCGAGCGAAGTGCAGCGGCGTCCCTGCATCCATGAGCCCGCCAAAGGTCGTTTCCGCTTTCGCGTAGGTTTTCTTGTCGAGGAACTTCACGAATGCGAATTTGCCGTCTGCGCATCGCACTCGGACCACCGCGCGTTTGGCCGGCCGCCAGGCGATCAGCACTGGTTCGGAAACCGGGCCTAGGAATGGCGCAAGCTTGCGGCACATCCGTCGCGGATCGCCTAGCAGCGAGGCGGCGGGCAGTTTCGGGTCGTTATGCGGCATGAGTTCAAACACCACGCCACCTTCGAGGACAAAGGTGCGGGGCGGCGCGCCAACCGGCCGCAGCATCGCCAAGGGAAGGTCCGTCTCGGGCCGCAGGATGAGTTCGGTATCCGGTTCGAGCGGTGGCAGTGCAGAGCGCAGCACTGCGAAATCGGCATGCTGATGCGCATTCACGCGCTGACCTCTGCGATGTCGCGCGCCGCGGCTGCGAGGATTTTCCGGCACTCATTGGGCCAGTCGGCGCGCAGCGAGCGAAATGGCGTGGTGACCATGCGCAGCAACGCGCAGACATTCCACCAGGTGAGTTCACGCGCGGCCAGCGCAGTCTCGTGCCGTCTGTAGGCGGCGAAAAATTCTGCGGCGAATGCCTTGCCACCAATGGGATCAGCAACCACTGCGTGCGCATACAGTGCAGCCAGATCGCTGCCGACCGAGCCAACACATGACCGGTCGAAATCGCAGATTGCGATGTCGTGGCCGAGTAGCACTTGGCCGCAGTGAAAGTCGCCGTGCAGAACACGGGGCGCAGAATCGGCAGGTGCCGCGCGTTCGAGTTCGACGGTGATGGCGGAAGCTTGGTGAGCAAGCGTTGCATCGAGGCGCACGATGTCGTCTGCGGCGCGGCTGACCATTTCGAGTTCCGCTGCGACCGTGTGCAGGCGAGCACTCAGCGGCGCTTTGGCGTCATGCAATCGCGCGAGCGTTTCGGCAATCGCTGGGATCACCTCTCGGTTCTGCTGGAGCCACGGTTTGCCTTGCAGGTGGGTTTCCAGGATCAGGCAGTCGTGCGGCGACGCCAGCAGCTCGGGCACGCGGATGCCGGTGTTGGCGGCGGCCTGTACGAGAGCTCCTCGCGAAGGCATCGGCTCGGCGACCATGCGCATCCACGTTGTCGTACGCAGGCTCTCTTTATTGTCGTTCTTGAAGCCGAGGTCCCAGCGGATCACGGCGCGACGCTCGGGCTTGTAGCGCACCAGCTGCCAGGTGCTCTTGCTCTTGCTAAAGCGCATTCCCTCGGGGACCAGATTCGGCTGGTTTTCTTGCACGATGGTGCGGACCTTCGAGGCTCGCACCATGCGGCGAAGATCCGACATCTGCCGGTCGAGTGGGAAGTTGATCAACAGCAGGCCGTGCTCAGGCACCAACGCGAAGGACTTCAGGCCGTCGTAGTCTTCTTCGCGGTGTTCTAGCTTGGCTGCTTCGTCTGCCAGTCTTGCGAGCGGCGCGGTGCGGACCGTGATGTAGGTCTGCGTCGCCTCTTCGCCGACCGAGGCGCGCCAGCCGACGATTGAGCCGTCGCGATTTTTCCAGCGCACGTAGTCGGGCACGATGCTGATCTTTTGCGAGCCAGAGCCGAGTTGGTCGCGCACAAGGTCCGTGATCAACTCTGGGCAAAGTGCTGAGAAGAATGCCGGGTCGGTCGCGGTTGAAGGCAATGGGCAGACGGGCCGCATTATTGGCCGCCCCCCTGGTGCGCGAGTTTGGCCAAGGCTTCGGTGCGGTCCAGTTCGATGATCTTGCCATCGACAATCCGGACGATGCGATCTACCCCAGCGAGCAGCCGTGGATTGTGCGTGATCAGCAGCACGGTGCGGCCGCGCAAGAACTGCAACACTTCGCTGCCGAGGCGGGCTTCCGCGTTGGCATCGAGGCCGGTGCTTGGCTCGTCGAGAATGTAGACCCGGCTTTTTCGCAGCATCGCGCGTGCCAGCGCGACGCGCTGGCGTTCGCCGCCGGACAAGCCTGCGCCACGTTCGCCGATCGTGCGGTCGAGTCCCTCGGGCCAGCGAGCAGCGAATGAAGCAACCCCCGCAGTTGCTGCGGCGGCCTCCACTTCGCTCATCGGTGCGTCTGGCTTGCCGAGTTGGATGTTCTCGCGCAGCGTGCCGTCGAACAGTGCCGTCTCTTGGAAGACCACGCCGATGTTGCTGCGCAGTTGGTCGATGTCGAGCTCTCGCAGGTCGACGCCGTCAAGCAACACGGCACCCGACTGCGGGTCGCGCAGTCGCGGCAGCAGTGTCGCCAGAGTAGATTTGCCAGCGCCGTTGTCGCCCAGCAGTGCCAGGTGTTCACCGGCGCGGATCGTGAGGTTTAGATCGCGCAAAACAACGCGGCCATCGCCGTGCTGAAATGACACGGAGCGCAGCTCGAACTCGCCGCGGACATTCGTGAGCGGCTTGGGATTCACCGGCGCGATCAGGTCGGGCTCTGCATCGAGCACTTCGAGAATGCGTTCGCCGGAAGCCGAGGCCTTCATCATGGCTGCGCTGCGACTCAGGCCCTTGCGGATTGGCTTGTAGAACGCGCGGACATAAGTGATCAGGACCAGCAGCTGGCCAGCGGTGAGCGCGTGCTCGTGATGAACACGGCCAACGCCGAGGTAAAGAATGAATGCGGTGCCGACTGCCATCGTCACTTCGGTGGCGATGCCCATGCGGCCTTCGATGCGAGTGGCTTGCAGGCCGGCCTTGCCACTCTTGCGATTCTGACGGGCGAACGCCTGGTTGGCTTCATCGCGCAAGCCGTACGACTGAATCACCGAGATCGAAGACAGCGTCTCGTGCACTGAGGCAGAGAGCTCGCCTTCCTTCATGCGTTGCTTGCGTGCGGCACGCCGCAGCTTGATGCCGACTACGGCAGACATCACGCCGATCAGCGGTAGCACGGCGATAGCTACCAGCGTCAATTGCCAGTCGATCAAGAACATCATTCCGATGGTGCCAAAAAACACGAGTGCTTCCGCCGACAGCGAAAACAGTCCTTCGATCAGCAGCATTCGCAACGACGCGGCATCGCCGATCAAGCGCAGCAGCAAGTCGCCGCGACGCTTGCGCTCATGCCATGCAAGCGACAGCACCAAAAGGCGGTCGAGTGCCGCTCTGCGAACCTTGTTGATCACGCGCTGGCCGGTCTCGGCGAGCCACAGATCGCGCTGGTAAACGCAAATGCCGGAGATCAGTGCCAGCAGCATCACAGACAGTGCGCACCACGGCAGCAGATCGAGCGGGTTCGCTTGGAAAGATGCTGGGATCCATGACGGCCACTTGGGCTTTGGCCCGGTTCCTATGGCGATGCCGCCGAGCACATAGTCGATCACCACCTGCAGTGGCCATGGCTTCAAGACTTCGGCGGCAGCGACTATGCAGTTGAGGAGGAATGCGAGTGACAATCGCAGCCGAAAAGGCTTGATGAAGACATAGAGCCGCCGCCAAACGTAGAACGCGACGGTGACCTTCTGCTTTTTGACGCTCGTATCAGCCATGCGCAGGCTCCGTGGCGAGTCGTTCGAGGTGAGGCTTTACCCAGCGGGCTTTCTCAGTCCAGTCGAGTGCTGCGACTAGTGACTCTTCAGCGAGCGAGCCCTTTGGGTCGGCGAGCACGCGGGCCGCCGCGGCGACGAATGACTCGATGTCGTCGGGCTCGAATAGGCCCCGCAAGTGCTGGTTATTGCCAGGCAGTTCACCGAGCACGCATGGCACCTTGCTGGCGATTAGCGGTCGGCGTGCGGCGAGACCTTCAACGATTTTCAGTGGCGAGAAGTACGACGGTGCTGATTTTGGATAGGGCGCGCAGATCGCATCGGCCGAGGCCAAAAATGCGGGCATTTCTTCGTGCTCGATCGGGCCCTGGTAGACGATGTCGTCTGGCATCCGCTGTTGCGCCCTGACCACGGCATCTTTGGTCGGGCCTTCGCCGATTACCCAAAGGCCGCACTGCATTTTTTGGCGAAGTGCGGCAAATGCCTCGAGCAAAAACTCAACGCCGTGCCACGGCTTTAGCGAGCCCGCAAACAGGAGCACGGGTTTGCCTTGCAGTTGTTTTGGTCGCGGCTGTGGCTTTGCGCTTTGGAATGCGTGGAGGTCTGCACCGTTGCCTAGCACGTGGACCCGGTCGCGCGGCGCGCCGGTTTGTATTAGCAGTTCTGCGAGTTCTTTGGAGACCGCCAGTACCGCATCCGCATTCCGCAGCACATCGATGCACAGCGCCTGTGCCGTGCCACCTAGATGCAGTGAGCGGAACGCCGCGGCTTCGAGCCATAGTGGCGCATTGACCTCAACAACGAATGGCACGCCGAGTGATCGTGCGTGCGCGAGGCCGGCACTGGCAAATAGTGAGAGCCGTTCGTAGACGGCGACATGTGGGCCGGCCGCTGCGAGAGCTGTTAGCAACGTGCCCGAGTGGCCGAGTTGTAGAACTTCACCGGCGATGCCACGCTGGCGCGGGGTCGGCACGATGCGCGCGCGATTTGGTGCAAAGCCGCTGACTTCGCCATCACGCGTCATGAAGACGTCGAGCGGGACGCCAATCCGCGCAAGTGCTGCCGCCATGGTACGGAAGTGCACAGACGCGCCCTTGCTGCTGTCCGGCGGGATTCCGGGATCGGCGCAGACGTAGGCAACGCGGCCTTGGCTCATGCCTTCGCCTTGTTGCTGCGCCCACCCTTCTCGTAAAAGCCCTGTAGTTTCGCAACGTTGGTTTTGAGGTCGAAGCACTGCTCGGCGTGAGCGCGGCCGGCCTTAGCAAGCGCGGCTTGGCGCGCTGGGTCGCGTAGCAGGTCTAGGATCGCTTGCGCGGTTGCCGCTGTATTGCCAGGTTCGACCAGTACACCGGCTTTGCCGTGATCGGCAATCTCTTCGACGCCGCCAACTGGCGAGCTGATGGTCGGCAGTCCAGCCGCCAGAGCCTCGAGCAGTACGGTTGGCAGTGCGTCGCGGTTGCCGTCGGCGCCGACGATGCATGGCAGTGCCATGAGCGTGGCGCGCGACATGAAGCTGCGAACTTCATCCTGCGAGCGCATCCCGAGGAACTCGACGTTGTCGAGCGCGAGGTGCCGTGCTTGCGCCTTCAGCTTGTCGCGCTCTTCGCCGTCACCAATGAGCCAGACCTTGGGTTTGTGGCCCTGCTTCAAAAGGATCGACATCGCGTCGAGCAGGATGTGAAAGCCTTTCTTCTCGACGAGTCGGCCAACCGCGAGGATGGTTGGCGCAGATTCAGGCTTGCGCTCCTTGGGGTGGAAAGCACCGACGTCCACGCCGTTGTAGAGCACGCGCAAGTCGAGCTTCTCGCCGCCGAGGTTCTTGCGGATGAAGTTTGCGTTGGCATCGCACACCGTGACGACGAAGTCTGCGGGGCCAAGCAGCGCAGTGAAGCGGTCCTTGGTGATGCCCTCACGATAGATGTCCTTTGCGTGGCATGTAACGCTGAATGGGATGCCGGTCAGCGCGTTCGCAGTGCGAGCGACGTAGGCTGAGATCGTGGCGAAGTGCGCGTGCATGCGCTGCACGCCGTGTTTTTCCAATAACACCGCAAGATCAAATCCCCAGGTCAGGATGCTCCAAAGATCTGGCCGTGCAGCGTGCAGCAGGTCTTCGAACTGGGCCCAGATCTCTGCCCGGTTGTTCGATAGGAGCGAGGAGTGAATGCGCATCTGCTCAAGCCAGCCTTCGGGCTTGCGCGTTGGCAGGTAGACGATCGGTGACTTGAGATCCGCAAGTGCCCGGTGGAATACGCCGTCATCCGGCTTGTAGAGCGAGAAAATCGTGACCTGCACGCCGGCCCGCTGAAGCGCCAGGATCTCGTTGAGAATGAAGGTCTCTGAGTTGCGCGGGAACTTCTTCAGGACATATCCAACGTGCACGGGGACCTCTTTTTGGCTGCTGCGGTGTGTGAGTGGGGACTTAGCAAATGCGACACATGCCTGACGAAAGCTCAGAAGCAGTCTGAGCCCGACGCGGCCTTGATACGCTTCACCGTGTGAGCTGGCTCTAGAGGGTTGTATGAAGGGCAGTACAATTCTAGTGTTCTCAAATGGTACACCACGCGTGCTAGGTATCGAACGGGCGCGCTGATCTTCTGTGGACCGAAATAGCAGCAGGGGCCAGTCGCGAGCAGGATCAGCCTGGTTTGCCCATGCGATCGGCGTTTCCGGCGGGGCCCTAGCGCGATCGTAATGGTGCCATTTGGGGACAAATGCGCAACGCGTGAAGAGCAGCGGCAAAGCACCGTTGCGACCACGGCGGGCGCGATTCTAGGCCCCAACCCAGCGGCCGGACGTGCGACCGCAGCGGCGGCAATGGTGGCAATGGTGGCAGCTTGGTTACTAACCACCAGCTCCGGAAATGAACTTCCGGATTGGTGTCGTGGCCGCCGGCAGAGTGACAATGGCCCGCGACGCAAAGGCCTGGGTATTCTCGGCGGCTTCGACGATGACCATGCCAGTTTTGGTTTGGACGATCTGCGAGGCGCTTGCATGCAGCGGTCCAGCGAGGACGCTGCCATCCGTAGAGTAGAACGCGACGATGCCTAGATTGCTCGCCAATTGCACGAAGGTCGCACTGTAGTTCGGGCCGCTAGCTGGTGGCGACAATGTTATTCCGGTAGGCAATGTCGCTTGCAAGCTGCCTGAGATGCCTGTCAGCAGGCTTGAGCTGGCGCCGTTTGCGATCAAGTCAGGAGTCGCGCCGTTGGTGGCACTGCCAGCGACCAATGGGACCAGCAGATCCGTTAGCAGGGTCTGACCGATTGCGGTATGCGGGTTGATAGAGCGCAGTAGCAGGCGTGCACCGTTTATGTTCGTCGTCAGAAGATTACCGCCGATGATTGCACCCTGTATGGGGTGAACCGTGCCAGCTCCGAATGGCGGCAGCGTCGAACCGGTATTGGTAATATTCACGGTCGACCCGCCGTTAGCGTTTAGCTCGATTTTAAACCAGTCGAGCAAATTCGCGTCAGCTTCGGTAGTGCCAATCGCGATCATGAGTGTGGTGCCGATAAACATTGGCAGGATGTGTACGCCAATCGTCGGTTCGAAAGTCACATCATTCGTGATTTGGAGCGTTGGTAACCCGCTTCTGGTATCGAGCAGAAACAATTCGTCGCTGACGAGGGAGTCTAGGTAGAACAACCGCGAGCCGTCCTGATTGAGCAGCAAACTCGAATTACCCGAGTCTTCCGGTAGGTATCCTGGATCTTCATACTTACCCGGCGGGGCCGGCAAATGTCGGTAGTTTCCGGTCTCAGCCAAGAGGTAGAGGGTCCATAACTCGCGCGGGCCAGCCAAAAACACAATCCTTTCGCCATCGCCTGACATTGCGATGTCAGGGCGCAAAGTGTCGGTTGGGGCGAGTGGCGGAGTGTGTGAAGTGGCGGCGCTGCCATCAGCCAATGGCATGCGCCATAGGGTAGGTGGCAAAGAAGTTTCATAGAACACGCAGGCACGGCCAACCATAACGCTTGCCGGTATTGGCGGCGATGCGGTCGGGACAAAACGCGTCGCCGAGTTGGTAGTGGCAAAGACGTTGCCATCGAGCCGAATGATGTAGAGGCCGCCCGCGCGGAGAGGGATCACGGCATGTAGGCCATTCGCCGCGACACCGATTCGGTCGACGAATGGGTTGTCAGTGCCAGTCGCGCCACTGCCAGCTAGTTCGATTAGAACTTTTGCATTGCCGCCGGCTGGGACATGTAAAAATCCCCAAGTATTTTCACTTAGGCGGCGGTAAGCGAAAACCCGGCCACCATTTGGCAACTCGACTCGCGCAAATCCATTGATATTGCCAAGGTGCGCTTTATCGGCGACCAACTCCTGACTTAAATAACGGCCAGTAATCTCAATCGGCAGGATCTCGATGCCATTGAGCAAAAGAGTGCCAGGCAGCAGTAGTTCCGATTCGCGCATTACCCGCACATCGAGATTCGTAGAGCTGTAACCTTCTAGCATTGTGAGGTGTTGTGACCTTAGCAATGCAGAACAGTCAAATACGGCTAACAGTGTGAGAGCTATTTCTATCGGGCGCATAGGAGGTCGATGATAAGGGGAACCCAGCCCACTGTAGCACAGACAGGTGCCAGCCTGAGGAGCTAGACCTATTATAGGACAAAACTAGGAGCCTATTTTGAAAAATAAGAACCCCCAACACATTGAGGGATGCGTTGGGGTTTTGCGGAGACCCTATGCCGCGAGCTGGATTTTGGATCCCACTGCGGCATAGAGAATATGCTGCTGGACGAGGGCAAACGGAAAAGTGGGATCTGCCGGGTCGTGACTTTGAGGTGCGGGCCGTTATTTGGTCGGGATGTCATTGGGGGGATAACGACTTCGTCCGACCATGCCATGCCTTTCACTTCGGTTAGGTTAGCACTGAAAAGCACTTGGCATGTCTTCATAACAGGTCCACAAATCGAATAGGGCACATACTGTGCCGGTGCGGAAAACCACTCCTCCTGTGCTCATTTCTGACTCCTAGGCAAGGATCTGTGCGGAGTCCGAGCACACTGCTTGGGTCAGGTTGTGGGCTTTTCTGGCTCGATGTGGCGCAGCTTTCCATAGAGCGAGGTGCGTGAAATCCCGAGCATTTTTGCGGCCTCGGTTTTTTTGCCATGGCAGGCTTGCATCACCGCAAGGATCGTGCGCCGCTCCGCTTCGGCGAGTGTGATCGCTGGCCATTCTGTGCTGCTTGCTGTAACGATGGCAGTTACTGCCTGCTCCATAAGCGCGCTAGTAACGGTTGTCGGTGCTGCTGGGCGCGGCAGGTGGAAAGTTGTGATTGAGTCACCTTCCGTGAGCAGGAAAGCGCGAGCTACAACGTGCTCCAGTTCTCGCACGTTGCCTGGCCAGCGGTAGGCCTCGAGTTCTTGCATGGCGAGTGGCTGCATCGTGCGCCGGATGCCCTGTTGCTTGCACATACGCTCGACAAAGTGCAGCGCCAAAAACTCGGCATCGCGTTCGCGGTCGCGCAGCGGTGGCACCAAAAGTTCGATGGCCGCAAGGCGGTAATACAAGTCTTCGCGGAACTCCCCGTGCTGCACCATGGCGCGCAGATCCTTGTTCGTAGCTGCCAGCACGCGCAAGTCGACGGCAATAGATTCTTGGCTGCCGATGCGACGGATGTATTTCTCCTGCAGCGCCCGCAGCAGTTTTGACTGCAAGGCTGGCGACATGTCGCCGACCTCGTCGAGAAACAGCGTGCCGCCAGACGCTAGTTCTAACAGGCCTGGACGATCCCGGTCGGCACCTGTGAACGATCCGGTCACGTGGCCAAACAGTTCCCGTTCCATCAACTCTGCGGGCAACGCGCTGCAGTTTTCGGCGACGAACGGACCTTTGCTATGTTTGCTCGCAGAGTGAATCGCGCGCGCCACCAACTCCTTGCCGGTGCCAGTCTCGCCGAGGATCAGCACTGCCATGTCGAGCGGGCCGATCTTCAGGATCTGCTGGCGCAGGTCCTTCATGATCTTGCTGTTGCCGATCAGGGTGCCGGTATTGCGGTGCACGCTGCGGTCCGCTACGGCGAGTTCGCGTCGGCTGTATTCCAGTTCCTTGGTGAGCAACTCCGCATGCAGCATGCGATCCACCGCGATTGCCGCCTGGTCGGCAAGTACTTCGAGGCTCTGCTTGTCAGACTCGCTAAACACGCCAGCGCGGCCAGCGTGTTCGACATAGATGGCACCTTCGGCATTGCTGGCGGAGCGGAACGGCGCACAGACCGCCGAGCGCACCTGTAGGTTTCTGATGCTGGGCATCTCCTGCAATTCGCGGTCAGCGAGTCCCTCTTCGCTGGTTAGCGAGCGGCGTTGCTGGATGGCGCGGTTGGCGAGCGATCGGCTAAATGCTTGGCCGGCAGCACCGCCCATGTTGCCCGACTGAAATTCTCGTTGCAGCCCGTCTGGGCGCAGCACAAGCAGGTAGCCCTCGCGGCCGCCAGTCAGCGTGATGGCGGCATCGAGCAAGTAGACCATCGATTTTTCCAGGTCGGATTCCTGCGCCAGCCGGCGATTGACTGCGAGGAACGTGCGGAACAGTTCACGACTTGGCGTTAGTGGGTCCAGCACGGTTTCGACTTGGATCGGGGGATTGGTCTTTTCGGTTGGCGCGGCAGGTTGGTCGGCGGCCCGCAGCAGGCCTGCTATCTGTGTGATCTCTGGCGCGAGTCTAGCAGCTGATTGTGCATCAAGCTGATTCAGAATGCCGCGCGCTTCATCGCCGCGCGCCTGCAGCGCCAGGGTGCGTGCGAGCAGCACGTTTGCGTGGGCAGCTGCACCGTGCGCTCCAAGTGCGAAAAGTGCTTGCCCGGCGGTGCGCAAACGGTGTTCGGCTTCGATCAGATCGCCTTGTGCGAGTGCCACGCTGCCAAGGTTGGCCTCAGCGATCTGCATCCCTTGTCGGTCATCGACGTGCTGATACAGGCTGCGGGCCTGTCGGATGTGATCCAGTGCATCGTCAAAGCGATGCTGATCCTTTGCGACGAGGCCGAGGTTGAGTGCTGCGGTGGCAGCGTGGCGTGCATGGCCGAGTTTCAGTAGAAGTTCACGGGCATCTTCAAAGTGTGTGCGCGCTTCAGTCAAGTTGTTGAGTCGTCGCTCTGCATGACCGAGTGCGGTCAGACTTGCCGCCCGTAGGTAGGGCGCGTGATTGGCGGGAATCGCAGGCAGGATCAGAGTCAGCAGCGTGCGGGCTTCGGTGCCGCGACCGACGATCTCCAGCAAAGCCGCTTTGGTCTGTTTGACGGCAACCGGCGCGGCGTCGTCAAATCGTGCTTCGAGTTCGGCGAGTGCCGCGGCAGCCTCGCCGCGCGCCAGTTGCAAGCGTGCACCGACCAGTGCGAAGACGGTCTTTGTGTTGTTATCTGTGCTCGCTTCGGCGGCCGTGGCTGCCTGTGGCAGGCATGCCGTGGCATCGGCGACCCGGCCGAGGTCGAGCAAGACCTGGGTGCGTTCGACTGGCAGGTCAATGCAGAACGGCAATGCGCGCGCCGGTTCACCGGCGGCGATCAGGCCGCGGACCAGTGCCGTGCGTAATGCGAGTTCTTGCACGACGCTGGCCACCTGCGCGGCCTCGGCAAAGCGCGCGATCGCCGCATCGCCAAAGCCCGCCGTTGCCAGCGTGAGAAGCAGTTCTTTGGTGATTGGTCCGTGGCTGTGAGGTGGCGGCACCGTGAGGCGACCTTGCGCCGCTTGTGGCCAGCCCCAATGCGCGCCAGAAGGCACGATCAGTCCGGCATCCGCATGAGCCAGCAGCAGTGCACCGATGTCGGTTGCGGTCGGCGCTGAGTTGGCCAGTAAATGTTTGCATGCGACGTGTGCAGTATCGGCGGCAAGGCCGAGGACTTCGCTGGCGAACGGCTCGAGCTGCTTTGCGTTAATGGCAGGAACCATCACCGGTATCGCCGGTTCACCGTTGCGAATGATGCGCACGAAAGAGTCCCCGGGCACCCAGCGCTGCACGTCGCGGCGAGTGCAGAGCAGATGGATCGCGAGCAATTCCCGCTCGTGATCGGTGCCGCCACGCAACAAAAGGTCTTTGGTGCCCGCCGCGTCCGCCGCGGCGTTCACATGGTCGCCGAACAACGCGACCACGTCGGGTAGCAGCAGTGATCGCGTTGGGCGACCAGCGCCGCCGATCAAAAACTCGAGCGCTGCTTGTGCATCCGGGAAGCGTCGCTGCGGTTCGCGCTGAAGGCAGCGATCGAGAAACGCTGGCAAGGGTTCGGGGAACTCGTTCGCCAGAACGTCCGCAGCTTGCCAAAAAGTCTTGCCCGGGAACGAGCGCAGGAAGTGCGCAAGTTGCAGCGGGTTTTTTTTGGGCCAAAGTGCAGCGACCAACACCGCACCCAACGAGAACAGGTCGCTGCGCGGACCGGGGGTGCCAGCGAGCAGCAACTCGGGAGCGGCGTAGAAAAACGTGCCGCCAATACTCCGCTTGCCATTGCGCACGGCGAGGCCGAAGTCGAGCAGATGTACCTTGCCATCCTCGGCGAGTACGAGGTTGGCCGGTTTGAGATCCAGATGGAGTACGCCGCGCAAGTGCACGAAGGCGAGCACTTCGAGCACCTGTCGCGCGACGGATAGCGCGAGTTCGCGGGTGAGCGGCAGGCAGGCCGACAGCGGTTTGCCGCGCGCAAACTCGCGCAGCCAAAAGGCGCGGCCATCGGCCAAGTGGCCGACTTCGAGGATTATCGGGATGGCAGGATGCCGCAGCGATTGCAGCAGCGAGGCCTCGGCGGCCGTCGACTCGCCGTCCAATACCTTGCCGACCATTTCGCGGCCGGTGCTGAGTTCGCGCAGCAGCGCAGAGGCACCTTCGCCGCCGGAGAATGTTTGCCGGACCTCGAATCGTCCGTTGAACGCCTCGATTGGGAAGGTCGCGGGGCTGGTCACTTCGCTGGGTCGCGGGTGAACAGTCCGACCACGTGGCCGGAGCCGATCAAGAACAGGGGCTTTGCTGCCTGCTGGCGGAAGCCAAGTTCGGTGGCGATTGCGCGGACGCGATCGTTGACCATTACATTTTTCGGCTTCTTCCCAGTCAACATCGTGCGGAGTTGGCGCAGCCTGTTTTTAAGCGACGACGCAGAGAACCAAGTGACGACCACCGCCTGGTTCGAGACGCGGAACAGTTCGCGCAGGTGACGTTCGCGCAGTTCTTGGGTTTCGAGGTGATGCGACAGGCGAAAGCTCAGCGCGACCTCGACGCTGCGGTCGGGCAGCGGGATTTCTAGCGCCGAGCAGCGCATGTGACCGTGCGCGTCTTTGCTGCTGTCCTTACGGCTCAGTGACACCATCGAAAACGACCAGTCGGCCTCGATCAGGCGCTTGCATCGTTGCTGCAGAAAACCCGACAGCCGGCCATGACCACAAGGCAGGTCGAGGATCGATTCGACCAGGCCAATCGTTTGGAAGTAGCGCGACAACAGCGCGCGCTCGCGCCGGTCGGACCACTTCCGGTGCAGCTTGTTTTGGTAGTCGGCGCGGTATGCAGCAGCGCCGCGGTTGCTGTTGTAGTTCTGCAGCTTGCTTTGCTGCATCGGTGTGTGGACGTCGGTCATCAGGCTCAGCTCGTGGGTGACTTGCGTGGAGCTTTTAGGATATAGGTCCGCAACGCCATGACGAGATTCTTCCTAGCGCGTTGGCATAACGGATGCCTGCGCGCGAGATCGCGCCACAGTTGTTGTGTCTTCGGGCGGTCGTTTTGGGAGTAGGCGAGCAGGCTGCGGAAGCGTTCGGGGCGTGACATCTCACGGCACCGACTTTTGCTCGCACACGCGTCGAACAGGTCGATCAAGGAAGTCGCGCGCGGCACCTTGCCGGGGAAGATGATCGCGGCAGGTAGATCGCAAAGCAGGAGGCGCGGGCCCGTGGCGGTGGCCTGCACGATCACGTTGCGCGGCATGGCTGTGCACCACAACAGGCCGGCATCGTGTGCTGTGCGCAGCAACTCGCCGAGCAGGACGATCAGTTGCCGCCGCCGCAGTGGCTGGTTCACATTTGCGCTGAGTGCCTGTTTTAGTGTCGTGGTGTCGGGCACGTTGCGGGTGACGAGCGTCGAGGTGTGGGCAAAGCCCAGACGGCGGTGCGCGCTGTATCCGACTGGTGGTGTGCAGGGCAGCGACCGTTCGACCGCCAGAAGCAGATTTACATGCTCGCGTTCGGCGCGGGTCCTTCGCAAGAACGTCTGGAGCAGCCGCAGGCCTCGGTTGCGGTAGACCTTGCGGACCAAGATGTCTCTGCCAGTGCCAATCCGTTCCACCCGCGCCGCCGGTTCGTCTTTCAACACTTCGCAGCGATCGCGCGCGAGGCGTTCGAGGTCAATGCCTTTTGCTGCTTCTGCGTTGCGCATGCTGGACGGGCCTGATGCTCGGTTGCGACTACCGTGAAGAGCCCTTGCGCGAATCTCGGACAAGCTCACGCTGGATTTGAGTCAGCAGTGGCGTCACTGGCCATTTGCCGCGTGGTACGGAGTTGACCAGGTTGGTGAACATCAGCGGGTGCTCGACCTTGGGCATGCGGAGTTCGAGTGACAAACGCACGCTGCGCACGGCGAGCACTTCGGCGGGGAACAGCATCATTCCTGGTTCTTCAAAGCTCGCTGGCTCGTCCGGTTTGCTCTGGGTGCTGTTGAGGTGGTGATCGAGTAGGATCGCCAGTCGGCGCGCGAGCAGCGAAGGGTCGTCGTGGAAACTCAGCAACACATCGCCGTAGATGCCAAGGCGCGGTGTCACCACGGGCCGCTCGCCTGCGCGGATGTTGAGCAGTTCGCGCATGAACATTGGATACGCATCGTGCTCGCCAAAGCACGCGTCGGGCAGGGTGCGAAATGCTTCGAAGAGCAGTTCACCCTCGCCATCGTCGAGCGACAAGCCGAGCGCGCAGCAGTTGGCGGCCTGCAATACGGGAAGGTCGGGCACGCTGCCTTGGCGCGTCAACTTGATCACGCGCTTTGCGCGGATCAGTAATGCGGTGCGCTGAAATGCAACGCCCAGCCGGACGTCATCCCAGCCGAGCAAGTCATTGCGCAGCACACTCGCCTCGCCGCTGCCCAAATGCCAAGTGCCGAGCATCCACGCGCCGATCGCCAACTGGGTGGTCCGCCTGCTATCTGCCAGCGCCGCCTCGATCTGCTGGATTTGCCCGTCCCGATAGTAACGGGCGGTTGCGGGTTTGTCGGCCCAGTCGAGGAGTTGGCGCTCGAGGGTGGTCGGGTTGTTCGAGGCCATCGAGGGGAGGATGGTGGGGCAGCGATGGCACAACGTCAAGACGTCGACGCGACGTTCCGCGCGCAATGCGCTACCATTTGGCAACTCATGGACCGGCTACGCCTAATCGTTGTTTTGTTCGTCACCGCGCTGTTGACCGGCACGCTCAATGCCACGTGGTCAATCATCCTGATCAACACCCGCACCGGGGAGATCGCGATTGGTTCGGCAACCTGCTTGGCCGGCTTCGATCTGCAGAATGCGGCATCGTTGGTCCTCGTCGGTCGCGGTGCTGCTGCAGCGCAATCCTTTGTGGATGACACCGGCCTTAACCGGATGCTGATCTTTGCCAACCTGCAGGCGGGGACCGACCCGGCGCAGATTCTCACGCTGCTGGCGGCGCAGGACGTTGCGCACCAGACGCGGCAATACGGCATCGTCGATGTGCAGGGCCGCAGGATCGGATTTACTGGCAATCAGGCAGGTCCCTGGGCCGGGCACCTCACGGGGCAGGCTGGCACGATTGTCTACGCGATCCAAGGCAACGTGCTGACCGGTCAAGCGGTTTGCACGGCAGCGGAGACCGCGGTTCGCAATGCGACTGGCGACATGCTGGCGAAGTTGATGGCTGGGATGGAAGCGGCGCGCTCGATGGGGGGCGATGGTCGCTGCTCGTGTTCCGCGGGCAACCCGCCGGGCTGTGGCGCACCGCCCGCGACCTTCACCAAGTCGGCGCACATCGGCTACATGCTGGTCGCGCGCCCGGGGGACATCGACGGCACCTGTGACGGCGTCGCTGGTTGCGCGAATGGCCGCTACTACTTCAACACCAATATTGCTGGGCAGACCAGCACTACGCCAGACCCGGTCTATCAGCTTCGCACCGCCTATCTAAACTTCCGCCTGCAACAGACACTGCGGCCGGATCACTTCATGTCGCAGTGTTCGCTTGAGCCGCCGACTTTGCTTGCCGACGGCAGCACGCGCGCTGAGTTACGGATCGTGCTGAATGATTGGCGCGGCAGCCACATTCCATTTGGCGGCGCATCGGTTGTGGTGACGCCGGTTGCAGGCAACTCGGCGCAGGTGGCGATTGGCAGCGTCGTGGATCATGGCGATGGCAGTTACACCGTGCCGATCGGTCCCAGCACCACGCTCGGCTTCGCCAAACTGCGCGTAGTCGTAAATGACGGGCAAGGCCCAGTGCAGATCGGGCCGATGCCTGAGATCACAGTCAACAACGAAGGGCTGTGGCTCTCGCGCACCAACCTCGACGTGACGGCGGGCGATGGCTTTGATGCAGTCCTAAATGGAGGGCAGCAGCACGCGGGGGAGCTGGCGATTTTGCTCGCGTCTGCGTCCGGTTCGACGCCGGGGTTGTTGTTGTCGGGTGGCTTGCTGCTGCCGTTGAACCCGGACCTGCTGACGCTGCTGATGGTGGACTGGGCTGCTTCGGGCACGGCGCCAAATCTCTACGGCAACCTCGATGCACAAGGCCGCCGCCGGTCGGCGCTGCAGGTTCCTGCGGGGGCGCTGCGGTTCTTGCGGGGTGGCAGGCTATACCTTGCATGGGCCACGCTTGACCCGATCAACTTTACTAGCAACCCGGCAGTGTTAGAGGCAGGCTATACCTTGCATGGGCCACGCTTGACCCGATCAACTTTACTAGCAACCCGGCAGTGTTAGAGCTGCGCTGAGTTAGTTCTGGGCGCCGAGCAGTGGTGTATTCTGGCCGCTGCCGCAAAGGGCAACCTAAACTTTCCTTGGTTAGTGCCTAGACTCGGCAAATACTCTGCCAAAACGAATCGCTCACTACGGGCACCCAGCACATGCAAATAACTGTGATCGTTCTCGCCGCCGCGCTGTGCGGCATCGCTGTGACACATTCTATCGCACCGCCTGTGCCCCAAGAATGGCAGGTTGATGGGGCGCACAGCAGTGTGGTGTTCAAGGTAAAGCACGTCAACGCGACGTGGTTCTATGGCACGTTTGCGAATGTGACGGGCGCAGTTGCGCTCGATGCCGATGCAGCACAATGCAAGTTTGCCGTGACCATCGCTGCCGACAGCATCGACACGCGCAACGATGATCGCAACAAGCACCTGAAGGGCCCGGATTTCTTCGACGTGAAGCAGTATGCGACGATCGCCTTCAAAAGCTCAAAGGTGAAGGTGGACGGCGACAGCTATCTGGTCGATGGCGAACTCAACATGCATGGCGTTCGGCGGCCACTGCAGGTGACAATCGCAAAGACTGGCGAGAGCGACTCCATGGGTAAGCGGGTCGGCTTTGAGACGACATTCACGATCAAGCGCAGTGACTTTGGGATGACCTATGGCCTAGCGAAGAACGGGATCGGTGACGAAGTCGCGCTGACGATTGCCATTGAGTGCATAACGCCAGAGAAGGCCGAG
Source organism: Planctomycetota bacterium (assembly GCA_014192625.1). GTDB lineage: Bacteria > Planctomycetota > UBA1135 > UBA1135 > UBA2386 > BJHM01. The sequence goes on from BJHM01000001.1 coordinate 50,503, forward strand.
CAGTCTGGCAAGTAGCAGAAGGTTTTTGGTTGCCGATGAAGGATGTGCTGTTCGCAGTGCTCTGTGGCGTGTTGCCAGCGGTGGCGGCGGCGTTGCTTTTGTTTGGTGTCGCTGGCAAGCGTTGTCTGGGACTCTCGATCGGCATCGCGCTGTTTGCGGCTTTTGGTTTGTTGGACCAGGTTTGGCCAATCCTGCCGCATGAGCTTTACCAGGGCGGTAACCAGTATCAGCAATGGCTCTGCTGGAGCGCGGTCGTCGCTGGCCTGCTCGGTTTCGTCAGCGGCCCGGGTTGGTTTGTTGTGCCGATGAGCGTGCTGCTGATCGGCGCGGAGATCTGGCTCATGCTCACCAATCGGCGCGGCAGCATGGCGTTGCCGGAGACCGTGATCGTGCACGGGTTGGCCTTTGTGTTGATTACCACAACTTTTCTTGTGCTGCGTCGCATCGCCGAGCGGCGTGACGGGATCGGGATCGCCTTTGCGACCTGCGTGCTGATGAGCGTGGACGCGGGGTTGCTGGGGCTTGGCGGCAGTTGGCTGCTCGCGCAACTTGCCGGCACGACCGCTGCGGTGATGGCAACGGCAATGCTGACTGCGCTGTGGCACCGCCCCTTCTTCATGGGTGCGCCATCGATGCTCGCTGTCACAGTCGTGCACGGTGGCCTGCTGCTAGCGGGCTATTTTTTCAGTGATATGCGGGCCGAGGTCGCGGTGCTGGCAGCCGGTTCACCAGTGACCTTGTTGCTCGCCGGTGGCGGCGCGGGGCGTTCGGGCTGGCGCTTTGCCTGCGCGGTTTTGGCGATGAGTTCGGTGCTGTCCATCGCGGTGCTGCTTTCGTTGCGGTGACCGCGCAAAATCCCTTCAACTTCCACGGGACATCGTCGTGTTCTTCGACCACACTGTGCCTACCCCGTGCATCGGGTGGCGTGGGTATTTCCAGGTATGGAATATCACTTTGCGCGAGGTTGCTCGCGTGGCGTCGGCAGAGTTGATCGTGAGTTTGACCTATGGTGGAACGAGTTGCAGACGCAGGCAGTGCTAAGCCGAGCACTCAGTCAGCGCTTGGGCCCCGCGGGCGCGGACTGTTTGGCCGGTTGTTAGATAGCGTGCGAAGTGTTCCTGCTGCGCGCCGCGAGGCCGTGACGATTGCGATTGCGAGCGGCAAGGGCGGCACAGGGAAGTCGTTCATCGCCACGTCACTGGCCGTGCAACTGCACCGCCGCGGCTTGCGCACGACGCTCGTCGACTGCGATTTCGGCCTCGCGGTCGACCACCTGTTGCTCGGTGTGAAGCCTGTCCGGTCGCTGCAGCATCTGCTTGCCGGCCAAGCGACGTTGGCGGAAGTGGTCTGCGAGACTCCGTGCGGCCCCAAGTTGCTGCCCGGCGCCTCGGGCGTACGCAAGCTCGCGGCGATGAGCGACAAAAACCTGCTGACGCTGGCGAGAGAACTCGGTGCGCTGGCGCAACAGGAAGATGTTTTGGTGCTCGATCTCGGCGCAGGAATCGGGCCGGCGACGATGCTGACGATGCTGGCTGCGGATCACATTGTGATGGTCACACAGCCAGAAATCGCTGCGCTCGTCGATGCCTATGCCGTCGTGAAGTGTGTCACGCAGCTGCATCAGAAAGCTCAGTTTCATGTGCTGGTCAACCGGGCACTGACTGCTGGTCGCGGCGAGCAGGCCTACGAAAAGCTCACCGAGGTCGCGCGTCAGCATGTTGGCATCAACCTCAATTTCTTAGGCGAAATGATCGAGGACCAGCGCATCGGCCAGCATCGCTTGGGTCAGTTGCCGCTGGTGGTCACGGATCCCACGGGCGCCACTGCGCGAGCGCTGGAGTTGGTGGTGCAGAGGCTCATGGTCTTGGCAGCTCCGCTTTTGCAACGCGAAGTTGCAGGTGATGCCGGCTTCGAGGCTCGGTTCCGCAACTTTCGCCTGTTCATCTGATCCAAGCGTTCACGCCGGTTCCAAGGGGCCACCCGCGCGGCATGTTCTATAGCGCAAAAAGCCTAGCTGGCCTGCTTTTATGGCGCGCGCTCAGCTCCGTGATTGCACGATGCAAAATGCTTCGCCGTAGCCTTGGCCGCGGCCATGTATCAGCGAGCGATATGCATTTAGGCCGAGCATGCAGTGGTCGTAGTGACCATATGCAAGCTGGCTCTGGTGTGCGCGCATCGCACGCCGCTTGTGCTCGATTACCTTGGTGATGTCGAGAATGACATCTGGCACCATTGCGTGCCAAACCTCATAGCCAAAGGCCTCGCCGCGGTAGTTTGTGCGAGCCATCGCCCGCATCACGATCGTGTGCAGCGCGAGGTGATCTGGGTGACCATCGTGTCGCCACGGCAGGTAGATCAGGTCGGGTTGCATCGCGGTAATCGCTGCGCAAGCATGCTGCACGCCGAGTTCGATATCAGATGCACTCAGTGTGCAGTTGTCGGGAAAGCCCCAGAACGCAACATCGTCGACGCCGAGTTCGCAAAGGCCTGCGCGTGACTCGTTGCGGCGCAGTTGCACATAGGTTGCTTTATCGAATCGACTGTCAGGGTCGCCTGCAGTGCCGTCGGTTGCCACCATTACGCGCACCGGATCACCCTGTTGGCGATGCATGCACAGCGCCCCGCCTGGCCCGATGGTTTCGTCGTCAGGATGCGGCGCGAAGACGAGCACGCGACCATGTGGCGCGCCAGGCAAGAGGCGCGGGATGGCTTGTGGCAAATCAGACAAGGTCCGAGTCTCCGCAGGTGTGATACCACTGCTCGCGATAAAATAGCGTGCCGCGATCGACGATGGATGCCGTGACCAGGAAGTAACTGGTGCCTAAGACCATGAAGCCGATGCGCTGGAACTTTAGGAAGCGCGGGTCGAGCTGCGGGAATAGCGTTGCGAGTGCGTTCACGCCGCCAGTGTTCGCGGTTTGCTCGGCGACAGCAACCATTGCCACCATCGTTGCGTCGTCGTCAACCGGGCAGAGCCAGTCGACGAGGAACGCTGTGTTTGGGAATAAGAAGTCGCACTGCGTGTAGACGCAGATGCCGCGCAGCTTGCCGGTGTTTTTCTCGCGGCATTCAAACAGGCGATACTTGCGATCGTGCGCGCAGGCGTAGCGCCAGTTGAGGTAGGAGCTGTCGCGCACCACCGCCATCGGCAGCGTCTGCTTCTCCTGGTCCCACAGCGCGTCAACGTCCGCGCCGAAGCGACTCACTTCGCCAACCGTGAGTCCGGTGGAAATGTTGCGCACCGGGAATCCGCCGGTTGGCACTTCGCGGAACAGGAAGTCCCAGTCGCGGATGTTTTCGTAGTTGAGATACTTCTGGCCGATGCGCCAATTCGGCACTGCCCAGCCGTAGCTAAACTCCATCTGGCCGGTTGCTCTGCCGCCATAGATCTCTGAGTGCTTCTGTCCGCAGTGGACGAACAGGCCCGGGCGCGCGCCGTGCCGTCGCCATTCCGGTAGCACGAACAGATCGATCGAATGGCCGCAGATTCGCTGCTCGCCTTTGATCCACACGCGCAGTGGTAGGGTCGCGTAGCTGCCGACGACGCCATGCTCGCGATGGTGGGCTAGGGCGATGTGCACCTGGCCTGTCGGGTTGTCGAGATACTTCCAACGCCAATGCTCCATTGAGCGCGGCTTGATTTTGCCGTCGGCGGTGGCGAACGCCTTGTTGTAGGCGGTAAGCAGGCTGTGCTCGTCGCCTGTGCGATAGCCGCGGATCTCGACCGGGTCGGTCATTGCTGGTCATCCTATCGGCGGTCCACCGCAATCGACTGCATGGTCACGCGTATCCCGACTGGGATCCCGATGCGGGCAGGGGATCCGAGCCGCTGCAGCAACAAAACTACATGGTTTCTTCACGACTAAATGGCAATGCAGGGGACGATATAACGCTCGCCAGAGTCGGTTTTTTCTCTGAGACCAAGCCATCAACATGTCCAGATTCGTTGCGGTTGCCGTTCTTGCCAGTGCGTCCATTGCCTGCGCCCAGGATCTTTTTGTTCCGCTTGGCTTCGCCAATGCTTCTGGTCCGCCCTTAGCGAACTTCCCGGTCATGCGCGCGAAGGACCAGAACAACGATGGCATCGTGCAAAACAACGAGCTGTCGGCGTTCATGCGGACCTGCTTTCACTCGACTGGCGGCACCTGTTTCATGACCGACGGCCAGGTGGTCGTCGAGGACGGAGAGCCCACGTTCTACTTCACGGACTCGGAGCAAGGCCGGGTCGTGCGCGGTGTCGATCGGAACCACAATGGCGAACTGGAAGCTACCGAGGTGGCGGAGTTCTTCGCGTTTGGTGTTCGCACGACCGCTGCCAACTTGTTCGCGCCGGATACCCTCGGGGTCTATCGCGACCCAGTCACCAACCTGACGCGCGTTTATGTTGGGCTCGATAACACCACGGCATCGACCCTTGGCTTTGCAGCGGGCATCCACCGCCTCGTCGATCTCAATGGCGATGGCGATGCGATGGACCCGGGCGAGTCTTCGATGTTTGCGTCGACGGCGATGGGTATGACCGTTGCCGGCGTCGCGGGACCGATCGTGGTAAACGTGAATTTCGTTCGCCTGATTCGCGTGCTGCCTGGCGGCAAGGTCGTCGCCTTCGCTCAGGGCCGTTCGATCACGCCGCTCACGCCGACGGTTCAGCCTGATCAGAACGTGTTTTATGCGTTTACCGACAACGCGGGCGTCGCAACCGCGGAGGTCTTTTTCAATTCGTCCACGCTAAACAGCCTGCCGCGTCACCCTGATTGGGCGAATGGCACGAATCCGAACTGGGACATCTATCAGGCGGCGACGGTGCCGCCGACGCAGAGTTGCTTCGCGCGATTCCTTGCGGTGGTGCCCCAAGGGATCGGCGGCCTGCCGGTTTACTACCTCGGCTCCAGCTACGGTGTCACGGACCCGACGGACCTGAACATCAATGCACAGCATGTCTCGGGCTTGATCTACCGCGTCATCGACGCCAACCAGAATCAGTCGATCGATGCAGGTGAGCTGAGCCTGTTCTGCAACATCTCGGGGACGGCCTACAACGGCGTCAACCCAGTGACATTCGCCAACCTGCTCAACCAGAATCCGATCAGCCAGATCGCGAAGCGTTGGTGGGGCATGAGTGCCACCAACGATGGCGCTGTGCAGTTTAGTTTTGATGCAGGCACCTCCAACACTGCGATCGTGTCGATGAAGGACGACAACTTCGACGGCGTGATCGACAGCAACGAGATCCGCATGGTGTGGGTCGACTCGGGCCACCCTTTCCCGCTCAACGCGACGAGCGGCGGTTTCTACGACGATTTCTTTGCGTTGCAGACCGGCACGATGCCTGGGCCTTTCCCAGCCGGTGCCTCGGTCAGTGGCGATGGCTGTGTTGCGCCTCTGCGCGGGATGAAGCCGGTGATGGATGTGTGGAACGGTGGTCCTGTGGGCGGCAATGCTGCCTTTGAGATTGGTTCGATTCGCACACTGCCACTTACGCCCTCGTTCATGCTGGCCGACTTTGCGATGGCGGCGGTGCCGGTGCCGCTCTCGCTGTTTGGTGGGGCCGTCGGTTGTTTGAGCTACCTGCAGAGCCCGGTGACCTTGGGATTGGTGTTTGGCGATGCCGAGGGTCGAGCACGCATCGCGTTGCCGCTGCCGAGTGCGCCCGGCCTGATCGGCGTGAGCTCGCTATTTCAAATGGTGATGTTCGATCCGAGCAGCACTTTATCGTTGCCGTATTACACGACGAACGTCCTGTCGATCACGATTCAGTGACCCGGAGGTTTGGTCCCCCGCAGCGCGATACGCAGTCGCTTGATACTTAGTCGCGCGATCCCCCTTGGTTGGCAGAGCGGGGACCGCAGCCGATCGCCACGATCAGTTAGCATTTAGGTGGCGATGATTTGAGTGCGGGATTGTCAGCGCGCGGCTGCAGCGTTGGCAGCAGCCACAGCAAGTTGATGATGGCGACCGCTGCGCCGGCGAGGCAGGCGGTGCCCTTCCCGTAGTCGCCGAAAATCATTGCGCCGATGCCGGGCAGCGTGAGCCAGACGGCGGCGGTGCCGAGCACGGCGCAGACGAGTGACATGATGAGCGTGCCATCCGCGCGCACGCCCGACTTGGCAGCGATGCGTGACCAACCAGGTCCATCGGGCCGCACCTTGCGAAAGAAGGCGATGAGGTGCAACTCAGGCTCGGGGCGTGTGAGAAACGTGACCACGAGCCAGAGCAGCAGGGTGGAGCCGGCGACGATCAGGCTCGTGTATTCACCATGCAGTCGCTGCTCCTTTGGGATGTTGCTCTGCCAGATCTGAAAAGCGCAGAAGATCACCAGCGAACCCACCATCGCGGTGATCTCGCTCCACGCGTTGATGCGCCACCAGAACCAGCGCAGCATAAATACGGCGCCAACGCCCGCCCCGAGGGCGGCGAGGAAGGACCATGCGTCGTCCACCTTTACGCCGCGCGTCACCATGAACCAAGCCACGATGCCGCCAAGCAGCAATACCAACACAGATGCAAGGCGGCTCACGCGCAGCAACTTTTGGTCGGTCGCCTTCTGCGCCAGGAAGCGTTTGTAGAGGTCGTTGACGAGGTAGGAAGCGCCCCAATTCATTTGCGTGCTGATCGTCGACATGAACGCTGCGGCAAATGTGACCAGCAAAACCCCGCGCAGTCCTGGGCCAGCAAGTTCGCGGATCAGCATCGGGAAGCCGCTGCCAGGTGCCGCTGCGGTTCGCAGTTCGGGATGCATCGCCAGTGCCGCGAACGCGACCAATATCCAAGGCCACGGCCGCAGGCAGTAATGCGCGATCTGGAACCAGAGCGTCGCCTTCACTGCGTGCCGTTCGTCCTTGCACGCCGCCATGCGCTGCACGATGTAGCCGCCGCCGCCAGGCTCAGCACCTGGATACCAAGTCGCCCACCACTGCGAGAGCAATAGGGTGAGGAACACGCCGATCGGCATCCACGGTTTTTCTGCCGTGAAGTCCGGGAAGAATCCAAATGCCTGCTCACCGCCGTCGACTTGTGCCGTCACCGTTGCCTGCAAAGCCTCGATGCCACCTACGTGTCCGACCGCGACAACCGCCAGCGCTACGCAGCCGCCCATCGCCAGCACGAACTGGATCACGTCGGTGATCGCCACGCCCCACATGCCTGAGATCACGGCATACACGCCGGTGATCACGAGCATCGCGGCGACCAGCCAGAAGTCGGCGCTGCCGTTGGCCCACTCGGTGCCGTGCAGAACTGTTTGTTTTAGGACGTCGGCCATCGCCTTCGTCACCCAGCCAATCACGATCGAGTTCATCACCACGGCGATGTAGAAACCACGGAAGCCGCGCAGCATTGCCGCTGGTTTGCCGGTGTAGCGCAGTTCGATCAGTTCGACATCGGTGATTACTTCGGCGCGGCGCCACAACTTGGCGAACACGAACACGGTCAGCATTCCACCGAATGCCCAGGCCCACCAAAACCAGTTGCCGGCCAGTCCGTGCTTGGCCACCAGTTCGGTTACCGCTAGCGGCGTGTCCGCTGCGAACGTGGTGGCCACCATGGATGTGCCGGCAATCCACCACGGCAGCGATCGTCCCGAGGCAAAATATTCGAGATAGCTCTCGCCAGCCTTGTTTTTGAAGAACAGGCCGATGCCAAGGGAGAGAGCGAAGTAGCCGACGATGATCAGCCAGTCGATTGCGTGGAGTTCCATCGTCCCGCAGCGAACCGCGTCGCGGTGTTTGTTGCCACCGCTTTCTCGGCTTGGCGTATCCTTAGCCAAGTTCTATCAATGATACGATTCTCGGGGATATTGCTCGGCGGGGTCTTCATGTTTGCGCTGCTCGCCACGTTCTGGCCTTCGACGGTGCTGGCAAACGGTCATGCCGGTTGCGTGCGTTCGCTAGGCGGCCAGCCAATCGCCAATGCCGCAGTCTCGCTCCTGCGCGTTCTGCCGGATGGGAAAAGCGAATGCCTATCGCGGGTGTGGTCGCAATCAGACGGCAGTTATCAGCTGGATGGTGCGCTGCCCGAGCCTGTGCAGGACCTCAGGCTCGAAGCCGCGGAGCAGGAGCACCTCACTTCGCAACAGCTCTTGAGTTGTGGTTTGCAAGACTTCGACCTCGTGCCGCTCGCAACGATCGACGGGCAAATGTCCGCGCTCAACGGCGCGGCCGTACCGGGGGCTCGCGTGCAGGCGACCGATGCTGAAAATCCGCAGCGCATGTTCGAGACCCGTTCGCGTTGGGATGGATCGTTCAGCCTGCGCGTCGCACCTGATTGTTCCTATCTAGTCGAGGGTCAGTCGCCGGGCGGCAGTCGGTCCGAGTCGTGCATGGCGGTTCTCGCGGGCACGTTGCACTGCGAACTACGGCTGATGCATTGATCTGGTTTGCACCATCGCGCTGCGATGGTGTCGACGCTAGTCTGCGCGCGGCTGATGTTGCGGATACGAAATACCAATGCGCCCTCGTTAGTGGGCGCACGGCTTTGGGCCGAGATCGACCTCGATGCAGTGCGATATAACGTCGCACAGTTACGAGCTCGTCTTCGCCCAGGCTCTGAGATCACTGCGATCGTAAAGGCGGACGGTTACGGGCACGATGCCGTTCAGGTGGCGCGTTGCGCGCTCGCGGCTGGTGCTTCGGCTCTTGGGGTCGCCAACGTGGTCGAAGGTATGGAACTGCGCGATGCGGGGATCACTGCGCGGATCACTTTGGTGGGGCCGAGCGTCCCAAGCGATGCCGAGCTCCTTGTGCGGTATCGCATTGAGCCGACGGTTGCCGATCTTGCGCTCGCCGAGGCCTTGCAAGCGCAGGCAACGGGCTGGGTCGACGTGCAAATCGAAGTCGATACTGGCATGGCGCGGCATGGCGTTTCGGCCGGTGCTGCTGCGGACTTCGTGCGCAGCCTGCGGGTCTTTCCAAACCTGCGGATCGTTGGTGTCTTTACGCACTTCGCGGGCCTCGATGTGGCGGCGCGTCCGTCCATGATGCTGCAGTTGCTGTTGTTTCGCGCCGCGCTACAGCAGATGGGGATGGATCAGGTGAAGGTGCACGCCAGCAACACGTTCGCTACCTGCTTATTGCCCGAGGCGCATTTCGATGCTGTTCGAATTGGTGGCGGGCTCTACGGCTTTGACCAAGGTGCACCCGGGCTCGGCACGCGGCCGGCGATGACGCTGAAGTCAAAGATCGTCGGCCTTCGGCCTGTGGCGACTGGCGACACGGTTGGTTATGGCGGCATGTGGCTCGCGCCAAAGGCGACCATTCTCGCGTTGCTGCCGTGTGGTTATGCCGACGGTCTGGTGCGCGCCAACTGGAATGGGGCGCCGGTTTTGGTTCGCGGCAAGCGTGGATCGGTAGTCGGAAATGTCAGCATGAATCAGATGGTGGTTGATGTCGGCGCAATTGCGGGCGCGGCGATTGGCGATGAAGTGGTTCTGCTTGGCAAGCAAGGTGATGACCGGTTGCGCCCGGAGGATCGGGTATTGCCAGGCGGTTCGGCATACGAGATCACCTCGTTGTTGCGGCGCGACTTGCCGCGGATTTTTCGCGCATCATCGCTACTCGCGTTGCGCGAAAGCGCGGCGATCGAAATTGAGTAGCGATGCGAGTGCGGTCGTTTCCGGCGCTTGGCCGTGTGGTCAGTGAGATTGGTCTAGGTTGCTGGCAACTCGGCGCAGAATGGGGCCCAGTCAGTGATGAGTGCGCGCAGTCTGTGCTGCACACGGCGAATCTTTCGGGGGTCACTTTTTTTGATACCGCCGATGTCTACGGCAGTGGTCGTAGCGAACAGCGGATCGGTCAGTTCTTAGCCGCCAGTGGTGCGCGGCCGTTGGTGGCGACGAAGGTGGGGCGGTTTTCGGACCGAGGCACGACAGACAACTTCGAGTTCGAAACGATGCGCCGTCACGTGATGGCCTCGCGCGCGCGACTCGCGGTCGATGTGGTAGATCTCGTGCAACTGCACTGCGTGCCCTGCGAACAACTGCAGCGCGGGGTGGTCTTTCAGCATCTGCGCCGGTTGCGTGACGAGGGCGTGTTGCGCGCGTGGGGGGCCTCGGTCGAGTCGGTTGCTGAGGCCGAGCGTTGTCTGCAAGAAAAAGACTGCGCTTCGCTGCAGCTGATCATCAACGTCGTGCGCCAAACACCGGTGGCGTGCGGTCTATTGGACCGCTGCGCGGCGCAAGGTGTAGCTGTCATCGTGCGGCTGCCGCTTGCGAGTGGGCTGCTGTCGGGGCACATGCGAGCGGATAGCACTTTTGCGCCGGACGATCATCGCACCTTCAATCGCGATGGCGCGGGCTTCCACGTCGGCGAGACTTTCGCTGGCCTGCCGTTTGCCGAAGCCCTTGCGATTGTCGAAGAACTGCGGCCATTGTTGCCGGCCGATGAGTCGATGGCGCAGGCCTCTCTGCGCTGGCTGCTCGATCATCCCGCAGTAACCACGGTGATCCCTGGCGCGACAAAGCCGGAGCAAGTGCTCCACAATGTGGCTGCCGCCGCGCTGCCGTCACTCGGTCTCCTACGCCATGCGCAGTTGCGCGCGTTCTGGCAACGGCGGGTGCAACCGCACGTCCGCGGCAAGGATTGATCCCGTAAAGGCCCGTGCCCAGTTTCGAGCGCCTCAGTTGCGGCGCATGTTGAGTTTTGCAAGTGCCGCCGCGATGGGGTTCTGCACCTCCGGCTCTGGCTTGCGTTGGCCACCGCCGCCACCGCCGCCACCGCCGCCACTGCGTTGCGGTCCGCCACTGCTGCGCTGGCCGCCGCGTTCGGCACCGTCACCGCCTGCATTGCTGCTTTTCGGTCGCTCGTGCAGTTTCATCGTCAGCGCGACTCGCTTGCGCGCGACGTCGACCTCGAGCACTTTCACTGCGACGACTTGGCCTGCCTTTACGACTTCGCGTGGGTCCTCGATAAAGCGATCCGACAATTGGCTTATGTGCACGAGCCCATCCTGATGCACGCCGATGTCGATGAACGCGCCAAACGCAGTGACGTTGGTCACCACGCCTTCAAGCTGCATGCCGGGCTTGAGGTCCGATAGTTCCGTGACGCCTTCTTGGAAGGTCGCGGTCTTAAACTCGGGGCGCGGATCGCGGCCTGGCTTCTCCAGCTCAACGAGAATGTCAGTGACCGTTGGCAGGCCGAAGCGATCGTCAACGAACAGTTTTGCGTCAAGGCTTTTCAAGAACGAACGATCGCCGAGGAGCTTGTCGATCGACTTGCCACTCTTCTGCAGGATGCGCTCAACCAGTGGATAGGCCTCTGGGTGCACCGCCGAAGCGTCGAGTGGGTTGTCACCGCCCCGAATGCGCAGGAAGCCGGCGCATTGCTCAAATGCCTTTGGACCAAGGCGTGTCACCTTGAGCAACTGCTTGCGCGCGCGGAACGCGCCGTTCTGGTCACGGTGTTGCACGATGTTCTTTGCCAGCGTGGCCGACAGGCCAGCGACGCGCGCCAGCAGATCTTCGCTCGCCGTGTTTAGGTCTACGCCGACGCCGTTCACGCAGTCTTCGACCACGCCGTCGAGGGCGCGCGCGAGTTGCGATTGGTTGACATCGTGCTGGTATTGCCCAACACCGATTGCCTTGGGCTCGATCTTGACCAACTCGGCCAGCGGATCTTGCAGCCGCCGCGCGATTGACACCGCGCCGCGCAGCGACACGTCGAGATCGGGAAACTCCTGACTGCCGCGCTCGCTCGCCGAGTAGACCGAGGCGCCAGCTTCGCTGACGACGATCTTTTGCATCTTGGCGGCGGGATATTTTTTGATCAGGTCAGCAGCGAGTTTGTCGGTCTCGCGCGACGCGGTGCCGTTGCCGATGGCAATCAACTCGACCGCGTGCTTCTGGCACAAAGCGCCGAGGATCGCTAGCGAGCCGTCCCAGTCTTGCCGCGGCACATGCGGGTAGATCGTGGTGGTTGCGAGCAGTTTGCCGGTGCGGTCGACCAGTGCGACTTTGCATCCAGTGCGGAGCCCCGGGTCGAGGCCGAGAATGACTTTTGGGCCGGCGGGTGCTGCGAGTAGCAGGTCGCGCATGTTGGCCGCGAAGACCGCAATCGCCTCGGTCTCGGCGCGTTCGCGCATGGTCGAAAACAAATCGCTCTCGCAGTGCAGAGCGAGCTTGGCGCGAAAGCACAGGCGCGCAGTATCGGCAAGCCAGGCGTCGGCCCTGCGGTTTTTGTGCGCGATGCCGAACTGCTGCATCACGAGCAGCTGGCCTTTGCCGGTCGGGTCATCGGCAAGCGACTCGCGTTGATCGCCCATGCCGAGCTGCAGGTCGATGTAGCCCTCCTTGCGAGCGCGAAACATCGCCAACGCACGGTGGCTTGGCACGTGGCCAATCGGCTCGTCATGCGCGAAGTAGTCGCGGAAGCGTTGCGCCTCAGTGTCCGTCTCCTTGCCCTTTATTACCTTCGCTGTGAGGAATGCTTCGTTCTGCAGCCAAGTGCGCGTGGTGGCGAGCAGCTGCGCATTTTCAGCAAACTCCTCGACCAGGATGAAGCGCGCGCCTTCCAGTGCTGCGGCTGCATCTTGGATACCCTGCGCGGTGTTCACGAACGCGGCCGCGGCCGTCTGCGGATCTTCAGTCGGATCGGCGAGCAACAAATTCGCCAGCGGCTGAAGGCCTGCTTCGCGCGCAATCATCGCCTTCGTGCGGCGCTTCTGCTTGTAGGGCAGGTAGAGGTCTTCGAGCACCACCTTGGTGTCAGCTGCATTGATCTGCGCGGTCAGTGCCGGTGTCAGTTTGCCTTGTTCTTCGATGTTCTTCAGGATCGCTGTGCGGCGTTCATCCAACTCGCGGAGGTAGACCAACCGCTCGCTCAACGCGCGCAACTGAATGTCGTCGAGGCCGCCGGTTGCTTCCTTGCGGTATCGGGCGATGAACGGGACTGTCGAACCCGCGTCGATCAATTCGACGGTGGCTGCGACCTGGGCTTCACGCACGCCGAGTTCATTGGCGATGCGTAGTTCGATAGATTGGACCAAGATGGATCTCCCCGCGCCGTCTGACCACGGCTAGGTGGAAAGACGGTAGCGGCCGATGTGGCGTGGTAAAGAGGGCACTGGTGCTGCTGTCTGGCCCGGCGGAACGCGCAGCAAACGACACCGGTATTTTCAGTCGGGCCGATGTCGTGCACTCTGGTCGTCACGCGCAATCCGTGAGTCACTTCACTTCGTCGTCACTGTCACCCACCGCTGCGCATAGTTCTATCAGGTAGTGGTAGTCGTTGGTCTTGCCGCCGTCCGTGCTGACGTCGATCAAGTATTTGCGGCCAGGTTCTACGGCGATGCCCGTCGGACGAAACACTATGCAGCTCGCGCCGCCGAAGTTACCGCCGGCCATGGCGCACCAGTCGAGTGGCAGTAGTTCGCCGGTCGGCAGATAGTCGTTGTCGAGTTCCTGAACGTGCACGACGAGAGCTTCTTTTTTGGGCGTGCTGCCGCGCAGCAGAGCGATGCTGAATGCGCGCCCTGCTGAGAACAGGTCCACCGGCACGTAGCCGCGTGGCGGATAGCAGACGTTGGCGATGCCCTTTGGTGGGCTGCCGCTGCCATCCATGCTCCACATCGCATGGAACTGCCCCGCGCTGCCGAAACCGGTTTTTGCCATGGCCGGGTTGAGGCACCAGCGCCGGTGGCCAATGCGATCGATGTTGGTCTTGTCACTGTCATCCATGTAGCTGTCGATCGAGTCGACGAGGCGGCCGTTGATCGCAAGATTGCTATTGCTAGTGCCCTCGTAACCAAGCTTGAAGCGCGCCTCATCCATCGCCGGTGGCCTCGTTGGCCTGTGGTCAAGATGGCCGATAATGCTGCAGATCTCGGCACCCGCGTCGCAGCGCAAATTCCATTCGGCCACCAACGTCATCGTTTGCCACGGCAATGCGCACAGATGGCGATAGGCCTGCAGGCGATGCAGTGCGTCGAGCCGCGTCGACATGAGTGGGTCTATGGCAGTGACAGGCGACGGTTTTGCGAGGATCGAGCGCAGTTCCTTGCGCAGTTGTTCGCGTGGCACTGGGAACGGCTGCAGGTCGTCGAGTTGAATCAGTTGGCCGTCCTGCCAGATTTGTCGGCTCAGCACCTTGTCCTTCTGCTGGATGCGGAGTGCCCCGTGTAGCAAGCCGAAGCGATATTCGGAGGTGCGTCGGCGTAGCAACGCAGGGTCGATCTCGAGCCACTTCCCTTGCCGCAGGCCTCTGCGGTAGTCGCCGACGGAAATGCAGGCGCCGTCGGGCAAGAACTCTTCGCAGTGGCCGTTCAGCTGGTCCTGCTGGTAGCTCAGGAAGCGAATTTTTTTGCCGTCGTCGCGCCACTCGCGCCAATCGCCGTCGCGTTTGCCATGCGCGTAGGTGGCAAGCAGCACGCGCGTGCCATTTTCGGCGAACTGTTCGAGCTTGCCGTGTTGTTGGCCTTCTTCATCGACGGTGTGACGTTGTTTTATCGTGCCATCGGGCCAGGTTTCGGTGCGCTCGTTTGGCGGTGCGGCACTTTGTGCTGCCAAGACGGTGGCGAGGGTCAGCACGGCGAGCGGCGATAGCAGTCGCATGGCGCAAAAGGATACGACGCAGCCGTTCCTTGCGCAGCGGGCCGTGCTCGCCAAAAGCCCTTTCTTGGCCCACAATCCGCCGTCCGTGATGCACCCAGAGGACACCCCACGCCAACGCTGCTATCGCTGCATGCGCCCGCAGATGATGTGCCTATGCGCCAGCCTGCCGTGCGTGCCGACGCGAACGAGGGTAGAGATATTGCAGCATCCGCGTGAACGGACGCACCCGTTCAACACCGCGCGGCTAGCTGCGTTGTCGATGCCGAACGCGCGGCTCACGGTCACCTATGGCGATTACCATGGCAACTTGCTCACGCCGATTGACGTTCCTTTGGACACTGCGGTGTTGTATCCGCACAAGTCGGCAGTTGATCTCGCGGAGTTGCCAGTAGCAGCGCGGCCGTCGACGTTGATCGTGCTCGATGGCACTTGGGCGCAAGCTCGGCAGCTATATCGGCTAAACCCGTGGCTCGCGCAGTGTCGGCACGTGCGCCTGCACCCAAGTGAGCCGAGCAATTACCGGATCCGCAAGGAGCCGCAGGCCGATTATGTATCGACGGTCGAAGCGATCGTTGCGGCGTTGTGTTTGCTCGAACCTGAGACGCCGGGGCTGTTGCGGCTGCTGTCGCCGTTTGACCGCATGGTCGATCGCCAGATCGAGTATCTCGATGCCGCTGAACGTCGTGGCCGCGTGCGCCGCGAGCGAAGGCGTGCTTCGCAAAAACTTTCACCACTGCTGAC
The DNA here is from genome assembly GCA_014192625.1 of Planctomycetota bacterium. Taxonomy (GTDB): domain Bacteria; phylum Planctomycetota; class UBA1135; order UBA1135; family UBA2386; genus BJHM01. The sequence goes on from BJHM01000001.1 coordinate 65,786, forward strand.
CTCCGGCAATCTGCTGGTCGTCTATGCGGAGTCGGCGATGCCGGGTGGGATAGCTGGTCGGCCGCGCGAACTCGTGCAGTGGGTCGCGGTGCGTATCGATACTGGCGAAGTGCTCGAGCTGCTTTTGCGGCCGTGTGGCGAAGAACCTTCCGACGAACATCTGCGGCACTTGCAGATTTCGCGCGACGAACTGCACGGTGGCATCACGCTCGCCGATGCGCGCACGCGCTTTGCTGCGTTTGCCGGCCCCGATTTTGTGGTCGCGGCTTGGACCGAGACCACGATCGAGTGGGGCCGTGGGCACGATGGAACTGGCGTGCTGCCTGCTTCGGTGCCGTCGATGTTGTTGAAGACTGCTTACTGCAACCTGCGCAACCGCGCGGCTGGCTTCCTCGAACACATGGTGCTAAGGGAAGCGCTCGCGGCAGTCCCGATTGCCTGTCGCGGCCGCGCTAGTGGGCGAGTTGGCAATGCGGTGGCCGTTGCACGTTGGCTGCGCGACGAGCGCGTGAAGTTGTTTGCCGAAGCTAGATAGTCCGTTGGCTGATTGCCGGCCGTGGAGCAGCGCAGTAGCTGTGATTGGCGCATGGCAGAGGCCTGCTGTCTGGCGACGGCTCCGTCACAAACACCTTGTCGCCAAAGTGCGCGCACCACAGAGGCCCTGCGCGGCGGCGCTGCGCGGCTGGCATGCGCGGCGGCGCTGCGCGGCTGGCCCTGCGAATGAAGGTGAGGCAAGCGATGGACTCATGCCGTTGAGTTGGTACCCGGTAGTCGCAAAAGTTTTGCTGCCCACGTGCGTGCGGAGCCAGCAGATCGAGGCTGTCAAGCCGCAGCAGCGCACTGCTACTGTCGCCGCGGAATAACCCAGCGGATCAGCCCAGCGGATCAATGCCTTTTCGGTGTTTGGAAGATGTGCACAGCCATGCTGTGCACGGACTCCGCGGCTTCCATGATTGCCTCGGGCAGCGTCGGGTGGGCGTGGATCGTGCTGGCGAGGTCGCTCACGGTTGCGCCCATCTCGATTGCGAGGGCGGCCTCGGCGACCAGTTCGGTGACCTCTGGGCCGATCATGTGAACGCCGAGAATCTTGTCGGTCTGCTTGTCGCCGATGACCTTGACCCAGCCTTCGGTCTCGTTGAGCGACATGGCGCGGCCCGATGCGCCGAATGGGAACTTGCCTTCAACGGGATCGAAGCCAGCCTTCTGCGCCTCGGCCATCGTCAGGCCGACCGATGCGATTTCGGGGTCGGTGAAGATGACCGCGGGAATGCACGCTGGGTCGAAGGCCGCGCCCTTGTCGCCGCTGATGGCGGCGGCGGCGATCAGGCCTTCGTGGCTGCCCTTGTGCGCGAGCATCGGCTGGCCGGCGAGGTCGCCGACCGCGTAGATGCCTTGCACGTTGGTCATGCGTTGGGGATCGACTTGGACAAACCCGCGCTCGTCGAGCTTCACGCCGACAGCCTCGAGGCCGAGACCCTTTCCGTTTGGTTTGCGGCCAACACAAGACAGGATCACGTCGCACTCGAAGGATTGCGTTTTGCCCTCGACCTCGGCGGTAACCAGCAGGCCGGTCTTGTTCTTTTGGTAACCGACGGCCTTGGTCTTCAAGAAGACCTCGATCTTCTTTTTCTTGAGCGAGCGGCCCATCTCCTTGGACAACTCCTCTTCCATGCCTGGCAGCACGCGGTCCATAAACTCGAGCACGCGCACTTCGGTGCCGAGCTTGTGGTAGACGAGCCCGAGTTCGAGGCCGATGTAACCGCCGCCAATCACGATCATGCGCCTGGGCAGTTGCTTCGGTGCTAGCGCGTGCGTCGATGACCAGACGTGCTCGCCGTCAAACGCAAAACCAGGCACCTCGATTGGCGTGGAGCCGGTCGCAATGACCAAGCTCTTTGCCTCGAAGGTCTGCTTGCCTTCCTTGCTCGCCACTTCGACCTTGTTCTTGCCGGTGACCATGGCAGTGCCCATGTGGACATCGATCTTGTGATTTTTCAGCAGGAGGCCGACGCCGGAGGTCAGCTTATTGACGATGCCTGCCTTCCACGCAACCAGGGCTGCGACGTCGATGCCGTCAAACTTCGCTTTGATGCCCATCAGGTCCGCGTGCTTTATCTTGTCGACCAGCTTGCTCGCGGCGATCAGCGCCTTGCTGGGAATGCAGCCGACGTTGAGGCAAACGCCACCGAGATTTTCTTTCTCGATGACAGCTGTTTTGAGGCCGAGTTGGGCGCAACGGATTGCGCAAACGTAGCCGGCTGGGCCGGCACCAATGACGAGGACATCGTAGGTCATGGAAGGGCGCGCAGAATAGCGCTCCCGTGGCTGTGGTCTACGACTGCGCGTAGGTCCGCGCAGGCTTGCCCACGCTCAGGTCGAAGTCCGCTGCTGGTTGGCGATCAGATCCTGATAGATGGCGCGCAGCGCGACGATGTTCTCGTTGATGGATTGCGGCGCGGGCGGCGCCTGTGCCAGTTCCGTCGCTGGGTCCGCTGCTATGCGCATCATCAGGAGGCCGAGCCGGCGCGCGTTGCCGGCGGGAAATAGGAATCCGCCGGCCCCGTTGCGGACGATTTCAGGGAGGCTGCCAAGATCCGAAGCCAAGATGGGCAAGCCAGCATATTGCGCCTCCAGCGCCGAGAATGGTGTGTTCTCGTACCAGATCGAAGGCACCACCAGCGCGTCGAGTCCGGCGAGTATGGAGCCCAGTGATGTTGGGTTGAACGGACCGTGAAAGGTGACGCGTGAATCTTGGATGCCGTCGATCAGCTGCTCAGAGTAGCCCGGTTGAGACGTGCGGCTGCCGTAGATGTGCACGCGGAGGTTGGTGGCCGGCACATGGCGCAACGCTTCAAGTAAGACATGTACGCCCTTGTGGCGCGAGATCGAACCGATGTAGCCAATATCTACGTGCGGCGAGCCGAGGATTGGTTTGCGTGGCACCGATTCGATGAAGCGGCCCGGATCGATCCCGTAGGGAAGTTGCAGAAGTTTGCGCGCTGGCAAGCCGTGTTGTCGGTAGATGCGCCCGAGGAAAAGCGATGGCGCGATCACGCAATCGGCGGTGCCAAGCACCGTCATCAGTTGATCTTTGCGACTGAGTAGCGCGTGCGCTTGGCGCAAGGGGGAGCTGATCGGGCTGCCCGCGGGCGTGGGCCGGTGCGCTAGTGGGCGCAGGAGCGAAGCCGCAGAACTATCAGTCACTATTTGTTGCAGGGAAGGGTCAATGCAAGGGATGCAGCCCATGCCGCCGTCCGGCGGCCCGTCACATAGCGAGTCGTCGCGTTGCAGCAGCAGGTAGTTGGGGCAGATCCACCAGAAGTCCATCAGGTGGACGACCACCGGCAGGCCGCGTAGTTGCACTTCTTTGATCGCGCCCGCCCCGATGTTGCGCAAGTGGAAGACGTGCACCAAGTCAAAGCCGACTTCGTCGATGTAGCGCGCAACCATGCGGCTGGCGAGTGGGTTCTGATAGTCGCGCAGCCTGTGATTGAGTGATTGGCTGTCATGCACTGAGATGCGGCGCACGGGGATGCCCTCAAGTTCGTCGTCGCGCTCCAGCACCTGGCTGCCGGGACTGGCGAGGTCGAGCAGGGGTTCGAAGGCAAGTACGTGAGCATCGATGCCGCTGCTGCGCATGGCGAGTGCTAGCGAGCGCACGTACTGCTCTGTCCCAGTGTGATGCAGGGGCAAGAACTCGTGCACGACCAGCAGAACTTTCACGGCTTGACTCGCGTGAGGAACTCCTGCTCATGCGGCATTAGTTGGCGGCGGCGAAGCCGGATCTTGGTCGATTGCAGCAAGAGAATCCTGATCCACGTTTCACGCTCGCGCAAGCGATCCGACGCGGTGTCGAGTTGCTGCTGTGTGACTTGCAGCTTCGTGACGAGGCCCGCGGCATCGCCTGCGCCAGTTGCAACGAGCGTTGTAGCGAGCAGGTTGGCGTCGCGGTGCAGCATCGAGAGCAGTTCGCGCAAGCGATCCGGCGGCGGCGGCTCGCTGAGGCCAATACTGTGTGCGAGTGCGACGAGGTCGCCATGCATGGTGGAGGCGCTGGCTTTTGTTTTCTGCAAGGCGGACTCGGCATGAGTCAGATCGTTTTGCAGCAAGAGCAGGTTTGCGTCCGCAGCTAGCATTCGTTGCCCGTTCGCTGCCAGTTCTTGATTCGTGATGTCCTGTCGCCTGGCTGCAACTTCAAGGCGCTCTTGCAATTTATCAAACGCGCCTTGGAGCAGTTCGCGCTCGCTTCGAACTCGAAGCAGGTCTGACTCAGCATTCCTAGCGTTTTTTTCCGCTGTTTCGACGCGCTCATGTGCTCGGCTAAAGGCTTCATCCTGCGTGGCGGCATGCGCCAGTGTGGCTGTGACCTTCGCATCTGCATCGATGAGGTGCGCCTGTGCCTTGGCGAGGGTCTTTGTCATTTCATCTACTGCCTGCAGGGCGATGACCAAGCTCGACTCGGTGTCTCTGCGCGCAGATTGCGCGACTTCAAGACTACAACTAATGTCCGTGATTTCCTGTTGGCGTGCAGCCAATTGCCGCGTCGCTTGTTCGAGTTTGGCGCCATTAGCGACGGCTATTGGTTTCGCTGCGTCGAACTGTTCTTGGAGGTCAGCCACCTGTTGCCCGCTGGCGGCGAGTTTTTGTTCAGATGCGCTGCGCAGGTTGCGCGACTCTTCGAGCTGTTCTTGGATGTTGGCGAGCAAGTTGCCGGTCCAATCAAGCCGCTGCTCGATGCGGATAACTTTTTTCTCGTTCTCGATTAGTTGGTTATTGAGGTCACTCGCCTCCCGCTCTGATCGCTCGGCGCGCTGTGCATACGCTTTATGGTTTGTGGCCTCTTGCTGCAGTTGGCGCTGGGTTTCTTGCAGGTTGCCTAGCAGGAAGGTGCGCATCCGCAGGTCGAGTGCGAGGTCTTGCGCCAGCATGGCGAAGCTGGCGGCGACACTGGTTGGCACTTCGCGTTCGGCGGTGAAGAGGGAGGCCGAGGCGAGTTCGCGTTCGAATGCCACATCCGTGCCCGAGAGTGCCCGTAGTAGTTCAATGCGAATCGTCTGAATCAGGCGAACGATCCGGCGCGACGGCTGCGCGTGCTCGACCATGCCGCAGGCGACTTGCTCCATGACTTGACGCAAGGTGGCAGCGTCCTGACGGTTCGGGATCGCTGCGATCAGCTCTCGCAGCAGTCCGGCGATAGCTGTGGGCTCCTGTTGCCAGAGGGTCGGTGCATCGGCTAAAGCGCGGCCGATCATCTCCGGGCGGTACCTGGCGAGCACTTGTAGGCGTTCGTTGTCGGACGCTTCCGCGACTGCGTTGCACCCGCTAAGTCTGGTCAGCACCAGATCGGGGGCCCCGATGACCGCAAAGTTGTGGTTGCGCGCCCGACAGGCGAAGTCAAGCAGCGCTGCCACGCTGATCAGCCCTTCGTCAAACATGCCGATGCGTTCAAACGCTGGGCGGCGCAACAAGAATGCTTGCACCGAAGGGAACAGAATGTCGGTCGATTCACCGTTGGGCGGTGGTGCTGGCAGCGCGCGCAAATGCAGCAATGAGTCGGTTTCGGCGCAGCCGAGGGTGCGCTCTTCATCGCATTGAATAGTTGGGCACAGGAGCGCTGCGTTGGAATTGGTTGCGGCGTCGGGCGACTGCGGCGCACGGTCCAGTTGGATGCCAGCTCCGATGAACAGGACGGCCTCGCCTTGCGTCGAGGCCATCGCAAGGTTCCAGCACTGCGCAGGCGTACGCGCGTCGCGGTGGGTAAGAATGCGCAAACTAGTGTTGCGCTTTTGCTGCGCTGTGAAGGCTTGTGGAGGCCCAATCCAAGTGAGCTTTATGCCAGCTGCTGCGTAAGCGAGGGCGCTGTTAGCCGTGTCCGGTCCAAAGCACACGATCTCAAGGGGCGTGACCGGGGCCGTCGGGTCGTCAGCCGCGAACGGGGCATAGCTGCTCGCTCCGCGCAATCGCTGGCGCGCATCAGTGAGCGCGCGTTGAAGGTCGTCGAGCCGCGTGAGAAGCTTTGTTTGCTCGCCGATTTGCCTCTGAGATTCTCCGAGCTTCTCCAGAAATCCGATGGATTGGTCCGTCAAGTCCTGTAGCTGGCGCTCTTTTTCTGCGACGACACGGAGCAGCGAGGCGACTGTGCCTGCTAGCTCGGTCTTCGGCATCTTCTTTGGACCACCGGCGCCTTTGCTGGACATAGTGCGACTAAGTTTGGCGTTGGTGGGGAAGGACTGACCAGTGCGGCATCACGATTTTGATCGCTTCTGCTTGGCATCGCGGATTTTTTGCAGCCGTCGTTTTAGGGACCAACGTGGTCGGCTCGCAGGCTCTGCTTTCGCGCTGGGCTCCATGGTGGTTGGTGGTTTTAGCGGTGGCGCAGGCTGACTGATTGGTAGTTCGCCCAAGTGGGTGAGCCTTGCTTCCAACTTGGTGGCGTATGTCTGTGCTCTTTGCAATTGTTGTTCAGCGCCGAGGCAGCGCTGTTGCCAAGCAACGAGTTCGCGCTCGAGGTCGTTGAACTTGTAGCGGGCAGCGCTTGCCAGGCTGGCGCGCACACTGGCATCCAGCGGCTTGCGCGGGCTCGTGCCGTCTTTGGCGGTTGCGATGGCTTTCTGATAACAGGCGAGTGTGAGTTGGGCCGTTTTGCGCCACGAGAACTGCTTCTCACGCTGCACGCCACGTTCGATCAAGAGTTGCACATCGGCGCCGCCGATTAGGCATCGACGCAGGTAGCTTTCTAGTTCACGGTCGTTGCCAGGTTGGTGCAGCCAGGCGCCGTTTCCGCACACTTCGGGAATCGAGGTGGCATTGGCGGCGACGACTGGCGTGCGCAGCGCCATTGCTTCGATCGGCGGGATGCCAAAGCCTTCTTCGAGGGATGGATAGGCCATCGCTTTGCAGCCTTGAATCAGCGCCTTGATGTCCTGATCGTCGAGGCCCTGGACCCATTTCACGCGGCCGACGATCCCCAGTTTTGCGATCAGTTCGTCGCTGGTCTCACCCGGCTTATGCCAGGTTTTGGTGCCAGCAATGCACAGCCTGACTGATTGCGGCAAGCGCGTCAACGCACGGAACAGGGTCGCGTGATCCTTGTGCGGATAGTCCTTGCCGACGGCCAAAATGAAGTCGCCCGAGAAACCAATGCGCGCGCAGCGTTCTTTCACTTCGCCAGCCGACAGCGGGTTATGGAAGTCCGGGTCCACGGCAAGTGGCGCCAAATCGGCAATGCTGCCGTCACCACAAAGATCCTGCTCGATCTCCGCAATCACGGAGCGACTGTGCACCAGCAGGCGGTCACTGTTGCGGACCAGCTGTTTGATGTAGCTGTTGTACCAGTCAAAGTGCTCTCGGTCGGGGAAGTATTCGGGATGACGATTGAGGATCGCGTCGTGCACTTCGACGACGGATGCGGGCGCTAGCAGTGGCAGGAACAGGTCGCGCGGCGTCGAGTCCGGGAACCATGTCATGTGGTAAACATCCGGCCGCTGAGCGGGGTCCGTCAGGATCTGGATGATGTCATCGGTGGTCCACACTTCGCACCGCTCGACCGATGCAGGCAATGGTTTTGCCGTGTTGGTGTGCTTTACCACCACAACCCGGATCCGCTTCACCTCTGGCAGCTGGCTCAGTTCGCGCAGCACATTGAGTTGCACTCGCTCCAACCCCGACAGCGGTCGATTGAGCATTCGCGCATCAAAAAGGATATCCATTAGTTCCTAGGGTGTATCGGTGAAGCAGTCGACACTTCTCAATTCATACCTACGGCGCACCGTGCTGTCTTGGAAGACTCTTGGGCAACCTGCAGATAGGCAGGCAGGGTTTTTTATGGCAGGCCCGGCAGGATCACGATTGCGACGGCCAGGGCAGCCTCACTTTTTAGTCATGATCGATGCTGTACCGCCGCAGAGAGCCGGTTTCCTCGATGCCACTAGTGGTGTGGCACAACTGTGGCGGTCAGCCAGCTTGTAACGCGTTATCAGCGGAGGCGTGGCGGCATGGGCAAACAAGGTGGGTCGCAATGCAACTGCATTGCACTGGCCGCGTGCCAGCCGTGAGCGTGGGGTCCACGGCAGGGCCTTGCCATCGCCTGCCGCGGTAAATCAAAGGCCCGCTAGCGGGGGACTTTCGCTGCACTCAAAAACCTCAGTCCACTTGCACGAAGGCGACCTGATAGACGCGGGCACCGAGGTCGCGCGTGTCACCGCCTTTCATCGCTGGCGGCATGGCGTAGTTGATCTCGAGGAAAAGCTCGACGAGTTCCTGGTGCGGCAGATGAGCTGGCAGCGCAAATGTGAATGTTCGCGGCCCGTGGTAGAGGAGCGCGGTGCCGATCGTGCAACCGTTGACCTTGGCGATCAGCGTGGCGGTGGCTTCCTTCAGTGGCGAGGCGGCGACGACTTGCAGGGCGTTGCTAAGAGTCCGCAGGAATAAGCGCAGCACGCCGCGCGATTGCATCCAGCGGTAGGCACCTTCCGGGGCCGGCTCCGTGTCGTAGAAGCCATCGACCAATCCGCGCTCATCGACGCCCATCCTGACGGCGGTGCGATCCAAGCTATGGTTTGCGACCGTGCGCTGCATCAGTGAGAGCGTCTCTTGCGCCGTGCGATCCCAGTGAAAGCGAGCTGCCTGTGCAAGACCGTCGCGGCGCAGCTTTGCTTGTAGCGCTGGGTCCTCGATAACTTCCTGAAGCAGCCTTGAGAGCGCCGCCGTATCGCGCGGATCGTCAATGTAGAGCGCTGCATCGCCGCCGACTTCGGGTAGTGAAGCAACGCGGCATGTGATCACCGGCGCGCCGCAGCTCATCGCTTCGATCACCGGCAGGCCGAAACCTTCATAGATCGACGGGTAGCAAAACAGCGTGCATGTGTTGTAGAGCTCGATCAGTTCGGGATCGGTGACGAAGCCCAGAAAGTGGACCTTGTCCTTCATGCCGTATTGCTCAATAGCCGCGTAGATCGCCGAGTTTTTCCAACCCGAGCCACCGGCGATGGCGAGCACTGCGTTGCTCTTTGTGCGCGAATGCATGGTCGCGAACGCTTCGATCAGCGTGGTCAGATTTTTGCGCGGCTCGATCGAGCCGACATAGAGCACGAACGGTCGATTGCCGATCTGCGCCTTTAGTCGATCGGGGATGCGCGCGCCTTTTACCTGGCAGAACATCGGATCGGCCGCTTCATGCACCACGTCGACGCGGTCCGCAGCGATCCCCATGTGCTGCACGATCTCGGCCTTTGAGAAATGCGAGACCGTCAGAATGCGATCGGCATAGCGCGTGGCGCGTTCCCATTGCTGCTCGCAGTAGACGCGGTTGGCCTCGGTTGAGAACTCTGGATGTACGCGGAACGCCACGTCATGAAACACGCAGATCAGCCGCGGGAACCAGCGTTCGGGGGCGTTGTGAAAGGGACTCAGATAGATGTCTGGCGGTGGGCCGAGCAGTGCTTTGCGGTTCTCGTTGTGCCAGCGACGAGCAAGTTTTTTGCGGGCTATGTTGCCGAGCACGGTCTTGAAGTTGCCTTTGCGGGGGGCTACGGCAGCGTCGAGTTTGGCAGGGAACGCGCTCCACGTGACGCGGTAGAGCCAATACTCGTTTTGTTGGTCGATGCGCGCGAAGCCTTCGACCAGCGAGCGGCCATAGGATGGCAGCCCGGTCTTGGCGTCCGCGGTCATAGAAACGTCGATGCCGATGCGCATGCGGTGAAGCTATAGGGGCTTTCAGCTGCGAAGCGCAGCGAATGTGCGCATCGCGGAGTTGGACTCCGAGTCCTTGATCGGCAGAATCCAGCGCATGCCCGCACTTGCACTTATTGTTTGCCCGTTGCCGCAGGGTCGTTTGTCCCTGCGTGTGGCGCAATCCGTGCTCGCCGAACTCGCACGTGATCCGGGAGTCGTGATTTTCTGCCCAGAGCCGTATCAAGCTCCGGCAGCATGGGAACGTAAGTATCGGCTGTTGCCGCTTGCCGACCTTCCGCACGAACGCGCAACAGGCACCGTCGGCGCGCCGGTCTATCTGATCGACGGCGAAGGGGAAGGTGAAGGTGCGCTGACGCGCTACATCGCTGAAGTGAAAGGCGTGTGCCTCGCTGCGGACAAGCATCCGGATGCGGCAACAATCCGCCGCGCGGCATTGAGTGTGAAAGAACATGAAGTCATGCGCCCAGTGCCGCGCGGGCCAACCGTCGAGGCGATGGTGCTCGCCTACAAGAGCAAGGACTACATAGCGCCATGCCTCGACTCGCTGCTGCTGCAGGATTACCCGGGGCTGAAGATCACGGTGATGGACAACGCGTCCGGTGACGGCACCGCAGACTACGTGCGCAAGCATTACCCGACGATCGATGTGCTGGAATCCAGGGTCAACCTCGGCTTCGCCGCGGGCCACAACGTGCTGTTCGACCGCACGCGCGCCGACTACGTAGTGCTGCTCAATCACGATGCCGTGGCACGGCGCAACTTCGTGTCCGAGCTGGTGGCCGCCGCCGAGGCGAAGCCAACAGGTGCAGTGTTTGGCGCCAAGATGCTGATGCGTCGTTGCCCAACGATCTACAACTCGACCGGCATCGTCATGCACGAGAGCGGGTTTGCATATGACCGCGACATCGGCCGGATGGATCAAAGGACCGCGACCGAGCCGGAGCGCATTTTTGCCGTGTGCGGTGGTGCGATGCTGATTCGTGGCTCTGTGCTGCGTGCGATCGGCGGCTTTGATCCGGCGTTTTTCATGTATGTCGAGGACGTGGATTTTTGTTGGCGCGCGCGCATCGCGGGCCATGAGGTCTATTACGTGCCGTTAGCTGCCTGCGTGCACGACTGGCACGGCGATCTCGCCGCTGCGGGCAAGCCCAAGTCGGCCGAAGGTGAGGCCGTGATCGCCGAGCGCGAAGGACGGCGGCGTTTCATGATTGAACGCAACCGTCTGTTGTCAGTGGCCAAGAACTACGACAAGCGCAACTACCGTCGCATCTGGAGTGCTCTGTGCGAATACGACCGCGGCCGGATTGCCGCGCTCGTTGATCACTGCCGGCGCGGTGGCGGCTCGGTGCCGCAGAAGGTGCTCGAAGCAGTGCGCAATGCACATTCGTATTTTCGGCGGCATGCATTGTCTGTGTGGTGGGCGCGTCGCAAGACGCAGAAACTGCGCCGTGTGCCGGATGCGAGTTACCTGAGCTTGATCGTGCCGTCAGTTCACGAGCCTTCGGGCATAGGCGACCTGCACGCGATCGTGGATCGCTACTGCGCCGAGGCGCGTTCGCCGATCGTTATGGCCGTCTCCGACAAGGGCGCGCTGGGTCCTGGCTGGCACCACCCCGAACCCGGCGAGGGCGGCCAAGGCGGCCTGCGATGGTCGATGGCGGAGTGCTGGTTCTTCTTAAAGTCCGAGCAGCCGTCCACGGCAGTAAGGCTGTCCGTCGTGCCGCAGCCGCTGCCTTCGTGGGCCGAGTTGTGGGCCGATGGCATCTGTGTCGGTCGTCAAGAGTTGCCCGCGGGCGTCTCGCTGGACTTTCGCTGGCAGTTGCCCGACACCGTTCCTGCAGGGCAGGTCATCGAGTGTCGCGTGCTTTGCAAAGCGTTCGTGCCACGGGTCTCTGGCATGGGCGGCGACGATCGAGAACTGGGTTTGCACGTCTGCCGCATCAACGCGGAGTGAGCGCCGCTGCATAGGCTGTCAGAGCGCCAATTGGGCTCGCTAGCTTGTCCCCGCGGGTTACTCAGCGCGTCAAAACCTGTAACTCTTCCCACGGTGTGCTGCCACAGCGCTCCCGCACGAACACATGCGTGAGGGATGCGCCGAGCACGATCTCTGCGGTGGTGTAAATGCGGCAGCCATCCAAGAGATGGCCGCCGATCGTGCGGCCCTGTTCGTCAGCAATCGCGAGATGCAGGTGTGAACCGTGCGTCGAAAGCGTGCCGCTGAGACTCACAATCTCGAAGTGCCCGTGCCCGGTGCTGCCGTTTGGTTGGTCGGCGAAGCGCAGGTTGAAGTCGGTCAGGCTGCCGGCGCAGCTTGCGATCCAGCCTGCCTCGATGCCGTGCGCGTCGACGTAGCGCTGTAGTTCTGCGCGCAGGTCCTGGCCCGGCAAGAGCCGCAGCGCGTGCACCGTCGAGTGTTCGCTCGGCGAAGTGGCGCAGGCAGCGAGCAGCAAAGCTGTGGCGAGCATGGTGAGGCGCATGATCGGCATTGTGCAACGCCAGCCGTCGTCGCGCACAGCTCTATGTGCAACCGGCTGCAGCTTGCAGGCATCACGCATACTCCGGCGATCTTGCTAAAGCGGGAACGCGCCGTCGTTGACCCGGCGCCCTTCGAGCGCGAGCACTTCGGTGAGTTGCGTCTTCAGGTTTTCTGGCACCTTTGCGAACACGTCGGTGATCAGCGTCTCGTCGGCAGGCGGACCGCTTGCCTCGGCCGCGGCGATGGCGTCATTGACCGCCTTCGCGATGCGCTCTTTAAGGGCCGTCTCCTTTGCGTCATCCCATAGCTCGCGCCGTAGAAGGTGGCGGCGGAAGCGGTCAATAGGATCTTTGCGTTCCCACTCCTTCACTTCGGCCTCGTCGCGATACTTGGTCGGGTCGTCGCTTGAGCTGTGGCCGAGTCGGCGATAGGTGACAGCTTCGATGAAGGTTGGACCCATGCCGCTGCGCGCACGTTCTACCGCGGCCTTGGTCACCACATAGACGGCGAGGATGTCATTGCCATCGACGCGGACCGAAGGGATGCCATAGGCCTTGCCTTTGATGGCGAGCGTCTCGGACGCGCTCTGCTTGCTGCATGGCACCGAGATCGCCCACTGGTTGTTTTGGCAGAACAACACGCATGGCGAACGAAAGACGGCGGCGAAGTTGGCGCCGCTATGAAAGTCATTGGCGGAAGTTGCACCGTCACCGAGATAGCCGAGCACCACTACGTCGTCGCCGCGGATCTTGGCCGCCATCGCTGCGCCGACCGCGTGGCTGATCTGCGTGCCGATCACCGAGGACATGCCGTAGTAGTTGCCTTCTTTATAGGTGTAGTGGCACGGCATCTGACGGCCTTTGCAGCGGTCGTTGCCATTGCCGATCAGCTGGTTGATTGCTTCGACGAGCGGTAGTCCGCGCATCATCGCGGCAGCACCTTCGCGCAATGCCGGGAAGATCCAGTCGCGCATTTCCATCGCTGCGGTCGAGCCGACCGTCGCGGCTTCTTGGCCGAGAATCGGTCCGTAGAAGCCGATGCGGCCCTGGCGCTGCAGCATGAGCATGCGGCGGTCAAACTCGCGGACCTGCACCATCTGCTCGTAGAGAAATAGCAGCGTGTCCTCGGCAAGGTTTGGATCCTTGCCCTGCTCGATACACCCTTCGTCGTCGAGCACGCGCACTAGGCCGCCTGTGTGCGACGGCGGGTTGCCGACTGCTGCGAAACCCGGGCGCGGCAGTGAGTTTTCGGCCAGCTGCTTACCCCGCGGCTTTGTGGCGGCCTTTGCGCGCGCCTTCACCTTTGGCGGGGCCTTCGTCGTGGCGGCTGGCTTCTTGGTCTTGCTCATCGCTGCGCTTGGTTACGGCTCAGGCCAAAAGCAGCCGCCATGGCTGCTCCAAGTGTTCTTTCACGACGTTCATCCAGCGTGCGCCGGTGGCGCCGTCGACGATGCGGTGGTCGATAGAAACCGACAGGTACATCTTTTTGCCAGCCACAACCGCGCCATCCTTGATCACCGGCGTGTCCTTGATCGCGTGAACGCCGCAGATCGCGACTTCGGGGAAGTTGATGATCGGCGTTGCGAACAGGCCACCGATGTTGCCAGCGTTGGTGATCGTAAACGTGCCGCCCGTCAGGTCGTCAGTTGTGATCTTGCCCTCGCGCGTGCGCTGCGCGAGCGTCTGGAGCTCCTTGGCGAGTTCGCTGATGGACTTGCGGTCGACGTCCTTGATCACTGGCACGATGAGGCCGTTGTCGGTGTCGGTGGCGATGCCAAAGTTGTAGTAGTGCTTGGTCACCAACTCTTGCGATTGCTCGTCGAGAGAGCTGTTCATCGCTGGGAAGGCGCGCATCGCGGCGATGATCGCCTTCATGATGAACGGCAGGTAGGTGATGTTCACGCCCTGATCCTTGAACGCGATTTTTGCGTCGTTGCGGATCTTGACCAGGTCGGAAACGTCGATGTCGTCAACGTAGGTGAAGTGCGCGGCGGTGTGCTTGCTGCGCGTCATCGCCTCGGCAATCTTGCGGCGCATACCACGGAACGGAGTGCGGACTTCGCGGCCTGCCACCGAAGCGATCGCTACTGGCGCAAACGAACGCGCTGCGGGCGCTGCGGCTACGGCGGCTTGTGCCGCAGGTGTTGCAGTGGCGAGATCGTCGTTGGTGATGCGGCCGCGTGGCCCGGTTGCGGTGACGCTGGCGAGATCGATGCCGAGTTCGCGTGCGCGCCGTCGCGTAGCTGGTGCGGCGAGCACCTTGCCAGGCGAGGCCTGCACAAAGGCTCTTGGTGCGGCGGCCAAAGCTGGCATGGGGGCCGCTCGTTCTACGGCGACCGGGATCGCGGTCGGCTTATTGGTATTCGCCGCGGTCATCAAAGGCGCAGTTGCGGCGGCCTTTGCAGTTGCACCAGCATTAGCAATAGCAGCGGGTCCGGCAGCAGGTCCGGCAGCGGGCCTAGCAGCGCCAGCATCAATCTTTGCGATGGTCGAGCCGACCTTGATGATGTCGCCTTCCTTGCAGCAAATCTCGTGAATCACGCCGGCCCAAGGCACGGTGATCGTCACCGTCGCCTTGTCAGTCATCACCTCGACGAACTCTTCCTCTTCCTTGACCGTCTGCCCTTGCTTGACCTTCCAACTGACGATCTCACCCTCTGCGATACCTTCACCGATGTCGGGCAGTTTGAATTCTTTGATAGCCATGGTCGTGATTCCTGATTCCTAGTTCTTCAATGCGTTTTGGTGTGCGGTTGGTTTTTGCTGGCGCGATTACCAGACGAACGTTTTCTCGATGCCCGCGAGCACGCGCTTTTGATCAGGCAAGTAGAGCGGTTCGAGGGTGTACGGGAATGGCGTGTCAAAGCCGGCGACGCGGACTACCGGGCCTTCGAGGTGCTCGATGCATCGCTCTGCCACGATCGCCGACAACTCGGCGCCGTAGCCGCAGGTCTTGGGTGCTTCGTAGACGACTACGCAGCGGCCGGTTTTTTGCACCGACGCCACCACCATCTCTTCGTCGAGCGGCACCAGCGTGCGAAGGTCGATGACCTCGACGCTGCGGCCATGTTGCGCGGATTCTTCGGCGGCGGCTTCGCAGACTGAGACCATCGCGCCGTAGCAGAGGATCGTCACGTCGGTGCCTTCGCGCGCGATGCGGCCCTTGCCGATTGGCACCACGTGTTCGCCGAGTGGCACCTCACCCTTGCCGTGGCGATAGATGCGCTTTGGCTCGAGGAACATCACCGGATCTTCATCGCGGATCGAAGCGATCAGGAGCCCCTTTGCGTCGGCCGGCGTGCTCGGGATCACGACCTTGAGGCCGGGCGTGTGGCAGAAGTAGGCCTCACTCGACTGGCTGTGATAGTGGCCACCACGAATGCCGCCGCCGTAGGGCGAACGGATCACCATCGGGCAGGTGTATTCACCGCCGCTGCGATAGCGCATCTTCGCGGCCTCGCTGACGATTTGGTCGAAGGCCGGATAGATGAAGTCGAGAAACTGAATCTCAGCGATCGGGCGAATGCCGTAGACGGCCATGCCAACCGCAGCGCCGATGATGCCGCATTCGGAGAGCGGCGTGTCGAAGCAGCGTTGTTCGCCGAACTCGTCCTGTAGGCCAAGCGTCGCGCCAAACACGCCACCCTTCTTGCCTACGTCTTCGCCGAACACGATCACGCGATCGTCGTTGCGCATTTCGGTGCGCATGGCGTCGGTGATCGCCTCGAGCATCGTCATCACCTTCATGCCCGGCTTTATGGTGTCGGTCTTGGCTTCAGTAGCAGTCATCGTGAGTTCTCCTGGCGTCTCGATTAGAGCGGGAAGTGGCCGCACTCGGCACCGACCCCGCCCTTTGCAATAAGGTCCATCAGTTCTTGCCGCTGTGCTTTCAGTTGCGGCGTGAGATTCATGTACACGTCGTCGAACATGCTCGAAGCTGGCAGGTTGCAGCGCGCTTCGGCCTTGATCACGGCCGCGGTGATTTGCGCCTTGCCGGACTCGATGACTTCTGTTTCGAAGGCTGCATTCCAGAGCTTTTTGTGCTTCAGGTAGAGCTGGAAGCGAGCGATCGGGTCCTTCTTTTGCCAGGCCTCGTATTCTTTCGCGTCGCGGTAGCGCACGGCATCATCAGAACTCGAATGCGAGGCCATCCGGTAGGTGACGGTCTCGACCAGCGTCGGCCCGTCGCCCTTGCGCGCGCGATCAACGGCTTCTTTGCAGACGCGATAGACCGCGAGGATGTCGTTGCCGTCAACGCGGATGCCCGGCATCCCGTAGGCCTGCGCCTTGATCGCCATCGACTCGCTGCTGGTCTGGGACCTCTGCGGCACGGAGATCGCCCAGCCGTTGTTCTCGACAACGAACACGACCGGCGCCTTGTAGACGGCGGCAAAGTTGAGGCCGGAGTGAAAGTCGTTGCTGCTGGTGCCACCGTCGCCGCAGAAGGTCATGAACACCGTGTCGTCGCCGCGAAACTTGGCGGCCATGCCAGCGCCTGCGGCATGTGTGAGCTGAGTGCCGATCGGCGAACTGATGCTGACGAAGTTTATCTCGCGATAGCTGTAGTGCACCGGCATCTGGCGGCCCTTGCTGGTATCGCCGTCATTGCCAAACCACTCGCTGATAACTTTTTCGAGGTCGACACCGCGCAGCTGCAGGATGCCGGGCTGGCGATAGGCCGGGAACAGCCAGTCGCTGTCCTTCAGCGCGTAAGCCGCGCCGATATGCGAGGCCTCTTGGCCGGTCGCCTGCAGGTAGAAGCCGATGCGGCCCTGGCGCTGCAAGGCGAGGCCGCGCTCATCGAGCAGCCTTGTATGCACCATCAAGCGGTAGAGTCGCTTGAGTTCTTCGGGCGGCAGGTTTGGGTCCTCGCCTTTTTGCGTCTTGCCATCCCGGTCGATGATTGTCAGCAGTTCGCTCATGGGTTGTCCGTGGTGCTAGCAACGCTGTTGTTTGCGTTCGCTGCTGCGAGTGCGCGCCGCTGCTGCAGCATCCCGGCGATGTAAAACTCGGCGGCCTTATAGCTCGATCGCACGAGTGGCCCGGAGGCAACGTAGAGAAAGCCTTTCTTCTGCGCCCGCTGCTGGAGTGCTGCAAAACGCGCCGGGGTGACGTGCTCCTTGACCGGCAGGTGCAGCAGCGAAGGCCGCAGATACTGGCCAAAGGTGACGACGTCGACGTGGTGCTCGCGCAGGTCATCCAACGCCTGCTCGACTTCGCGTTCGCTCTCGCCTAGGCCGAGCATCAAGGATGACTTGGTGACGATGCCTTGCCGCAGTTCTTTGGCGTGCTTTAGCAGTGCAAGCGAGCGAACGTAGCTGCAGCGGTGGTCGCGAACGCGCGGCGTGAGCCGCAGCACGGTCTCAATGTTGTGCGCGAACACATCCGGCGCACCAGCCAAAACCGTGGCGACCTGATCGTAGTTTCCCAGAAAGTCGCCGACCAAGGCCTCGACCAGCATCGCGTTGTTCTGCTGCTTGATCGCTTGGATGGTCGCCGCAACGTGGCTCGCACCACCATCGGGCAGGTCGTCGCGGTTGACCATGGTCAGCACGACATACTTGAGGTTCATCGCAATCACCGCCTCGGCAACCTTGCGCGGTTCGTCGGTGTCGACCGGGTTGCCATGAGCGTGGGTCTTTACCGCGCAGAATCGGCAGCCGCGCGTGCAGGTGTCGCCCAGCACCATGAATGTCGCGGTGCCGGAGTCCCAGCATTCACCCATGTTTGGGCAGCGCGCTTCTTCGCAGACCGTATGGAGACCTCGTTCGCGCAGGGTTTTCTGCAGGCGTGCAACGGTCTCGCCGGCTGGGATCGGCACTTTCAGCCACGCAGGCTTTGGGCCTGGTGTGATTCGCTTGGCATCTGCTAGGGACATAGCTTCACGGTTGGCAAGGGGAGCAGAGTAGGCGGCAAAGGGGTTCGCCGTCTAGTTGCATACTTGTGAGTATCTATTGGATGCAGGTGTTGCTGTGGGACGCACTTGTGTCGTATCGTTTCACGCTGCCGTATTCCTGTCTTTCGCCAAACAAGATGCAACCATTAGCGCAGGTCGAAGCAGTCAAAATTTCGGTCCACCGTCGCAGCAATCAGCAGCAGATGCAGGCTGAATCTGATATCGGGTCTGGCGCCTGCATCTTGCGGGTGAGTGGCGATGAAATCGCCGTGCCGACGCGGCACTCGATCCAAGTGGGTGTTGGGTTACACCTCGAAACAAAAGGCACGAAGGCGAGCGATCCAGGCAACGAGTGGCGCTACCTAAACCACTCGTGCGAGCCAAATGCGTTCTTGCGGGGCCGCGACTTGGTGGCGCTGCGGCAGATCGCGCGTGGCGAGCAGATCACTTTTGATTACAGCGCGAACGAGTTTGACATGGCGACGCCGTTTCTTTGCGCATGTGGCGCGAGGCAGTGCCGCGGCATGATCCGCGGTTATCGCCACCTGTCAGATGCCGAACGCGCGTTGTTGGCGCCGATCGCGAATGCGCATGTGTGCAGCGAGTTTGCTGCGTCGTTGGCTAAGTCTGACGGCGTGGTGCAATGAGCGCTACGTCGCTGCGGCGTCGGCCAGTCTGACTCAGCAGGCACACTGCGCATGTTGATGCATGATTTATTTGCTGCGGCCGTTGCCCGTCATGGCGGGCTGATTGCGGTCGATGTTCCGCCGGGCCACGAGCGCGCCCAGCGCGAGGTCACCAGGTACCAGGATCTCGCGGCGATGGCTGCGCAAGTGGCGCAGCGGTTGGCGCCGTTGGTGAAGCGCGAATGCGTTGTAGCTGTGTTGTTGCCACGCGAGTCGGCGCGACTCTATGCCGCACAACTTGGGGTGCTGCAGTCGGGCGCGGCCTATGTGTGTCTCGACCCTTCGTTTCCTGTGGCGCACAGAGAGTTCATCGTGCGCGATTCCACAGCAGTTGCGGTGGTGACGAATCAGCGCTTTGCTGCGTCCTTCGCCGGGTGCCGCATCCCGGTGATCTTGATTGAGGATTGCCTTGCCGCCGATACGCCAGCGGTGTTGCCGCGCCCCGTGTGGTTGTCGCCGCAGAGTCTCGCATATGTGATCTACACATCGGGCACGACTGGCAATCCAAAAGGCGTGCTGATCGAGCATCGCGGTGTGGTCAATCTGATCACCGCCGATGTCGAACGCTTTGGCACCGGCCCTGGGGATCGTTGCGCGCAAGGCAGTTCGCCGGCATACGACTCGTCGGTCGAGGAGGCTTGGCTCGCGCTTGCAGCAGGCGCAACTGTGGTGGTGCTAGACGATGCCGCTGTGCGGCTTGGCCCGGATCTTGTCGAGTGGTTGCGAACCGAATGCATCACGGTGTTCTGTCCGCCACCGACGCTGCTGCGGGCAATGGACTGCAAAGACCCGCGACGTGAGTTGCCAGACCTGCGCCTTGCATACGTCGGTGGTGAGGCGATGCCGCAGGACCTCACGGACCTTTGGAGTCGTGCGCTCTGGCTCGAAAATGGATATGGCCCAACCGAGTGCACGGTGACTGTGGTGCGCGGCCGATTGCAGCCGGGTATGCCGGTGATCATTGGCGTGCCGGTGCCGTTTCATGAAGCACTGTTGCTCAATGAGCGCGACGAGTTGGTCGCTGCCGGCGAAGTGGGCGAACTCTGCATTGCGGGCATCGGTCTTGCGCGCGGCTATCTAGGTCAGCCCGGATTGACTGCCGCGAAGTTTCCGCAGCATCCGCAGTTTGGCCGCATCTATCGCACTGGGGATCTCGCACGTCGCCAGCCGGATGGCCAGCTTGTGTGTCTTGGCCGCATGGATGCGCAAGTGAAGATCCGCGGCTATCGAATCGAACTCGAGGCGATCGAGAGTGCGCTCGTGCAGTGCGCGGGCGTGCGCGAGGCAGCGTGCCGAGTGCAGTTGCTCGGCGGCATACCAAGGCTCGCCGCATTTTTGGTGGCGGAGCACCGCAAAACGGTGTTGGACATGGTGGCGATCGCGCAGCGATTGCGCTCGCAGCTGCCGGACTACATGGTGCCGGTGCACTATGCGTTGTTGGCCGCAATGCCGCGCACCGTTGGTGGCAAACTCGATCGTCGGGCGTTACCCGAGGCCGAGCAGCAAGCGGATGTCGCCGCCTCGGCAAGTGAGCAGGCCATCGAGGAAGGCGGGGTTGAGGCGCGCATTGCGGTTGCGTTTGCCACGTGCATTGGTCGGAAAAGCGTCGCGCCAAACGGCGACTTCTTCGAACTCGGCGGCGACTCTTTGCGCGCCGCACAGTTGATCTCGAAGTTGCGGCGACATGACAGCACTGCCGGGCTTGCGGTGCGCGATGTTTACGAAGCTCGCACTATTGCCGGCCTGGTCGCGCGTGCTGGCCAACCTGCCGCGCCGGCGCTGGCAAAGACACGGGCGCGAACAGGTGGCCGCCCGATGTTGGCGACGCTCGTGCATTTCGCGTGGCTGATGGTCGCCCTCGGACTCGGTTCTGGCCTTGCCTATCTGGTCTGCTTTGCGGCGCTGCCCGCGCTGGTAGAAAAGGTCGGCCTAGTTGCCTCCCTTGTGCTCGTGCCGGTGTTGAGCGTCGTGCTCGTCTTTGGTTACGCCTTCGCTTCGCTGTGGTTTGTGGTGTGGCTGAAGGAACTGCTGATCGGCCGGTATCGCTCCCGCGTGGTGCCAGTTTTTAGCACGCTACATATTCGGCATTGGGTTGTGGTGCGGGCGGCGAGCCTCGTGCCATGGCCATTGCTGCAAGGCACGGCACTGCATGCTTGGGCATTGCGCTCACTCGGCGCGCACATCGGCAAGCGTGTCTACATTCATCGCGGCGTAAACTTTGCCCGTGGCGGTTGGGATCTGTTGACCATCGAAGACGACGTGGTGATCGGGCGTGAAGCGCACCTCGATCTGGTCGATTTCGATGATGGGCAGCTGATCTTTGGGCCGGTGCACCTTGGCGCGCGGTGTGTGATTGATGTTCGTGCTGGCATTGGTCGCGGCGTGGTGATCGGCGAAGACGCATTTGTTGGCGCGCTCTCGCATGTGGCTGCAGGCACCAAAGTGGGGGCGCGTGAGCGTTTTGATGGAGTGCCTGCTCGTCACACTGGCCCGGTGTCGCCGACCACGGTGCGGCGGCGAAACCTTGCGTTGCAGATCACGTTTCATGCGGTCGCAGTGATCTGTGGTCGCACGATGATCGCACCGGTATTCACCGCGGTGCTGTTGCTCGGGGCCTTTGCGGTTGCCAGTGGGCAAGGTGTGACCACTGACGAACTCGTGAGTTGGCTGTGGCATAAGGGGCCGCTATCGAAGCCTGCTTGGGCCTTCTTCGCGCTGGCGTGCACTGTGTGCGTGCTGCCGTTGCAGTTGGTGGCGCAGGCTTTGGTGCTGCGTTGGGCGCGCAAGGTTCATGCTGGTACCACCCCGCTGTGGTCGCGCAAGGCATGGCATGCTTGGTTGCGCATGGAGCTCGTTGAATCGGCCGGGCTATGGCTTAGCGGCACGCTGTTCTGGCCGATGTGGTTGCGCCTCGCGGGTGCGCGAATTGGTCGCAACTGCGAGATCAGCACGATCCTTGATGTGTTGCCCGAGCACCTCGAAATCGGTGCCGAGTGTTTTCTCGCCGACGGCATCTATCTCGGCTCGCCTCGGCTGCAATCTGGCGCAGTGACATTTGCGCCGGTGCGGCTTGGCAATCGCACGTTTCTCGGCAATCACGTCGTGATTCATGCTGGCCAGTCGTTGCCCGACGACTTGTTGATCGGTGTGTCGACGGTTGCAAACGATCAGCAGATGCACGCGGGGAGTTCTTGGTTTGGCTCGCCGCCGCTGCAGTTGCCGCGCCGAGAAGTTGTGGTGATGGATCGGCGCCTCACTCATGAACCTAACGCGCTGCGTTATCTGACTCGGCTGCTTTGGGAAGTTCTGCGCTTTGCGCTGCCAGTGCTCCCATTGTGGCTTGCTTTGTATTGGTTTGATTGGATCGACCAGTTGCCACCGGATGCACTGTGGAGCGAGCGCGTTGGGTCGGTTTTGCTGGCGACGTTGGTGTGCGTGTCGTCACTCGCGGCAACCGTGCTGGTGACCAAGTGGCTGCTACTCGGACGCGTGCGGCCTGGCCAACATGCGCTGTGGTCTGGCTGGGCCTCTCGGTGGGACTTCCACTACGTGCTCTGGCAACGTTATGGCCGCGGCCTCCTGTCGCAGCTTGAAGAGACGTTCCTGCTGTCGTGGTTTTTGCGCGCGATCGGCATGCGGATTGGCCGTGGCTGCGTACTCGGGGAAGGCTTCGCGCAGGTGGTCGATCCGGACATGCTCACGCTTGAGGATGGGTGCACGGTGCACGCGCTATTTCAGGCGCACAGCTTTGAGGATCGAGTGCTAAAGATCGATCGCGTGCATATCGGCCGTAATGCAACGGTGGGGCGCGGTACGGTGGTGCTCTACGGCGCTGACATTGGTGAGGGTGCGCACGTGGCACCGCACAGCGTCGTCATGAAGCACGAAGTGCTGCCGCCAAATCGCCGCTACATTGGTTCACCGCTGGTAACAGTGCCGGCTTTTCAGGCGGACTGGCTGCCGGCGAGTCAGCCGCGCAAGCCGATCACCATCGAACGCGATGCTTCGCTTGATGTCGCGCGTGGCCTTGCTGTGCTCGGCATGATCTGGATGCACTTTGTACCCAGCGAATCCGGCAATCTCGTGGCGGATATGATGGCAAATATCATCTACGGCAAGGCCGCGGTGTTGTTCGCGGTGCTAGCTGGAATGACCTGGGCCACGCATGCCGAACATCGACTCGCGATTCCCTTTTGGCGCACATTCGTATGGCGACGAACGGCAGCACTCGCGCTTTCTGGGTTTTTGCTTTGGCGGTGCTTCTGGCCGACCGAGATCTTGTTGCCGTTTGCGTTGATGTTTCCGGTTGTGGCGTTCGGCTTTTCCCGCCGCAAAGGTCCGTTCGTCGGCGCTGCTGCGATCTTGATGTTGCTAGTGCCGATTGCGATGCAGGCGTTCGGGCAATACGTGGCGATCGACTGTTATGAAGACGGCTCCCACCTTGCAGATCGAGAGTTTGGCTTTGCCACGCTGCGCTATTTCCTGTTCGACGGCAGTTACCCGCTGCTGCCGTGGCTGTGTTTCCCAATGCTCGGCGCGGCCCTTGTTGCTGGTGACCACACCGATCGTTCGCGGAACGCTCGCTGGGTTGCGCTTGCTTTGCCGCTCGCGCTGGTGATGCACTTGCTATCGCAGTTCGCGATGCTGCATGAAAAAGAACTAGGCTGGTTATCGCCGCACTTGCAGGTCAGCTGGCAGCCTACGTCACTGCCGTTCGTGTTGCAGAACGTGAGTATTGCCATCGTGATCATCGCTAGCCTGTCGTGGTGGCGCGCAGCGCGTGGCTTGCCGCGTTGGTTATTGCCAGTTGGGCAACTGGGTCGCGCTTCGCTGACGCACTACCTACTCCACATCATGTTGGTGTTCGTGCCACTGCGCTGGTTTTGGCCTGATGAGGATTGGCCGCTCTCTGTCGGGATTGCGGCTGCCGTTGGCTACGTCGCGGTAGCGTTGCCGGTCATGTCGATCTGGTTCCGAAAGTTTCGTCGGGGCCCATTCGAGATGCTGCTAGGGCTGGCTTCCGGCCGCTGAAGCGCACGCTGACTTGCGACTGCGCAGCTCATGGGGCAGCGCGGTGTTTAGCCGGGCTATTTGGCAGCGCCCTGTGCGCGGCCAAGTCTTTGCCGGGGCACTTGGTTGGGAAGCGGCGCTTGTCGCACGGCCAACCTGACAATGGGGGCGTTTTTTTAGCGCGCAGGAAGGGGTCTGCTAGTCTTTGCAAGATGCTGAAAACTAGGCTGATTTTCTTGCTGCCTTGCATTGCGAATGCAGTTGCACAAGCGCAAGTGGATGCGCCCACCAGTGTGGTTACTGCGAGTGTGGTTGTGCAGGAGCAAGTGCTCGATCTGACGATCCTCGGCCCTGCTGCGTGGCAGTCGCGCCTTGCGCCAACCAATGTTGGCAGCCTGTTTGAGTCAGAGCTCGGGAGGCAGATAATCCAGCCGCAGGCGGCCCTGCTCGAAAGTTTTAGTCATGGTGTGCTCGGCGGCAATGAGGGCCTGATGGCTTCGTTGCGCGAATGCTTGAGTGGTTTCAGCGGTGCGATGCGCGTGTTTGTTTGGCAGCCAAAAGGTGGCGGCTTTTTTAACCCGCATTTCTCGGTCGGCGTGGTGATCGGTCCCGACGGCAAGTCCGATTTGACGAAGATCGCAAAGGTTTTGACGGACGTCATTGGCAAGGCCGCTGGGATCGAATGGCAGAAGGAGAAGGTCGCTGATACTGAACTGGATGTGGTGGCAACTGGGGCCGAGCGCATAACTGCGCCGATCCGCGTCGGGGACCGTTTGTTGATGCTCTACGGCGATGGCGACCTGGCACCCCTGCTTGCTGCGCTAAAGGAGACAGCAGTTGTGGCACCTAAGTCTGATGCGCCAGTCGCCTCGATGACGTGGCATTGCCGCGCCATCTATGCCGTCTCGAGCAACATTGAAAAGTCATGCATGAACAGCCTGGGCTTTAGCCAACTCAACACGGTCCAGTGTCAGTTGCGATCCGCTGGGCCGTTGCTGTTGTGCGACACCGAGATGCGGTTTTTACCAGGCGCAGATCGCGGTTTGTTCGGCGGGTTGTTCCCCAATGTTTCGTTCATGAGCCGACTGGTGACCATCCTGCCGGCGGATGCCACCGCATGGAAGCTTGGGCACATTGACCTCGCACAGACCTACGTGGCGGTGGAGCGTCTCATCGCGAAAATGGACGGCCAATTGTTTGGCTTAAGAGACGAAGAAATCGACCCAGACATGAAGGTTGATGAACAGCAGCAGAAGCTCAGGGCGGAAGCAACGCAGAAGCTGGGATTGGATCCCGTCGATGGGTTGCTTGCATACACCGCAACCGACGCACTGCTGCTCGGCTCTCTAGCAGACCTCGAAGCGCGTGGCCAATTCGCTTTTGCGTTGCGATTGCGCGATGAAGCGGCTTTCCGCACAGCCTTCAACCAGATGCTGGAGAAGTGCAAGGGGCTGGTCAATAAGTTTGAAGACATCGATCACAACGGCATCACGATCTGCCGCTACGGCGCGATGCTTGGTGCGTTTTACTGCGCGATTGGTCGCGGCATGATCGTGATCGCGGGTGGTGAAGTTGCGGAGGCCAGGGTGAAGTCACTGCTCGATGCTGCACAGGCGTTGCCGCTAGCGGCCTCGGAAAAACCAGCAAAGGCAATCGCTGGGTTCGAGAGTATTGCGCGTTATTCAACAGCGGACAGCAACGGTGTTGGCATGACTAGCATCGTGCCGACTCTGCAGCTCGGCTTTGGCGGCATTGCCAGCATTCTGCAACCGATCCTCGGCAGAAATTATTTGAATAAGTTCTACGACGAAGATCAGTTGGATCAGCTGGCCGAGCTGTTAACGAAGTATCAGTTGGATCGAGTGCGAATGCTGACTGGGTATGCGGACGACACTTGGCGCTGCCGCATTTTCTGGTAGTCGTCGAAGGCCTTCATCAATCTTATGGCACGACCACGCGACACGGACCTGCGCGAACGCTTGATTGCGGCAGCGACCAGTGTCTTCGCGGAAAAAGGTTTTGCCGGCGCGAATCTGGACGAGGTAGGCGCGCGGGCCTTGGTCA
The DNA here is from genome assembly GCA_014192625.1 of Planctomycetota bacterium. Classification (GTDB taxonomy): domain Bacteria; phylum Planctomycetota; class UBA1135; order UBA1135; family UBA2386; genus BJHM01. The sequence goes on from BJHM01000001.1 coordinate 91,610, forward strand.
CCAAGGGCGGCGTTTACTTTCATTTTGCCGGCAAGGAAGAGTTGTTCTTTGCCGTGCTCGATTATTGGCGCGAGCAGCGTCGCCGGCTGATGCCCCCGTCCACGGCGGCACACGGCGGTGCTGCGTTGCTGCTGCGGCAGTTCCTCGCTGCCTATCTTGGTTTTCATTTCAGCGCACCGCAGGCAGCGCACTTGCAGCGCGTGCTGGCTACCGAGTTGCGCGGTCGATTTACGGCGCGACTTCGCGAGGACGATCGTCAAGAGCAGCGCTGGCTGCGCGGCAACCTGCGCGAGTTCCTTGTGCAAGGTAGCCGCGATGGGACGTTGTTTGCGGAGGACCCGGCGGCGGTTGCGTTTCTGCTGGCCGCGACAACCGTCGGCGTGATTGAGCAGTGGCTAGCGAGCCGGGATGATGTTGAGATGTTCTGTGAGGCAGAGCGGTTGGCACAGACATTGGTCGCGCGCTATGCCACGGGCAGGCAGAATCCTGGTCCTGTGGCCGGAGCCGAGTTTGATTTCCGTGAACGTCCTGAGTCCTAGCCTGAAACAGATTTTTGAGCGCACTCCCATTGCTGCGACGTTGTTGGTCGTGGCCGTGGTTTTTTTGCTATCGCGCATCCCCTGGCAAGCGTTTTCGAGCGCCAAGGGTTGGCCTTCTGTGTTGCAGCGTGCCGACGAGGCGCTGCATGACTCCGCTGCGGCTCGTATCCAAAAAACCATCGGCCTTGCACCGGCAACCGTGCAACTATTGCGGCAGCGGCTTGCTCGCGATGGTCGGCTGGTCGTCTACTTCCGCTTACTCGGGAACAAGGACGAGCAAGTTTTCTGGGAGAAGCTGCTGCGCGACAAATACGAGCAGATCAAAAACTTGCTCTATCCAACGCCGCGTGATTCGGCTTTTGCGCGCAACGAGGATGAACTGGCGCAGACCTTGGGGCCACAGTGGATAGGCAAGCTGATCGTTGTCGACTGCACCCTGGATGATGGGGAGTTGCCCGTGCGTGCCCAGTTTGAACTGCTCACGGAGGAGCGGATCGGCTCGATTCGGCCACCACCGGGAGAAATCACCAGCCCTGAACCGGTGAAACCACGCATGCGTTTTTGGCTGTTGCGGAAGGTGGGGACATGATCCGCGAAAATCTGCTGCTGCTCTGGGTGCTGTTGGTGCCCTTGGTATTGGGAGGCTTATTGCTGCGCGCGTGTGGCTTGCGCATTCGTGATGACCGACTCGGTTTTTTTTCGTGGAGTTGGCCAACGGGCTGCCTTGTGCTCGGCGTATCGCTCCTGACCTACATCGTGTTTGGCATCGAGCCTTGGCTGTGGTGGACGGCGCCGGTGTTTGCCTTGATCGCGACTGGCCTGTTGGCCTCGCGCAGGGTGCGCGAGGCGTTGCCCGGCGAACTGCGGGTGCCACGGCCGCGGCTGCACGCTGGTTTTGTGCTGTTCACGTTTTTGCTGGCGTGCTTTTGCCTGTTGCACATCACCGCAGGCGCAGCGCGGCCAATCGTCGAAGGCGATGAAGGCAACATCTGGTCGCTGAAGGCCAAGTCGTTGCTCCTTGACTATTACCTCGGCGACTTTGCTTTGGCGCAACACTGGAATCTCCATCCCGATTATCCGCTGTTAAACCCGTTGCTCCAGGCCTGGGTGCACTCGCAGTTTGGCCAGATCGAGCACTTTGCGGCCCGCTTCTTGGTCCAGGGCTGCGTACTCTCAATGTTGCTTGCGACCGCCGCGGCGTTGCGGGCCAGGTTGTCGGCGCTACGGGCAGGCTGTTTGTTGCTGCTGCTGCCGTTTGCACCCGCGTTTGAGCAGGCGCTTTTGACCGCGAGCGCTGACGGGATGCTGGCGCTTGGACTGGTGATGATCGTCGACGGCTTTCTGCGTTGGCGCGCTGAGGGCCGGTCCGCGTGGTTGTGGCTCGCCGCGATTGGTGCGGCGTTTGCCGCGTGGTCGAAGAATGAGGCGGCGCTCTATTTGCTCGCGGCCGCGGCTGCGGTGGTGCTGCAGTTTGTGGTGTGTCGATCGCCGAGCCGTGGCAAGTGGCTCCATGTGGCGGGATGTGCGTTGTTGCCAGCAGCGGTCATCGCTTTGCAGGTGTGCTGGAACAGGCACTTCGATCTGAAGAGCGATTTGTTTGGCGCGAATCCCACAGGCAAGTCGATGCCGGAGTTGTTGCTGTCGCAGTTTGCCGAGCGCGCGCCGCAGCTGGCAATGCGCGCCTTGGACACGATGCTATTCTCGGATGCACCGCACGCGATTTTTCTAGTGCTGCTCGCAGCACCGCTGCTCTGGCCCCGCATGGTATTTCGCCGTGACATCTTCGCGGTCTGGTTTGGGCTGCTGCTTAGCTTGCTTTGCTTGCACATGATCTGGATCGGCAGCTTTTTGCCGCTGCAGTTTCATCTCGACACTTCATACCTGCGGGTCCTCTTTCAAATGGTGCCTGCTGCGCTCGTATGGTTTGCGGCGCTGGCGCAGGCCGTATTGTCCGGTTCTGATCCCGCCGCACTAAAAACCGATGCCACCGCCTGACTTTTTGTTGAGTGTCGTGATGCCGATTTACAACGAGCGCAAAACGCTCCTTGCGATCGTGGCAGCGGTACGGGCAGTGCCGATCCGCAAGGAACTGGTGCTGGTTGATGATGGCTCCAAGGATGGCAGTCGCGAGCTGCTCGACGAAATTGCTGCGCAGTTTCCCGACGTGCGTGTCGTGAAGCATGAACGCAATCAGGGCAAGGGTGCCGCGCTGAAGACGGGGTTTCAGCACGCGCGCGGCGACTTCGTTGTCATCCAGGACGCGGACCTCGAATACGACCCCAACGATTACCCGCTGTTGTTGCAGCCGCTCCTTAGTGGCGAAGCGGATGTGGTCTATGGCTCGCGATTCCTTATTGATCCACTTGAGCCAGACCGTCGCCGCGACCACTTTCATCATTACCTAGGCAACCGCGTCCTCACGTTCTTTAGCAACCTGTTCACCGGGCTGAACCTGACGGACATGGAGACTTGCTACAAGTGCATGCGCCGATCCGTGCTGGACGGGATCGTCATCAAAAGCTGCCGCTTCACGGTCGAACCCGAGTTGACCGCCAAGCTGGCGAAGTCCAAGGCGCGCATCTTTGAAGTGCCGATCCACTACCGCGGCCGCAGCTACGGCGAAGGTAAAAAGATCGGTTGGCGCGATGGTGTGGCGGCACTTTGGGCGATCGTGCGCTATCGCTTCGCGGACTGATTTGCGGCGCGGTTTTGTTTGGCGCGGTGGGCGGGGTTTGCGCGGTCGCCCTTGTTGGCGGAGTGCGTGCGGCACTTTGCAGGGCCGAAGGAGTCGGCCAGTGTCGTCAGTGAATGCCGTCAGTGAGCGTGTTAAGGCCAAGCTCTGGACAGCACATTATGCGCGGAGATAGCGGCCCTTCAGAGGCAAGTGCGGCCCCATGGCGTTGCGTGAATCCACGACTAGTTGGGCGTGATCGGCGATCAGCTGCCAATCAATCTTTGTGTGGTTGGTGACGATCAGCACGCAATCGCTCTGCTTCAGGGCCTCGGCCGAGAGTGACACCGAGTGCATGCGGAACTCCATGTATTTCCGCATCCCAGCGAACAGCGGGACGTGCGGGTCGTGGTAGCTCACTTCGGCACCTTGTTCGAAAAGCAGCTTGATGATTTCGGCTGCCGGCGTTTCGCGCACATCGTCGACATCGGCTTTGTAAGCAAGCCCGATAACCAGCACTTTGGCACCGCGCAGCGCCTTGCCGGACTCATTGAGTCCGTCCATCGTGCGCCGGATCACGTAATGGGGCATTGCGCTGTTGATCTCGCCAGCGAGTTCGATGAAGCGAGTGTGGTGACCAAACTCACGCGCCTTCCACGTCAGGTAGAACGGATCGATCGGGATGCAGTGCCCGCCCAGGCCAGGTCCTGGGTAGAAGGCTTCAAAGCCGAACGGCTTGGTCTTGGCGGCGTCGATCACCTGCCAGATGTCGATGCCCATCGCCGTGAGCACGGGCTTGAGTTCATTGACGAGCGCGATGTTTACGCAGCGGTAAATGTTTTCGAGCAACTTCGCGGCCTCGGCGATCTCGGCGCTTTCGACCGGGATCACTTTTGCGATCGCCGCGCTATACAGCTCGGCTGCGAGTTCGCAGCTTTGCGCATCCGTGCCACCAACCAACTTCGGGATCGACTGCGTGTTGTGGTCCTTGCGACCTGGATCCTCGCGCTCTGGACTGAATGCGAGGAAGAAGTCGCGCCCACATTGCAGGCCGTTCTTCGCTAGGATCGGCAGGCAATCGCCGCGCGTCGTGCCTGGATACGTGGTCGACTCAAGGGAGATGAGCTGGCCCTTGCGCAGGATTTTTGCGACCAGCGTGGTCGACTCTAGGATGTAGCTCATGTCCGGCTCACCATGTGCACCGAGTGGTGTTGGCACGCACAGGATGATGGCGTCGGCGCGCACCAGCTCAGTTGGGTCTGCGGTCACGGCAAACTTCGGCGAGCGCGCCATATCCGTAACGAAGTCGTCGCCGAGGTGCTTCAGATACGATTCGCCCGACCGTAGCTGCTGGATTTTTTTGTGGTCGATGTCGTAGCCGAGCACTGGGAAGCCGGCTTTGAAGAATGCGCGCAGCAATGGCAGCCCGACGTAGCCGAGGCCGATGACGGCAACCACGGCGGTTCGGGTCTTGATCTTGTGCTGCAACTCAGTGGCAGGCTTTGAGTGCTCGGTCATGGTGGGCGTTTGCATGGTAGGCAAGCCCGTATCGGCTGAAACCCCCTTGTGAATGTAGGTTCCTTGCCTCTCACCCGTGCATAGTCCGGCTTTTTTAGAGCAACTTTGCGGATTTGCGTGGCAGGGGCATTTTAGTCGCGCGCCAAGGCAGCGCATTGCGCATCTGCAAACCGGCAAACTGGCAAACCGGCAAACTCTTTTTCTGTTGGTTCAATGCTGAGGGCCTCGGCTGCTAGAGTTGACTGCACACCCAGAGGGGCGCACGCCGTGCTCCCGAGGTAGTCATTTGCACATGCTCAAAACAAAAACTTTTTTGTCGTCGTTGTTGCTCGCAACGCTTGCCAGTGATTTGTTCGCACAAAGCAATACCATTGCTGGTCGCGATCTAGGTTTGCTGGATACGCGCACCATTCAGCGCTATCGCCGCACCGGCACTTTCCCCAACGGTGTCATGGGGATCGGTGCTTGGACGACCTGTTGCAATCCCGGCACGGATCGCATTCCGTTCATGGCCGCGATGAACCCAAATCACGGTTACATCCACTACATTGTGGCCCGTGAAAGCCAAGGCCGCTTCGTGCAGATCAGCGACCGCGCCTATGTGAAGCACACGTTTGGCTCCAACAACAACCTCAGCACCTGCGGCACCTGCCTGAATAGTCCAGGCGACGTCAACTACGTTGAGATCGGCTGTTCGGACACCTACGCCAACTCGCAGTCCGTCGACCATTTTAATCTAGGGCCGCCCGATGAGGTCAACCCATGGCTCGGCACATGGGTCGCTGCCTGTTCGCATTTTGATCGCGGTGAGCCAGCGGGCGCCGCGTCCACGCTATGTGACGGTGTGCGCAGCCTCACCTCAACGCAGTCGACGGCGCTGAATACCGCGATCAATCACGCGACGCGCGTCTATGACGCGGACCTCAATGTTGCTGGTGCCACATTTTACTGGCAGGCTGGCTACATAATCCCGGGCGAGGCCGAGGCGCTGCGCACGAACAATTTTGGCTCGCGGCAGTTTTCGGCCGTCTGGGCTACCACCAACTGGACGTTTGCCGATGTCGGCGCAATGGTCCAAGGCCCGATCCTGAGCCGCTGGAGTGGCGCTACCGTCACCTCCAATACCAACGGTGCGGACGATGGGCGTTACTACATCGGCGTCAAGGTGACTGGTCCTACCAACGGCAAATACCACTACGAGTACGCCGTCCACAACCGTGACAACAAGCGCGGCATGGGCGCGTTCCATATCCCAGTCTGCCCCAATGCTCAGGCCAGTGGCTTTGGTTTCAAGGATGTTGATACCAACCCGGTCAATCAGTGGACCGCGGCCAAGCTGGGCAGCGAGGTTGTCTTCACCGTCTCTGGCACGAACGCGCTGCGGTGGAACTCGATCTACAACTTCTGGTTCGACTGTGATGCCGCACCGGTCGGCGGCCCAGCATTACTCGACCAGTTCGACCTCGGCCAAGGTGCCCTGACAATGTCGGTCAACACCACCACACCTGGTGGCCTTTACAATCAGGTGCTCGGCGCTGGCTGTGGCGTCAATGCACCGGCGCTGTTTGCGGTCGGATCGCCCAACCGCGCGACTATCGGCAACGCGACGTTCGGCGTCACGTCGATGAGCAATCCAGCTTCGGTCCCGTGCGGTTTCCTGATCAGCTTTGCGGATGGCATCACGTCGGTGGGTGGCTGTGACGTCTACACCGCAGACACCGCTTCGCTGCTCGGTCCGCTGATGGCGTTCTCTGATGCTTCAGGCGTCGCCACGCTGTCGCTGAGCATCCCCAATATCGTGGACTTCGAGGGGATGCACATCGATATGCAGGCGATCAACATTGCCACCGGCGGTGCCTTGTTGGGCAACTTCAACCTCAGCAACGGCCTGCGCATTCGCGTCGGCAACTTGGTCACTAACTGCCCGTAGGCCTGCAGTCTTTTGCCAGTAACAAACACGGCCGCGGTGAGCTGAGTGCTCGCCGCGGCCGTGTTTGTTTCAGCCGGATGCGCCTGGCAAAAAGCGCAGCAGTTACGCGCAAAAAATCACGGCAGGAACTTCGAGATCTCCTTCATCTTGCGCGGCAGGTATTCGTCGATCACAAAGTTCAGACCGTGCTTGGCGAGCGCTTGCTGCTCGGCGCGTTGGCCGGACTTCAGCATCATGTCGATCGCTTTTTGCCACTCCTTGTGTGCCTGGAAGAACGGGTCGTTCTTCAGCATGTCCTGCGCACGTTTGACGTCGACATCCTTGAGGCCGTGCGTTGGCAGGTCGTAGTCGAGAATGTCTTGTGGCGTGACTCCGAGGAAGTGCGCGTTTGGCACGCAAAAGAACTGATTGAGGTGCACGGCGTTGCCCGAGCCGACCTTCAGCGTGCGGTAGATGTTGGAGAACGCATACGGATCGCAGTCGTTGAAGGCGAAGACTGGCAGCTTGTGGCTGTCCGATAATTTGCGCACGAAGCGCCGCGTCGCCCGCGTTGGCACACCGGCGGTGCCGATCAGGATGCAGTGCGCCGACTTCCAGTAGTTGTGCTGGCTGAGGCGTTCGAACATGCCGATGGTCTCGATGACCAGGATGCATTTGGCCTTGGTCTCAAAGCCGAGCTGTTCGACTGAGGACGGGATCGAATAGGCGCCCGAGCCAAAGCCGGTACAGTCGATTCGCAGTTGCCGACCGGACTCACGGTCCCGATCCAGCACAATCAACTCGCCTGCGACCTTGCCGCCGTGTTCGTCGGCCTTGAAGCGCAAGTGTTCGCGCATCACACCCTCGAGCGAGAACAACGCTTCGATGTCGTCCATCGTCGCGTCGGACTCCGGCTGCTCGTCAAACTTCGCCTCGTCCCAGTTCTTGCTGACGTAGTAGGCCTCTCGTTTGGTGGCGAAGTCGTCAGCGTCGATCAGTTCTTTACTGAGCGACATCATCTTTAGCGTCTGCGCAAACGACTTGACGGTGTTGACTGACAAGGTGCGTTCGACGCGCGAACGACCCATCACGAAGTAGCCGTCCTTCTTGTCGTAGCGCGCATTGCGCAGGGAGCGATCGGGAAACTTCAGCTCGGGTTTGCCGAGTTTCTCGATCTCGCCGTGCACGTCTGTAGCGCACGTCTTGATTTCGCGCAGCGTGATCTTGTCGAGGTCGGATAGCGGACCGCGGTCCTTCTTCTTGGGCGGCGGTTGGGGGATGAACTTCTTGGCGGCCATGGCTCGATACTCGAAATGGAATGTCTAAGGATGTTGGAGCAGACCGATCACAGTTTGCGGCTCTTCTCGAGCACGGTGGTCAGGTTGGCGAGTGCCGATTGCGCCGTCTTGTCGTCGAACTTCAGGATGTCCTTCAGTGCCACGACCACGTGCGGGATGTAGGTCTCGATGTAGTTGCGCTTCTTGAACTCGTTGGCGAGTTTTTTGCCCTTGCGAACGTGGGTGCCGAGTTTGCGGCCGCACTCCATCAGGCCGAGGCGCAGCTCGTCGAGGATCTCGTCGTAGCCAGCGATCGCTTCCTTGGACTCAGATGTGAACGGCACCCAAACCGAAGCAATGTGCACGAACACCACCATTGGCCCGATTGGCAATGCGCCGCGTGGTTGTTGCAGTCCGTAGTTCTTCCAGTTGGTGCCGATCACGGCCTTGGTGATTGCGCATGCGGCCTGTTGAAAAATCAGTGGCACGCGGTTGGCGAAGCGGATCAGGCGGATCGGCTCGTCGGCGGCGCCCATCAACGCTTCTTCGTTGGGCTTCTTCACCGCGACCTCGACGATCTTGCCTTCCGCGGTCATCTCTAGAGTGTCGCCTGGCTTGCCGTAGGCGATGCCGCATTCGATGGCGAAGGGCCGGCCGCGATAGACCACCGGCTTACGCGATGTGGCGAGGTAGAAGTCGGCCTCGACCTCTTTTTTGAGGCCGGTGATGATCAGGTCCTCACCAATCGGCGCGATGCACGACAGCGGCGGCGCCATGATCTTGGTCGCGTCGATCGCCTTCTTCAGTTTGACGACGTGCTCGGTTGCGAGCCGGCGCGGGTTGGTATCCGGTTTGATGCCGGCCAAGCCGCAGATCTCCTTGGCGACCGAGGGACCGACGCGCGAGAAGTCGTCCTGCAGAGATTCGCCGATGGTCTTGCACTCGGTGTCCTGCAGCATCTTGATCAGGATGCCAAGCTCGACACCGTGCGGGTGAGGCTTGATCTCCTCGACTTCTTTCGGCAGTTCGCTGGTGGCGCGCTGGTACTCAGTGACGTTGCCGTCCGGGTCCGTGTAGTGCAGCTGCACATGCGGGTTGGCCACGGCCATCAGCTTCAAGAACTCTTCGACGCTCTTCTGGCCGCGGCGGTATTCGCCTTCGAGGTCGATCGCGACCTCAGTGCCGTGATCCTTCTCCCAGTCGATCTCCTTGTCGGTCCAGATCGGCCGGTTCTTCGACGAGTCGATGCGGATCTCGAAGTAGAGCGGGACGCTGCGCTTGCCTGGCTTGGAGCGAACGCGCACCGGGTTGCCGGTGGTGAGTAGGCCATACATGCCAGCTGCGCTGATGCCGATACCCTGCTGGCCGCGGCTCTGGCGCAAGCGATGAAACTTGCTGCCGTAGAGCAGCCGGCCGAACACGTTTGGCACCTGCGCCTTCACGATGCCTGGACCATTGTCCTCGACGGTCATCGTGAACTTGTCATCTTGACCATCAAGTCGTTTTATCGACACCTTCAGGTCCGGCAGGATGCGGCCTTCTTCGCACGCGTCGAGACTATTGTCGACGGCCTCCTTCACGGCGGTGAGCAGTGCCTTGCGCGGGCTGTCAAAGCCGAGCAGGTGGCGATTCTTGGTGAAGAACTCGCTCACCGAAATCTCGCGTTGGCGTTGCCCCATTGCTTCGGCTGTCACACCGCCGGTATCGCTTTTCACTTTCGGCCCTTTCGGTTCCTTGGCGAGTTTGGCTTCGCTGCCGTTGTGCTTCGCGTCACCGCCAGCGGCGAACAGGCCCTGTTGCTCAGTCTTCTTACTCATCGGGATGCGTGGATGTTGGTTGTCACGAAGGGAGGATCGTTTTCATTTGCCAGTCCTAGGGCGCGGCACTCTGCCCAAAAGCGGCGTAGTCCGTGCAGATCTTCTTCATCAATGTCGTAGTGCGCAGCGTCATGCGTGCCATCCACTGGGCCGAGCAGGCGTCCGCGCGCGCGGGCAGCGTGCAGCGGTGGCAGTACGAGATTTGGGTCGGCGTCCGCGCGCAGCACCCAGGCCGCAAACACGAATGGCAACCCAGTCCACCGTCGCCACTCGGTGCCGAGGTCAAGAATCGCGCGATCGCCAGCATCTGCGTTGAGGCCGTGGTCGCCGATCATGAGCACCAGATCGTGTGGCAGTTCTGCCGGCTTGCAGGTCGGCGCGATGGTCTCGAAGCGCACGTCGGCAGCGACTTCACTGTGATAGCGGTGGGCGAGCAGGAGCCGTAGCAGCGCCACCGAAGTTGCAGAACTCTGGTCGATGCCGACTAACCGGATCGGGACATTGCGGCGCCTGAAGGCGCGCACTGACCTGATCTCATGCTTGCATGCGATTCCGAGTCCAGCCGCGATTTGATAGCCGGGCGCTCGGATCGCTTCGATCGAAGAAACCAGCGCGACATCGAGTTTGCCATCGCGCAGTTGAGCGATCAGTTCGGTGGGCGGAGCCTTCACGAGGCATACGGTTTGGTCGGATTCCATGCCCGCGAGAAGGGGGGAACCAACGCCGTAGGGGACTCCACCGATACGAATGATCACGTTGCCTATTCGAGTCCTGACCGACTCGAGCGCGGCGCACCATACAGGGCGCGCCGGATGCCGGAAGCACTTTCCAAAGGTCGGAGAGTAGGCCTTGGCTTGTCAGAGCACCTTGGCACCGGCGGGTTGTGGGGGAAGTCGAATTTGGCCGAAGTGGTAGAGTGCCACGCTGTATGCGCCCGGCATTTACCAGCATTTGGATGTTCGGCTTGCTGCTCTTCACCAGCAGTTGCGGCGCAGGCCTGGTGACCGGCGCGTTGGCTGGCAACAGCGGCAGCAGCCAGCCGCCAGCAGCGCGGCCACCAGTGCTGAACATGCCGGAGCCTAGATTGCCGCTGCAGCCGGCCAGCGCCGCCAACGCGTCGGCGCGCACGGTCGTGCTCGCCAATTTGACGGTCGCAGCCAATGTCAACGTTCGGGTGCAGGTGCAGGCCGCAGGAATTGCGGTCGATCAGGATGCGCCAGTCGTGCTGTTTGGCCAGACCGGGTCCACGGTGATCGGCTTCCGGTTGCGCACCCAGCCGTTTGCAGAGGCCTTTGGGACTGGTGCGGATGTGCCGGGCACTCTGGTAGTTCTGGTGGATGGTCGCGAGGTTGCGCCGGCTTTGCCCGTTGTGTTGCTGCGCAGGCCGGTAGCGAGCCTGCTCGATGCCAGTCAAGTTTTGCAATTGTCACCGCTCGGCGGCACGCGTGCCGAGTTGCTCGTGCGCGGCCTGCGTAGCCAGAGCAACCTGCAGATGTTGGTCACCACGCCGGACGCTACTGGCCAGGCGAGTAGTGTGACGCGCCTCTGTTCGGATCTCACGGTGACTGCGATCGATATAGAAACCTCGATGGTTGCGGCGAACGTGCCAGGCAACACCTTCACTTGTCTAGCGCAGTTGGTGGTGGAGGACTTGGTCGCTGGCCGTTCGAGCGAAGTAACGAACGTGACCTACCGGCCGGAGATTGACGTTGTGCTGCCGGGGCAAGGGCCTGCGACTGGCGGCGCGCTGATCACGCTGATCGGACGCGCGCTGGCACCACTCGATTTTACCTCGCAGCCGCCGAGCGCTGACTTCGACCGAGTGCAGTTGGAGTTTCAGAAGGGCGACCGCAGGGTGGTGCTTGCGGCGAGCGAACTGCGGCGAAGGGACTCGTCGGTGGACCGTCTCGTCTTCACGATGCCGCCTTCGCCAGATGGCCGCGCTGGCTCGCTCGACATCATTCTGTCAGTGCAATCCATGCCCCCGCCTGCGATCCCCGTGACGGTGCAGACCAACCTGTTTTTGTTCGCCAGTCGAGCGCCGGTGTTTGGCCCGCGCGGGGCAGTGCTCGACGTCGCGCCGGTTGCCCTTGTGCCGATCAAACTCGAGAACGCGCAAGCCCAAGGCGCTGCGCCAGACTTCGGCGTGCTCAACTCGCAAGCAGGCGTTGGTTATCTGCAGCTGCTCGCCGCGCAGGAAAATGGCATGTTCATTCGCTTTGGCCCGCCGAAGCGACTTGGCAGTCCTGAAGTAGCCGCGGAGCGTGGCCCGAGCGATCTTGCTGCTGGCGATCTTGATGGCGATCAGGTGCCGGATTTGTTCTCGCTGAATGTCGGCGCAGTCACGGCGGAACACGCCATCGTGCTTGGCCAGCAGGCGCCGCAGCAACCGCTTGGTGTCGTGCGCCGGTTGCTGACTAGCGGCGAGTTTGCCCGTTGCGAGACCGCAGACTTTGATGCGGATGGGCGACTCGATTTACTACTGGTGCCCGGCATCGGCGCGCCTGCCGGCCAGCAACCGAGAGTTTGGTTGTCGCGTTCGGCCTTGGGTGAGCCGCAGTTTGTCGACATGGGGCCGATTGATTTTCGCAGCTATGCCTATGACGCGGTGGAGGTCGCCGACCTCGACGGCGATGGGGCGCTTGATGTGGCGGTGCTCACTGGCGGCTTGCAGCCGCGGCTTGATGTTGCGTATGGCCTTTCGAATGGCACCTTCGCTGTGCAGACCCGGATGGATCTGGTTATTTCAGGCTACGGGCCCGATCCCAAGTCTGCTGCCGTGGGGCTGCATCGGATCCGTGGCAGCGCGCGTAGTTCTTTGGCAATCGTGTTCTCCGGGCTGCCGCCGCTGCCTGGGCAGTTGCCGCCAAACCCGTTGACGCCGCCAGTGGTGGCGGTGTTGATGCAAATCGAAGCCCGACAGTTTACGCAGCCGCGTGAAGGCGCTGCTGGCGATCCGGGTGCGATCTTGATCGTGCCGCTCGAGCCGATCGGCACCACGTTGGCCGCCGACTTGGATCACGATAACATCGAAGAACTCGTGCTTGGTGTGCGTGACACGAGCAGTGTGCCGCTTGGCTTGCTGCGCTTCGTGCCAGCCGTTCCTGGATCGAGCGCGCATTTTGTGCCCGTGGTGAATGGCATCCAGCAGGGTTCTGACCCGATGCGCCGCATCACCAGGATGCACTTTGGCATCGCTTCGCCGGCAGATTTGCAGGTTAATCGGCAAGCCGTGAATGCGGTGTTTGTCCTGCACGAATCGGAAACCGATGGCGTGTCAGAGCGGCGCATCTCGACGTTGCTCGTATTTGAGTCCGGCGTGCCGCCCGACAATGGCCTCACGCTGCTATCCGCCGATGGTGGTGGCCCTTTGGCGGCATCGTTGCGTGGCATTGCGCTGGGCAACTTCCGCAGCGTCAGTGTGTCGGCCGATCGTGGTAATGCAGCGGCAAGAGATCTTGCGTTGGCAACCGATGGTTCGCCGTCGATCCCGCCCGGTGTGATTGTGCTGGGCAATGACGGCTTCGGCGGCTTTGCGCCAAGCATGACCCTCGATGACGCACGCATTTTGCCTGAGACGATCGTGCGGATTCCTGCGCCTTCGGGGCAGATAGAGTCGCTCGCTTATCTCGACTCGGCAGGTCACATCGCGGTGTGGCGACCAAACTCAGCGTTGCCAGCGCAGCAGTCGGCGACCTGGCGAGGTAGTCAGGATCTGCGTGAATTATCTTCGGACCCGCGCCTGCGAACGGCGGCGATCGACGCGACGAGCATCGTGCAGGTTGCTGATGTAGATGGTGATGCCGTGCTCGATCTGGTGGTGTTGCTGCGGCTGGTCGTGCCGCCGCCGCGCACGGAAGGCGATGCGCTGCTAATAGTGCTGCGTGGCAAGGCGGTGGTGACGAATGAGAGTCTGCCGTTTTGGCCGGCCAACTTTGCAACGCCGGTGCATGGCAATGCGGTGAGCATCGCGTGCGGCAACTTCGTTCCTGAGCCGCAAGCTGCGACCTCGCGCTTGCTGGAAATGGCAGTTGCGATTCCACTCGGCACACAGGCCGGAAGTGTTGACGGCGACCACGTGCGCTTCTACCGAATTGGCACCATCGCGCCACCGGCGGCCACTCGTTGGGTGCGCAGTTTTGCGCCGCTCGGCCAACAGGTGTTGCCGGCTGGCAATCGGCCGACGCGCATCGTCGCGGCAGACTTCGATCGCAGCGGCGTGGATGACTTGTTGGTCGCAACCGGCGATGCCCAGGTGATGTTGTTCCTGAACTCGGGCGAGCCTTCAGCGGCGGCGAATGAGGTGGCGATCGAGTCGTTTCATCCGAGCTTTACTTCGCCGGTCCCGTCTGGTCCTGGCCAGCCGGTTTCGCTCAGCCTCGGCGACATCAACAGCGACGGCAACGTCGACGCGCTGCTGACCACGCAGGCGCGGTCGGCAAGCAATGTGCTCAGCGCTTCGGTGGCGTTCTATGTGAGTTCCGGCACCGGCTCACTTGACGGCCCCAACTTCGTCTCGCGCACGCGGCTAGGCGATCGCAGCGCAGCCATCTCGGTCGCTCTTGGCGATTGCAATGGCGATGCCGTGCCTGATATCTCGGCGGGCTGGGCCACATTCGGAGTTGGCGATCGCAACGTGCGCGTGCTGTTTGGCGGGTCGCGCTAGAGTCTTCGCGCCAGATTTTTTGGCTGCTGCTCGACCGCTGCGACGGAACCGAAAAAACGTATCGATGCGCTGTGCGATAGCGCGGTTATCCTTGGCCGTGCATGTCCATTGCCGCAACCAAAAACGTTGTCCTTAGTGACGAAAGCCCAATTCTCAATGTCGCCATGATCGGCCACGCGTTCATGGGGCGCGCCCACAGCAACGCGTATCGGCAGGTCAATCACTTCTTCGACTTGCCGTTTCGGGTTGTTGCCAAAGTCGTCGTCGGCCGCGCTCTAGACCGCGCAGGTGCGGCGGCCGCAAAGCTCGGCTTTGAGGAAGCCTCGATCAGTCTTGAAGAAGTGCTCGCGCGCGACGACATCGACCTTGTCGACGTTGCTACGCCAAACGACAGCCACTTCGCGATTGCGATGGCGGCACTGAAGGCCGGTAAGCATGTGCTGTGCGAGAAGCCGCTGGCGATGACCGTCGCCGAGGCGAAGCTGATGGCCGCCGAGGCGAAGAAGCGCAAGGCGAAGGTCGGTCTTTGGCACAACTACCGCTCGGCGCCCGCGACCAAGCTCGCCGCGTTGATGATTGCGCGCGGCGACATAGGTGTGGTGCGTCAAGTGCGCGCGGTTTACCTGCAGGATTGGCTTAGCGATGCTTCGGTGCCAGCGAGTTGGCGCACTGACAAGAAGTTGTGTGGCAGTGGCGCGCACGGCGACCTGAACGCGCACCTGATCGACCTGACCCGCGCACTGACGGGCCTTGAGTTTCTGTCGGTGTGCGGCATGCAGCAGACGTTCACGAAGGAGCGTCCGACTGGCAAAGGCAAGGCCAAGGCCGAGGTCACCGTTGATGACGCGTTCTGCTTTTTGGCGAGGTTTGCGGGTGGCGCGATCGGCACCTTTGAGGCCACCCGCGTGGCACCAGGCCGCAAGAACTACAACCGCATCGAGATATCGGGCACGAAGGGCACGATCATTTGGAATCTTGAGCGCATGAACGAGCTGCAGTTCTTCAGCTTTGCCGATCAACGCGATGCGCAGGGCTTTCGCACAATCATGTGCATGGACTCAGTGCATCCCTACGCGGCGAACTGGTGGCCGGATGGCCACACCGTTGGATACGAGCACACGTTCGTGCACCACCTTGCCGACTTCGTCAGTTCGCTAAAAAGCGGCGCGGCGTTCGCGCCAAACTTCCACGACGGACTGAAGGTGCAGGCCGTGCTGGAAGCCGCGATGCAATCGGTAAAGTCAGGGACCTTCGTCAAGGTGAACGTTTAGCCGAATCGGCAAGCGGCGCGATTTGCAAAAAAGCGCGGCAACGATGGGGCGCGTGATTGCAGTTGGCCAGCGGTTCACCTGAAGCACGCTAGGGGCAAAAAGGATCGCAGAGAGCCTGGCTTAAGCGATGGCGAGTTACTCGGGCAGGAGCAGTTTTGCGGTGATGCGTTGCTTGCCTCTCAGTAGCTGCAGTTCGAGCACCTCGCCGGATTGTTTTTTGAGGGCGACAAAAGCGTGCACTTCATCGACGGATGTAAAGTCGCGTCGCCCATCGATTGCGAGCACCACGTCGTCTTTTTGTATGCCGGCTTTTAGCGGCGCTGTTCCTCGCGCCGCGCGTTCGCCCCAGTCGGCGAAGTAGCTGACCTTCCATGCGAACGCGGAGGGCGCTTCGCCGATCGCCCGCAACTCCTCTGCGGTCAGGCGGGTTCCGCCGCAGCCGAGGCTCGGTGAAAGGTTCCACTTGTAGGGCCGCCATGCGTAGTCTGCGAATGAGCAGTGCTTCCAGCCGGCTTTGAGTTTTAGCGTGGCAGTCATTGCCACGTCGCCGCGCGCAAAGGTGATCTGCACCGACGTAGTGGCCGCGCTCGTGTTGTGCAGCGCCCATTGCAAGTCCGCAATCGTCCGCACGCGCGGCTGCACACCAAGCTGCGTCACGCGGTCGCCTGCCTGCAAGCCCGCATCTGCGGCCGCCGAAGAATCAGCAACGAGACTCAAAAGCGACTGATCCGTGGCGTTCATCGTTATGCCGATGCGCGCGGGTTCCGGGTAAAGCCATCGGTCGTCGGCTTGATAGCGGCCCTCTTTTTGCGCCCATGCATACTCACTGTCATTGATGGTGTGGCAGTGCACGCAGTCAAGTCGCTGGCCCTGCGCAATTTTCTTTGCGAGGGGCGGCAGGTCGATGGCGCGCATTGGCTCGTGCGGCAGTGGCGGCGTGGGCGCGCGCTCGTAGTCCTGATGATCGTTGAGAGTCTGCTGTAGCAATGCCGAGAACGAAGCGATGGAAGTCCACGACAACGGATCCTTGCCGTCGCGAGTGCCGTAGCGGTGATAGATCGTGCCGTCGGCGTTCATCAGCACGATCGCCATCGTCAGATCGAAGTCAAAGCGCATGGCCCGCACATCGACGTTCTGCATGTCGGTGATGCGCACGCAGACATAATGCTGCGTTGCTTCGACCAGTTCTTTTGGTGCATGGACCAACTGTCCGTGCAATTCGCTGCAGTCTTTTCATGCCTCGCAGCGGAATAGCACGCACAGCGGCCGGTGCTGTGCGAATGCCATGGCTCGTGCAGAGGCGAAGTCTTTTAGCCAGACTACTTCAGTCTGTGCAAATGCGGTGGTGGCGAGTGCCAGAGTGATGGCGCTGGTTTTCGCTAGCATGGCGATGTTGTAGCGAGTGCCGCAGATTGTCCTAGCACGAGGACGGTCACTCTGGCTTTTAACACGCGCACAACTGCGCTAGATTCAGGCACTGAGGAACTCACAATATGATGAAAGGACCTGGCATCTTTCTGGCGCAGTTCATGAGCGATACTGCGCCGCTCAATCGCTTCGACACTGCCTGTAAGTGGGCTTCGGGGCTCGATTACGTAGGCGTGCAGGTGCCTACCTGGGATGCGCGTTGCATGGACCTGAAGAAGGCCGCGAGCAGCAAGACCTACTGCGACGAACTGAAGGGCACGGCGAAGGCTGCAGGCGTCGAGATCAGCGAGTTGTCGACGCACTTGCAGGGACAACTGGTGGCGGTGCATCCGGCCTACACGTCGATGTTTCAAGTGTTCGCGCCGCCTGAGGTCAACACCGCAGATGCGATGCATCGTTACGGCACCGAGCAGGTGAAGCTGTGCCTGAAGGCCAGCCAGCACATGGGGCTAAATGCGATGCCGACGTTTAGCGGTGCCTTGATGTGGCACACCGTTTACCCATGGCCGCAGCGTCCGGCAGGCTTGGTCGAAGCAGGCTTCAAAGAGCTCGCGCGTCGCTGGCAACCGATCCTCGATTACGCCGATGAGTGCGGTGTCGATTGCGCCTATGAGATCCATCCCGGTGAAGACCTGCACGATGGCGCAAGCTACGAGGCGTTCCTTGATCATGTCGACAACCACGCGCGCGCGTGCTTGCTCTACGACCCAAGCCACTTCGTCCTGCAGCAACTCGATTACCTCGCCTACATCGACCACTACCACGATCGCATTCGCTGCGTTCACGTGAAGGACGCGGAGTTCCGGCCCAACGGTCGCGTCGGGGTCTACGGCGGTTACCAGAACTGGCAGAACCGGGCAGGCCGCTTTCGCTCGCTTGGCGATGGGCAGGTCGATTTCGCCGGCATCTTCTCGCTGCTCACGAAGTATGGCTACGAGGGCTGGGCGACACTCGAATGGGAGTGCTGTTTCAAGGATAGTCAGCAAGGGGCTGAAGAAGGCGCACCGTTCATCGCGCAGCACATGATCAAGCCGCCGGCGCGTGCGTTCGACGACTTTGCGGGTGGCAAAGTTGACAAGAGTGCAGTGCGCAAGGCGCTCGGCCTCGAGTAGTCGCAGCCGGTCGATCGCGGCTAGCTGGCAAGCAGCGCTGCCGTGCGCAGTTGCACGGCGGTTGCTTCGTGCCCAGCTGCCTTGGTAGCTATAGTTTGACTCTATGGTCCGATGCTGCGCTGGCGTCTGCATTGTTTTTCTCATGGCCACGCTCGCATTTTCGCAGAGCGAGCAGAATCCCAGTGGGCAATGGTCTGGCAGAATCGAGATTCCCGGCCAGCCGCTCGAAGTGACGGTGCGGCTGCGCAAGGCCGAAGCTGGCTTTGCAGGTGACATCGATATCCCTGCACAGAATGCCAAGGGGTTGGCGCTCGAGAAGATTTTGGTCGAAGGGCGCACGGTGATGTTTGCGATAGCTGGGATCCCTGGCGCGCCTATCTTCACCGGCGAACTTGCGGACGACGGCAAGCAGCTGGCCGGTCGCTTTGTGCAGGACGGCCAGCGCTTCAAGTTTGTGCTGCGGTCCGTTGCGCAAGTGTCGTTCCTCGGCATGCAAAGTTACCTCGACGAGCTGCGTGAAAAGTTTCATGTGCCCGGCTGCGCTGTCGCGGTGGTGAAGGATGGCGCGGTGTTAGCGACCATGGTTAGTGGCGTGCGCGACATTGAGCGGGATCTGCCGGTGACACCCGACACGCTGTTCGCCATCGGCAGCAGCACGAAAGCATTTACCACCCTCCTGCTCGCAACGTTGGTTGAGGACGGCAAGCTCGACTGGGATAAACCGGTGCGCACCTTTCTCCCGGAGTTTGCCCTAAGCGACGCGGAGATCAGTGCGCGAATCACCCTGCGCGATCTCGTCACGCATCGCAGCGGCATGCCGCGTCACGACCTGGTCTGGTATGGCGCCACGATTGAGCGCGCTCTCTTGGTGCAGCGGTTGCGCTACTTGCCGCTCAGCAAGGACCTGCGCACCGACTTTCAATACAACAACTTGATGTTGCTGGCTGCGGGCTATGTCGCAGAGCACGTGACCGGCAGTTCTTTTGAGGCAATGGTGCGTGAACGGATCTTCGCGCCGCTGGGCATGAGCCGCAGCAACTTTGAGGTAAAGGTCAGTGCTGCCGACGCAGACCACGCGGAGCCGTATCGCTACAGCGAGAAGAAAACGAGGCAGATCCCGTTCCGTGACATCACTGCGATTGGCCCTGCCGGTTCGATCAATAGTTCAGTGCGAGAGATGGTCGCATGGGTCGCGCTGCATCTAGGCGACGGCAAACAAGGCGAACGCGCGATCGTGCAGCCATCGAGCATGCGCAACCTGCACGCGGTGGTGATGCCGATGGGTGAGGATAAAAGCGCTGGGCCGCTGATCCAAAACATTGGCTACGCGCTCGGTTGGATGGTCGATGTCTACCGTGGTGCGCGGCGCGTTTATCACGGCGGCAACATTGATGGCTTCACAGCCCTCGTCAGTTTTTTGCCCGAGCAGGGCTATGGCTTTGTGGTGCTCACCAATCTCGACAAGACACCATTTCCCGAGTTGATCGTACGCAGGCTCTGCGACCGAGTGCTGTCGCTTGACGATCACGACTTTGCGACGGCGTTGGCGGGTAAGATGGGGATTGCAGAAGGCATGTCCAGCAAGGGGCTGGAGAATGCCAACGTCGAGCGCGTCGAAGGCACCAAGCCGTCGCAGCCAATCGACAACTACGTGGGCAGCTACCAGCATCCCGCCTACGGCCTTTGTCGTGTCGAGCGCGCAGGGGAGCAGTTGAAGGTTGATCTGCATGGCATCGGCGGGGTGTTTTCACACTTTCACTACGACGTGTTTCGGTGTGAAAAGAATGATCTCATGCCGGAGCTTGCGGGGCTGCGCGTGCAGTTCAGGATGGATGTCGATGGCGATCTCGATGCGCTGCTCATGGTGCTTGAGCCTGCAGTGAAGGCGATGGTGTTCCTGCGGCAGCCGGATGCGAAGATGCGCGATCTTGCGTTCCTTCTGCAACTCGTGGGCAGTTATGACCTCGACGGCCAAGTGGCGAAATTTGAAGTCAACGGAACGTCCCTGACCATGACGATGCCGGGCCAGCACTACGTGCTCGAGCCGCGCCCCGCGCTCGTTTTTGGCATTGGCGAATTGAAGGGCTACTCGGTGCGCTTCGTGCTCGGCGATGATGGCAAGGCGGTGAGCGTGCACATTCGTCAACCTGAAGGCGTGTTCATTGGCAAACGCGTGCCCGCAAAGTAAGTGCGGTGCGTTGGTCAGCCCTTGGTGATGGCACGTATTGGTCGGATGCCGATCCACTCGCTGCGGGTTTGCGGTGGCTCACCGCGGCGCGCCGAGCAGCGTGCTGCTTCTGGGCCATCTGCCGCACTGCCGCCACGCAAGACGCGGCGTTCGGCGATCCGGACAGGTGGTGGTGGCAGGCGCAGGCCATCGCCGTCGCGGGCATTGGCTTGTGCAAAGCGGAAGAAGCCGTCGGCACACCACTCGGCAGCGTTGCCATGCACATCGTAGAGGCCAAATGGATTTGGTTGCAGGCGAGCTACGTTCTGCAGGGTTAG
The DNA here is from genome assembly GCA_014192625.1 of Planctomycetota bacterium. Taxonomy (GTDB): domain Bacteria; phylum Planctomycetota; class UBA1135; order UBA1135; family UBA2386; genus BJHM01. The sequence continues at coordinate 112,323 of BJHM01000001.1, forward strand.
GTCAAAGTGACCGACCTTGCGCGCTTCGATCGGGTCATCGCCGTTGAACCATGGTGAGGTGGTGCCCGCACGGCACGCATACTCCCACTGTGCCTCGGTGGGCAATGCCATCCCCCAGCGGAAGAGAACCGTGTTGGCCGTATCCCAATCGATGTTGGTCGCGGGCAACTTCGACTCGTCACCTTGGTCGCCACCGAGTTCGCGCCACTGACTCAGCGTCATCTCGGTCGCGGCGATCAAAAACTCGCTCAGCATGATCTGGTCGCCGCCGATCTCGGACTCCTGCGCGAACGGGTCGCGCTGCGGCAGGCCCGTATCGCGCTGTGCGCCCATGCGCAGCGATCCGCCTGGCACCAGCACGAAGACGATGCCGCATTGCAAAGTCAGCGTCAGTGCGCCTGATGCTTTGTCCCGCATGGGCAGTGGCGCGTTTTTGTGGTGGCTCTTCAGATCGAGAAACTCTTGCAGGTGCGAGTTTGGATTTAGGCCTAGCGGCAACAGGCCTGGTTGTGGCAGCAGAAGAAAACCGTGCCGCTTTTTCACCTGCTGTGCCACTTGCGCCCATTGGCTGCTTTGCTCGGTCAACGACCGCGCGGCGACATCGCGTGCCCAGTCGCGCAGGCCTTGCACCCGGCTCAGTTCCCCGGAAAGCCCGGCAAATTTCTGCGTCTGTGTTTCCAAGCGCCGCAGTGCAGCGAGCAGATGTTGGTCCTCTGCATTGATCACGCCGAGCCCCTCAAGTTCTTTGCGCTTCTTTTGCAGTTGTCGCAGCTCGCGATCAAGGCTGCGCCCGTGCTCACTGAGCCAGCGGTCCATCGCCGGTATGCGGTCTGGCCAAGGTGGGGTAAACGCTTTTGTTGTTTCGTGCGCCGCGAGCAAGCGTTCTTCCAGAGCGAGCAAGTCAAACCCGATTTCTGCCTTGGCCTGCAGTTCGTCGCGCTGTTGCTGCAGGTCTGCTTGTGCATCCTGCGCGCTTTGCCACATCGACACCGAGAACCCCATCGCGACGAGTAGGCTTAGTATTAGCAAGACCGAAAGCGTGACCCCGGCAAGGTGGCGCCGCACGAATTTGCGGAGCTGATAAAAACCACCGGGCGGTCCGGCGAGCACCGGTTTGTGCTCCATGTGCCGCCGCAGGTCGTTGGCAAACTCGGTCGCGGTCGCGTAGCGCTCGTCGCGGTTTTTGGCGATTGCCTTGAGCGTGATCCAGTCGAGATCGCCGCGCAGTCGTGCTTGGTGCCGCCTCGGTGCGACCTGGCTCGGCCGAGCGGGTTGGTGCGAAGCGATCACCTGCGCCATTCCGGCGACGCCTTGGGAGCGCAGCACCACGCTCGGGATCGGCAGTTCGTCGGCGAGCAAGTCGTAGAGCATCACCCCGAGTGAGTAGATGTCGGTGCGCGTGTCGATTGCGGATGGCTGCCCGCTCGCCTGCTCCGGGCTCATGTATTCAGGCGTGCCCATGATTGTGCCCGGCATCGTCAAATCGCCGCTGTCTTGCAGCGGCGCGGCGAATGACTTGGCGATGCCAAAGTCGATGATCTTTGGCTGCAGCAGGCCGCCGATCTCTGTGACCAGCACGTTGTTGCTCGACAGGTCGCGATGCATGACGCCTTTCTGGTGCGCATGTGCCATGGCATCCAGCACCTGCAAGAACAGTTCGATCCGGGCGGGGAGCCGCAGTTCATTGCGGCGGCAGTGCTGCGCGATGTGGTCGCCCGGCACGAACTCGAGCACGAAGTACGGGCGCTCTGCACGCGTCTTGCCGAACTCGAGCAACCGAGCGATTCCTGGATGATCCATCCGGCGCAGCGCCTCGTGCTCGGCTTCGAAGCGGCGCAGAAAATTCTGCGAGTCCATGCCGCTGTTGAGCACCTTGATCGCAACCTCACGTGTCGCAGTGCCGTCAGCTGCTGCGAGATAGACTGAGCCAAAGCCGCCGCGGCCGAGGAGGCGAATCACTCGATACGGGCCGATCCGGCGCGGTGGGTCGCTGGTCTCGTCGTCAAGGACCGCTGCCGCAACCGCAGCTTCGTCAGTCGGCGGGTGGATGTCGGCGGCAGTCAGCCAGGCAAGAATCGCCGCTTTTTGCTGCGGGCAACGCGCCAGCAATTCGAGCAGGGATTGGTCGCGCGCGGCATCGTCGAGTTCAAGCGAAAACAGCACAGCTTCCTCGATTGCCTCCGGCAGTGCTGCGATGGCACGCCGTTGCTCTCGATCCCGCCGGTCGCTCATGTCGTGATCATGAGGTGCGAGATCGGGGCTGGCAACTTGCGTAAGGTTGGCAGATGGACACTCCAGCCTTTGTGCCGCTAGTTGCGCGGCAGGTTTCTGCGGAATCCGCCGAGCAGCAAGCGAAAACGTTTTGCGAAGTGATGCAGCGCCGCCGCTCGGTGCGAATGTTTTCGGCGCGTGCGGTCGAGCGCAGCACGATTGAGTGGGTCATCCGCACTGCGCACAGCGCCCCGAGTGGCGCGAACAAGCAGCCGTGGCGGTTTGTCTGCGTGCAGGATGCGGCGGTGAAGCGGCGCATTCGCGAAGGTGCGGAAGCGGAGGAGCGCGAGTTTTATGGTCATCGCGGCAATGCCGAATGGCTTGCCGATCTAGCCCCGTTTGGCACGGATGCCGACAAGGCTTTTTTAGAGCGTGCGCCGTGGCTGATCGTCGTGTTTCAGTTGATGCACACCGACACCGGCGGGCAGGTCTACTACCGAAAAGAGAGCGTCGGGATTGCCTGTGGGCTGTTGCTCGCGGCAGCGCACCATGCGGGGCTCGCCACGCTCACGCATACGCCCAGTCCGATGGCGTTCCTTGGCACGATCCTCGGCAGGCCCGCGCATGAGCGGCCGTTTTTGCTGATCCCGGTCGGCTATCCGGCAGAGGATTGCATGGTCCCGAAGGCCGCCTGCGAGCGGCGGCCGCTCGAGCAGGTGATGGTGGTGGTCTGAGGCACTCTGTCAGCCGCGAGCTTGCCCGTGTCACTTCGGCTTTTTCTTGTGCTTGGGGCAGGCCTTGCCCTGCTCTTTGCAAGCCGCGCACTTCTTGTCAAAGCCAAGCATGCCCTTCGCCTCGATGTCGCGCATGTGGCTACTGGCAGAGGCGGCCGGCATCGTGCCCGCAGCGGTGGTCGTGATGGCGAGCAGCATTGCGTAGGCTTTGTCAAAGTCTTGCGCCGACTCAAGGTCAATGGCCTTCGCAAGTTGCTCGCTCGCCTTGATCGACTTGCGCGCCTCGACGTTTGCCGAAAGGTCGCGCAGTTTAATATCTGCTGTCTCTGCTACACCTGGGACAGTCGCATAAGACTTGGTGAGAGTTCGCAGTGACTCTTGAGCCGCGAAGAAATTTTTCTCGTTGATGGCGGTGTCCGCGCTCGCGAGCAGGTTTGTGACGTCGGTCTCGATGCTCGTCAGCACCCCTTGCGCAGCCGCCTTCGCCTCATCGCTGAGCGCGCCGGCGAGCAGATTTTTGGTCGCCTGATAGGCCTTGCCGAACTCACGCTTAGTCAGCATCGGCTCGAGCGATTTGAGTGCATCGGGCAATTTTGTGCCTGGGACTCGCGCACCCTTCAAGGCCTCTTCGATGACGGATTCATCTAGCGATCGTGGGTGCCCTTCCCAGATCACCTTGCCCTTAGTGTCGACGAGGAATGCATGCGGGTAGCCATTCACTTTGAGCGCTTTCGCAGACTTGTCGCTCTGTTCGATGAGGATCGGATAGGTCACCTTGTTGTCCGCGATGAACTTCTCGACCAGCTTTTCAGGTTCGTTGGTCACGCCAACGACGACCAGTCCCTGCGCAATGAACTTCGCCTGAAGTTCATTGTTGTGCGGGACGAGGCCGCGGCACGGGCCTCACCAAGTTTGCCAGTATTCGACAAACACAACCGCGCCGGCGAGCTGATCGAGCCGCTTCAACTTGAACGAGTCGAAGTTGTAAGCCGCGTCGATCTCTAGTGGAGGCATCGGTTGCCCGACTTGCGCCGATAGCGAGGTCGCTAGCAAAACGACGATTCCGGGGATTACAAGTTTGTGCATGTATTGAAATCTTTTGCCGATAACAGCAGGGTTGAAGGCTATCTGCGGCGCGGCTGCAAGCACTCTGTTCTTATGTGCGGCAGGCCATTTCGACGGAGCGATAAGGCGCGCCGTCAGGCTTGCGGTTTGCTGAGCTTCGCAAGCTAAGGTGCGGCCGCGGAGCAGGACAAATGTTGGTGGGATCACAAGGCACGGCCGCAGTCAGGGGCTATGTGGCACCGGGTTTATTTGGTGTGCGCCGCTGCGGGTTATTAGCGTGGGTAATCGCGCCGCAAGTCGCGCACCTGGGTGCAAGAATGTTGCGTCCCAGGGGGAGGTAGTTTGCCAAGGCGCCGCCCGCCCGCCGCCCGCGCCGCCCGCGCCCGCGCCGCCCGCGCAGATCACTGCTTTAGCAAGAGGCGCAGTTCGGCGATCTGCAGGGCGCTGCCGACGAACATGCCTTCCGGCCAGCTGCAAAATTTTTGCATCGCCACGAAGATCTTCTGTTCGTCGTGGCGATCGAATGCGAGGCCAGCGAGGTACTGCAAGCGCAGCGCGATGTCGCGGTTTGGTTCGGCATCAGCGAGCCATGGTGCGAGATCGCTAGCACTGCCGCAGTAGGTCGAAAACAAGCGCGGCGCGCTGTCGAGTCCAATCGTTGCGAGGTGGGTGCGAGCGTTAGCGTTTTTATCGAGCAGCAGCTCGACGGACTCGAGATCAAGGTGCGTGGGTAATGCCGTGCCGAGAACCGCCACGTCATAGCCAGTGCCAGCGGCCGCGCTATTCCACATCGTGCCATTTGGAAATGCGCTGAAGAACGTGCCGAGCTGGCTCTTCACCGAGGCCTCGTCGGTTTCGTAGAGCGGCACCCACTGCGTCACGACTCCAGAAGGGTTGAGGTGCTGCTTCACCAGTTCGTAATACTCGCTGGTGTAGAGCGCCGCAGCGCCGCGCACCCATGGATGGATCGGATCCGACGTGATGATGTCGAATCGTTCTCTGGTCGTGAGCATGAAGTGGCGCGCATCATCGAACACGATTTCGGTGCGCGGGTCATCGAGCACGCCGCCGTTTTGATCGGCCATGAAGTTGCGCGCGCAGTCGAGCACGCGCGGCTCCATCTCGCAGATGACGATCCGTTGGACGCTGTCGTAGTCGCAGAAGGATCCTGCGGTTACTCCAGCGCCGCAGCCGACGATCAGCACACTGCGCGGATTGCCATGCGAAAGCGCAGGCAGGTGGCCGAGCAGGCGCTGCAATCGCATGTCCGTTGGGTCGGTTGAGGCTTCCACTTTGCCTGCGACGTGGAAGTTGAGGAAGTCGCCGGTTTTGGTGATCGCCACCGATGAGTTCTGACCTTCTGCTACATACAGATATTTGCTGCTGTCCCAGCTGTCGACAAAGCGGCCCCAAGCGATCAGGCCGTTGGGCACAGGTGCAATCAACAACGCAAACCCGCAGCTGGCCGCGGCGATGACGCAGCAGGTTGCGAGCTTTCGCGCGCGGCTGTGTCGCAGTGGCAGTGCCAGCGTGAGCAATGCAGCGGTGCCGCCGGCGAGCAGTGCCAAAATCTGCTGCGTGCCCTGGCTGCCGAGGTTGCCGATCGCTGCGAGGCTCGTGGCGAGCGCGCCGATGATTGCGCCGAGTGTGTTGGCGGCGGCGACGCTGCCGACAAGGCGACCTGCATCGTGGTGGCCACGAAAGGCGGCGGCGAGCGCGAGCGGAAAAGATGCACCCCAAAGCAATGGCGCTGGCAGGATCGCCAACGCGCAACGAGCGAAGTCCCACGGAAAACGCAAAAAGACGTTCTGCGCGATGCGTTCTTGAAAGATATAGGTCGGCTCAGCCCAGGGGATCACAAAGAGCATCATCCATGCGCTGTAGAGCAGGGCCGGCATGAGCAGCAGTTGGCAGAGCAGAAACGCGCGTGTTGGTGAGTTCGTGCGCGCGGCGATTTGGCTGCCGCGCGCGCTGCCGATGCCGAGTCCGATCAAGAACACCGCGAGGATGAGCGCGAATGTGTAGACCGAGGCACCGAACAGCAGCGATAGCAGTCGTGTCCATGCGACCTCCGCGCCGAGTGCTGTTGCGCCGGACAGCGCGATTGCGAGCAGCACGAGCCGCCGCGCATGAGGCGGCGCAGGATCTTTCGCATTGATGCCTTCTGCGTTGGCGCCACTCGCACTGTGATTCGCAACAAATGGTCGGAGCGCTGCCAGCAGCAAAGCGAGCGCGGCGATCGCTATGTTGATGGCTGCCGCCACATAGGTCGCAACGATGGTGTCGTGGACGCGCAGCAGCCAAAAGCCTGCGAGCAATGTGCCGGCAACGCCGCCGATGATATTGCTGCCGTAGAACCAGCCGAGCGCGGCGAGACCTTGTCGCGAACTGCCGACCCATCGCGCGATTGCCGGCAGCGTGGCGCCCATCAGGATGGTTGGCGGCAGCAGCGCGATTGCGCAGACCGTGCCGCGCAACAGTAGGTCCGACTGGCCGCGGCCCTGGCTTTGGACGTAGATCGATCCGAGCCAAGGCAGCAGCATTGGCAAAATAATGGCGTAGAGCGCGATGCCGAGTTCGAGCAGCGCGTAGACCCTTAGTGGGTGCATTCCTTTTGGCAGCCAGCGCGGCAGCAGCACGTTGCCAAGGCACATCCCGCCCATGAAGCTGCCGAGTAGCAAGCCGAGCGAGATAGATGATCCACCGATGACGAAGCGCAGTAAGTGGAACCAGACCACTTCATAGATCAATGCAGCGCAGCCACTGCCCGCGAAGAGCAGCAGCAAAGCGGGTGCGAAGGCCGTGCGGTCTTTGGCTGGGGCGATGCTGTTTGCGGTAGTCATGGGGCGTTGCACTGATGGCGTAACATTCTGCGGGCGGCAATCCAGTCTGCGCTACCGGCCATGGAGCATGGTGCGCAATCGGCACACCTGCATGCGTGGTGCCTGACCGGTGATGGCGTGAGGCGGCGCGCCGTTTTGGGTGTTGGCAAAGTACGCGGCGAACCAAAGCACGAGACGCAGGCGATTCGGCATTTGCCGGACCTGCCGCTGTCCGATATGCAGTCCGCTGCGTATTCAACCGCACGCTCAGGCGATAGTCCGAAAGCCCATTCATGACACGTTGTTATTTTTTAGCGATCTTCTCGGCCCTCTTGCTTGCCAGTTTCGCGTGCGCTCAGGAACCTCCGGCCGGGGGCCAGCCGGTAGAAAAATCGGAAGCCAAGCCGCAGGAGCAAAAAGCCGTGCAGCAGCCGTTGCAGCTAGGCGACGCGCTACCAGCAACCTTCGTGCTGAAGGATATCGATGGCGTAGAGCACAAGGCCGCAGGCCTGAAGGGCAAGATCACCGTCGTCGATTTCTTCTCCATCACATGCCATGTGCATGCCGCGTGGAATGATCGGCTGGCAGCTTTGCAGCAGGATTTTGCCTCGCAGGGAGTGAGTTTTTTATTCATCGACAGCAACGTCCAAGAGATTGGCGAGAAGCCACCGGCAACGGAGCCCGGCAAGCAGGCGTTCGACAACATTCGCCAGCACCTGAAGGACAAGTCGTTGCCGTTCTCGGTGCTGGTCGATCACGGCAACATCGTGGCGGACCTGTTTGCCGCGCGCACCACGCCGCAGGTCTATGTTTTCGCCGCCGATGGCAAGCTGGTTTATCGCGGGCTCGTTGACAACGATCAGCAGGGCAGCAAGGCGGAGCGAACGAGCTATGTGCGCTCGGTGCTGACCAAGCTGGTTGTTGGCGAAAAGGTCGAGCCTTCGTCGAACAAGTCGATTGGCTGCTCGATCAAGCGCGTTGCTGTTGACGGGCAGCGAGGTGGCTCGCTGTGGCGTGGCTCGCGCCCGCCGCGCACTGGCGGCACTGGCGGCACGGGCGGCGAGCGCAAAGCTGGCGAAGGATCTGAGGTGGGCCGATGAGAACCGCGCGAATTGCCGCGTTGTTGGTGCTGTTCTCCGCGTGCTCAGATCACACAGAAGCGACGCGCATCGTCGATGGCAAAGGCGTGCAGGAATATGTCGAGGCGCATCGCGGCAAGCCTTTGCTGATCAACTTCTGGGCATCCTGGTGCGTGCCATGTTGCGAGGAGATGCCCGATCTGATTTCTGCGACCCGCGATTTTCGCGCACATGGCGGCCAAGTGGTCGGCATAGCAATGGAGTGCATGGTCGCTGATGTCACAAAGGAGGCGGGCCTTGTCAAAGCTCGGGAACGTGCAAAGCAGCTCGGGATCAACTTCCCGGTATTGGTCTGCAGTGAGCCGGATATTTTTGCGCTGCGCGAACTGCTCGGGGCCGAGGTCGGCGAACTACCGGGCACGCTCGTCATCGACCGCGCCGGGGTGGTTGTCGAACTGCATGACGGCAAGGCCACGCAGGAAGAGTTCGCAAAGCTTTGTTTGCATGCGCAGCGATGACGCGCACTTTATGAACTAGCAGAGCCGCTGGCAGCACCGGTGACCACGCCTGCGTTCCCCCGCGCATTGTGCGCGAGCTGCCGCGTCAGGCGTGTGTCGCCTGCCTTTCACCGATCTCTTCGTAGATCGTGGTGCGTTGCACGGGTTCGTAGCCAGCTTCGTTTATCAGGTGCGCGATTTGGTCGACCCCGAGTGCTTGCGGCTCGGTGGTGCCGGCTTCGTGAGTGATCTTTTCTTCGGTCACCGTGCCGTCGATGTCGTTCGCGCCAAAGCTGAGTGCGGTCTGCGCCGACTCCTGCGTCAGCATGACCCAGTAGGCCTTCACGTGCGGGAAGTTGTCGAGCATCAGGCGTGCCACGGCGATCGAGCGCAGGTCGAGGTTGCCGGTGGTGACGTGGCCGAAGTTTGCGAGGTCGGTGTGGTAGGGCCAGAACGCGAGCGGGATGAATGCCATGAAGCCGCCGCACTCGTCTTGCACTTCGCGCAGCTTGATCAGGTGCTGCACGCGCTCGTCAACGCGTTCGATGTGCCCGTAGAGCATCGTCGCGTTCATCTTGAAGCCATGCCGTTGCACTTTGCGCGCCGCCATCAGCCACCGGTCAGGGCCCATCTTTTCGCGGAACACCGCCTTATGAACGCGATCGACAAGCACCTCGGCACCGCCGCCCGGGCAGCTGCCAAGACCGGCTGCGCGCAAGTCGGCAAACACTTCGTCCTCGCTCTTGCCCGAGATGTTGAGGATGTGCTCGATCTCGACCATCGTGAACGCCTTCACGTGGATATCGGGGCGACCACGCTTCGCAGCGCGAACGACGTCGAGATAATAGTCGTAGCCCATCGTCGGGTGGATGCCAGCGACCATGTGCACCTCGGTGACCGGGCGGTGCAGCTGTTCGCGCACCTTCTGCTCGACGACCTCGGGGGTCATCAGGTAGCCGCGCGCTTCGCCTTCCTTCGCCGCAAACGCGCAGAACTTGCACGAGTAGATGCAGATGTTCGTGTAGTTGACGTGCTGGTTGATGTTGAAGTAGGTCTTGCGGCCGTGCCTGCTAGTCCGCACGCGGTGCGCCATCAAACCAACCGCGGCGAGGTGCGGCGTTTCATACAGTCGAATCCCGTCCTCCAAAGACAGTCGCGTGCCGTTGGCGATCCGCTGGTCGATGTCGCCGAGGCCGGCCTGCTGGATCAATTTCTTGGCCAGGGTCTCGTCGAGGTGGGCGTAGTTGTGGGCGGCGGGCGACGCGGTCATAGGCGGACACGGTAGGAGCTTTGGGCCTTCATGAAAAGGCGCGGGCGCGGCGGCAATTGCATCTGCTTCATGTTTGCTTCAACGCGGGCGGGCCGAGCGCACCGCTTCGAGCCAGCCGGTGCCAAATCGCTCGTCCGGTTCAAGGTAATGACCTTCGCTCCATTCGTTGAGTGAGGCGAGCAGGACCAGTGGGTCGTCGATGCCGTTCGGCGAGTGAAAATCGAGCCCGCGGCGCAGCGCCGTGGCGAACTTTTCCGGGTGCTCGCCAGTCACGACCGGTGCCCACGGATACTTGTCGGGGCGCGCATCGCCAAAGTCAGCACCGCGCGGCGAAGCATCCCAGCCGGTTGCAACCGACGGCATGTAGGGCAGATTTGAAGTGGTGGCAAAGTGCTGCCACTGTAGGGCGCGCCGCGCCGCGCATTCGCTGTAGTCCTGCAAGCTCGGTCCCTTCCAATCCGGCAAGTGCACGTAATGCGTAACGCTGTCAAAGCCGAGTTCGCGCACCAGTGGCAGCGTTTCGGCGTTGGGTTCGATCGCCGCGAGATGCAGGTCCAGATGGCCGCGGTCACGCAGCCAGCGGCGCGCCGCAGTGATCGCCGCGCGCGCATTCGCCAGACCAAGGTCGCGCACGAAGTAGGTTGAGTCGAAGATGGATAGGTAGCTGCGGCCGCCGACCAAAACGTAGTTGGGGCGTTTGAAGTAATGCTCGGCAAGCATCGCGATGAACTGAACGAAGTCATCGACGTCGCTCGGCACTAGTCGCTTTGGTTCGATCACCGGCAGGTCTGCGCGCAGCACTGGCAGCACGCGCCTCGGCATCCGGTTTGCCCACATGCAGGCAAACGGCATCGAGGTGCCGAGCGGACCCTGCAAGAAGCCCTGGTCGAGACCTTGCTCAAAGACGCGCTTGCCGCGGCACCAGAATACGCCAAACACCAGCGCGTCTACGCCATGGTCGCGCGCGAGAGCGATGCGGCGGCCGAATGCAATCGGATCACGGTCGTCGTATTCGCCGAGCAGCGGGACCTTCGGCTGTTGGTGGTCCTTGAAGCGCGGCTGGCAACTGCGAACCAATTCCCACTCGGTGAAGCCTGGATGAAAACTTGCGTCGCGTTCGGCGATCGGATGCCAGCCCGTGTAGACGTAGGCCGCGGTCCGCATCTGCTGGCTAGTTGTTGCTCACCGCAACGACCTTTGCCGTCACGTTGTCTAGTGGCTCGCCCACGCCGCCACCCAGCGACTTCTGCAAGGCGCAATACGTGCGCACAAGATCCGTTTGCGCGATAGCGATCTGAATGCTGAGTTCGAGACGGCTTTGTTCGGCCTCAAGCACGATCAGAAAGTTGTCGAGGCCCGCCTCGAACCGTTGCTGTGCCAAGTCGCGCGTGCGGGTCGCAGCGTCGAGTGCCGTGATCAGGGTCGCGTGGTAGACGCGTTGTTGCTGCAGTCCGTGGGCGGCATTTTCGACTTCCTCGAACGCGCGGCGGGCCGTTTGTTCGAGTGCCGTGCGCGCCTCGTCGATTTGCGCTTCGCGCATCGCGATCATTTCGGTGGTGCGGCCGCCTGTGAACAGCGGCAGGTGTAAGGCCGGGCCTGCGAGCACTGCGTGGCTGCCAGGCGCGAACAGGGAACTCATTTGGCTAGCCTCGACACCGAAGAAGCCGCTGATGCTTAGTCGCGGGTAACGCTCGGCCATCGCCGCACCGAGGCGCGCGATTGCGGCGTGCAACTGGCTCTCGGCGGCGCGCAAGTCGGGCCGGCGTAGGACGAGTTCTGCAGGCAGGCCGAGCGCCACGAGGTCGGGCACGTCCGCGAGCGCGGGCGCTGCGCGCAGGAGGTCTTTTGCATCGGCGGGCGTACGTCCGACAAGCACGCCGATGTGGTTTGCGGCGCGGTGCCAGTCACGATCGATTGGTGGCAGCAGCGTGCGTGCGTTGGCGAGCAGGAGTTCGGCGCCGGCGAGAGCCAGGTCGCTGGTGAGGCCGCTGCGCGCCCGCGCTTCCGTAAGCGCGCGCAGTTCTTCGGCGGCGGCGATGCCTTGAATGGCGGCGTTGCGGCGCTGTGTTGCACCAAGCAGGTCGGCATACGAAGCGACCACCTCGGCGATCAGCGACTCGGTGATTGCCTGATGGTCTGCCTCGGCAAACTGGACCTCCGCGTTGCGTGCCTCGCTTTCGCGCGCAAGCCTGCCAAACAGGTCGATCTCCCAACTGGCATCGAAGCCGAGCGCGTAGTTGTCGTAGGCAAGGCCACGCAGCGGACTCGGCGTTGACTCGGTGGTGCGCGAGCGGCTGTAGTTCGCGTTTGCGTCGAGATTTGGCAGCTGCTCGCTTTTTGCGATTCCGGCAGCTGCGCGCGCTTGCTGAATGCGCGCGACGGCGGCTCGGCGGTCGCAGTTCATGGCGAGCCCTTCTGTGACCAGTTGATCAAGCAGCGGCGAGTGCAGCCCTTGCCACCAACGATCATTCAGCACGGCCGTATTGGTGCTGGTGGCAGTAGCCCATTGCGGTGGCGACACAGGTGGTGTCGCTTCGTAGTTGGGGCCGACCTTGCACCCACTGACGAAAAGCAGGATCCAAAAAACGATCCATCGGGAGGTGCCGTTCACTTCGGCACTCCTTGTGACTGGATCGGCTGGCTTTGGGCTTCTGGTGCAGCGGTTGCCTCGATTGACACGTCGACCAGTTGGCCTGGCTTTACCGGCAGGTCTTTTGGATCGAGCGCGTAGAGCACTTGCAGCACGCGGGTGTCGACTTGCTCACGGCTGCTGCCGGTAAGCGATCGCTTGGGCACCATCAAGGGTTCAATGGCGACGAACGTGATCTTTGCGGAGATGCTCGGATTGCCGCGCAGGAATGCGCGCGCCACTGCTTCGGGCCGGAAGCGCCACGTGTCCATTTCGTCGATGTCGGCGCGCACATGTAGCGTCGTTACGTCGCCGAGCACGATCGCTGCCTGCGCTGCCTGGCCTGCTGCCGCGTATTCTCCGACGCGCACGTTTACCTGCAGGACCTCTCCTGCGAACGGTGCGCGCACCTGCGTTTGTTCCTGTTCGGCCTCGGCACTGCTCACGGCGGCCTGCGCCACCGCGATCTTTGCGCTTGCGATGTCGAGATCAGGCTGCCACGCACCCGCTTTGATGAGCTGCAGCTGCGACTGGGCCTCGCTCACGTTGGCCTCCGCCTCGCGCACCGCTGACTGCCTGCGCGTGAGGTCTTCGCGGCTCAGCGCGCGAGGATCCGCTACTTTGTTGGCGAGCTCGAGCAAGTTTTGTGCATCGGCGAGTTGCGCCTTGCGAACTTCGAGCGCGGCGGCCTTTGGCGCAACTTCCTCGGGGCGCGGCAACGACTTTAGACGCGCCAGTTCTTGTTGTGTCCCCAGCAGCTCGGCGCGGCGGGCAAAGAGGCGCGCCTTGGTGTCGCGGTCGTCGATCTGAATCAGGATATCGCCGCTTGCCGCGGTGCTGCCGATGTCGTGCGGCAACGCAGTCACAAGGCCGGGTCGCCCGACACCGAGTGCGATGTTGCGGGACTTCGCTTCGATGATGCCACTGGCGGAGACGCGCGTTTTGAAGGGCGATGCCGCGGGCGTGACGATGCCCATTGCTGGCACGATCGGTAGGTTGCCAGCGTGCACGCTGTAGGCAGCAAGGCAGATACCGGCGATCGACAGAATTGGGAGCAGGGCTAGGCGGACGATCATCATGATTGGTGTTCGTTGATGTGTGCGGTGCGGTCAGCGGTCTGCCGCCGGACGTCGATAACGCGACCGTCGTTCATGCGGACGATGCGGTCGGCAAAGTGGAAGATCCGAGTGTCGTGGGTGACGACGACGAGGGCGCGATCGCCGGCTACAGCGATTTCGGCGAACAACTGCATCACGATCTGACCATTGTCTGCATCGAGTGAACTGGTCGGCTCGTCGCACACGACAAAGCGTGGCTCGTGCACCAGTGCGCGGGCAATCGCCACGCGCTGCTGCTGGCCGCCGGAGAGTTCGGTTGGATGACGGTTGCGCTTGTCGGCAAGGCCGACGCGCTCTAGTTGCGCCTCGGCAGTGGCGATTGCCGCGCGCCGCGACTTGCCCTGCAGCAGCAATGGCACCGCGACGTTTTCGGCGGCGGTGATCGCGGGGATCAGGTTGAACTGTTGAAACACGAAGCCAACGTTTTGCCCGCGCCAGCGCGTGCGACTGGAGCCGCGCATGTGTTGCGGGTCGACGCCAAGCACACTGCAGTCACTAGCCTCGCCGCGGTCGCGGTCGAGGATGCCGGCGAGGATCGAGATCAGTGTGGTCTTGCCGCAGCCACTGGGGCCGACCAGCATGACCAGCTCGCCGTAGGGCACTTCCAGGTCAACGCCGCGCAGTGCATGCACGGCGTTGGCACCTTTGCCAAAGGTCTTCCCGAGGCCGTGCGCGCTGACTGCGAGGTTGGTTGGATCAGCCACGAAACACCACCGCTGGTTCCAGCCGGATCACCTTGATCATGCTCACGATCGCCGAGAGCGCGCAGATGATCGCGACTGCACCGGCGCTGATCGCTGGGATGTGCCACGTCATGCGGAACGCAAGTTCGCTGCCTTTGACCTCTATGCCAAACAGCGCGGCGGCGCCTACGCCGAGTCCGTAGCCGATGGTGCCAGCCGTCAGCGATTGCAGCAAAACCATTCGGAGCAGCAGCCAGTTGGATGCGCCCATCGCCTTCAGTGCGCCAAAGTAGCGGAGGTTGTCGAGCGTGAAGTTGTAGAAGGTCTGACCAGCAATCGCGACTCCGACCAAAAAGCCGAGTGCCACCGCGATGCCAAAGTTGATGACGATGCCGGTGTTCTTTGTGTAGTACAAAACTGTGTCCCAACTAAACTGCCAACTGGTGCGAGCGCGGAGTTGGGTCGTCGCGGTGATGCGCAAGCCGAGCGTTTCGGGGTCGATCCCTGGTGCCGCTTTGGCGAGGATCAGTGAGAGTTGCTTGCGCTCCGGCGGCGCGTAGGTGAGCGCGCGCGAGAACGTCGTGTAGATCATCGGCTGGCTCTGAAAGGTCCGCGACACCTCGCACAGGCCGACTACGACGGCGCGGCGGTCGTTGATCTGCAGCGTGTCGCCGACCCGCAGTGGCAGTAGGGTCGCACCCGGTGCTGGGTTGCCGTGCTCGTCGAGCGCGCTATAGCTTGCGAGCCGCGTCCGCGCCGAAACTATGTCGAGGATCACGCCATCGGCGCGGCGCAGTTCGGCGAGGCTGCCCTCGATGATCTTGGGTGGCCCGCCAATCAGTGTGGCATCATCGAGGCCGACGACGATGACGGAGCGGAACATGCCATTTGGCAGGCGGCCGCGCAGCAGTGCTTTGTACATTGGCACTGCCCAAGCCACGCCGGGCACACCACGCACGCGGTCGAGTGCTGTGGACTGCATCGGTTCGAGTTCGTCGATGTATTTCACCTCTGGGTCGGTGACCCAGAGGTCGGGCAAACTTGTATCGGAGATGAAGGCGAACGAACGCGCCATCAGGCCGGTGAAGATTGATGATTGCTGGGTGATCAGTAGTGCTGCGAAGCCGATGCCGAGCAGGATGCCGAAATATTTGGCGACATCGCCGACCAGCATTTTGATGGCGATGCGATTCATCGGCGGATTTTCTTTGAGCGGGAACTTGGCTTTTGCGCGGCGATGGCGGCGATGCCGGCGAGCGAGAAAGTGACGACGTTGGCGACCAGTCGGGCGAGGCCGCCGCGCTGGTAGGTGGGCATTGCGGACAGTCGGTGCAGAACTGGTGCTGCGTGCTTGTAAACGAGAACTTGACCGATCACGGAGTGCACGCAGTCTCGCACGACAGTAAGCCTGCTGCCACGCGGCAGCAGGCGGCGCACGATGGCGGTGAGCTCGTTGTAGATCGGGCGGATCGAGCGTTTGACCATCTGGTCAAGGGCGGGGGTGGGGAACGCCATCTCGCGTGCCATCAGCGTCTGCAGCCACTCGGGGCGGCCAGGGTGCAGCATCGATTCCATCCACCACCAAAGCCACGCGGTGAGGGCCGCTGCGGGCGTGCCGACGCTTGCGCGTGGCATCGGCCGCATCGCGAACGCGTTCTGGTGTGCCTCGGCGAGCACCGCGCCGTAGAAGTCTTGCTTGCTGTGGAAGTGATAGTTGACGGCGGCAACGTTGCAGTCCGCAGCATCGCAGATCGTCTTTACGCCGGTGTCGCGGAAGCCGTGCTGCGCAAACAGGGGGCCGGCCACTTTGAGCAGGCGGGCACGGGTTTCGTCGGCAACAGATGACATGCGGGGTGAAGAGGGAACTGGGTGACCGGCAAGAAGTCAAATGGCGATTTGAAATCGGCATTTGCTGAGA
The DNA here is from genome assembly GCA_014192625.1 of Planctomycetota bacterium. Taxonomy (GTDB): domain Bacteria; phylum Planctomycetota; class UBA1135; order UBA1135; family UBA2386; genus BJHM01. The sequence goes on from BJHM01000001.1 coordinate 128,349, forward strand.
ACTTGAAATTCGGCCCATGCGTGTTGAAGTGTGCAACTAAAGGTGCCTCGCCCTGCGTTCCGCGGCCCATGCTCCATGCGCGTCGACCGTGCGCACCGCTGCTATCCTTCTCCTCCTTCTCCCCCAAGGCCCAGGCATTGAACAACTGGACGCAATGCGGGCGAATCATCGGCCCCTGCTCGGTGCCCTTGCATTCGTGGAATCATCAGGGCGTGATGATGCCATTGGCGACAATGCGCGTCGTGCGCGGCCCGCAACCCTCTTCCCGCACAACGCTGCGTCATGCGCGAGTGCTTTCTGCCGCTAGCTCGCGCCGCAGAATCGTCAGGCCTGCACTTGCGACACGATGATCTTTTTTTTGCCCGCGGGCTGGCCGAACTTGTCAGTCGGGGGTGTTTCGACCGGCTGATACATCATGTTGCGGCGTTGCGGTAGATAGCCTGCGTCCTTGATGTGGCGTTCGATCTCGGGGATCGAGGTTGGGTGCGTGCAACCGGCAGCAGAAACGACGTTTTCCTCGAGCATCGCGGAGCCGAAGTCATCGGCGCCCATCGATAGGCCGACCTGGCAGGTCTTGATGCCTTGGGTGACGAAGCTCGATTGGATGTGCGGCACGTTTTGCAAAAACAGCCGCGCGATGCTGAGTGTGCGCAGGTATTCGGCGACGGTGGCCTTTTGGCCGCCGCGTCCCGTGAGGAACGCGTTGCCCATCGGCGTGTTCTCCGGCTGAAACGTCCACGGGATAAATGCGGTGAACACCGAGCCGGTCTCCTGCTGCAGGTCGCGTATGCGCAGCATGTGCTCGATGCGCTCTGCATCCGTTTCGACGTGGCCAAACATCATCGTCGCGGTGCCCTTGCCGCCGAGCGCGGCCCACTGGCGAAACACTTCCAGCCATTCTTCGGTGGTGGCTTTTTTTGGTGCGATCACTTGGCGCACGCGATCGACCAGGATCTCAGCGCCGCCGCCCGGGATCGAGTCGAGGCCCGCCGCCTTCAGGTCTTGCAGGATCGCACGCACGGGGCGCTTTTCCAGCTTGCTCAAATGCGTGATCTCGGGCGGGCTCATGCCGTGGATCCAGACCTGTGGGTAACGCTGTTTGAGATCTTGGAACAACTGCCCATACCAATCGGTCTTGAGCCTTGGATGGTGGCCGCCCTGCAGCAGCAATTGAATGCCGCCGTGCTGGATCAGGTCCTCGACCTTCTGGTAGATCACTTCGCGTGGCAGCACGTAGGCCTCAGCGTCGCCGGGCGAGCGGTAAAACGCGCAGAAGCCGCAGTCGGTGACGCAGACGTTGGTCGGGTTTAGGTTGCGGTCAACGATGTAGGTCACGCGCACTTTGCCATCTGCGTGCGGCGGATTCAGTCGCAGTCGCACATCGTGCCCAAGCAGGCCAAGCGACGGCTGATCGAGGCCGCGATACAGCGCAAGGGCTTCTGCGCTGGACAGCGGCCCGCCGGCAATGGCTTGATTGGCGAGGTCGCGCAGGCGAATGGAATCGTGAGGTGCGGTGGCAGTCATCGGAGGCTAGAAGGGTAGGCGCGCGCCAGAATTGCTGCCAGCTTGAGCTCTTTGTCCGGACTGTGAAATATGGGCAAATTTGGCTGCGGCGCTTGCTTCGTGCCGGCCGTTTTTGCAACGGCATACGGGGGACCTTGCGTGCGGCCCTTGGTAAAGGCGGAGGAAGTTGGCTGTGCAGCGGAGGTGCTGCAGCGGCTGGTTTATAGGGTGCGCACTACACGGCCAGCGCGTTCGGCGTGGCGGCTTTCTGTGGCGCTACGCGAAGGTGCCGCGCTGGCGTTTACTGCCCCAGCCGGTCTTGCAGCACCGCAGCGAATCGCGGATCAAGCAACGACCTAAGGTGGGGCAAGGAAGCGGTCGTCGCGCGCCCGCGCTCGACGATCGAAACATCCCGGTCGCGGCCTCGCCCTTGAACGTCGAACTCGCAGACCGATTCGGGGAATCGCGGCTCGGATCCCGCAGCTACTGCAGCACTTCGCGGGAGGCGGTGGCTCAACGGGCGGCTAGAACTTCGCGCCAAAGCTGAGCACAAGGCCTGTGAAGTCAGCGTCTAGAGCCCGAATCACTAAGCCGCCAGACACATCGCTCTCAGAGTAGTTCGAAGCAAGGTAGCGAAACCCTAGATCTAGGTAGACGCTCTTACAGTCTGCGCGCAGACCAAAGCCAAGGTCGTAGAAGATGGCCGTAGTGGTCCAGTCGTTCACCAACACGCTGCTGTCGACTTCGATAGATGTGAAGCCGGTGCCGATGCCCAGAAGGCCAGTGGCAGCCAGTGAGAATTCATCTGACCTTGTCAGCGGGAACTGCGGCGCGAACTCAAGGCGAGGACCAGTAGAGGCAAACGTGATAGATTCACCCGTGATCTGACTTTCAAGGCTAAGCACGTTGCTTGCGAGCCCGAATCGGAACGGTAGGCGCCTGGCCCCTTCACCTGGATCATAGGTCGCGTGGATGTAGAACAGGCCATCACTAGCCTGTACCTGCTCTACGCCATCGAAGAGGTCATCACCTGATGCGGTGCCCCGAAGGCGCGCACCACCACCGAAGTGGCTTGCCGAAACGCTTTCCAAAGCCAACTCAAAGAGAGCAGCATTAGTCGACCCGCTATCGCCTCCATCGAAGGAGACGCCGTAGGATCCCGCGCCGATGCCGACCTCTGCAGTTGTTTTTGAACTTGCGCAAGAGGCGAGAATCGCCAGTGACAAGGCAGACACGGCGGGTAACTGCATGACACCTTTCTCCTTTGCTTTGTCGAGTCTATGTTTTTGATGAAACGCAAGTCAAGCACCCATGCGCGCATCCTGTATGCATCGGGTCGCGCCAGAGCGCTTGCGCTTGCGCGGCAGTTGGCAGATCGCAAATCCGTACTGGCCGCATTGGCGTCAGCCGCGCGGATCTAAGGCCGCGGCGCGGTATTGCCGGACGGCAAAAGCCGAGGCAACACGGCGCGCCCGCATTCGGCGCACGTAACGCTGGTGCTCGATCGAAAAGTCGCACTGCGTGCTTTTGCCGGCTGTGAACCATGCGGCCTCGGCGCCTCTGGTAAAAGCCAGCGGCCAGCATACAGCGGTGCAGCGGCATCCCTTCCACGTGCTCGTCGTTTTCGCATGACGAGTGGCGTTGCGCACGGATTCTGCGTGAGTGGTTGACCCCATGCGCGCAGCAACGATCATCTCGCGGTGCGCAAACTGAATCAGACGCTACTGTCGCTGCTCTGTGCCTTCCTTGGTATGCGATTGGTCGCGCAGCAGAAGCCCAATGTTCTTTTGATCGTCGCGGACGACATGGGCTTCTCGGATCTCGGCTGCTATGGCGGCGAGATTGCGACGCCCAACCTTGATGCGCTGGCAGCGCACGGTTTGCGCTTCACTCAGTTTTATAACACGGCGCGCTGCTGGCCATCGCGCGCAGCGATCATGACGGGCCACTACGCGCAGTCGGTGCGGCGCGACTCGGTGCCGTCTGTGGTGAGCGGGACTCCGGGCAAGCGGCCCGCGTGGGCGCCGCTGTTACCGGTGCTGCTCAGTCCCCTTGGCTACCGCTCATATCACTCTGGCAAGTGGCACTTGGATGGCGCGCCATTGAAGAACGGTTTCGATCACTCCTACGTCATCAACGATCACGATCGCTATTTCGCGCCGCAAGATCTGGTCGAGGACGGCAAGCGGTTGCCGGTGGTAGCCGCGGACAGCGGTTACTACGCGACGACCGCGATTGCCGATCACGCGATCGAATATCTGCGCGATCACGCGCTGCATCACGCAGCAAAACCGTTCTTCGCTTTCGTTGCGTTCACTGCGCCGCACTTTCCGTTGCAGGCGCAAAAAGAGGACGTGGCGCGCTATCGGGAGACCTATCTCGCTGGCTGGGATGCGCTGCGGCTCTCGCGTTGGGAGCGTATGCAGAAGCTTTGCATCGGTGGCAGTGTACTTGCGCCGATCGAGCGCGACATCGGTCCGCCATACGCGATGCCGGAGGATGTTGTGTTGCTGGGTCCCAATGAAGTGAACCGTGCCGTGGCGTTTGACACGCTCAGTGAGCCACAACGGGCATTTCAATCTGCGAAAATGGCGGTGCATGCGGCGATGGTGGATCGAATGGATCGTGAGATCGGGCGCATGTTGCAGCAGATCGAAGTGATGGGTGCGACGCAGAACACGTTGGTGGTGTTCTTGTCCGACAACGGTGCCAGTGCCGAGATGATGGTGCGCGGCGACGGCCATGATCTGACAGCGGAGTGCGGCACGGGGGCGACGTTTTGCAGCATCGGCCCGGGTTGGTCGAGTCTTGCCAACACGCCGTTTCGCCGGCACAAGACCTGGGTGCATGAGGGCGGCATTGCGACGCCGTGTGTAGTCAGCTGGCCTGCGGGCATCGTCAAAACCGGCGGCAACCGCAGCACGCCTTCGCATGTCGTTGACCTAGTGCCGACCATCCTGCAGCTTGCCGGTAGCGCGATGCCGCAGCGGGTTGGAGCAGTGGCGGTGCCGACCGCGGCGGGCAGGAGCCTGCTACCTGCGCTTGCTGCTGATGTGGTGATTGAACGCGAATCGATCTGGTGGCAGCACGAGGGCAACCGCGCGCTGCGAATGGGCAATTTCAAGATCGTCGCCGCCGGCGCGGAGAGTCCGTGGGAGTTGTATGACCTCAGCAGCGATCGCTCGGAGACGCAAAATCTCGCCGCGCTGGATCCCGAGCGCGTGCGTGCGATGGCAGCGCAGTGGCAACGCGAGGCCGACAGTTATTACGCAGCAGCAAAGCTCGATCTACCTGCGCCAAAACGCGCTGGCGACAAATAGCGGTTGCGTTCAAGCACTCACATCTAAAGACACAACCATGATTCGCTACTTCGCTCTGGTGTTGGTTTTCTTGCTGCGGGCCCTGCTGTCGCAGGACGCGCAGGTTCTCGCGACTTCGCCGTCGGACATCAAGGACTACGGTCGACGCGATTACCTCCGGTTGTCCAAACCGCTGCCGCATCAAGAAGACCAACCGTGGCGACTCGTCTGCACGCTGCCGCACAACGCGCATTTTCAGCCGTGGATCGAGGTCGAGTCAGAAGCGGGGAAAGTGATCCACTTCAACTCGACAAATCCGCTAGTGCTGTACCTCACGCCAACCGAGACCGTTACCACTGGCGCCGGCGTGCAACAGCACGAGGCGCGCAACTGGGTGAGCGGCGAAGGCGCGAGCTACCTGATTCCTGCCGGCGTGATTGTGCGTGCGGTGCAATACCACGAGACCGGCTACGACACGGAGTTTGTCGGATCGTTTACCTGCAATGATGCGGACTACACGGTGCTTTGGCAGAAGGCGGCGCGCACGGCGTATCTGTGCATGCGCGATCACTTCTACGACTGTCCCGATCGCGAACGCGTTGGCTTCTGGGGCGACGGCACGCCGGAGTTGAATACCTGCTTTTACGTGTTCGATGCGAAGTCGCATCGACTCTGCAAAGAACTGGTACTGCGGCCGCTTGAGCCGAAGTTTTATCCAGGCCAGCACCTTGAGTTCCTCGGCAGCTACGGGCTGTGGTTTTATTATCTGCAAACTGGCGACCTCGACTCGCTGCGCAAGATCTACGAGCCGACTCGCAAGTTTCTGTTCGAGACCTACAAGACCGGTAACAGAGGCACTTGGTTTGACTGGGGCAAGGAGGTCAAGGACACCGCGGTGCTCGAAAACTGCTTCCTGTTTGATTGCCTCTCGACCTTGCGCAAGATCGCCGCAGTCACTGGGCATGAAGCGGACTTTGCCGTAATCGACGAGCGCTGCGAAGCGATCCGCAGCACCTTCGACAAAAAGTTTTGGCAAGGCAGCTACTACATGTCGCCGCAGGTGAAGGAGCCGGACGACCGGGCTAATGCGATGGCGGTCAACTGCGGCCTCGCAGACGCAGCGAAGTGGCCGGCGATCTACGACAACGTGCTCACGAAGAAGACCTACTCCAGCTGTTTTTTTGATCGCTGGGTGTTTGAGGCGTTGTGCGCGATGGGCAAGCAGGAATACGCGTTGCTGCGCATGGCCGAGCGCTATCGGACGATGATCCCATGCCGCTTCACTACGCTGTGGGAGCACTACGACCGCTGGTGGGCTTCGCAGATAGACGCCTTTGATGATGCGTCGTCGTTGAATCACGGCTGGAACCCGCCCGCGTTGTTGTTGTCGCAGACCGTTGCTGGCGTGTCGCCGGATGTGCCAGGGTGGAGCACCTATCACGTCCTGCCGAAGGTTGCGTTTCTCACCTCGCTGCAGGTCGTGGTGCCGTCCATTCGCGGCAACGTCACCGTGGACATTAAAAAGTCTGCGGATGACTTTCAGATCACCCTCGATTCACCAAAGGGCACGACGGCGATTGTCGGCATGCCGAAGAGTTCGTTCGAGCAACTCGATTCGATCCAGGTAAATGACGTGACGGTTTGGGATGGCCAATGGCGCGGCGGCGTGAGCTCTGTTGTGTGGCAGGGTGAGGATGCCGAATACGTGAAGCTCGCGGTGGCCGGGGGCACGTGGCGGGTGCGTGGCTGCGGTCGCGTCATCATGACGCAGCCAAAGCCAGCGCCTTTGCCCAGCGTGACCGGCACCCCGCTCGATAATCGTGACTGGATCGCAACGGCATCAGTGGCGGACAGCACCTTCCCGTTTAGTGGCGAAAAACTGCCAATCGACATCGCTGCTGCAAATGCGATCGACGGTGACCCGTGGACTGGCTTTCGTGACATGACCGCAGTGCAGCGGCCGGGGCAGTGGTTTGCAGTCGACATGCAACGTGAACAACGGTTTGACAGAATCGTGCTCGATACAACGTGGGCACTGTTTGATTCGCCGGTGAGCTATCGCGTGCAGTGCTCGCAGGACGGCAAGACGTGGCTTCTGGTGGCGACCGGAAAAGGCCAGCGCGGCATAACGACGATCACCTTCGCGCCGCAGGTGGCGCGGCATTTACGCATCGAACAGACTGGCACCGACGCAACCTACCACTGGTCGATCTACGAACTGGATGTGTTCGCCCCGCGTTGAACTCTGCATGCACGGAATAAAGCGGTGCTCGGCGGGCGAGCCGCGAGCCACGAGGAACGAGGAACGAGCTGCGAGCCACGAGCCGCGAGCCACGAGGAACGAGCCGCGAGCCACGAGGAACGAGGAACGAGCTGCGAGCTGTGAGCCGCGAGCCACTTTGGTACCAGGCTTCTCGAGGGGCGAATCTCGGCGTTGTGCAGGCGTGTCGCGCCCTGCTCGGCAGGCTTGCGCAGTGCGCAGCAACCGTGCGGGCTGCTACGCCAAACTTGCGCAGTGCGCAGCAACCGTGCGGGCTGCTACGCCAAAATCTCGCGCACGACGCGGCCTTCTACGTCGGTCAGGCGGCGTTCAAGGCCGTTGTGGTAGTAGCAAAGTCGTTCGTGGTCGAGGCCGAGCAGATGCAGGATGGTGGCGTGAAAATCGTGCACGCTGACCACGTTTTCGACCGCGCGATAGCCAAACTCATCGGTTGCGCCGTGACTTGTGCCCTGCTTCACAGCCGCGCCGGCAAGCCAGCAAGTGAAGCCGTTGGGGTTGTGGTCGCGGCCTTGCGCACCTTGCTGGAAGCTTGGCATGCGTCCAAACTCGGTGCACCAGACGACCAGCGTTTCAGCGAGCAGGCCACGTTGTTCGAGGTCGATCAACAACCCTGCAGTGGGTTGATCGAGCACCGGGCCGTGGACGCTGTATTGCGCGAGCAGGTCCTTGTGGCCGTCCCAATTGCTGACGCCTTCGCCGCCGGTCTGGTATGCCCCGTTGAACAACTGCACAAAGCGCACGCCGCGCTCGACAAGTCGCCGCGCAAGGATGCAGTTGCGCGCATAGCCTGCGCGCAGGTCGCCGATCTTGGAGCCAGAAGACTCGGCGCCATAAAGATCGAGGATGTGCTGCGGTTCGCTGGTCAGATCGGCGATCGCGGGAATTGTCTGCTGCATCCGCGCGGCGAGTTCGTGACTCGCCATGCGTGCGAGCAGTTCGGTGTCGCCGGGAAAGTTCGCAGCGTGACGTTCATTGAGCTGCTGCAGGTAGGCGCGCGTCGCCGCATCGTCGGTGGCGGTAATCCCGGTCGGGCGCGCAAGGTTGCGGATCGGTTGCCTCGCGTTGAAGTCAGTACCCTGAAACGCTGCGGGCAAGAAACCAGGTGCCCAGTTGTTGACGCTGTTCTGTGGCTTGCCGCGCGGATCCGGGATCGCTACGTAGGCGGGCAGGTCCTGATTTTCACTGCCGAGCGCGTAGCTGATCCATGCGCCCATGCTCGGAAAGCCGTCCAGCGTGTAGCCGGTTGACAGATAGTTCTCGCCCGGCCCGTGCGTGTTGGTCTTGCCCTGCATCGAGTGAATGAAGCAGATTTTGTCGGCAAGCGCGCCGATGTGCGGCACAAGGTCGGAGATCATCTTGCCGCTCTGGCCGCGCGGCCGGAATCGCCACGGACTCTTGGTCAGCGCACCCTGGCCGCCCTGAAACGTGATGAGCTTTTCGCCGCCAGGCAGTGCTTCGCCGTGGCAGCGAATCAGTTCGGGCTTGTAGTCAAACGTGTCGATCTGGCTGACCGCACCGCTGCAGAAGATCACGAGTACATTCTTCGCGCGTGGAATGTGATGTGGGGCGCGGGGCGTGTAGGGTCGTCCGGGTTGGAGCAGGGGGCGGATCGGCGCCTTGCCAGCGATGCTCGCAGGTGCGGGATCTTGGCCGTGCAGCAACGCACGCAACGCGATTGCACCGAGGCCAAAGCCGCCTTCGACCAGAAAGCGGCGACGTGACTGCAGTGCCTGCAGTGACTGCAGTGACTTTAGGGCGTGCAGTGAGCGCGGCATTTGCGTCATGGCACGAACAGGAACTCGTTGGCGTTGAGCAAGGCGCGGCAGAGTGCCGCCATGCCGTAATGTTGTGCGAACTTCTGTGCTGCCGCTAGTTCATCGGCAGCGGGGGCTCTTTGGTAAATGCGCGCCCACGCGTTCTGCAGTTGGTCCGGGAGCTCGGGGCCTGCGTCGCTTTGCAATCGCTGCGATAAGATCCCAGCCTGCTGCACGAGAAACGGGCTGTTGAACAAGTTGAGTGCTTGCAGCGGTGTCGTCGACATGCCGCGCTTTGGCATTGCGAGGCTGCCGTCGGGGCAATCGAACGCGCCAAACACGGCATCCTGTTCCATGCGCACCTTCATCGCGTAGATCATGCGACGCGACTCAGCCGGGCCAAACGTCTCCTTCTGGTGGTAGTGGTAGACGTTCTCACGATCAACGTCGTGCAGGAAGAAGCTCGGACCAAACATCGTGCGATCGAGATTGCCACTGGCGCACAGAATGCTGTCACGGATCGCTTCCGCTTCGAGTCGGCGCGGCGGGAAGCGCCACAAGAGCCGGCAAGCCATGTCGACCTGCAATGCCAGGGCGTGCGGCGCGCTGCTCTGTTGCCACGTGTCCGAGGTGAGGATCAATCGCTGGAGAGTCTTTATGTGGTAGCCGCTTGCCGTGAACTCACTCGCGAGCAGTTCCAGTAACTCTGGATGCGAAGGCGGCACGCCGTTCTTGCCGAAGTCATTCGGCGTGCTGACAAGGCCCTGGCCAAACTGATACTGCCAGAGGCGGTTGACCAGCACGCGCGCGGTCAATGGGTGATCTTTGTGCGTGATCCAGGCGGCGAGTGCTTTGCGGCGGTCCTGTTCGGGCGCGTTTTCGGCGAGCGTCATGGGGGCGAACAGCGAGAGCATTGCTGGCGCTACCTGCTCGCGTGGTTGCATCGGATCACCGCGGTTTGACAAATAGGTCGGGCCCGGTTGTGAGAAGGTCGCCGCGTGCACCATCACCACCGATGTCGTGCTCGCGCGCTGTTTGCGCAACTCAGTGAGCTGCAGCAGCAAGGTGTTTGCCAGGGCGGCATCTGCTGGCGAGGCAGCAGCTAAGTTGTAGATGGGACCTACGCTCGCTTCGCGCATTGGCTCGCGGTCATCGGAGCTGGCGATCCGTTGCCACTCGCCGGGCGCAAGTGCGGCGTCGAACCAATAATCGGTGGCAAGGCGGTCCCGCACTTTGCCGTCCTGATCGCGCGCCCAGACGATGCGATCAATCCGCTCAGGCTTTGCGAACTCGATTTGCACAACGCCTTTGCCGTCTTCGTTGCTGATCCACGAATGATCGTTGCCGGTGCGTCCGTCGTTCAGGTGTTCGCACTGGTGGATCGCGTAGCCAGGCAGCGTGCTTGAAACGGTCGCTTTGGCACCATTGGTGGCGAGCGCAACATTGCGGTCATTGGCAAAGATCGCGAGCTCATCGATGCCCGGTTCGGCATTGGTTGTTTGCGCGATCGTGAAGCGCACGAAGCGCGCCAGCACCGGCTGCAACACTTCTTCGTTGTGCGCATAAGTCACCGCGGTCCTGTGCGCATGGCTTGCGAGGAGCTCCGACTTGACGGTGCGGAATCTCGTGAGTTGCGGTTCGATCGCAGCTATGCGTGCATCGATGTCGAGCACGGCTGCGCGTTGCGCTGGAGTCGGCGGCAGTGCCCGTTCGCCATGCGAAACGCCTGCGAACAGTGCAGTCATCGCGTAGTAGTCGCGCTGCGGAATCGGGTCAAACTTGTGCGAGTGGCAGCGCGCACAGCCGAGCGTCAAGCCTAGAAATGTAGTGCTCGTCGTGCTCGTCATGTCGTCGAGTTGATCGGCGCGCTGCTGCGCGGTCAGCGCCGGATCGGGGCTGCCAACGATGTCGAAGGCGCCGCCGACGAGGAACTCGGTGGCGGTTTCAGCGCCGAGCGCGTCACCGACGATTTGCTCGCGCACGAACTGGTCGTATGGCAGGTCATCATTGAAGGCCGTGATCACCCAGTCGCGGTATTGCCACGCGAAGGGGCGTTCGCGATTGGTCTCAAAGCCGTTGGTCTCGGCAAAGCGCACCACGTCGAGCCAGTGTCGGCCCCAGCGTTCGCCATAGCGTGGATCGGCGAGCACGCGGTCGACCAGTTGTTCGAAGGCGCGCGGGTCCCGGTCGGCAACAAACGCGGCGACTGCTGCGTTTTCAGGTGGCATGCCGAGCATGACAAAGTAGAGCCGGCGGATCAGCGTGCGCCGGTCGGCTTTTGGTGCTAGCGCCAGGCCTTTCGCGGCCAGTTTTTCGGCGATGAATGCGTCGATCGGGTGGTGCGAGGTGAGGCCTGCCACAACCGGCAATGTCGGTCGTTGCACGGGCGTAAAAGCCCAATGCGTCTGCGCCCGCATAGCAACTGTCGCCAACCAGAGCGCAGTGGTCCACGCACCTGCTTTTGCTGCGCGTTGGGGCAGTTTAGTTGGCCGCATACGCAGGTTGTCCATGGCGCATGGTGCAGGGTTTTAGTGGTGCGGTCGCACTGCGCGCGAACAATGTGCGTTGCCTTCGTCTTTGTTGTCGCCGACGAACTGCTCTTGCGCGGGATCCCAAAGCAGCGGCTTGCTGATCTCGTAGCCAATCACCGCGAGTTGGCAGATTGTCGCCGTGCGGTGGCCGATTTCGGCAGTGCAGATCGGATCGCGGCCTTGCCGAATCGAGGCCAAGAAATCCTTGATGTGCGATTCGTTGCGCGGCAGTCGAACTTCGTAGCGGGCCGGCTCGGCGAGCAGCTCGGGTGCGTCAGGGCCATTGCGGTCGGTGCCACGATAGGCCTTGATGTGGCTGCGCGAACACTCGATCGTGCCATCGGTGCCCTCGAATGTGCAGTCGGTTGGTCCGCCATGCACCAGCTCAACGCCATTGGCGTAGACCATGCGCAGTCCGGTTAGCGAGCCGTCGATCGGCGGAATTACTTTGCGCGGGCCGCTGCCATCCATATTGAGCGCCCACTGTGCGATGTCGAAGTGATGCGCGCCCATGTCCGCCAAGCCGCCGTTTGCATACTCGCGGTAGTTGCGCCAACTCGGGTAGTGATTGTGCATCCCGACTGGGCAGAGGTCGTGGTGGAAGGGGCGCATCGGGGCTTGCCCGAGCCATGCGTCCCAGTCGATGCCCTCGGGTAGTGGTTCTGCCGGGAGATTGCATGGCACGGGTGGCGTGCCGATGCCGATCAAGATGCGGTTCACGTGGCCGATGCGGCGGTTCTGCACGGCTTCGGCGGCGCGCACAAAGTAATGACCGAACTCAGAGCGCTGTTGTGAGCCGGTCTGAAAGCGGATGCCTGCCTTGCGCGCAGCGTCGGCCATCTTGCGGCCTTCGGCGATCGTCAGGGACATCGGCTTCTCGCAGTAGATGTGCTTGCCAGCATTCGCGGCGGCAACGGCTGGCTCACAATGCCAATGATCCGGGGTCGCGATGATCACGCCGTCGATCGCGCGGTCGGTCACCATCAAGCGCCAATCGGGCACTGCGCGGCACAAAAGGTCCTTGCGCCGCTCGTTGACGAGGCGGGCACCTTCATCGGCGCGCGCGCGACATGCGTCGGCGACTTGCACGATCTCGATGCTCTCGTCGTCGAGGAACCCGGTGTGGATCTCTCTCGCCCGCACGCCAAAGCCGATGATGCCGAACTGCAGTCTCGAGTTCACGCTTTTGCGAGTTGGAAACTTGACGGTCGATTCGCAGGAGGCTGCAGCAAGTGCGGCGGCGGAAAGTGCTGCGGTGCGGACGAAGTCGCGTCGGGTCGAGCCGGTCTGCATTCGAGCAGGTTCGCAGAATGGGGCATGATTCGCAAATGGGTGGGCTTGACCTTTGCGAAGCTGCACCATCATTGCCTGGGTTCCTTCGTTCGCATTCTTGCTGCTGCTCTCGTGGCAGTCATTTTGCCCGCGCAAACCACAGTCGCCCCGAGCCGGATCGAGAAGCCTGACCAGATCGCCAAGCTCAGCACTGGAAATGCTGGACTGGTTTAGATGGGCACCAAGAGCTGGCGCGGGCAATGGTGCGATGTCGATGGCCTAGATGCGCAACGCGAAGTGACCGGCAGTGCTCTGCGCGATCAGGCGCGCACGTGCAGGTCGTCGCCGCAAAACGTGATGCCGAGCGGTTCGATCACGACCTGTTTTGCGCCGGTTGCGACACGACCGGCGACGATTGCCGGAACGCCGAGATCGCAGGCGATCTTCCTGGTGATCTCGGCATCCTGATTTGCGACGAACAGGGCAAAGCCAGCGCCCATGTTCAGGTTGCCGTAGGCCTCGCGGGCATCGTTGCCGGTTTCTTGCACGAGGAAACGCAGCACTTCTGGAACGGCTGGCAGAGTGTGGATTTGGTAGGTCAGCGTGGCGGGGTGCCGCATCATTTTGCGCCAGCCGTGACCGGTGATGTTGGCGGAGTAGTGCGGCACGATGCCCGCCGTTGCGAGTGCCTCGGTGATCGGTGAATAAAGCGAAGTCGGCGCGAGCAATGCTTCGCCATACATGGCCCCGCCCGGCAACCTGGTTGCGTAGCCTTCTGGCAGTCGTTCGGCGAGCTTGCGCGCGAGTGACACGCCGTTTGCATGGATGCCGCTCGAAGCGAGCAGCACGATGGCGTCGCCGTCACCGAGCTTGGCGCCAAGCGTGAGGCGCGACTTGGGCCGCACGATGCCAACACAGGAGGCCGCGAGGTCGATGCGGTCGTTGGCGACTACGCCAGCGAGTGCTGGCGTTTCACCGCCGCCCCACGCCACTCCGCAGGCATCGCAGGCCGCCTGCCAACCGCGGACTAGATCGTGAGCACGTTGCGCGTCGCTAAACCATTCGCTGCCGCCGGCGGCCCAGTAGGCGTGGACCGACACGGGTGTGGCGCCGACCGTGATGATGTCGTTGATCGCCATCGCCAGAGTGTCCTGTGCGATCTGGTCGTAATAAGTCTTGCCGGTGATCGCGCGCATCGCGTCGGCGACCAGCGCCTTCGTGCCGAGACACTCGGTGATCGAGGCCAGATAGAAGTCGCCGCAATCGACCACGTAGGCGGACTCGCCGCGCGAGGCCGCGACCTCGGTCAAGCCGTGGCGTTGTAAGTTGCCCGCCGTCGCTGCCGCCGCCTGTTGAGCGAGGATCTTCAGCGGGTCGATCTTTTTGTAGTCAACGCCAGCTTGCTTGTAGTCGAGTCGCGACATGCGGACAGGATGGAGCCTAGGCGGTGCGAATGCGAGGGGGCGATGCTTCGTGTCCTGCGCGTGCGAGCGGTTGCCTATCTAGGTGCTCACTGGGCAATGGCAAAGGTCAGGTGTGGCGATTTGCTGATCGAACATAGTGGGGCGCAGTTTTCGTACAGCAAACCTGTGATATAAGCAGCGAGGGAGAAAACCTCCGCTTTAAATAGGAATGGAAACTATGTCGACTCCGCCGCCTGTCCCCTCACAAGGACACATTACATACGCCGGTTTCTGGAAGCGGTTCATCGCCACCATCATCGATGGTTTCATTTCTGGCATTGTCAACTTCGCGCTGCTGGTGCCTTGCCTTGCAATTTTTGGGATTGCCTGGTTCACAGGCACGGCCACCGGCACGTCTGATCCAGTGGAGGAGGCGGACGCAGTTACCATGATCGCAGTAATCATTGCGTATCTGGGTGCAGTGGTAGGGCAGTTTTTGTTTGGCTGGCTTTACAGCGCGCTGATGGAGAGCAGCAGGTATCAGGCCACGGTTGGCAAGCTGGTGCTTGGCATTCGCGTTACGGGGATGCAGGGCCAACGCATTTCATTTGGTCGGGCGACCGGCCGTTACTTCGGCAAGGTGCTTTCTTGCATGACCCTTTGCATTGGTTTCATGCTGGCTGGGTTCACTGAAAAGAAGCAGGCGTTGCACGACTTGGTTGCCGGTTGTTTGGTGATCAACAAGGCGTGAAATCGGCTTTGCGAGCCATCCGTTCGTTATGCAAGTGGCACACACTCTGCCCAGTTTTTGAGCGGCAGCCAGCGGCCTTCCCGTTGGCGGCCTCTGCCACTAGTAAGCGGCGCCGGTCACTGCATTGCTAACGCGATTGCGGCCCTAAGTTCTTTGGAGTCCGGCGTTGTGCCCGAGGCGTAGAACTGGATTACCTTGCCGTCCTTGCCGACCAGGTATTTGCAAAAGTTCCAGTTGGGCAGCTTGTTGGTGGACTGCTGCAGCAGCGCATACAACTCGCTCTGGCCGGCGCCCGACTTCGTCTGCAACTTGTCGAACATCGGGAAGTCGACTGAGTATTTGGTCGTGCAGAAAGATTGGATGTCTTTCGCCGAGCCAGGTTCTTGCGCGCCAAAGTCATTGCATGGGAAACCGAGGACAGCGAAGCCCTTGTCATGCAATTCGGCGTGCAATGCTTGCAGGCCTTTGTATTGCGGCGTGTAGCCACACTGGCTGGCGACATTCACGAGCAGGGTGACCTTGCCGCGGTATTGCGCGAGGTCTTGCGACTCGCCGTCGAGGGCGCGGAGTTTGAGGGCGTAGACGTCCATGGCTGTTGTTGCGGTGCGGTTGGCTTGGTCGGCGGCTTTCGCAGTCACTGCTGCGACCACCGGCGTTGATTTGCCTGCCGGCTCAGCATTGCTTTTTGGCGCGCTGTCGCAGGCAGAGAAGGCGAGGAGGGTGAGGCTATAGAGGTAGGTCTTTGCGTTCATCCGCAGCTAGTTCGAGCATCTGCGCGGTCCGGATGCAAGCGTGCCCAGGCAATGCGCACCTTGCGTTTGGGAGCAATCCGGCTGTCCAGCGGGTTTTTCAGAGTGTGACGATGAAGCTGGCGGTCGTCATGAAACCGCTCGCCGAACAGGCGGACGTCGGATCTAAGATCAATCCCTGAAGGTTGAGGATGCCGCCGTGCATGTTTGCCGGAATGGCAAAGGACTGGCTCGCCAGACCCTGGCTATTGGTTGTGAACAGTGGTCCTAGAACCGGATCGAAGCCGCTGTAGATCAGCGCGGCCGTTGTCAGGTCGAGGTCCACGATGGCGTTGCCGAACAGTCGTTGGCCTGCAATCAGGTCAAGCCCCTGCACGAGCATCAGGATTTGATTGCTGCTGCCAGTCCAGCCCAGGATTAGCGGATCCCCCAACGGGATCGAGACTGCGATCGGGCCCTGTGCATCGCGACCAGTGTTGTTGATTGCTAGCGTTATGCACGCGGAGTTGTACTGACCGCACGGTGCGTTTGCGCAAGGCGCAAATGCGTCGATTGCAAAGCTCAGGATCGGGCGCACCGGGTTTGTGATTCTGTCGTATTCGCCAAACGAGTTGGCGGGACTTGAGTTGATGCCGAGCAGAGCAACCGAGAGCGTGGCGCCGTTCGCGCTGATATCCAGCGTCGATAGATTGAAGGTGTCTGGACTGTAAAAGCAGATTGGCGTGCGTGTGAGGTTGGCGTTGGGATCGCCTTCACGCGTGACGTTGCGAAGTCCGGGATAGCTCGGCGACAGGCCAATCGGATCCAGCCCCGCTCGAAGCTGCGTGCTGGCGGTTGCGGTCGCGCGAGCGTTCAGGCTGGCGAAGCTGTGGTCTGTAACGGCATCTGGCCCGGTCGCGCCGAGCGGACCGTCGGTGATGGAGAAGCAGCGCGGTACTATCACATAGCTCGACTGCAGCGCCGTTTGGTTCGTAGGTGAATAGAGCAGTTCGTTGATGCGAGTCTGGTGGTCGTCTGTTGACAGGAAAACGACGTTTTCGATGTGGTTGTCGGCGATGAACTTCAACAGCTGGTTGCGCTCAAAACGGTATTGCCCCATCCAAGATTTGCCCGGCTCCGTGGTGCTGCCAATCGCGCCGATCTGATCGATGGGCGTCGAGACGGCAATGAACTTCCAGATCACCCCTGCGTCGCGCGCGTTGAGAAGCGTCTGCTTTAGCCATTCCAACTGCGTCACCCCGAGCATCGTGCGTGCTGGATTGTCAGCGCGTGGCGAGCTCGTGTCATCGAGGTTGCTTGGGGTCTTCATCCGGATGTCGCGATACGAGCGGTCATCGAGCGTGATCAGTATCGAGTGCTGTCCCCACTGCTGTGCCAGATACAGTTGCTTCGTGCCGTGGCTGCGCGGATCCGTGGGCGCATCCACCGTGCGATCCGTGATCGGGTGGTGATCCATATAGACTTGGATAAGCGTCTGGAAGCCGGGCGTTTGGTTCATGAACGCGCCAGTGGCGTTGCTGTCGTTGATCGGCAGTCGTGCATCGACGCCAGCACCGGTTGGCATATCGCCAATCGCGGTGCCAGGTGCCGCGCCGCCATGGATGTACTGCAGGCCACCGAGTTCATGGTTGTCGAGCAAGGTGTAGTTGGCTTGGCTGCGAAACATCGGTTGCAGTCCATTTTGGCCACCGATCGATGTTGCGATGCAGTTCTCGCGGTATTTACGCGAGTAATCGGCCAACAGGCTTGCGCGCGTGGCGCCGGTTGCCGATGGCGCTGGCAGAGTGCCGGTCAGTGAAGCAGCTGGTGACCCGGTGCTTGCCGTCTCATACATCGTGTCGCCGAGGAACACGAAGTAGTCGAGGTTGAGCTGCGGGAAATGGGTCGCCAGCGGGAACGGGCGCATCTTGCCATCGCAGTCGCCGGAGAACGCGCAGCGGACCGCAACCGCGTCGGTCACGCTGGGCGCGGTCTTGAATACGCCGATATCACTGACGCCGGTTTGGTGGCGGAAGCGAAAGAAGTAGTTGGTCGCAGGGGTAAGGCCAGTCAGCTTTTGTTTGACTGTGAAATCAGCATTCGCATTCGTGACAACGTTGATGGTCAAAAAGCCATTGGCGAACGCGAGGTCGATTGCGACTTCTAGCTGCAATGTGACGCTGGCCTGTGCCGCAGGGTCTACTGCGCGGGTCCAAAGGATTGCGCTGGTGCTGCTGGTGTCACCGGATGCAACCCCAAGAAATTGCACCTGAGCAAACAGATTGAGTGGCAGTAGCGCGGCTGAAATGACTGCGGGCAAGAAGATGCCCGAGATCGAGTGATAGGTAGACATAACGGGCCAACAAGGGTCGACTAATCAGCGGGAGAGGGGGGGACAAGGAGCGCCCGCGTTTTTGTATCTTTGTTCGTAGGCCAATGCATTAGGTCGCAACGCGTCGCGCCAGCATTAGGCGGTGACGGCGCGTGTTTGGCGGTGGCGAAGTTGTCGGCGCAGTTACTTCGTGACGAGTAAGGCGAAACCCGGTCTTAGCAAAGCCATGCTTTGATTGATCTTTCGTCGGGATCCCAGCGTGCTGCGATTTGCTGTCGAGCGCAGCCCAGGTGGTGGCTCCTGCGCGCAGCCCATTGCAAAAAGAATTAGTCCGACAAAGAAATCTGCAAGCAGTGCCACAGTGCATCGATTTCGCGTTCCGTGGTGCGTTCGGCACCAATGCTGACGCGCAGGATCTGCGTGCCCTTTAGGACGGTCGGCGTGAGATATGCCTTGCCGCTGTCATTGATGCGGCGCGCGATCGCGAGGTTGTGCCGCGCGAGCTGCTGCTCATCGAGACCCGCAGGACGATGACGAATGCAGATGGTCTGCAGGCTCATCGGTGCCATGCGTTGCCAGTCTGGATGCGCGTCGACCAGGGCGCAGAACCGCTGCGCTAATGCGAGGCTCTTGCGGATGTGTGCTTGCAAGCCATCGACGCCCTGGTCGAGCAACAAGAACCAGAGTTTGAGTGCGCGGAATCGGCGGCCGAGCGGGATGCCCCAGTCGCGCAGGTTCTTCACTTCGTGGTCGCGTACCGTCCGGAGGTAGCTTGGGTTGGTGCCCATCACGCGGATCAGGTGCTGCGCGTCGCGGCAGTAATACGCGCTAAAGTCGAACCCCACTCCGAGCCACTTGTGCGGATTGAGCACGAGTGAGTCGGCTCGCTCGATGCCGTGCCAGTGGTGGCGGCACTCGGGCAGGATCATCGCGCAGCCGGCCATGGCTGCGTCAACATGCAGCCACGCGTGGTTTGCCACTGCGATCGCCGCACAAGCATCGACCGGGTCCATCGCGGTGGTCGCAGTTGTGCCGGTTGTTGCGATGATCGCGCACGGCACGTGGCCCAGCTGGCGGTCGTTAGCGATTGCGTCAGCGAGCAGCCCTGGTCGCATGGCGTGCGCGTCATCGGTCGGGATCAAGCGCAGGTATTCTTTGCCAAAGCCCGCGAGGCGAACGGCCTTCTCGATGGACGCGTGCGCTTGATCGGACGCATAGATGCAAAGCTTTGCTTGCGCGCCTTGCAGGCCCTGTGGCGCAAATGCGAGCGACCGTTCGCGCGCGCAGGCGAGGGCGCACAACGTTGCCGTCGAGGCGGTGTCGTGGATCACGCCTTCAAACTTGGCTGGCAGCGAGAGCATTTGTCGCAGCCAATCCATCATCACTTCTTCCACCTCGGTCGCAGCTGGGCTGGTCTCCCAGCTCATCCCCTGTGAGCCGATGCCGGACGCAACGATGTCGGCGAGGATTGAGGCGAAGCTCGTGTTGGATGGGAAGTAGGCGAAGAATGACGGATGGTTCCAGTGCGTGATGCCGGGCAGCACCGCGGTGTCGAGTGCCGCCAGTGCGCTGTCGATCTGGCCACCAAGATTTGGTGGCGCGTGCGGGAACTGCTGGCGGACCGTGCCAGGGGCGACGTTGCTGCGGACCGGTAATGTGGGCAGCCGTTCGCGATAATCGGCGACCCAGTCGATCAGCGCATGGCCGAGGCGGCGAAACGTTGCAGCATCCATCGCTGCGATCCTAACCGCTGGAAGAAAAGTGCCGCCTCATTGCGCCCGCGAATGGACCAGACGGGCAGCGCGATGCGTGGCGGGGGGATTTTTTTCGCCGATGGTCGAGGAGTCTTTGGTCGCGGCGATACGAATGCTGCTTAGCTGGCTACCATGTTGTGCGTGTCACAGTATCGAGCGGTTTTTTTGCTGAGCCTGTCGTTGTCTGCGACGACTCTGTTGGCGCACGGTGGTCAATATCGTGGGCCGGGGTGGAGCGTCCCGCCCTCTGGTCCCTCTGGTCCCGCGGGGCCAGGTGCGAAAGGGCCAACTACGGGGCCGCCTGCATTGGGTGGTCCCGCAGGGCCTGCAATGCCTGGGCCGACGACGGGTGGACGGCTGACGATGGCCGATGGCACCAGCTGGCAAGTGTGGTGGGAGTTTGCGAAAGATCCGTTGATCGGTTTCGCGCCTAGCAATCACGGTCCGGCGACCGGCTCGGATGAATATTACCTGGGTATGCGAAGGGCCAGCACCGCGCACGACATTGAAGCGCCCACGGAAGCCGATCGGCGCGACCGCATCGCTTTGGTGTTGCTGCAGACTCTGCGTGGCGAAAAGAGTCGCGATATGACGACGGCGTGTCTCGTGGCGCTCGCCAAGGTTGGGATAGATCCACCTGGTGCCAAGTTGGTCGATGTCATCGCTAGCTACATCCATGAAAATGATCAGGAGATTCGCGAGACCGCGGTGCTTTCGCTCGGCATAGCAGGCCGCGTCGAGGCGCTC
The DNA here is from genome assembly GCA_014192625.1 of Planctomycetota bacterium. Classification (GTDB taxonomy): domain Bacteria; phylum Planctomycetota; class UBA1135; order UBA1135; family UBA2386; genus BJHM01. Next base: position 148,704 of record BJHM01000001.1, read on the forward strand.
GACACGCTGGCTGCGCTGCTGGACCAGACGGCTATTGGGCGGAAGCTGATGGGCAACGCAGAGGTCTCCGTCCGGACGCGTTCCTTTGCTGCGTGGTCGCTCGGTTTGCTGGCGAGCCAAGCGAAGGACGTCGCGGTAAAGCAGCGCGTGCACGATTTGCTGCTGCCGATTCTGCAGCACGAAGCCGAGCCGAGTCGCGACTTGCGCGTTGCTGCGATTCAGGGTCTTGGTCTGCTGTCCAACAACGGCGCGCCAGTGGCTGGCGAGTTGCGGCTTATCTGGCAGACGACGGCCGAGCTTTGGGAGTATTACCAGCGCGACCTCGGCAAGGGCGATCAGCTTGTGCAATCACATGTGCCGACGGCGGTCGTGCGATTGCTCGGCCGCGGCACTTCGACCGAGCATCAGCGCGCAAAGGATGTGCTCGTCGAGGAGCTGACTTCGGCCAGGCGGCGCCACAACGCGATTTACCAGAGTGCGGCGATCGCACTCGGGTTGCTGTGCGTGCCAAGTGAGCAATCGTCCGACGATGCGCCAAGTGCGAAGGCGTTGGTGCATTACTACCAGCATGGCGCGGATCAGTTGGCGCGCTTTCACTCTGCACTGGCACTCGGTCGCATCGGTGGTGCTGGCAATCGGAAAGCGTTGCTTTTGATCTATGACGATGCCAATCGGACGATTGAGCGGCCATGGATTGCGCTTGGGCTTGGGTTGCTCGCGCGGCAGGAGCAGAAGGCCAACCACGGGCTCGTTGACCAGCAGATTGGCAAACTCTTATTGACGGACTTCATCGCCGCGGAGTTTGACGATGCGGAGGCGGCGTTTGCGTTGGCCCTGGGGCTCAGTGGCTACGTCGATGCCGCGCCAGCAATCCTCGGCAAGTTTGTGCGTCGCGGGCGCAGTGACGTCCTCGAGGGTTACCTGGCGATTGCGCTGGCGCTGCTGGACCATGCGCCGGCCATAGACCCGCTGACGGAGCGGATGGAGCGCACGGTGCGGCGGCCGTTTGTGCTGCAACAGTGCGCGGTGGCGCTTGGCCGGCTCGGCGACGTACGGGCGGTGCCGCGACTGGTCGCGCTGCTTGCAGAATGTGAGAGCACGGCGGCGTTCGCAGCGGTGGCCGTTGGCCTTGGCAACATCGGCGATCGGCGTAGCATCGATGTGCTGGCCAACGTGGCACTCGATGGCGATCGCACCAAAATGGTGCGCGCCTTTGCGGCAGCAGCACTCGGCTTTGTCGGCGACAAGGACCCGATCCCCTGGAATTCGCGGATCGCGTCGGAGATCAACTACATGGCAACGGTCGACACCTTGACCAACGGCGCAACTGGCATCCTGGACATTCTCTGAACAGATTCGCCCGCTGCTATCCGTCACTGCGACAAAGCGACACTGCGCCAATTCGCTACCGCTACTAGCGACCCGCTGCTTGCACGGTAAAGCCATTGCACCCGCGACGAATGCGGCGGGGGCTGATCTAATGGAGCCATGCGTCGCCTGACGGTAACCCTCGTCACAATTGCGCTGCTTGCGATCGGCGCGCTGCTAGTGCGCGGGTGCTTCTTTGCGCCGGTGGCTCCGCCATTTGCAGGCGGCGCAAATGCTGGCAACGGCATTTCCCTGCAGCAATCCCAGGTGGGGGAAGGCATCGCGGTCGATACCGGTGCCGCGATCGGCGGCGCGGACTTGGTGCAAAAGCGCAGCGCCACCGCGGTGGCGCTTGAATACGCCGCCGAGCGCACAGGATATTGCGGTCGCGTGGTGTCGCGCAGTGGCATTGCAGTGCCGGGCATCACGGTGCGGCTGCTGCGGATTGCCATGGACTTGAACCTGGGTCTGGGCGTTCAGGTTGATGTGCTCGCGCAAGAACCATTGCACCCGCAACTCGAATCGGCGCGCGCGATCACTGCTGCGGACGGACATTTTCAGATCGATGGCGTGATGCCGCGCGGCATCTGCTTCTTGCGGTTGGAGTTCGCCGATGTGGAGTTGGCGCCAGTCGCGTTTCGCAGAGGGCAGGGCACCATGCTGCCTGTGCAGCGGACGCCGGTGCCGGGCGAAGTGATTGACCTCGGCGATGTGCGGCTCAAGGCCGGTAGCACGGCGATGGGCCGGGTGGTGGATGCTGCTGGCGAACCGGTGGCGAATGCGCTGGTGCGCGTCGCGCGGTTGCCGCCGTTGCCGAATGCCGCCTTGCCGATCGAGCGCCTGCAACCTGACGGCGCGCTGATCATTACCCGCCCGGGGCAGGTCAGAGTAATTGAGTTGCCGGAGTGGGTTGGCGAGGCGATGGCGCTGTTGCCGATCCCGATGACGACGAGTGCCAAAGATGGCGGGTTTGTTCTCAATGGCGTTGATGCGGGCGACAACGTGTTGGCAGTCACGACGCGCGGTCGTGGTTCGTTGTTGCGTCAAAGCCTCATGGTCGCTGCCGACAGTGTTGTTGCGCTTGGCGACATCGCACTGCTGGTCGACGAATCGTTTGATGTGCTGGTGCGCGATGCTGCCGGGGAGCCGGTGGCTTCCGCGGAGGTGTTGCTCGCGCCCATGAGCACGGGTGCTCAGATTCACATTGCCGAGCGAGTAGGGCGCACCAACGCGGCAGGACGGATCTCAGTAGCCGGCATGCCGCGTGGCAGTGCAATCGCGGCGGCGCGGCGCAGTGGCAGCGATGCGTTTGTGGTCGGTGAGGCGAGTGCGATGGGGCGGCTTGTGACGGTTGTGCTGCCATCGGCCTGCAAGCTGGTGCTCACGATTGCGGATGACAAGGGGCACACGCTACAGCCCGTGCAATTGAAGATGCTCGATGGCGAACTAGGCTATGGGGTGCTGGAGTTCGCCATGTTTGGTTTTGGGCGCGGCCTCGATTTGAAGCAGCGCGTACGCGTTCTTGAAGATGGCCGTCACGTCGTCGATGGGTTGCGGCCCGGTCGCTGGACTTTGGTGGTGGGCGCAAAAGGATTTGCTACTCAGTTGGTCCGCATTGAACTCCTGGCCGATCTGGATCGCACCATCACGCTAAAGCCGGCCCGTGCGTTGCGCGTGCGCGTGCTCGACGGAGATAGCGCGCCGGTTGTGGACGCTGCGATCACCATGGAATCGAAAGGCGGCTTTGATGCGCAGGTTCAGATTGACATGGGCATCGCGGTCGGACGCACGGACAGCGATGGCTTTTGCAGCGTGCGCGACTTGCCGACGGACGAGACTCGTCTCACCGCCAATCACCCGCGTTTTGGCAAGGTGAACACGGTGGTGAGGGGCGCGCCAGCGGAGGTCACGCTGCAGTTTGGTCCGCCATCGGCGATCGTTGGCGTGCTAGTTGATGGTGGTCGCCCGCCAGCACCGGGCCGTTGGCTCATCGTTCTAAAGCGCGACTACGGCGGCAGTGACATGCCTGCATCACTGGAGGAGCCGCAGTTGACCGTGCCCGACCTGTCTGGCGCGTTCGCGTTTCGTGCTCTGCAAGCTGGCGAGTATCGAGTCACCTCACAGGACTCTGCTGCTGATTTAGGGACGATCGCCAGCGTGATGGCATACATGGGCCGTGGCAAATCGATCATCCCGTGGAGCGAGGCGAAAGTAGATCTCAAGCCCGGGCAACAGGCCGAGGTTCGCATCGACGCGCTCCTCCAATCGGTGCCGGTTGTGGGGCCAGGCGCAGTCGTGCGCGGCACGGTCACCATCGACGGCGCGCCGGGTGAGGGCGCGGTGGTGGTGGTGTCGAGCAAGCAGCCCGATGGCAACCAAACGAGTCGCGTGGATCGCTCTGGGACTTTCGATTTAGGTCGCGTGCCAGCTGGGTTGGTGCGGTTTGTGGTGGTGCCCAAGGAAGTGGCGAGCAGTCGTCTTTGGGAAAACCTGTTCAGTCACCATTTCGTGCGCGATCTCACGGTCGTCGATGGTGTCGCGCAGGAGTTGTCGATCGACATCACGACCGGTTCGGTCGCGGGCGTGGTTTCCGATTGGCGCGGGGAACCGGTCGCAGGCTGCAAAATCGTTCTGTTTGACCGTGGTGGCGAGGGGCGATCCAGCGCGCTGCGAGTCGAACGCACAGACGCATCGGGCGCGTTCCACTTGGGGCAACTCCCAAGCGGAAAGTTTGAGGTGCAAGCCCAAAAAGAGGGCTACGGGCTCGCGAAGAGTGTGACTTTGGCTGTCACTGCTGGCAGTGAGGCTGCCCCGCTGCTGCTGTCACTGCGTGCAACGGCGAAGGTTGTGGGGCGCGTCGAGGTCCGCGGAATCCAGCAGCATGCGGCGATTGGGATCACGCTGACTCCACTTGATGGTGGCGATCCGGTGCGCGGTGGCGCGCTCGCCGAGGGGCCTTTCGAATTGAAGGACGTGCCCGAGGGCCGCTATCGCGTAGCCCTGCAATGGTGGCTTGACAAGGTCAGCTACGCGGCTGGCGAACTGGATGTGATCGCACCGCGTACCAACGATGTCGTCTTGGTGCCGCAGGTGAAGTGACCACGCCGGTCCGATGTTTTTGGCCTACTTGTTCTGATCGGGGACCAGCAACAAAGCGACTGCTTCCCAGCGTTTTTTTTCGGTGCTCCATGCGTAGCGGCAACTCGACATGCTGCCATCGGCATGCTCGTACCATTCCATGCCACGATCATCGACGAGGAGCGCAGTCACCGCAGGCAAGGTGTGGTCGGACTTCACGCTTGGCGGTTTGGCGACACCATTGAGGGCTGGCAGTTGCGTTCCATTGGGCAGCGTGAGAACCGGAGTGCCTGCCGCAGGTGTCTGCATAGTTGCTAACGGGGTGCGTGTGTCGCGCGGCAGTGAGGACAGCACGTTGGGATCCAGATCCTTGCGGTCGAGGATCAGTGGGACCTTTGGAGTTGCTGGTTGCCAAGACCTCGGCGATGCGGTGGACAGGTCGCTGCCGCTTTGCGAGGTATGGCAGGCGATGGCAAGCAAGAGTGAGAACGGTGCGAGCCTTAGGAGCATTCGCGTGATGCTAAGCCGAGCGCGGCGCAGCTTCACCTTTGGCAATAAGGTTGGCGACAGGGGCGTGTGCGTCACAATGGCGGCCGCCATGAAAAGTCCGTTGCCAATGCCAATCGAAGTAGCGCGCGGGCGGAGTCCCGTGCCGTTCGTGGCGCAAGTACAAGGCTCCAAGTCGATGACCAATCGCGCCCTGTTGCTCGCGGCGATGGCGAAGGGCACGACGGTGATTCACGGCGGCCTGCACAGTGACGACACCGAGCGCCTTGCTGCAGCATTGGCAGCATTTGGTGGGTTGCGGGTAGTCGCCACGCAAAGCGGCTTCCTCATCGAGCGGGCGCAAGGGCGGCTTTCGGCGCCGATCGCGCCGATCGATCTCGGCGGATCTGCCACCGGCGCGCGGTTTTTGCTCGCGTTTGCGGCCGTGGTCGATGGCTGCACGGTGGTGACCGGTGACGCGCGGTTGTGCGAACGGCCGATGTCTGATGTGCTCGAATCGCTGGCCGCGATGGGCATTCGTTGCGAGTGCCTTCGACTGCCGGGCTGCCTGCCGGTGCGGGTGCACGGTGGCGCGCCGCGCAGTCGTCAGTGGTCCGTGGCGGCCAGTGCGAGTTCGCAGTTTGCGAGCGCGCTCGTGTTGCTCGCCAGTCAATGCGAAGGGGAGGTCATCGAGATCGCGCTCACGGGCCAAGTGGTCTCGCAGCCATACCTAGCGATGACCTGTTCGATGCTGCGGCAATGCGGCGTGCAAGTCGAGATGTCTGACCGAACGATTCTCGTCACGCCAACCATCCCTGCGATCGAGCAGATCATGGTCGAGCCGGATGCGAGCAGCCTTTCGTATTGGTTCGCGATTGCTGCCGTCACCGGCACCACGGTGGCGGCACACGGCATCGGCGCCGCATCGCAGCAGGGCGACATTGGGTTTGTGAATCTGCTTTCACAGATGGGATGCCGCACGACGCTTGCGGCAGATTACGTGGTCGTAACGGGTATGCCGCTGCGCGGCATCGATGTCGATCTCGGCGGGCAACCGGATGTGGCGCTCACGCTGGCTGTGATTGCGCCGTTCGCACAGGGCGTGACCAAGATCCGCAACATTGCACAGCTACGCTTGAAAGAGAGTGACCGGATCGGCGCTGCCGCACTGGCCCTCGCGGACATGGGGGTCTTGTGTGAGGTGAGTCATGATGCGTTGATCATCCACCCAGCGAAGGTGCGCGGGGCGCAGGTCCGCACATTCGGCGACCACCGGATGGCGCTGTCGTTTTCAATCCCGGGACTAATGGTGCCCGGGATCGTCATCGACGACGGGGGGTGCGTGTCGAAGTCGTTCCCGGGCTATTGGTCCGAACTGGCGCGCTGGCGTGCGCATCACGAAGGGTAGGGGATGAGGTTTGTCGTGTTGCTTTGCCATGCGCTGTTTGGTGCCTTCCGATATAAGAGACAATCGGAAAGCTCTGCAGGATGAGGCACTTTTTAAGCAGAGCCACCGGGGGTTGGCTAAGCGTTAAATGCTCCAGAGCCTGCAAGATCAATCATTAGAGGGCATGGACAGCAGGGTTTACTGTTAGAGGCATGTGCTCGTTACAGTCAACAAACTGTAACGAGCACACCATTTCAAACCATGTTGGTAGCCATTAGCAATGGCTGTGCCTTTTTGGTGGCATTTCACACAGGGGACGCCGGATAGAGATAGTCGGAGGTTCTTTAGGGCAATCATCTGCTGATGGCATGGGCCTCATTTTGATTCATCGAATTCTGGTGGGCTTGGCCCTGATGAATTGCGGATGTGCCTGCGCAATCCCCGCACAGGTAGATGCTTCCGAACCGATCGGTAAAAGCTGCCGAGCCTTAGGCTGCCAATCTCGAGTCCTTCGCCTTCGGAATTCCCGCGCCCTGCTTATGCCACGTTTGCCGAGAGCGCGGCGGTCTGCTTCCATTTCATAATGCCCCGAGCTTCGTTGTTATCGCGCCTTCTGCTAGCACTTGGCGCGTTGTTGCTCGCACTTACCGCCGGGGAGTTGGTGTTCCGCTGGTTTGGGCCACCGATATTGCCGACCTCAGGCTTCATTTTGACGCCAGCGGGTGAGCGCGTCCCGTCGAGCGAGATTTACCACTACATGGTTCGTCGGGGCAATATCTCGGACGAGGGCGAGGGGCCGCGCGGCCACTTGCAGCCCAACTTCGAGGCGCGCATGGGCTACGACCAGCCAATGTGGAGCTACTACGATAAGGACGGCTGTATCACGACTAAGAACAACAGTCTCGGCTTCCGTGACGATGAGTTTTTGGTGCGGAAGCCTGCGGGCGAGTTCCGCGTGCTCGCGCTCGGGGATTCCTTTACCTACGGCATGGGCGTGCAGGCGCATGACAATTGGCCGACGGTGCTGGAACGGATGCTGCAAGCCGACCGCGGCGGCGCAGTGCAAGTAATCAATGCTGGCATGGCGTGCGGCAATGGCGCGCGGTCGGCGGCTGAATATGCGCCGTGGCTCGAACGCGAAGGGATGGGCTTTGCTCCAGACATGGTCGTCCTCGGCTTTTGCCTCAACGACATCTCAGATGGTATTCCGATGCTCAGCTATCTGCCGCCGGCCTACCAGCCGACGTTCTTTGGCGTCAGTCGCATACTAGATTCCCTGGTGATGCGAGCCAGGCTGCGCGCCGCACGTATGGAGGACAGAAAGTCAGCGATCGACGCGCTGATTGACGCCGAGCCTAAGCGTTGGCTTCAGGTGCAGGAAGGGATGCAGAAGCTGCAGCAACTTTGTTTAGCTGCGAAGATCCCATTTGTGGTCGCGGTGTTCCCGATGATCAGCCAGCTCGATGGCCAGTATCCATACGGCAGGATCCACGAGATGGTTGCTACGTTCTGTCTCGCTCGCGGCATCCACTGCGTGGACCTGCTGCCGGCATTTCGCGGCCGCGCCGACCAATCACTGTGGGTCCATTTCACGGATCAGCACCCCAACGATGTGGGGCATCAAATCATGGCAGAGCAGATCTTTGCTTTGTTGCGTGCTCAGCAACTGCTGCCGCCGAAAGCCAGGTAGCCGAGGCCGTATCGCGCAGTTCGAAAGCCAGCGATTAGGTTGTGGCGCACGGCTTTAGTTGAGCGCAGTCCCCGCCGACAGAATCGTCGCCGAACCGCTAGTCGAGGGAGCGTGCCGGCCGAAAACCGTAGAAGCTGCCACGGCGCATCGTCACGTTGAGTTCTTCCGCCGCGCGTAAGGAAGGCAGCGGACCTGGAATCGTAAACCATGACCCGCCGCGCATCGTGTGGCCGAGGCCTTGCGCGGGGCCGGATGGATCTGTGATGCGAGCGCCATCGCCATAGCCTTGCACAAACCAATCACTGCAGTATTCCCAAACGTTGCCAAGCATGTCGTGCAGGCCAAATAGGTTTTTCTGCCGCGTCGCCACCGGTTGTGGCCCGTCCTTGCTGTTGATGTGGAACCACGCGTGGTCGGAGAGTGTGCGCTGCGTGCGCCATGGCCCTTGCTCCTCGGTGAGTCCGCCGCGCGCTGCGCGTTCCCACTCGGCTTCGGTGGGCAGGCGGTAGCCGTAGGTTGCGCAAAAGTCCGCGGCTTCGTCGAACAGCAAGTGCGTCATCGGATGCTGTGGCGAACGTTTGGAGATCGGTGCCGTGCTATTGCCGCCGTGTTCCAGCACGAAGCGTTGCCACTGCGCTACGGTCACTTCGGTCTCGGCGAGCAGGTAGTCGCGCGTCAACTCGACTTCGTGTGGCGGCATCTCGAGGTCGGAACTCATGCTGCCCATCGTGAACGTGCCCTTTGGCACGCGACAAAACACGATCCCGGTGCGCGGGTCTTTGAGGCGGGTAAGGGGATGCGCCGGATCCAAGTCCTGCCACATCTTTGGCAGGGCATCGCGGGTGAGCTGCGCCTTGGCTGCCGAAGACATTGGTCTGCGAGCAGGGGCCTCGGCGCTGCTGCCGCATGCAGCCAGTAGCAGCAGCGTGGTCCATGTGGCGCGCAGGGTGATGGCCATGCGCAGGAGATTGGCAGAACCGCAGGCGCTTGGAAAGCGTTGCCTGCGGCGCGCGGTCACTCGCCAGCGTCGCTTTGGTGTTCGCGCTTTCCTGAGCCAGCGCGGCGCAGGTCTTCGCGGGTGATGATCAGCTCAGGGTCGCGGCGATCGCGGGGCTGCACGCGCCGCGCGAATTCTTCCGCTCGGTCAGCGGTCACGTCGAACGTGCTGAAGTGCAGTTGCACGCTGATTGCGCCGATGCGGTTGCTCTCGATGTCGGCGCGCCGGCAAACGTGCGCGAGGATGCGCTTTGCTTCGGCGCCGTGGACGCGACCCCAGTTGATCCGGAACCGGGTATAGCCGCTCTGGGGCAGCATGACTTCGACTGGTGGTTGTGGCTGCCACGCAGGTGCTGCGCCGCGGCGACCGCGTGCTACGGGCTGGCGGCCCAACGGAGTCGCCGGGTCGGCTGATTCTTCTGCGTGCGTAGGCGCCACGCGGGTGGCGCTCGTGCGAGCCACTGGAGTGATTACTTTGTGTGCCGCTGGCTTTGCGGCTGCGATCTTCGGCAGTGCGATCTTCGGCCCCAGTTCTTTATGCGATGCTTGTGTGGGGGCTGCTTCATGGAGCTTGGCAGGCTGCGACACCGCCTGCTTATGCATCGCAGGTTTTAGTGCAGCAGGCTTATGCATCGCCGGCTTTGCTGTGGCAACCTTGTGTGCCTGCGCTGTGGAAGTGGCACTGGGCGCGCTGACTGGCGTCCCAACATGCGCCACTGCGGGCGGCGTTTTTTGCACCAGAGGCTTTGGCGCATGCGCTGGCATTGGCTGCGCGCCGAAGGCAAAGGGTTCGCGGGTTTGCTCCTGCGACATTGCCGCCAGCAGGCCGGCGACGACGTCTTGCGGCGAGTTTTCGGCGAGCAAGCGATCGGCGAGCGAACGCTGTGACGCGCATGGCTTGGTTTCGGCGAGCTGGCCACGCACGCGGTCACCGAGGCGGTCGATCTGGCGGGCGCGAACGACATCGGCATCGGGCACCGGCAGCCACTGCACTTGCACCTTGGCCAATTGCAGCAACCGGCGGATCGCACGTTCGCGCACACGTGGTGCCAACAGGACGCTCCGGCCCTTCTGGCCGGCCCGGCCGGTGCGGCCTGAGCGGTGCGTGTAGGTCTCCGGGTCGATTGGCGGATCCACGTGCACGACCGTCGTTACGTTCGGGATGTCCAGTCCGCGCGCCGCTACGTCGGTGGCGATCAGTGTTGTCACTGTGCCGCGGCGGAACGAGGCGAGCGTGCGAGTGCGCTGTGCTTGCGCTAGGTCGCCGCTGATCGGCAGAGCGGCGAAGCCGTCGCCAGCAAGCTTGTCGGCGAGGCCGGTCGTGTCTTGGCGAGTGCGGACGAACACCAATGTGCGTTCATCACCAGATAGCAGCAGCAGGTTCACCAGCGCGGCGTAGCGCTCACGTGGTCCGACTGGGTGCACGACGTGCTCGATGTCCGCATGGGCTTCGCCATGCGCAGTGCCGGCAATGTGCAGTGCCTCTTGCTGGTAGCGCTGGGTCAGCGCGAGCACCTGCGCTGGAAAGGTCGCCGAGACGAGATGGGTGCGGCGTTCGGTCGGCATCGTCGCAAGGATGCCGTCGAGCTCATCGCGGAAACCCATGTCGAGCATCTGGTCCGCTTCGTCCAGCACCAGCTGCGTCACGCCCGTCACGTCGAGCACGCCGTTGGTGATGTGATCCAGCAAGCGGCCCGGAGTGCCGACCACGATCAACGGCTTTCGTGCGAGGCGGAATCGCTCGGCACCGATGCTGGTGCCGCCGGTCACGCAGTCGAGCGAGACTTCGCGCGTGTCAGCGAACAGCCATTCCAATTCATCTTTGACCTGCGCTGCAAGTTCGCGGGTCGGCGCGATCACGATGGTGCTGGGTCCACGGCCGCGCGGCGTTTTGGCAAGCAGCAGTCGGGCCATGACGAAGCCGAGTGCGACGGTCTTGCCCGACCCGGTCTGTGACGTGATCTGCAGATCGCGATCGAGATTCATCGCCGCGAGTGCGGCATCTTGGACCGGCGTTAGCTGGGTGAACCCGCGTCGGATAAGGGCCGAGCGCAACGGGACTGGCACCAAGGCAAACACATCGGCAGCAGAGGGGCTATCGGCAGAAACGCTCGCGGCGTTAGGGGCGGCGGGCATGCCGGTCGGAGTGGACATACTACTTTGTCGCCGAGATTGGGATTGCCGTCAACGGGCCGCCACGGAATGTGCGAGCTAACGCGCAGCCGAAGGCATGAAAGATCGGGCTTGCGCAATGCTCGGACGCGCTATGAGATTGCCTAGAACGATGCCTACGTTAGATCGCTTTTGTGCCGTTGGCATGGGCGCAATCCGAGCTTCAGGATGTGCTCCTTTTATAGTGCTCGTGGTCCTTGCGGGCTGCGGCGCAAAGCCATCTGGCATCACTGCCTTGCGTCGGCAAGAGCTGCTGGATCAGCAACCATTGTCGGCCTGGACGGAACTCGATGCGGCTCATCCGGGCGAACGGCTCAAGGACCCGCGCACCGGCATCGTCTTTAGGCGCATTCCAGCGGGCGAGTTTGTGATGGGTTCATCCTTCATAACATTTGCGCAGCCGCAGCATCCGGTGCGCATCAGTAAGCCGTTCTTGCTGGCGGAAACCGAGCTCACGCTCAACCAGTGGCGGGCCTTCCTAGCGGACACTGGGGTTCCGGCTCTTGCGGAGAATTGGCGTGGAGCGGACGCGCTGCCTGCTGCCATCGATCACAATGGTGCCGCACTCTATTGCGCATTGTATGGCTACCAAATCCCCACCGAGGCGCAGTGGGAATGGGCGTGCCTTGGCGGATTGTCGCCCAGCGATCCGTGCTGGGAGAGCGCCGATTTTTTGCGGCAACATGCGGTCTATCACCTCAATGCTGGCGACCACGCGCGGCCCGTCGCATCGTTGCTGGCCAATGGCTACGGCCTCTACGACATGCTCGGCAACATGTGGGAGTGGTGTGCTGATTGGTCTGCGCCGTATGGGACAGAGTCGCAGGTTGACCCGACTGGCCCGGCTGCGCCGTTTGGCGTGCCACCGATTGGCAGCGGGCGTGTGCTGCGAGGCTGCTCTTGGTTTACCGCAGCACCAGCACCGATGCCCCAGGCGCGGATTTGGGACGAGCGCGCGTCGACGACTTCGGTAGTGAGCTTCCGGCCGTCGCGCGCGATCGACTGACAAGCAGGCGTTATTTTGTTCAGCGGCCAGCGAGCTTTGCCTCGGCGAGCCACGCTGCGATGCCGGACGCAATGACTCGCGTGCCTTTCTCGTTTGGGTGCTGGTCGGTCTCGTGCACCCAGAGGCTGCGTTCGTCCAGGCCGTCAAATTGCGGTAGCAGATCTAGGCAGTGGATGTGTTCGGTGGCGCAAAAACTGCGCAGCATTTTGTGCAGCTCGGCATAGGGATACTTGGGCCCGAGCTCGGACAGCATTGGCAGGATCGCCACCAGCATCGGAATGCCGTTGGTCTCGAGCAACGTGTGCAACCGCTGCAGCCCTGCTTGGGTTTCATTCCATATCCCCGGGTCCGCTTTCACGATCAACGACATGTCGCGCTGTTCCGAAAAGGCGGCCCGCAGCTTCGTCGCGTGCACAAGTTCTCCGAGCAGTTCAGATCCGAGGACCGCCTCATTTGGGACTTTGGGATAGGAGAGCATCGGGATCTGGCCACAGTCGTTGAGGCAGAAGCCAATGATCACTACGTCAGGCTTGAAGCGCAGACCTTCGAGGGCCACCCAACGATCGGCGTTGCCCACGGTAAACGACAGAGTGGCAAAGCCGCCGTTGATCACTTCGCAAGGGCCGGTCCTGCCCTTGCGCAGAAGCTGCTCCAGTTGTTGCGGCCAGCTGCCTTCGAGTTGGACGCCCCAGCCCATCGTGAACGAATCGCCGAGCGTGAGCACGCGCCATTCATCAGGTTGCTTTGTCACGCTGAACTCAAGATCGCGGAAGCCGAGGCTGTTAATGCGATAGGTGACCGCGCCGTCTTTGTCGAAGTAGTCCCACTTCGCGTTCTCGTAGCCCAGTCGATATTGGAAACCCGGCGGCAGCCAGCCGCGCGGCTGCAGAAGGGACTGGCGCTGCGCCATCCACGGCCAACTACTCATGAAGTAGATCAACTCAAACGGCGGGACCTTTGGGCCATCGACCGCGAACCAAGCTTGTCCTTGTGACGGCTCCCTGTGCAGCGTGCGAAACGTCACTTCGCCCATCAACACCGCGAAAAGGCTGCCGCCAATCAGCAGGAGCAATCGGAAACCGAGCCGCCGCGATCGTTGCATGCAGTTGCAATGGTAAGCGGGCGGACGGTTCCGTCCAGCGAATGACTGCGGCAGCAAAAGCCGCCGTCAACGGGCTCAGGCTTTTAGCTTCTTGAGCTTGGCGATCGCGCCCAGCACGTTTTTGCCGCTGGAGGCGCGCGATCCCGTTTGATTTTGGGCAGCACCCACCTGCGCATCGTTCATGCCCTTCGTATCAACCGCCGACTCAACCGCCGGTGCCGGTTGCTTTTTCGCCGAGTCCGCAGCCGTGGCGTTGCTCGCCACATGGCTGTCGGCTGCTGCATAAACCATCGCCGGCTGCGCGGCGGCTGCTTTTTGGTTGCCACCAGTCCGCACTGCTTGCTGGACGTTTGCCATCGAGGTTGCGAGGCCTGCTAGTTCGCGCTGCATGTCGCGCACCGTGGTCTCGATTGCGCCGAGGTTGCCGCTGCGAACCTGTTCCAGCGCGTTGCTGAGCTTGCCGAGGCCGAGGTCGAGTTGGTGCTCAATCTTGCCAAGGTCCTTCTGCATGGCCTCGGTGTGAGTGAGGTTTTCGAGCTTGCGGGCCTGCACTTTGTCAGCGTCCTCCAGGCGCACGAGGCTCTTGCGCACTTCGCTGTCTTCGAGCCGCAGGCTGATCGCCTGGATCGAGGCTTCGAGCCGCGCGATTTGTTGCTGCAACGCATGCGGCGAGAGTTTTTCGGAGAGCGCATCGAGGCGCTTACCAACGGCGTCGCCAAGTTCGTCCGATGAATTTGAACTATTGAGCAGCTGTTGCAGTTCTGTTTTTAGGGTGTCGCGCAGGTTCTCAGTTTGTGATTTGACCCCTGCGAGCTGGCTGGTCACGTCGGCCGAGCTGTTGGCGATTTCCATCAGCGGCTTGCCATACATCTTCAACGCCTTCGTCAGGTTGTTGATCTTTTCGTCCTGGCGTTCCAAGGCAACGAGCACGCGTTCGAGTTCTTCACCCTCGGCCGGCGGGCGTTCGGCAGCGCGCGCCTCTTGGTCGAGCATGTGCTGCATGTGTGATTGGATGTGCTGCTGCGCGGTTTCTTGCTGCCGGCTCATCGCGGTGAGGCGGCTCATCTGGCGGTGCAAAACCCCAGCTACCAGCAGCACGGCGCTGATCGTGTACCAATTACCGGCGGTCATGCCGAGGCTCGCGCCGAACGCGGTTGCCAGCGGGCCGGTTGGTGTAATCGTCAAAACGCCGCTGCCGATCAGCGATACCGCACCCAGGGTCTTTGCCATCAGGCCGAGCAATCGGGCCAATAGGGAACTTTTTTGCGGCGAAAATAGCTCCGTCTGTTCTGTCGCACTCGGGTCGGATTCGTCGGCGACTTCCGCATTGCCCTCGGCAGCCAAGTTTTCTGCAAGGATTGCCTCGGCATCGTCGAGCGGCTCCCGATTACCCAGGGCCGCAGCCAGTCCACCGACGCTTGGGTCGTGATCAGCCACTTCATCTTGGGGCGGCATCTTGGCGCGAAGGTCGGTCTGAAACTGCTGTTTGTAAATGCTCATCGGCATGCCTTCGTTTGGGTTCCCGTTGGTAGTGGTGATCGGCAGTCCCGTGCTGTGCATGAAGGGGCATTTGCAATGCGGCGGCGGAACGCTGAAAATCTCCGTGCCAACGGGCGGTCTGCCGACCTTGGTTCAATAAACCCATGTCCAGAAAGTTGAAGGGCATCGCCGCTGCGCCAGGTGTCGCCATTGCGCCACTCGTGCACTTTCATGGCACCCTCGACCAGATCCCGACTTGGAAGGTGGCGCCAGAGGGAACTGCTGCCGAGCAGAAGCGGTTGCAGGAGGCGATCGTTGAGGTCGCGCGTTTGCTGCGCGAGTTGCAACAGGAGCTCGCTTCAGCGCTGACCAGTCAGGACGCCCGGATTTACGACGCTCAGGTAGCGATCCTGCACGACCCAACGTTCCTCGCCGACGTGACTCGTGAGATTGCTCTGCATGGCGTTAATGCTGAAGTGGCACTGCAGCGGGTTGTCGCGCGTTACGAAGTCGTGTTTGAGAGCATGGCCGATCCGGCGATGCGCGAACGTGCGGCCGACTTGCGCGACATCGGTCGGCAAGTGGTCTGTGCGCTGATGGCCAAGGCGCGTTCGAAATACACCGCCAACGGCTGCGACTATCTGTTTTGCGCCGATGAGTTTTTGCCCAGCGACGCAGGCATTCTCGACCGCCGGCACATTCGCGGCATCGTCACTGCGCACGGCGGCAAGTACTCGCACGGTGCCATCCTCGCGCGTTCGCTCGGCATCCCGGCGGTGGTCGGTGTCGAGGATGTGATGATCAAAGCGCCGAGCGGCACCAACGTGGTGATCGACGGCGATTCTGGCATGGTGATCCTCGATCCCAGCGCAGAAGAGCTGGCGCAGTATCAGCAACGACTGCGCGAGCAGCGCAGCGCCGAGAGCCGGATTTCTGAAGTTCGTTTTGATCCGTCGGTGACGACGGACGGCACTGCTATAAGGCTCTACGCCAATACCGAGAGCGTGCGGGATCTCGAACGCCTCGAAGCCGATGCGATCGCTGGTATCGGCCTGTTTCGCACTGAGTTCGCGTTCATGGAGCGGAAGCAGTTTCCGACCGAACAAGAGCAGGTGACGATGTATTGCCGTGCGATGGAAGGTGCCAAGGGCAAGCCCGTCACCTTCCGCACGCTCGATGTCGGCGGCGACAAGCCGCTGGGCTACTTCCGCACACCTGACGAACGCAATCCGGTGCTCGGTTGGCGCGGCATTCGTCTGTGTCTCGATTGGCCAGACATCCTCTACACTCAGCTCCGTGCCATGCTGCGGGCAAGCGCGCTAGGACCAGCCCGCATCCTTTTGCCAATGGTTACGACCAAGGCGGAGGTGGTGCGTTGCCGCGAAGTGTTGACGCACTTGATGCAGGATCTGCGCGACGGCAAAGAACAGCACGATCCGAATATCGCCTTTGGTGTGATGGTCGAAGTGCCGGTCCTGGTGCCGACGCTGCCGGATATTCTTCCCTTGGTGGACTTCATCTCGGTCGGCACCAACGACCTTGTGCAGTATCTGCTCGCGGTCGATCGTGACAACCAGCGCGTCGCCAAGATGTATGACCCATTTCATCCGGGAGTGCTGCGGGTTCTGGAGCAAATTGCGATCTATGCCGCCAGTGCTCGCAAGCCTGCTTCGATCTGCGGTGAGATCGCAGGCGATCATCTGTTCACGCCGTTGTTGATCGGCTTTGGCTATCGCGAGTTATCGATGGCGCCGGTCTTTTTACCCCGCGTGAAGCTCACGCTTCGTAGTTTCTCATTGGCCGAATGCCGCGCTCTCGCCGCTGAGGCGCGCGCGCTCGATTCGGCGGCTGCCGTTCGTCATCTGGTCACGGAGCAGGTGCGGGTGCGCTGGCAGCGCTTCCTGGAATCGCCAGAGGCGAATCGCCCATGACGCGATGTTCTCTGCGGCGCGGCAACTGGTCCGTGCAAGAACTGCAGCGGATGCGCAGCCTGCTGCCGCAGCGCGGGGTCATCGACACAGCGGTGCTGCTGCGGCGGACGGCTGAGAGCGTGCGCAAGAAAGCGCTGGACCTGTTCGCGGTGCCAGTGCGGCGCTCAGCTTTTACAGCGGATGACGATTTGCGGTTGCGCCAGTCGTGGGGCGCCCTTGAGCTGCGGCTGATCGCGGCAATGCTCGGCCGCACCATCCCTGATCTGCAAAAGCGGGCCTTGCAGTTGCGTGGCAAACTGCAGGCTGGGCCATGGGCAAAGGAGGAGGATTGCGCGCTCAAGAACTTCTTTGGCACTCGTCGCGAGGAGGATCTCGTTTTGTGCCTGCTCCGATCGCGGGAAGAGATTGAGGTCGCTGCATTGCGCCTTTGTTTGTCGAAGGACAAGCGCTTTGCGCGGGCGGTGCAGGCGCTGCGCCGATCGATGCCGCGTTGGTCCGATGCCGATGTGGCGATCCTGCGTGAGGTCTACCCCGATCGCGATAACCTCGCGGTTGCGCGTGTGCTCGGGCGATCGGTGGTGGGCGTGGCCAACAAGGCAAACCAACTCGGGCTGAAGAAGTCATTCAACGTGCTGGCGCAGATTGGTCGGGCCAATGTTGCTGTGCGGTATCGCATGAATAACGGTGATACGCCCTTGGGTGAGCGGTCGGTCGGCGAGTAACCAGCAGGCGGCGATAGCGTTTTCGAAAGCGCCGCCAAGGGTAGGTTGCGCGCCGCTATCACTGGTGTGCTCACTGCACTGGCATCGCAGGTTTCCTTGATGCCACTCAACTCCACCCACGCCGGCAGCCGATCAATCAGACTGTGGCCGTCTCGAACGGCTGCGCTGCACCCAAGGGAACCATGGAAATCGTCGGCAAGAAGAGTCAGGGCCTTTCTGTCACCACGCTCAACGACGACAAGACGGTCATCATCTCGTTCAACGACCGGAGTCTAAACTTCTACGTCACGGACTCGCTCAAGGAGTCGCTGAAGGAAACGATCAACAGCAAGATCGACGATGGCTTCCAGCACTTCGTGCTCAATCTTGACAACGTCAAGATCATCGATTCATGCGGCGTAGGACTGATCATCGTCGCAAACAACGTGACTGCATCACGCAGCAGCAAGCTGTACTTGACCAACATCAAGCCGTTCATCATCAAGATCTTCGAGATCATGCGGATCGCCAAGCACCTCTCGATCTTCGAGCGCGAAGACGACGCATTGCTGTCGATCAAGAACGGTAGCTGAGCGCTCGGTCGAGGGGCTCTGTGATGCAGGGCCTCGCCCTTTGCAGTGGCGATTGCGCTCCCCGTGGTTCTGCTGGGAAATCACATCGTTAGGGGAGCTTTTGCGCGCGTGGTGGGAGGCTTGCATTGAGCCGTCACCGAGTGCTGCCGTGAAAGCTTGCAGGAACTGCGCGATCTGGCAGCCATCTGCTGCCGATACGTGGCTGTGCTTTCGTTCTGTGCCGCTGTGGTGCAGAGCAAACTCGATTCGCATGAAACCTGCATAACCGAGTAACCGTTAGCGATGACCCTGATCAGCAACTTCATGGACGGCATCGTGTTCATCGACTGTGACGGCAACGTCATGCTGATGAACCCTGCGGCTGAAGATCTCCTAGGTGTGAAGGCGTTCGTTGCTTCCGGCTACCCGGTGTCCGCCCTGCAAGGTCGCGCCGAACTGATGACGGTGTTGATAGCGGACCGGCAACGCTTGGTTGAAGGTCGTGACGTGACTCAGACCGTCGAAGTGCTCCACAGCGAGCATGACCTGCTCTACATCAAGTGCCTCACAAGTCGCGTCACCGACTACAACGGGCAGTCAGCGGGGAGTTTGACAGTTCTGAAGGATGTCACGGCCGATTTCAAAACCGACCAGCTCAAGAATCAGTATCTTTCGATCGTCGCACACGAGTTGCGAACGCCACTCACCGGCATCAAGACCTATTCAACGCTGATGGCCAAAGGCAGCCTTGGCCCATTGAGCGAGAAGCAGGCGTTCGTCATCGATTCGATCCGTGAGCAGAGCGTTCGGCTCGAACAACAGATCGACAAGCTGATCAACCTCGGCCATCTGGATTCCGACGATTTTGGTCAGGATCGCGAAGAGTTCTCAATTGCTGAGTTCATGGCCGGGCTGCTTGCGCCGTTTGAACAACCGGCACGCGATCGCCAGATTGCACTGACCTGTCAATGCGAGTGTGCGGGCACAGAGATTCTGTGTGCTGACCGTGCAGATTTGCGTCGTACATGTCAGGCGTTGATCGAAAACGCAGTGAAATTTACCAGTGATGGTGGGGTGGTTGATGTTCGTATCCTGCGGGCGCGCAATGGCGGCCTCCGTTTTGCAGTGAAGGACTCGGGGATTGGCATAGACCCCCGATACCACCGGCGAATCTTCGAGAAGTTTTTCCAGGTCGAGGACCCGCTGACGCGCCATCACGGCGGTGCTGGTCTTGGCCTGTTCGTGGCAAAAGGCATTGTCGAAGCGCACGGAAGTCGCATCGAAGTCTCCAGCCGGCTGGGCCAAGGTGCCGATTTCTCCTTCGCCCTGCCGCATCAATCGACTGTCAAGTCGGTCGCGTCAGGCAAAACGGAAGGCATGAAGCGGTAACGAATATGGAACGAACCGTCCTTATAATTGAAGACGAGAAACTCATCATCGTCTCTACGCAAATGGTGCTCGAAGCGGCGGGCTTTCAAGTTGAGTCCGCCACCAATGGTGAAGACGGTATCGCCAAGGCGCGAACGCAATCGCCCGACATCATCCTGCTAGACATCATGATGCCCGGCATCGATGGCTGGGAGACTTTGACGCGGCTAAAGCGTGATCCGCAAACCGCCAATATCCCGGTGATCATCTTCACGGCGCGTGAGCACGCTCGCGGCCATCAGAAGAGCACCGACATGGGTGCGGCAGATTACTTCCGCAAGCCGTTTGAGCCCGATGAGCTGATCGACTTGGTTGAGCGGCACGTTGTCCTGCGGACCTGAAGCTCGCCGTTTTTGTGGCGCGGCTTTGCAAGGGCCGCGCGGGTTTGAGGCAACCGCGTTCTGACGAACCCAATCGCGTCAGCTGCCCCGCTGGATGCGCTGCATAAGTTCGTCGACCGTCGCTTTGTCGTCGATGGCGCAGTGGATTGCTTCGCGCACGGCATCCGAGCTGGCGCCAAAGGTTATTGCGCCACGGCCATGCGCCACGAGTTGCGGCAGTTGTCGCAGGATAGCCAGCGCGCCTACCGCAATCAGTTCGCGCGTACGAGCGTCGAGGCCTTTGCGCGCGAGGATGCGGCCATAGGCGGCCTCGAGCACGAAGTCGTGAAACTCTTGGTGAAACGACGCGAGCAACGAGCGCACCGTGACGTCGTTCTTGCCGTAGATCGCAGCAAACAGTGAGCGGCCAGCTTCGCTTCGCTGCTCCTTCGGAACGGCGGGACTGGTCGAATTGTGTTGCTGCGGCCACACTGCCTGCAGCCGTTCAAATGCGCTGACAAGGCGTGGGAAGCCGAAGAACAAGACCGCTTGCAGGAGCACTTCGTCGATGGTGGCGCGAGTGACACCTTCGATCTGTGCGCGCCGCAGGATGGCATCAAACTGGGGCCAATCCGCGGGCCAAATCGCAACCTGAGTCAGCACCAGCAAGCGCGTGCTGCGGTCGAGATGCGAGGGGTGCGGCTGCGAATCGAGGTCCATGGTAGTGGGGAGTCGAGGGGCGCTAGCGGGCATTGCGAAAGGACGGATCGCCGAAGCGAGCGGCAATGAGATGCGTCGCCGTGGCGTGCTCCTGGTCGCTGAGTGTGCCCGGTTGCGGCGTAAGGTTGAGCGCGGCAGCGATGCGCAGCACCATTTGTCCGCGCAGCTTTGTGCGATTGGCGTGCACTTCGATCTGATCTGCGATTGCGGCGACAAACGGCGTCAGTGCAGGTTTGTGCAGGACGATCGAGCCGTGATGCAGCACGCGGGCGTGCTCGTTGCGCAGTCGGCGTTGTGCCGAGCCGACCAGCTTGCGGCCGTGCGCGTCGACCAAGTCATGGCGGCCCGCTGTGGCAAAGCACCAGCGCACGTCGGGCCGTGCTCCGCATGCCGCACCGGTCGTCTGGCGAGTGCAGTGCACGCCGAGGTCCGAGAGCGCAGCCCGCACTGCGTCGTGCAACAGCACGTAGCTTTGGTCCAGATCCTTTGGCAGCAAGTTTGCGTCGAGCGTCAGCGCAAAAGTGATCTCATCACCGTGATGGATGGCGCCGCCGCCGGTGGAGCGTCGCACGATCACGGTGTCAATCGGCAGGTCGGCGAAGTCGTCGACCTTTTGGAAGTAGCCCAGCGATACCGCGTGTGGCTGCCATCCATACAGGCGCAGCGAAGGTAGTCCGCCGCCGCGCAGCAGCGCTTCGTCGATCGCCATGTTCTCGGCTGGAGGGCGCGCGCCGTCATCGAGAACCCGCAGATACATGCGCGGATTTTAGCGGGAGCCGGGCGGCCGGCTCAGCCTTCGACGCAGTTGCCTTCGTAGGCCGCCGCGTTTTGCAGTTCTTGCGACAGCGAAGTGACCTTGATCTTCAGCATCCAGGCCTTGGCGAATGGATCTGAGGATAGCCATTCGAGGTTGTCCGTCAGGTCCTTATTGACCTCGATGATCTCGCCGCTGACTGGCGAGTAGAGATCGCTCACGGCCTTGACGGACTCGATCTCACCGAAAGATTCTCCGATCGTGACGTTGCTGCCCTTGTTGGGCAGATCAAGGAACACGAGGTCAGACAAGTGTGAGACGGCGAAGTCCGTGATGCCGATCGTGGCGATGCCATTTTCGATCTTGCACCATTCATGGCTCTTCAGATAGCTGCGGTCGTTGGGGCGCATCTTAGTGCTTCAGCGTTGGCGCTTGTAGAAGGGAAGGGCGGTAACAGTGCAGGGCTCGGCCTTGTCCTTGACGAGGAACTCGAGCTTGGTGCCGGGAGTGGCGAACTCAGTGCGAACGTAGGCCGTTGCGATGTTGGTGTCCAACGTTGGCGAGATGTTGCCCGAGCAGACTTGGCCGATCTTCTGGCCGTTGGCTTTTATCTCATAGCCTTGGCGCGGGCAGCGTTTGCTATTGCTGGTGAGCCCAACGAGGCGGCGACCGGTGCCGCCACTTGCCAGCAGGCGTTCCAGTGCTGCGCGGCCCACGAAGTCGTGGGTAAATTTCACCGCCCAATCGAGGCCGGCCTCAAGCGGGTTGGTGGTCTCGTTGATCTCGTGACCGTAGAGCGGCATGCCTGCCTCATGGCGCAGCGTGTCGCGGGCGCCGAGGCCGGTCGGCATGAGGCCATGGCTTTTGCCGGCGGCCATGAACGCATCCCAGACGGCGCGCGTGTGCTGCTGCGGGATGTAGATCTCAAAGCCGTCCTCACCGGTGTAGCCTGTGCGCGAGATCTCCATTGGCACGCCGAGCACGGTGCCAATCGTCCAGGCGTAATATTTGAGGCTCGAAAGGTCTGCGTTCGTCAGCTGCTGCGTGATGTCTTGCGAGCGCGGTCCTTGGATCGCGATCATGCCAAGCGCGTCAGTCTGGTCGTCAACCACGACGTCAAAGTCCTTGGCCAGCGCGCGCATGATCGCTAGGTCGCGGTCGGCATTGCCAGCGTTGATGACCAAGAAGAAGCCATCGTTCTTCAGGTTGCGGTAGACCAGGATGTCATCTTGCGTGATGCCCTCGTCGTTCAGGATCATCGAGTAGCGAATGCGACCGGCAGGAATCTGCGTGACGTCGTTGGTCTGCAGGCGTTGCAGGTATTCGGTGGCCTGGCGTCCGTTTATCCGGACTCGGCCCATGTGGCCCAGGTCGAACAGGCCAGCGGCGGCGCGCACGGTGCGTGCCTCATCGAGGATGCCCCGGTATTGGACCGGCATTGTCCAGCCAGCAAACGGGACGAGTCGGGCGCCGAGTGCGGCGTGGACGTCTTTCAGAACGGTTTCGCGCATGATCTCCGAGCCCAAGGTAGGGCGTTGCAGCTTACATATCTGACGGCCCCGTGCCATGGCGGATCTTGCGGCCCCACCAGTGGAACTCAAACCAACAGCGACCCGCCTCAGCCAGACAGGCGGCGCGACAGGTCTTCGAGGTTGGCCAGCCGAACCTCGTCGTTGCCAATTGGCGGCTGTTCGCGAAAACGTGCGCGCTCGTCGGCCGAGGAGAAGTCATCGCGCGGGGTTGTTTTGCTGGTGGCAAAGTTTTCGGCGTGCCGCTGCAATTCGTTGAGTGCATCGGCGAGCAAGCTGTCGATTGGCAGTTCCACCGAGTGCACCGCAGTGCGTCGCAAAAAGCTGGCGCTCGGCCGGACCGATCGCCAAGTCGCGCGCTCACCGGTCTCGTCGTATGGCGTGCCGTCAAACCGAGGCTCCAAGCCGTCGACCCGCGGGTTGAGCCGACGAAATCGTTCTGGGTCTGCCGCGCGCGCATTGGCCATCTCGCGGCGGTAGCCGGCATAGTCGCCGTCGCCAAGGGCGATACGGCCGAGGTGGACATAGGCCACAAACTCGCAAGATCCCAAGCTCAGGACGCGTTCAAAGCACAGCCGCGCAGCGACCGTGCCGCCGAGATGAAAGGCCAGCCAACCAATGCTGGTGTGAATTATCGCCAGCAAGTGCCGCGCAACTCGGTCGAAAGCTCCAGACATTCGGCGAACGTTAGCAGGCGATGCAACAATGACAAGGTCCCCCCGTTGCCGGAGCCAGGCAGAGGATGGTGCGCCGTAATGGCAGTTTGGGCCCTTGCGATCACCAGGCGGCAGGATCGGCTCAACGCAGGTGCCGTCCCATGCCGATAGCTGCCCGATAAGGACCGCCCCATCACGCGTGGTCCCATCACGAAATCATGGCACTTAAAGGGGACCTGGCGAGCGTCGACCTGGCGCAAATGTTCCAGATGCTGGCCCTCAATAAGAAGGTCGGCCTGCTGAGCATTCAGTCGCCGAGGACCTGGAAGGTCCTCTACTTCGACGGTCGCGGCGTCACCCTCTACTTCAACGAGCATTCCCTGCTTGATTGCGCCATCGCTGCGTTCGTTCGCGCGGAGCGGCTGAAGCAAAAGGCCGTCGAGGAGCTGCGTGCGCATGCCAGTCGCAACCAGCTCTCATTGCAGGATGCCTTGCTGGCCGGCGGTTATTTAGCGGAGGCGGACCTCGCGGAGCAGATGCGTTACGAACTGGAGGAAGAGGTCTACGACCTGTTCTTCTGGAAATCTGCGCGCTTTGAGTTTCACGAGGGCGTAGCGCAACTCACCGACCGCGAAGGGGTCATTGACGAGCGGTTTTTCTTTCACACGGAGAGTGTGATCATGGAAGCCGCTCGCCGGATCGACGAGTGGTCTTACATCTCTGAGCGAATCCCGAGTGCGCTGGAGATCATCTGCCCTTCGGATCAGCAGTTCATTGCCGATGAGGTCGATCAGTTTGGCGCGTTGGTCTATGAGCACGTTGATGGCTGTCACAACGTCGCGCGCTTGATCGAGCTCACCGGGCTGCCCAAGTTCACGGTGTTCAAGTCGCTCTGCCAGCTCGGCGATGCTGGGTTCGTGGTGCCGCTGCCGCCAGAAGAGCTGTTGCCCCTCGGCAAGCAGTGTTTGAATAAGGGTCGCACTAGGGACGCGATCAACCTGTTTGAGAAGGCTATCGAAATCGGTGTTGGCATCCCGACCGTTCACGCGATGGCCGCGGGTGCGTATCAGGCGCAGGGCGAATACGAGGATGCGATTCGTCATATGCAGTCCGATGCCGAGTTCCGCATCGGCGACGGCGATTTCCGGACAGCGGCAGCAAAGCTGAAGGCTGCGATCGATCTCGTGCCGACCAACCTCGCCGGGCGCGAGCGGCTGGTCGAGGTGGTGCTCGAGAATGGTCTACGAGTTGGGGACTACGACGCGGTTGAAGATGGCAAACAACTGGTCGACCTCTATCTCCTGGCCGGCGAGATCGGCCGCGTGCGCGGCATCCTTGAGCGCTTGCTGCGCGTGCAGCCGAATGACCTTGACCTGAAGAAACTCTTGGTCAACGTGCATTCCAAAGCCGGTGACCAGCAGCGCGTGATTGACCTGTACTTGTCGATCGCCGACGGCCTGGTGCGCGACCAGCGGCCACTTGAGGCCATTGGTTACCTGCAGAAGATTCTGATGATCGACCGCGCTCGCAGCGATGTGAGTGAACGACTCCGGTCGCTCTACGCGCTCGATGAACGTGCGCGCCGGCGCCGCCGGACGGTGGTTGGCCTAGGGGTCCTGTCGGTGTTGTTGGTCGTGGCCTTTGTGTCATTCGGGTACTACGACCAAAGAGCGCACGCTGATTTTCAGCGCATCAATGTCACGCAGCTGCTCGCGGCCAACGAATACGAGCAAGCCGAGCTCGAATACCAGCGGTTCGTCACAGAGCATCCGCTCTCGACGGCGAACACTCTCGCCGCCGAAGAACTCAGCATGATTGGTGGCAAGCGGGCCAAATTTGATGCCGATCGGGCCAGTGTGCGCGCGGCCAAGGAGCGCAGCCTCGGCAGCCTGCGTCAGGATTACCGGGCTGAGTGGCGCAGATACGAAGACTTGTTCAAGGCCGGCAAGCCCGAGGAATCCCTCACTTCGGTGGCGCGGGTCCGCAAGGTGGTCGCGGAGGCTGGTCAGCGGGACGACCACGCGTGGGCGCTTGAGGAACATGTGGAGAGCACGTTTGTGCGGCTGTCGACGTTCATTAATCGGGCTGGCGAGCTGCGTCGGGCGCTCGACCAATCGCTCGCTGCTGGTCGCATTGAGGAAGCGCGCCGTTGTGCGGTTGAACTCGTGACCAACTACGACATCGCCGCCGTGGCGCGTGGTGCGGTGATTCCCGTGCGCATCCATTCACGGCCCGAGGGTGCACGCATTCTGGTCAATGGCAAGCCACTCATCATCGAAGTGAATGGCAAATCCATAGCGGCCCTTACTCCGGCAGTCGTGAACTGCAGTCTCGAGATTGCCAGCTACGCACTCGAACTCGCGGGCTTCGAGCCTTTGACCTTCCAGATTGATGCGCGCCGCCAGGCGGAAGTCGCTCTGCCGCTCGTGCTCGTGCCGGAACGACGGATCCGATTCCAGGCTCCAGCCACGGTCTTGGGCCTCGGCGGCGGCTATGTCGTCGCTAGCCTTCGCACCGGCAGTGTCTCGATCGCATCTGCTGCGAGTGGTATCGTGCGTAGAACGGTCGAGTTGGGCGGGCTGAGGGAGGTCGATGGCGAAATGGTGGTTGCCGGGGACCGCGTTTACTTCATCACCAATGAGGGCTCGCTCGAGTGCCTTGCCTTGCGGAGTGGCGCTTCACCAGCGGGTTGGCCAGTAAAGCTCAAAAGTGTTGCGGCCACTACTTTGCAAGTGAGAGACGGGCGCCTGCTGTTTGCGGACCGCGCTGGCAACCTCTGCTGCTATGACCAGGCGACAGGTCATCCTATTTGGACAGCGCCTTATGAAGGCGTGATCGTCGGCGTGCCGACGATTGAAAATCGAGCGGTGCGAATCGCTGGCGCGGATGGCACGGTGCGCGTCTATGACGCGGCCAGTGGCAAGTTGGTGTGCACGGAGCGCATCACTGCCGGGCTGTCGACACGCGTGCTCGCCGAAGGTGGCACTTGGTGGGTTGGCGGAGTGGACGGCAAGCTGCACTCGTTTGACGAGAAAAGGCTCCAGTCTCGCTGGAGCATCGATGCGGGCCGGGTCATTGCCGATGGTGAGATCGCGCTGGCTGGCAAGGCGGTCGTTGCGTTGTGCGCCGACAACCGATTGACCAGCTTCGATCGTCAGACTGGCGCCGTTCACCACTCGGTCGAGCTAGCGGGGACGCTGGTGTCACCGCTGCGCATCGTGGGCTCGCGACTGTTGGTCGTGACCCGCATCAAGGTGGGCAAGGAAAAACCACGTGACGTGCTCTCGGTCTATTCGGCCGACAGTCTTATTTTGCTCTACGAGTACGCCGCTAGTGGCGTGATATCGGGAGTGGCCGGAACAGAGACCCAGACTGCGGTTGCTGGTCCGGATGGGGATGTCGTGCTGCTCCGCTGATGCGGTGCAATTGAGGATGATGTGAACCTGATAAAAAAGCTGAGGATTTGGAAGGAACTGCGGCGGCTCGAGCAGCGAGCCCGCGAACAGCCATGTCCATCGACATTCGTCGACCTAGGCCAGGTCTACCTCAATCTCGCGATGGCCGACAAGGCCATGCAGACCGCAGATGATGGCCTTTCGTTGTTCCCTGAGTCTGCCGAGTTGCAGAAGCTGCGCGACTTTGCTCGCCGCAGTCGCGCCCGCGCCCGGGTCGGGCCGTTGCGCAGCAGGCTCGAAAACTCGCCGACAGCGTCGTTGTTTCGTGAGCTATCGGCCATCTACCTAGAGCTTGGCGATCAGGCCGGGCTGCACGCTACCTGTCAGGAATGGACCGTTCGCTACCCTGACGATTCTGGGCCTTGGCTGATGCTTGGTCAGGCGCGACTTGGCAACTACTACCGCGACCTTTCCGCGGTGGAAGGTCTTGAGGCCATCTCCGTGCTAGAGCGCGTGCTCGAACTCGACTCCGACGATCAAAAGGCCCGTCGCCTGTTCGCTGAGTTGTTGTTTCGCATTGGCGCCACGCAGCAAGCAAGAACCCAGCTCGACATGCTCGCTGATGAAGAAGATCCGGAGCTCGGTGCTTTGCGTCAGCAGGCGAGTGTTGCGCCTGATCGCGGGGATGATTTTGACGAGTTATTGCGTCGGGTTGAGCACGATGGATCGTTGCCTAACGCGCTGCCCAAAGTGGTGCGAGCGAGCAGTCTCGATGTCGGTCTAGGCCCGTTGCGTGAAGCACTCGCACAGATCGCCGAGCAGCGTGGCGTACGCAAGGCAACTTACATCAAGGGCACCCGGGCGCTCGTCAAGGGCGACATCCGCGATGGCAAGGATGCCTTCCTGCGCGTGGTGCGCGTGATCGCCAAGTCATCGCAACGGTTTGGCCGCAGGCTCGATGTTGGCAACTTTACGAAAGGCGTAGTGCACGGTTCGTTTGGCAATATCTGCATCTGCTGCTATGGCGAAGTTGTGGCGGCAGTGCAGTGCGATTCGACCGCACAAGTCGACCGCGTGCTCGCCGATCTACAAGAATTGGTCGCAGGTTCGCTCTACTCGTTTGGAGGCAACTCATGAGCTCGATCCAGGAAACTTTGGCAGAGTTGCGTCAAGCCTCGGGCGTGAAGGGCTGCGTCATGCTCACCCCAGATGGTCTCGTGATCGCTCAGGATCTCGATGCCCGCTTCCGTGACGATGTGGTCGCTGGGCTTGCGTCGTATTTGGTGATGTCAACGGAGCGCGTCCTCAAGGAAGCCTTCATGAGCAGTTTTGACCAGATGACGATTCACACGGCCCATGGCAAGGCGGTGTTTGCCAACATGGAGAGTTCGTTCTTGGTGGTGCTGCTCGATCAGTTTGCGGACCTCGACAGCTGCCGCGGCGAGATTCAAGGCTCGGTCCAGATCCTGCGCCGACTGTCGCGCGTCGGTCGCGACTAGTTTGCCGTACCCGTCAAAGTGGCCAGATTTACTTCAAGCCGGGCAGTGGTTGTTGTCGATCAAGGCAAAGCAGGATCAGAGGCCGGTGCCGTGGTTACGGCCTTGGCCAAGATCCTATCGCCGTCGCAGGAGCAACCCGACCCATGGTTCAGATCAACTTTGCGCTGAAGGAAGTCAACTGCAAGATCGTGTTCTACGGTCCTGGCATGAGCGGCAAGACCACGAACCTCGAGATCGTTCACGAGAAGGCCCCAGAAGAGAACAAGGGGGAGCTGACATCGATTTCGACCGACGGCGACCGGACGCTGTTCTTTGACTTCATGCCGCTGGATCTCGGCAACGTAGCTGGCATGCGGACGAAGTTTCAGCTCTACACGGTGCCTGGTCAGGTTTACTACAACTCGACTCGCAAGCTCGTTCTGCAAGGTGTCGACGGCGTGATTTTCGTCGCCGACTCGGACGCAGAGAAGATGAGCGAGAACATCGAGTCGTATCAGAACCTGATCGAGAACCTCCAAGAGTACGGCAAGGATATTCGCGAACTGCCGCACGTCATTCAGTACAACAAGCGCGACCATGCAAACGCGATGTCCGTCGAGGACATGGACAGCCAGTTGAACAAGTTCGGCGTGCCGACCTTTGAAGCTGTCGCATATCGCGGCGAAGGCGTGTTCCCGACCCTGAAGACGCTCGCCGGCATGGTTCTCGAAAGCATTGATCGCATGGACCGAGGCGGCAAGCGTGCGCCTGCTGCAGAGCCCGCGCGCGCAACCCAGAAAGTTGGCAAGCCTGCGGCGGCACCAGCTCCACGAGTTGCAGCGCCAGCTTCTACCCAGAGGCCTTCAAGCCCGAAGTCTGCAGGTTCAAATCGCGCCGCTGCGGCTCCGTCCATGGCGACGGCTCGTCCTTCTGCCCGCGGCAAGGCGCCGGTGGCTGCCAATCCGAGGCCTGCTGCGGCACCGATGCGCACTTCGACCGCTGGCAAGCCGGCACTGTCGCAGAATAGGCGTCAAGCTCAACCAGTTGCACGCGTGCCAGCGAGGCGTGCAAGTGGTGGTCTCGCGCTCGTGATCACCCTATCGGTCCTTTTGGTCGGCGCTGCCGCCGGCGTCGTCTACTTCTTTATGGGCAGCAACCTGAGCTGAACGGGAAATCGAGATGAGCGAAGCCAAGAAGATGTCGCGCAACGACAAGTTGCGGCATGACCGCCTCACTTTCTACAAAGACGACATCGATAAAATCGACAAGTTGCTTGCCGAGTTTTTGCGCCTGTCGGGTGCCAAGAGTGCGCTGTTGATCGACAAGGAAGGTCACCTCGTCACGAAGCGTGGCGAGATCAAGACCATCGACATCGACACGATTTCGGCGCTCGTCGCCGGCTCGTTCGCTGCGACGAAGGAGATGGCGCGTCTGCTCGGCGAAGAAGAGTTCACGGCGATGTATCACCAGGGCGAGCGCGACAACATTCAGCTCGGCCTCGTCGGGGATCGCACGCTGTTGACGATCCTATTCGACGACCGCACGACGGTTGGCATGGTGCGCCTCTACGCCAACGAGACGGCGAAGAAGCTCGCCGACATCTTCAAGTCGACGATGGGCCGTCAGCATGAGTCGCCGGATCTCGGCGCCGACTACGGCACCAATGCGAAGAAGTCGCTCGACAAGCTGTTCGACTGATTTGACCGAACGCGTTGTCGGCAACGCCACTGCGGCCATGTGATGGCGGGTGGCCGCAGTGCCTTTTTTGTCTCTTGCAGAAGATTTTTGCACAGATTCTTGCTGTGCTCAATCGGCGAGCCTCCGCCAAAGATACTTGTCATGTAAGGCATTATATCTATGTTGTTGCTAGGGATTCGCAATCAGTCGTGACCGGGTGGCTAGGTGGTATCTCTCGATGCCATGGGACTTTCCGGTGAATTTGAGCCGGTCAAATGCCGATGTCATGAGAAGCCGGATGTATGCGGACCATTCGCTGGTCGCCGTCCGGTCACCTCCTCCGAAAACAGGATTACTCAGATGGCTGCTAAGAAGAAAGCTGGTAAGAAGGCTGCGAAGAAGGCTGGCAAGAAGGCTGGCAAGAAGAAGTAACCCTTCGGGGCCGCAAGGCTCCGAATGTGACTTTCCGAGCGAGGTCCGCACTAGCGGGCCTCGTTCACTTTCTAGGGTGCGGAAAATCCCGCGCGCCGCCTAGTGCCGCCGAGGGCCGCCGAGGGCCGTCTGGTGCCGCCGAGTGCCGCCGAGTGCCGCCTAGTTCGCGCCGCCAGTGACGGTTTTTTCGTCCGGTCAGTGCGCGGATTAGTGCAGGCGTTGGCCTGGCTTGGCGCCGGAGTCCGGCGATAGCAGGTAGACCTCGCCGTCGGTACCCGCGGCGATCACCATGCCTTCGCTCATGCCGAACTTCATTTTGCGCGGCGCCAGATTCGCGACCATCACGACGAGCCGGCCGACGAGCAACTTTGGATCGTAGGCACCCTTGATGCCGGCAAAGACGTTGCGCGTCGTGCCTGCGCCCAGCGACAAAGTAAGCCGGAGCAGCTTCTTTGCTTCTGGAACTTCCTCGGCGGCGACGACCAGCGCGATCCGCAGGTCAATCTTCTGGAAGTCATCGATGGTGATCTCGCCGGCGAGTGGTTCTTTTGCCAGTGGCTCAACACTGCCTGTGCCACCGATGGCCGCCGCGGGCTCAGGGCCAGCGCTAGGCATTGCTACCTTGGCCGCGGCTGCTTCTTTCGCCGCGTCGGCAAACATGGCCTCTACTTGCTTTGGTTCAATACGATTCATCATGTGTGTGAACGGGGCAACCTTGGTGCCAGTGATTGGCGCCTGCGCCGCGTCAAAATGGTGGATGGGGGCGTGCAGTAAAACGCCTGCCTTGTGGGCCAGGTCGGGCAGCACTGGTGCCAAGTAGACCGCGAGTTGGCGGAACAGGTTTAGGACTACGGTGCATACGTCCTGCAACTCGCGCGCGCGAGCCGGGTCCTTCTTGATCGTCCAGGGCGCGCGCTGCTCGACGTATTCATTGGCCGCGTCGGCCAGCGTCATGCAGATGCGGGTCGCCTCTCGGAAGTCGCACGCTTCGTAGGCCTCGGCGATCGTAGTTCCCGCGGTTGCCGCACGTGCAAACAGGCCGCCGTCGTCTGGGTAGGTGGCACTGAGGCCGGTCTGTTCGACGAAGCGAGCTGCGCGTGACGCAAGGTTGACGACGCGGCCGACGAGGTCGCTGTTGACCTTGCCGATAAATTCATCTGCGATCAGGTCGAGGTCATCAATCTTGGGACTCAGCTTGCTCGCGTAGTAGTAGCGAAGGAACTCGGGCGGCAAGTGCTTTGCGTAGGCAGCCGCAGTGACGAACGTGCCACGCGACTTGGACATCTTCTCGCCGCCCACGCGCAAGAAACCATGGATCTGCACACGCCGCGGCAGTTGGAACCCACCGATGTGCAGCATCGCTGGCCAGAACAGCGTGTGGAAATACGTAATGTCCTTGCCGAGGAAGTGAACGATCTCGCAGGCTGGGTTGCGCCACCAGTTGTCCAGCGACTCGCCATGTTGCTGGCACCATTCCGCGGTCGCGGCGATGTAGCCGACCGGCGCGTCGAACCAGACATACCAATACTGGCCCTTCGCATCGGGGATCTGAAAGCCGAAGTAGGGATTTGGCCGCGACACATCCCAGTCCTGCAGCGGTTTGTCGAGGAAGTGGCCAGCTAGGTAGTTGGCGACCTCACTCTGAAGCGCGCCGCTCTTCTGCGTCCAATCGGTGAGGAACTGCTGCAGCGGCGTGAGCTTGACGAATAGTTGTTGGCTTGGCTTCAGCTCTGGCGTGGCGCCAGAGTAGACGCTCCGTGGGTTGTTCAGTTCGGTCGCCGGATAGGTCGAGCCGCAGGCCTCACAGTTGTCGCCATACTGGTCTTTTGCTCCGCAGCGCGGGCAGTCGCCTTTGACAAAGCGGTCCGCCAGAAACGTCTGCAGCTTCGGATCAAAAAGCCGCGCCACTTCGCGCGTCTCGATCATTTCGGCCGCGCGCAGTGCCGCCCAGATGCTGCAGCAAACCTCGTAGTTGGCCTTGCTGTTGGTGCTGCCGTAGTGATCGAACGACACCGAAAATGCATCGAAGTCGCGCTGGTGCGAGAGGCTCATGTCGTGGATCACCTGCTCGGGCGTGCGCCCCTCCTGTTGGGCGCGAATCATGATTGCCGTGCCATGCGTGTCGTCGGCGCAGACATAGACGCAGCGGTTGCCGCGCAGTCGTTGGAAGCGCACGAAGATATCGGTCTGGATGTATTCGATAAGGTGACCGAGATGGATCGGCCCGTTGGCATACGGCAGGGCGCTGGTGACGAGGAGCTGGCGCGACATCGGGCGGACAAGGCTAGCGGCGGGATGGCGTTCTCGCATTAGCGATGCGGCTGTGGCGTGAGTGCGATGCGAGTTCGCTTGCGTTCAGGGTGCAGCTGCGGGTGGCTAGCGGCCTCAGGTTTTTGCTACGGGGCTAAGTGCGTAAGGCCGAGCAGATTCTTTGCTAGTTAGACCAGCAATAGTTGGCTCGAGGGTTGATCCAAACCCACGATCGGTCGCAATATGTTGCCGCATGCAAGGAGCGTTGCTCGAAAATGGCTCTGATACCTTCACTGCGGTGCTAAAGGTCGTGCGCGCACTATTGCGCCAATTCGGCGGCAAGCAGGCGCCATTGGTGGCCGCTTGCGACCAGCTGATGTGCGATGGGATTGCCGCTCACAGTGATGCCTTTGCGGTAAGGGTGACCGAGGCATTCTTTGTGCGAGCGGTTGAGATGCGTTTTTTGACTACCTGGCTGCAGTCCGTGCGGCGGATGTTGTCTTTTGGCATGCGCTCTAACAAAGTCGCTGCGTTGCGCCCTTCGATGGGACTTTTCGGCCATGATTTGCGGATCGCCGGTGGTGGCAGTGCAGATGACCTGAAGAATGCCGCGATGCATCAATGCCGCGATTCCAAGGCGCGCGAGTCCAGCGCGCTTGCGGAGCCGAGGATCTAGGAAGGTGCAAATGGATCAACAAGAACGGCGCCAGTCGATTTTTCGCGAGTTGTATTCGGCACTCAAAGGCGGCGCCGATTTTGAACTTGAGGTTTTACACACAGCTGGAATCCTTGCGCGCAGATTGCTGCTCGATGTGGTCATGGTCTTTGACTTAGCTGAGGGCAGAGATGCGGAGCAGCAGCTCATTGCCAGCATCGGCGTGAGCGAACAGGCAAGCAGTCGGCTGCGCCTGCCGGCGGCCATGAGTGCAAGCCTGCAAAGCGCACCGCCGGAGGGGTGCAGCATCGACGAAAATGCTGCCGTGGCGCTGCTCCCTGGAGTTGATTTTGCCCGCGGCGAAGCAAGGGTATTTCCCATGCACGCGGGCACTGTTCTGAGTGGTGCGTTGTTGGTCGTCAGGCAAAAGGGTTTGCTAGGTGCATTTGAGCTGGATGTGTTCTTGTCGCTGGCACTGCAACTTGGCAGCCTGTTCGGTCACAGGTCGAATCGCGAACGGCAGCAGCGCGCGATCATGGAGTTGTCGTCCCGCAACGATTTGATGAGTCGCATGCTCGCCGAGGAATCCGTCAAGGGAGCGTTGCTAGATGCGGCCCTTGATGCGATCGTGATCGCGGATCACCAGGGTTGTCTGCTCGAATTCAATCTGGCTGCAGAGACGATGTTTGGTTTCCGCCGCAAAGATGTTATCGGTCGGCCGATGGCCGATGTGTTCGTCCCGCAGGCGTCGCGTAGTGCGCATCTTCAGGGCATGGCGCGATACCTTGCTACGGGCGTTCCGCGGATTCTGGGCCGTCGCATCGAGCTAATGGCACGACGGGCAAACGGCCCAGATTTTTTGGCCGAGGTTTCGATCGTGCGCATTGCCGGGACCGAGCCGCCGCAATTTGCAGCATTTCTGCGCGATATCGACGAGCTCAAGCGCAATGAAGCGCATTTGCGAAACGAGCGAAAGCTTACCGAGGCGGTGTTTGAGTTTTCGCCGGAAGCCAAAATGGTTGTGACTGAGAAGGGCAACATTCTGCTTGCCAACAGCGCGGCCGAGAAACTCTTTGGCGCGACTCGTGAAGAGCTACTCCTTTCTCGCCTCGACGACCTGCTGCCAGGCAGCAATCAAGACCTCAGCTCGGCTACCCTCGGTTACTCGGGTCGCTCTACATCGAGACGCTCGGAGCGTTTTGCCGTAACCAGAGATGGGCAGCGCATCCCCATCGAGGTGGATATGAATCCATACGAGTTCGAAGATGGGCACCGTGTTGTCTTGGTGATCCGCAACATTTCAGCACAATTAAAGGCGTTGACAGATTTGGGCCTTCTGGAGAGCCAACTAAGGCAGTCCCAAAAGATGCAATCCCTAGGCACGCTGGCTGGCGGCGTGGCGCACTACTTCAACAACGTGCTCGCCGCGATCATGGCCAACGTTGAGCTGATGCGCGACCTGATCCCGGTGGTGGACCCGCTAGGTGAAAACCTGGACATGATTAGGGCCGCGTCGGTGCGTGGCAGCGAGTTGGTAAAGCAGGTGCTCTCTTTTAGTCGCCAGAAACCCGGCAGCCGGGAGGTAATCCGTCTCGACCGAGTGGTGGTTGAAGTTGTGCAGCTGCTGCGCGTCACCATTCCGGCTGGCATCCAGATCATTATGCGTCTGTCGGCGGGTGCGCCCTGTGTGTTGGCCGACTCGACGCAGATCCATCAGGTGTTGCTCAACCTCGTTACCAATGCGTGGCACGCCATTGAGGGACCGGTTGGCCGCATCACGATCGGCTTGGAAACTTGCGTGGTCACTGCGCACCACGAATCGGGATTGGCGATGCTGCCAGGCAGCCATGCGCAGATCTCGGTGACGGATGATGGCAGGGGCATGAGCGAGGCGACGCTCGTGCGCATTTTCGATCCGTTCTTCACCACGAAAAACATTGGCGAAGGAACCGGCCTCGGACTTGCCGAAGTGCACGGCATCGTTGCGGATCACGGCGGCATCGTGGACGTCAAAAGCACATTGGGTCGCGGCAGTTCTTTCACGATTTACCTGCCGGGGACTGGTCAGCCGCTCGTTGTGGTCGATCCGGAAACGCGCGAAGTGCAATCGGGAAGCGGCAGGATTTTGTTGCTCGATGACGAATCGTCGCTGGTGCGGATCGGCAAAGTCTTGCTGGAGCGGCTGGGCTACAAGGTTGCGGGGTTTGTCGAGCCAGAGGCGGCCCTAGCGGCGTTCCGATCGGCGCCAGGGGAGTTCGACATCATCGTCACCGACCAGAATATGCCCAGGATTTCTGGCCTTGAGGTGGCGCGCGCGATGCGCAAGCTGCGGCCCGAACTGCCGATTGTGCTGGTGTCCGGCAACGGCCTGTTGATTGGCAGCGAAGATTCGATTGCTGACCCGCTGTATCGGCTCGGCAAGCCCTACACCAGGGGCGCGCTCAGCGCGATCTTGCGGAAGGCACTCTGCAGAGATTGAAGAACCGTTGGCTTTGGCACGGGCCGGTCACCAAAGCTCGTTGGCAAGGCGACGAGTGAGCCGATTGCGCTATCTGGCAGGTGAGTAATGCGGATGCCTGAAATTCAGGGCCGGCTCCTCTCATCCATGCAACCGTCCGCGGCGAAGATAGCAGTGGCGTTTGCCTTCCAAGCAAAGGCCACTATCCTGTTTCGCCCCCAATCCTGCACGCGACCCACATGAGCGATCAATACAAGGCCCTCGACTTCTTCGACGTCGACGAACTCTACACGGACGAGGAGCGAATGATCCGCGACTCAATAAGGAGTTGGGTCAGCGATCGCTTCATGCCGGTGATACAGGAGCACAACCGGAACGCCACGTTCCCTACGCACCTCATCAAAGAGCTCGGCGAAATGGGGGTCTTTGGCTCAAGCCTCACCGGTTACGGCTGTGCTGGTCTGAGTCCGATCGCGAGCGGCCTGATCTGTACCGAACTAGAACGCGGCGACTCGGGACTCCGTTCCTTTGTCTCGGTGCAGGGCTCGCTCTGCATGTTTCCGATTCACGCTTGGGGCACCGAGGAGCAGAAGCAAAAGTATCTGCCCAAGATGGCCAAGGGCGAACTGATCGGGTGCTTTGGCCTGACCGAGGCGGACTTCGGCAGTAACCCTGGCGGCATGCTGACCAAGGCCGTGAAGGATGGCGACCACTACATTCTGAATGGCAGCAAGTATTGGATCACGAACGGCAGCGTGGCCGATGTCGCGGTGGTCTGGGCCAAGTTGGACGGTGTCGTGAAGGCCTTCCTGATCGACAAGGGCACCAAGGGCTTTCGCGGCAAGGAGATCAAGAACAAGTTCTCACTGCGCGCGTCGGACACGAGTGAACTGATCCTCGAAGACGTTCGCGTGCACAAGTCGGCGTTGCTGCCGCTCGTCGAAGGCCTCAAAGGGCCGCTTGGCTGCCTCACACAGGCACGCTTTGGCATTTCGTTCGGTGCGATTGGCGCGGCGCAGGCGGTGTTTGATGAAGCTTGCCGCTACAGCCAGATTCGCGTGCAGTTTGACAAGCCGATTGGCCGTTTCCAGCTGGTGCAGAACAAACTGGTATGGATGGCTGCGGAGATCACGAAGGCGCAGCTGCTGTGCTGGAAGCTCGGCAAGATGAAAGAGGCTGGCAAGATGCAGCACTTTCACGTGTCGATGGCCAAGCGGAACAGCTGCTGGATGGCGCTCGAATCCTGCCGCCTTGCGCGCGACATCCTCGGCGCCAACGGCATCACGGACGAGTATCAGACGATGCGCCATATGTGCAACCTCGAGTCGGTCATCACCTACGAGGGCACGCATGACATCCACGGCCTGATCATCGGCCGCCAACTGACGGGTCTCGACGCGATCATGTAATGAGCAGGGTCGCAGCGGCATGCGGCTGCGGGGAAAGTCCGCAATAAAACAGCTGGCCGACGACTGTCGATTTGCGCAGTGAGCTAGCCCGCACTGCTTTTTGCAAGCTGCAAAAAACCTGCGCGAGCCGTATTGGGTTGGCCGCGAGCACACGGTCAACTGACGCGCACATTGCACGCATCACGCAACTACGGCGAAGGGCGCACGACCAAGCGGATCGAACCGTGCCCGTCCCGTAGCCGCGGGTGACTGCCTGCGGCTAGTCGCTGCGGGCGATGGGGCATGCGGGTGACTCCGCACTGAAGCGCTACTGCACCTGGCTCCCAGCAAGTGCGCTAAGCACCATCGCGCGCGATCACTTCGTGCGGTGCTTCGCGGCGTAGTCGACGGCAGCGCCGATGAAGTCGCGGAACAGCGGATGCGGCTGCATCGGCTGGGTCTTGAACTCGGGGTGATACTGAACGCCAACGAACCAGGGGTGGTCCTTGAGTTCGATGATCTCGACAAGGTCGAGCTTCGGATTTACGCCCGCCATTACCAAGCCAGCCTCTGCAAGGCGACTGCGGTAGGCATTGTTCAGTTCGAAGCGATGGCGGTGGCGTTCGCTAATGCGGGTTTTGCCATAGGCCCGGTGCGACTTGGTGCCTGCCGTGATCTCGCAATCAAACGCGCCAAGGCGCATCGTGCCGCCCTTCTCGTTTGCGCGTTTTTGTTCTTCCATCAAGGCGATCACGGGGCTTGCAGCGTTGTGATCGTACTCGGTGGTGATTGCATCAGTGATGCCGAGCACGGATCGCGCGTATTCCACGGCTGCGGCCTGCATGCCATAGCAGATGCCAAAGAATGGGATCTTGTTTAGGCGTGCGTAGCGAATCGACGCGATCTTGCCCTCAAAGCCGCGCTCACCAAAGCCGCCTGGCACCAAGATGCCATGCACGCCTTCGAGGTGCTGTTCGGCGCCGTCATTGAAGACCGCCTCGGCCGAGATCTTCCGCAGTTGGATCTTTGCCTGATGTGCGATGCCGGCGTGGTTGAGGGACTCGTAGATCGACTTGTAGGCGTCGTGCAGCTCGATGTATTTGCCGCTGACCGCGATCTCGATCGTGCGCTCTGGGTATTTGACACTCTGCAGCATCCGTTCCCAGTCACTCGTCTCGGCGGAGTGCTTTGGGGTGATTTGCAGGTGGTCGAAGATGCGCTTTGGCAGGCCAGATCGCATCAGCATCAGCGGCACTTCGTAGATCGAGAAGTCGACGTCGCGTTCCTCGATCACCGCTTCCGGGCGCACGTTGCAGAACAACGAAATCTTGCGCGTCATGTCCTGATCCATCGGCTTCTCAGTGCGGCAGATCAGCACATTTGGTTGGATGCCGATCTCGCGCAACTTGCCAACCGACTGTTGAGTGGGCTTGGTCTTTAGTTCTCCCGACGCGCGCAGGAACGGCAGCAGCGTCAGGTGGATGAACATGCAGTCGTTCGGCCCGTGCTCAAGATTGAACTGACGGATCGCTTCGAGGAACGGCAGGCTCTCGATGTCGCCAACGGTACCGCCGATCTCGGTGATGTGCACGTCTGGCTCGGGGCCGCCGTGACTGGGCGCGGCACCGGCCTTGATCGCCATCCGGATCTCGTCGGTGATGTGCGGGATCACCTGCACGGTGTGGCCGAGGTAGTCGCCGCGGCGCTCCTTCTGGATCACCGACTTGTAGATCTTGCCAGTGGTGTAGTTGGAGTCCTTGTTGATGCGAGCGCGCGTGAATCGCTCATAGTGACCTAGGTCGAGGTCGGCCTCTGTGCCGTCGTCGGTGACGTAGACCTCACCATGCTGGAACGGCGACATCGTGCCTGGGTCGACGTTGATGTAGGGGTCGAGCTTTTGCATCGACACCGTGAAGCCGTGCCGCTCAAGGATCCAGCCGATTGCAGCGGAGGTGAGGCCTTTGCCGAGCGAAGAAACCACACCGCCGGTGACGAAGATGTATTTGGTCATCACTAGGCTCTCAATCGTTGTAGGAACGCATCGTAGTCGGGCCGAGTCTCGATGCCCCATGGGTCACCTTGCGCGTCGAGCACGTGCATTGGAATATCATTTTCGAGGAAGCGCAGTTGTTCCAGGCTTTCGGCCTCGGCAAGTCCGCTGCTCGCAAGTTTTGGGATCGTGAGCAGGGTCTCGCGCAAGAACCCGTAGACACCGATGTGCCGCAGGATCGGGAAACTGCCTGTCGTTACGTGCGGGATCGGTGCGCGGCTGAAATAGAGCGCCTTGCCGTTGCGGCCGCGCACGACTTTTACCACGTTGGGATTTGCCAGA
The DNA here is from genome assembly GCA_014192625.1 of Planctomycetota bacterium. Taxonomy (GTDB): domain Bacteria; phylum Planctomycetota; class UBA1135; order UBA1135; family UBA2386; genus BJHM01. The sequence continues at coordinate 188,144 of BJHM01000001.1, forward strand.
GCCTGCGGATCGGTAAGCGGTGCTGCGAGCGTGTTGGTCACGGCGCGCCGCTCGAGCAACTGCGCGACCAGTGCCTCCAGATCGCGCGGGTCAACCTCGGGCCAGTCACCCTGAATATCGAGCACTGCGTCGCACGGGATGGTGGCGGCCGCCTCGGCGCAACGCTCGCTGCCGGTGCGGCATGCGGCGCTCGTGTGCAAAACGACAAAGCCGTGCCGCTTCGCCGCATTGGCAACTTTTTCGTCGTCGGTGGCAACGCAGACGCGGTCCACGTTGCGCGCCAGTTTTGCTTGATCGCAGGTATGCAAAAAAAGTTCTTTCCCGCTCTCCGTTAGCAATGCCTTCTGCGGCAATCGTTGGCTGCCGACGCGCACGGGGATGATCGCCAGCGCGCGGACGATTTGCGTAGGCTTGGTCACTGCTTCTGTCCAGGCAAGGTCGGCTTTAGCTGCTTCGCGTTTTGCGCTTCGAGCTTGGCTTTCTGGGCTTCGATGGCGGTGCGCAGGCCCGCAGAATCTTGGTCGCTGATCTTGCGCGAGTGATACGCGGTCGCTGCGTTGTAGACCGTGAGCACGTAGGCGCGGCTTTCGTCGAACGCCCGAATGAGTTCCAGGTTGGCCGGGTCGGCGAGCGGGCGTGACCACGCCATTCGCCGTTCGCCTTGGGTCACCAGGATCGCTGCGCGCGCGGAAGGCAAAGGCTGTTCGGTCGAATGCTCGAACATGCCCTGCGCGGCGAGCACGTCGAGCAGTTCTTGCAGCCGTTGGTCCTCGACCACCTTTAGATCCAAATCGCCAGCGCCTTGCCGATAGACCTCGGCGCGGCTGCCGGCAGACACGTTCTGCAGTGAAAAAGTCCGGTTGTTTGCGAAGTCATGGATCACAACCTTGGTCTGTTCGCCGGTAGTGACGGTGACTATTCGAGGGAGTGGCGCGGCGCATCCTGCCAGCCAGAGGCAGGCGCCGAACCAAGTTGCAAGGCGCCGAAAGCAGTGGGTCATCGATGCAGTTCGACAATAGCCATGCGAGGTGGTGGAACAAGAGATTGGAAAGATGACGGCTCGCGCCTAGCATCCGCAACCGCGCGATGGTGCTGCGGCGGCTGCACATCGACGCACCGCTATCGATATCCGGTCAGGTGTCGATGGCGGCGGGTCAGCATTGTTGGAGGGACAGATGAAGCAGAACGAGAAGCTCCTGGTGTATGCAGTAACCGGGTTTTTGGTGGTCATTCTGATGCTCGCGGTCGTGCTTGGTGGCGGTGGCCGCGATGGTGCGCGGCAGCCCGAGAGTGCGCGCGAGATGGTCATAGTCGCAGCGCCGAGCCTCGAAGAGGTGCTCAACAGCGCGAAGATCGGGCTTGGCAAGGTGCCGGATCAGCCGGTTGCCTTGTTGCTGCCGATCGAGCAGCCACTCGCAGCGCCGGTGGTTATTCAGCCACCAACCTCTGCGTCGTTAGTTACGGAACGACTTGGCCTCAGTCGACGCGAGAACGGTTTTCGCATCGTTCGAGTGCAAACCAAGGACACGTTCGGTGGTTTGCTCCAGAAGTGGTGCGGCAAGCCGGACGCATTCATGGAAAGCGCACAGTGCCTCAACGAAGAACTCGATGTGACGCGGTTGCGCGCCGGCAGCGAGATCACGCTGCCCTTGGTCGAGGATGATGTGCTGCTTGCCGCCTATGAGGCGCGAATGCCAAGGCCTTTGAGTCCCGTTGGCGGTATCGCAGTCACTCCAGCAGGCAGTCCAGCAGGCAGTCCAGCAGGCAACGCTGCTCTTGGGGGAGTGCCCCCAGTAAAAGTTGTGCCCAGCAAGCAACCCCTGCAGCCGAGTGCAATCGCTGCGAACGCGAACAACCGCGCTGGGGTGCCAATGGATGCGTCCATTGTGCGCTCAGGCGACCAGCGCAAGTACACGATCAAGTCTGGTGATTCCTACTGGAAGATCGCGGAGCGCGAAGTCGGCAAGAAGGGCGCCGCCAAGTTCATTGAGCAGATCCACAAGCTCAACCCGGACCTTGATTCGGACAACCTGCACGAAGGTGTGCAGATTCACTTGCCACCGGCCACCGCTAAAACAGCGGCGCAAAACTGAGCTAGTCCCTGCGCGCGTTTGGCGCATCGCCCGCGCGCATCGCATCGCATCGCCCGCGGGCAACGCATCGCCCGCGCGCATCGCATCGCATCGCCCGCGCGCATTGCCCCCGCGCGCATCGCATCGCCCGCGCGCATCGCCCGCGCGCATTGCCCGCGCGCATTGCATCGCCCGCGCGCAACGCATCGCCCGCGCGCATTGCCCGCGCGCATTGCATCGCCCGCGCGCATCGCATCGCCCGCCCGAACTCTGCTCTGCAAGGCGCGCGCTGCAGTCGGCTACTTGAGGCCGTACTTCTCAAGCTTCTTGTAGAGATTGCTGCGTTGCAGGTCGATGCGCTCGGCGGTGCGTTTGATGTTGCCGCCGTTTTCGAGCAGCTTGCGCCGGATAAACTCTTTTTCGGTCGCAAAGCCGAAGTCTTCCAACTTCTCGAACGCAAACCAATCAGCGGCCCCGCCTGGCAGTGCGGCTGGCACCGGGGTTGATGCGCCTTGCATGTCGGTGGGGCCGAGTTCTGTGCCATCCGCGAGGATGGCGGCGCCTTCGATCACATTTTTCAGCTGGCGAACATTGCCGGGCCATCGTTGTTGGCGTAGCCAGTCGAGCGCGCCGCGCGTCAGTTTGCGCTTGCCGATGCTGTTGCGGTGGATCGCCTGTTGCAGGCAGTGCTTTGCAATGAGCTCAATGTCTTCCAGCCGGTCGCGCAGTGGCGGCAGGTGGATGCGCACCACGTGGAGCCGGTAGTAGAGGTCTTCGCGAAACTCTTTCTTTGCGACCATGGTCAGCAGATCCTGATTGGTCGCTGCCAAAACGCGCACGTCGATGGGGATCTCTTTGGTCGAGCCGACGCGCAACACCACGCGCTCTTGCAAAGCGCGCAGCAGCTTGCCCTGCATGGGCAGCGGCATGTCGCCGACTTCGTCGAGAAAGAGCGTGCCGCCGTGCGCGAGCTCGAAGTGGCCTAGCCGTGCTTGTGTGGCCCCGGTGAACGCGCCCTTCTCGTGGCCGAACAGTTCGCTTTCCACTAGATCGGCCGGGATCGCGGCACAATTGACCGCAACAAATGGCCCCGCGCGGCGGCGGCTCTGCGCGTGCACTTGTCGCGCGACCAGTTCTTTGCCGGTGCCGTTCTCACCAGTGATCAGCACCTGCGCATCGGTTGGCGCGACCTTTTGAATCAGCGCCCGCACCGCAATCATCAACGGACTTTCGCCGTGCAGTTCGAACTCGCGCAGCAACTCCAGCTTTAGTTGTTGGTTCTCGGCAGCAAGCGCCGCGCTCTGCAGCGCATTTTTTATCGAAACCAAGACCCGGTCGGTGCCGAACGGTTTTTGCAGGAAGTCGTAGGCACCCCGTTTGACCGCGAGCACTGCGGTTTCGATGTCGCCGTGGCCGCTGATCATCACGACTGGGAGGCTGGGGCGCAGTTCCTTCATCCGGCTCAAGACCTCAAGGCCGTCGAGGCCGGGCAACTTCACATCGAGCAACACCGCAGTGACTTCGGGCGCGCGCACTGCCGCTAGGGCGGCCTCTCCGTCGCCAGCCTCGACGGTGGCAAATCCTTCATAACCAAGGGCGAAGGCCAGCTCCTCACGCACCGCCCGCTGGTCATCGACAATCAGGACCTTGGCGCCAGGCTCGATCATGGGGGGATGCTAAGGCCAAGACCTTCCGCTTCTATGGTAAGGAGCGGATCCTGTAGCTTCGGGCTAGGCCGAAAAAGCTACCAAGCTGAGACTTTGCACCGGTGAGCGGGTTTTGCCGATGGCATCGGCTGCGCTAGCCCGCTGTCGGGGGGGTGGTCGCCGGCGAAAATCCATCGTCAGGAATCTGGGGTAGGCTAGTTCAACAATAGTCACAGGCGGCGTGCCCTTGACGGCCCTACAACGGGACTTAGCATTCGTTGGCCCTTCTAGCACGGAGGGGCAACAGCTAACCCGAATGTGGGATCAACCTGGATTGCCCCCAGGCCATGTCTGGGTAGTAGTCTGCTGACGATACATTCAGACCCCTCTACTCCGCCAAAGCAACGCTAAGGGACCCAGTTTCATGGCCAGCTCGCTCGCAAAAACTTTTTTGGCATCTGTCGTCGCCGCCATCGTGGCCGGTTCAGCAATGGCGCAGGATCCATTTCAAGACGGCGTGAAGTTGCTCCGTCTCGGCAAAAAGGATGAAGCACTCGTTGCGTTCCAAGGGATCCTGAAATCGGATCCGTCCAACGCGGAAGCGATGCGGCTCTACTCGTCCATTGGTCAGGACGAGTGGTACATGCTGCTGAGTGAGCAGGGTGAGATCCAGAAGATCGCAGCATCGATCCTGGAGCGCGCCAAGCTCGAACGGAAGCAGCAGTCACGCGATGCCTCGGCGATCGATGCCTTGGTCGAGATCGTCTGCGCCAAGGACGGCAGCTACAGCGATCGCCGCGACGCGGTGATCAAGCTAGTTGCCGATCACGGTGAGTTTGCGGTGCCTGCGTTTGTCGCACGCATGGCAAATGCGGATGACGAGAGTGGTCAGATCCAAGCGATCGCGGCGCTGGTCCAAGTCGGCCCGCGCGCAGTGATGCCGCTCATCGAGGCGCTGAAGAGCACCAGTGGGCTGCTGCGCCTGAATGCCGCCGCCGCCTTGACGCACATCAACGATGAGCGTTCGGTCCCGGCCATGGCGCGTTTAGCGCAGGTCGACGATCAGGAAAACGTCAAGGCAGTCGCCCGCCGCTTCTTGGATGGCCGCAAAGAGAAGGGCAAGGCAGTTACCTTGCTCCTCGCCCAGTCGCGTGCCTACCTGAAGTCTGGCGTGATGCCGGGCGCATATAGCGACGTGGTATGGTCGCTGAAGAACGACAAGCTTGAGGCCACGGTTGTCCCAGCCTTGATCTACGCAGCGGAGCTGAGCAAGTCGGCCGCCAATGACGCGGTGCAGGTCGATCCCGGGAGCGAGGACGCGCGCTCGGTGCTGGCCCAGGCCAACCTGGCAGAGGCCAACCTGATCGAAACCTCAATCGCCCAGGGCGATGCGACGGCCAAGGCGCTTGAGCCGATGGCTGCTGAGTTCAAGATGGCGGCGCTGGCGACGGGGCCTGCGATCCTGCGCAAGGCGCTGGAAGATGGTGTCAAGTCTGGGATGCCCAATGTCGCGGTCGCTGCGATCGACGCTCTGGCAATGGTCGAGGAGCGTGGCGAACTCGCCACCAGCACACTGAAGTCGGCGCTCGGCAGTGACGACAAGCGCATTCGCTATGCCGCCGCAGTGGCGCTCGCCAAGGCTTCGGGCGGTGTGAATGTTCCCGACAGCGACAAAGTCGTCAATGTCCTGGCCGCGGCCGTCATCGAAGAATCGGTGCGCATGATCCAGCTGATCGGTGCCGGTGGTGACTTCACAACCGCGAGCAAGGAAGCCGCGGCCCAACGTGGTTCTTCGGTGTGGAGCGATGCCAATGCCACCAGCGGTATGCGGCAACTGCTCGACAATCCGAACGTCGACATTGTGGTCATTAACGAGATTTTGGATGGTGGCCTGCCGGAAGACATCATCGGCAACATCAAGAAGGACCCGCGCATGGCGAGCACGAAGATCGTGATCGTTGCGAAGGACACGGAAAAGGCGCAGGCCCGTTTTGGCGAGACCATTCACGGTGTCATCAAGGCGCCGCTGACGAAGGAAACCCTGAACGAAGCGATCAGCACGGCGCTCGCGGGCGTTGCCGCTGAACCGCAGAACGTCCGCGCTGAGAGCTACGCCAAGAGTGCCAGCGAGTCGTTGCTGACTCTCGCCGCTGGCAAGAGCAACATCAAAAACGCGCTGGTGAGCCTCGCCGGCCAGCTCAACCGTGGGGACTCGATCGCGGTCCCAGCGGCCAAGGCCCTTGGCCTCAGCGGTGGCGAACCGCAGCTCGATGCTTTGCTCGTGGCATTGAGTGGCAGTGGCAGTGTTGACCTGAAGGTTGCTGCAGCGGGCGCGCTAGGCCAGATCCTAGGTCGCGCGAAGACCTGCCCGAAGCCTGTCGCCGAAGGTTTGATGGCGGCGCTTAACAGCGACGCTGACGTCAAAGTTCGCTCGGCCGCGGCCGCCGCGCTCGGCAAAGCCAAAGTTGATCCTGCCGAAAAGGCAAAGCTGCTCGACTCGATGAAGAAGATCGGCGTGGCCGCTGCGCAGGGTTGATCAGCGATCGGGTTGATCAGCGACCGGGTTGATCAGCGATCGGGTTGATCAGCGATCGGGTTGATCGCCGTCGCATGGAAGTCGCGGGGCCTGCTCGGGCCCCGCGGTTTTGTACGGCGGGAGGATTGTCCAGCGGGCTTTGTTTTGGCGCGGGACGATTTTTGTCGCCTAGTAGCGGGTCGCCGTGCTTTCGCAGCACCGCTGGTTTTTTTGCGCCGTAGTGCGGGCGGTAGATGGCAAGGCCGGTTGGCGGTTTTTTGGGAAGAACAGACTTCTGTCGGCAGTTTTCATCCTTGGTATCCGCAGAACGACCGCAAGCTGCGCAAGGATCCTTTGCCTGCAAGTGTTTCCGATTCGAAGGCTGGCCTCCGCGGCCTTCGCTAGCTAAGTTGCCGCGCCCAACTTTGTGCCGGTGTAGCTCAGCGGTAGAGCAACGCTTTCGTAAAGCGTAGGTCGTGGGTCCGATTCCCACCACCGGCTCCACTTTTGGGCGTTAGACAACGCCGCTTTCGGTCTATGACCAACCGACTTTACTCGCTGTTGTTTGTGCCGTTCCTGTTCGCGGCCTGCAACACATCGCCGCCTACCGCGTGGCTTCGTTATGAACCACAGGACCTCACCGGCTGGCAGTCTGTCGGTGACGGAATGGTCACCACTACGATGCTCGGTGCGCGCGTCGACGTTGACTTGAAGAAGCGCGACACGCGGATTGAACTCGCCATTGAGAACGAAACCGGTGGCGATCTTCGGGTGCGCGTTGGTCCGGAGGCCTCGCAGGCGCCAACGGCTGCGATTGGCGAACTGCGTCGCCGGCGAATTGACCAGACTCGCGCCGAGGACGTGCGAGACTTCGTGCCGTATGTATCGATGCAGTCCGAGGTGTTGACCACTGGCTTTAGCGGGACCTTCTTCCTTGATTGCCCACTTGGGCGCGAGCCGACGATTGGTCAGCAGATCCAGCTAGTGCTCGAAGTCCGCAACGCTAAAAACGGGTTTGAGCGTCGCCTGCTATCGCTGGTCGCAACCAACGCTGGCACGCTTGGCGATGCGCCGCGTCGCTAGCGTAAGAAGTCATTGAGCTAGCCTGTATCTGGTGAGCACCGCGCACACCGCGCACACCGCGCACACCGCGCACACCGCTGCACACCGCGCACACCGCTGCACCGCGCATACCGCTGCACCGCGCATACCGCTGCACCGCGCACACCGCGCACACCGCGCACACCGCGCACACCGCGCACACCGCGCACACCGCAGCACCGCTTTTTGGTTCGCTCTTGGTTGCAAGAACGGAACGGCGTGTGCGGGCGGGTCTGGGGTTCTGAAGAGGTGGTTTTTGACGGCAAAGTTGTGCGCTCCGCTGCACCGCGCACACCGCGCATACCGCTGCACCGCGCATACCGCGCATACCGCGCACACCGCGCACACCGCGCACACCGCGCACACCGCGCACACCGCTGCACACCGCGCACACCGCAGCACCGCTTTTTGGTTCGCTCTTGGTTGCAAGAACGGAACGGCGTGTGCGGGCGGGTCTGGGGTTCTGAAGAGGTGGTTTTTGACGGCAAAGTTGTGCGCTCGCGTAGTGACAACGCAAACGCTGCGCTGCAGCGCGTCATTAGACCTTGCGCCGTTTTGCCTTGCTACGCGCTCGGTAATCGAGCCATGCCTGCCGCCACGCATCGTGTTTGCGATTGAGTCGCTGATACCAGCGGTAGCGCGTGAGGCGGCGGTGGATCTGGCCCTTGATCGGCAGATCGATCATGGCGAGCCCGCCAATCATCAGCAGGATGCCTTGCACGAACGGCAGGAACAGCCCTGCGATGCCGGCCAGCAGCAGGAGTAAGCCCGCCGCATTGCGCAATACGCGGCGGGTTCTGTTGCGGGGTGGCGGCTGTGTAGGTGACGGATCGGCCATCGACAGGCAGTATGATTGCACGCTTCGGTCCGCACCATCAAAGCATGCTCGCCGTTTTACAACTAGCCTCAGAGTCCGCGACGCCATGGCACTGGGTCGTGGTTGCCTTCACATTGCTGGGCGAAGTGCTCGCGTTGATTTTTATCGTGCGTGTTTTGGAGCGTGGCGGCGCACCGGCAACGACATTGATGTGGGTCGTAGTGATCTTGCTCGCGCCGTGGTTTGGCATCGGGCTCTACTACTTGTTTCCGCGCCGACTGCAGCTGCGCAGGCTCAAGCGAATCGCGCAGCAGCAGCGTAGATGGCGCGGCGGGACGCGTGGCTCGCGCACGACGGAGCTGCTGTCGGTGCGCGAAGCCGAAGCCCAACAGGAAGGATCCCTGCATCGTCTTTTGCGCGGTCTCGTGCCAGATAGCGTGAGTTTTGGCAACGCGGTCCGGTGGCTCCCTTCTGGCGAAGACTTTTTTGCGGCTGCGCGTTTGGCAATGGCGCGAGCGCAGCATTTCGTCCACATAGAGATCTACATTTTTCGACCTGATCCGACGGGCTTGGCATTCCTTGCGCTGCTCGAGTCGGTGGCGCGCCGTGGGGTTGCGGTGCGATTGCTCTATGACTCGTTGGGCAGCTTCAGTCTCAAAGCGCGGCATCTCGCTGCGCTGCGTAAAGCTGGCGGACGCGCCGAGCCGTGCTTGCCGTTGCTGTGGAAGCGGCGGCCGTTCACCGTCAACCTGCGCAATCACCGCAAGCAGATCATCGTTGATGGCGACGTCGTGCTCCTTGGTGGCCGCAATATTGCTGATGAATACGCAACGGACCGCCTTGGCCAAAAACATGCTTGGTTTGACGCGATGGTGCAGATCCAGGGCCCAGCAGTAGCAGACCTGCACCATGTGTTTCTCGAAGATTGGTTCAATGCGACAGACGAAGACCTGCAAGACCCAAGGTTCTTGGCCGGGGCCGATCGCAAAGGCAACGAGTGCGTCGGCGCCGCGCGCAGTGGGCCAGACGGAGTCACCAAGGTGCTCTGGTTCTCGGTGTTTCAAGTGATCAACGATGCGCGCTATAGCCTCGAAATCAGCTCGCCTTATTTAGTCCCGCCGCCATCGATGCTGATTGCTTTGGTGGTGGCGGCATCGCGCGGCGTTCGGGTCCGGATTTTCACCAACGGTCGGGCCACCGAGGCTGTTGTGTTGCATCAGGCGCAGCGCAGTTACTACCGCGAATTGGTCAGTGCTGGGGTCGAGATCTATGAGACCATCGACGACTACAACCACGCCAAAGTATTGGTTGCAGACAATCGCACGGTGATGGTTGGGAGTGCCAACTTTGACATGCGCAGTGCGCATCTCAACTTCGAGCTTGCGGTAGTGCTGCCCGATTCGCCTTCGTTTGCGCGCGACGTGCTGGCAACGCTGGATAGCCGCGCATTAGCGTCGCGTCGGATCGAACTGGGGCAGTTGCGCAACTCAAGACTGCAGCGCATCATCGACGGCATTTGTCGGCTGCTGTCACCAATCCTCTGACGCTATTTTCGCGTTGTGAGCGGCAGCTCTGCTTCGAGCGAGCGCAGCTTTGCTAGTAGTAGGTCGTGGCCGCGTTGGTTCGCGTGTGAGTCGAGTGGCGAGTTGCGGATTGGTAACCGCAACTCATCGGGCGAAAACCGGAACGCATGATAAGGGATGCCTTCGGTGTGGCAAAAGTCTGGCAGTGCTTTGATCGCCGGCTGTGAGTGGTCGAGCAACACAAGAGGAATGTGCCGCGCCTCGCACAGATCACGAATCGTGCGCAGCGCTTCCCGACTGCGTTGCCAGCCGCGCGGCCCTTTGCCGAAAAGTTCTGGCACGTAATTGGTGCCCGCCGGCAGCGCGCGCAGGATTCGGACCGCCGGATCGGATTGCAAGCGCAGCAGTGTCGCGGTTGCTGGCAGCAGGCCGTCAATGTGATCAGCAGTAAAACTCCACGCATCGGGCGGCGCTACCAGTTGCTCCTTCGGATCGGGAGTGCCACCGAGCACCGCCTGCTCGACGACGTCGCGCGTTGGCTCGATGTCGTTGACTACATAGATCAGCAATACGAGATCGGGTTCGAGTTGTATGCCATCGTCGCGCAGCAGCGCGGCTTCTTGCATCGAGTCGTACATGGGGAGGCCGGTGTTCACGACTTCGCATGCGAAGCGTTGTTGCAGCTCTATTTCCCAACGCCGTAGAAAGGTGAACTGATCGTTGACGCCCCAGCCAAACGCCACGGAGTCGCCGAGTACTAGGATGCGAAAGGTGCCCGCGGGTTTTTGCGCGGTGATTTCTGGCCCACGGAACCCGAGGCGGTTGGTGTGCAGGTCGAAACTGCCAAGATCGAGATCGAGCAGTGGCTTGTGCCAGTAAAGGCGGCCGTCGAGATCGGCAGCAGTGAGATCAGCCGGTGCCACTTGTCGTCGTTCCCAGACGTAGGTAACGGCTTCCTTTCGGTAAGTAGCCACCTCGGTTTCGTAGTTGCGGCCCAAGGGGTCGAAGTTGCGCAGCAGCAACTCACAGGCAACGAGGGCCAGAATTAGGCCGAGGCCGAGTGCCAATAGGCCAAACCACAGTTTTCGGCGCGCCCTCTGGTTCATTGCCGTCGCGAGCTCCATCGGTTGCCGGAAAAGCTCGCCTTCCCCTCGGTCAAAAGTTTCTGCAAGCCAGCAAGCAGGGAGCGCGCGGCGAACGGATGCATTTCCGGTTTCGTGTCTGAGTAGACGATCGGCACGAGTTCGTCGAGTGTGCCAGATCGCTGGGCCAGTGTTTCGAGCAGCGTGGCCTCACGCTTGCTGCGGTGTCGCAGATATTGCTGCAAATACCGCCGGCCATCGCGTACCGCAGGGCCATGCGCTGGGTAGAGCGTCGTCATAGGCTCCAAGGCGAGGAGATTGAGGCTCTGTAGATACGTGGCGAGGTGACCTTCAGGCGGGTCGATGATGATGGTCGAGATAGTCGAGATCATGTCGCCGACGATCGCGGCACCGTAGCGGGACTCGTGAAAACACAAGTGGCCGCGGTCGTGACCTGGAGTGTGGATCGCGCGCAGATGCCAGCCTGTAGAGCCGTCAGGCGCGCGACCCAGAGGGATTGAGTCGTCGTGGTGGATGGGCGCGCCTAAACGGCAGCCGGGTGGCAGTCGTTCGAGTGTCAGGGGGTGGCCGCGCACCGATAGATTGCGCGCCTCGCAGAGCGCCGCGATGCCGCCAACGTGGTCTTGATGATGGTGGGTTGCGATTACTCCGCAGAGGCGCGCGCCAGTGCGGCACAACTCATCGAGCAGCAATAACAACCGCTGTTGCTCTTCGTGCGCGGGACTGCCAGGATCGATCACCCACAGTTCATCGCGGCCAGTGATGTAGCAGTTGGTGGTGGTGGCAGGCGGCAGCGTTTTAGTGAGTAGTGGCGCCAAGACAATGCCTGGCGAAAAGCGCACGAGGTGTAGGTGCCCCCTGCGGTAGCCGTCGGTAGTTTGAGTGACACTCAGCGTGAATGCCGTGAGGTCGCCATTTGCTGCTGCAAGGTGTTCAAGCAGGATGATCACTGGTGGGACCAGCAAGAGTTCGCCTCTCTGCCAAGCCAAAAGTGCGTCGTCTGGTCGCCAGAACTTGCCGTTGATGAGCTCGCCGGGCCACACGCTCGGTTCGCGGCCGCCGTTGGTATCGCGGCAAGTCTCAAGTGCCACATGCAAGAACTCGGTGTCGTAGCGAACCGGCGCGAATGCCGGTGTCTCGATGCGGCATATGAGCGGCAGCGGTGCTGGATCTGGGAGGCCAGCGATCAGCTGCAGCCACGGAGCAGTGGTGTCGACGATGCCGGTCAGGTCGTGTTGCAGCATCGCCGTGCGCACGTTGTGAAGGTGCTCCTGCGAGTTGCGATCTGCTGGCAGCTGGTGTTGCAGTAGGCCGGTCTCCTCAAAAAGTTCGCGCAATGCACAGCGCTGCATAGCCGCTGATTCGCTGGTCACCGTACCGCCGTCGGCAGGAGCGAGGGTGCCGCCAGGCAACGCAAGGTAGCCGCCGAAGAAGCGCAACAACGGCGAACGCTCGACCAGGAACACTTCGATCGAAAGCCCCTGCCCGCGGGTTAGCAACAGCGCTGCGGCATTGCGCCTGCTCATTCGAACTGCGCCGCGTTGCGCAAGGTGAGTAGCGCCATCGCCGTGCCGTAGCTGCGCCCAAGCTCGTGGCTGTCGATGAAGCTGCCGTCGATCTCGGGGATGTCTTGCAGCAGTGCGATGAACTTTTGCCAATGCGGCGCACGCTCTGCTTCTGGTAGCAGCTTCACTACTTCGCTGGCGTGATAGACGGAGTGGAAGAAAAAGAAGCCGCCGAGTTCGCCATCGCTGTGGAAGTCGTTGCGACGCACGCCCTCCAGATTTTTCAGAAACGCAAAAAAGTTGGTCATAGCGAAGCGCAGTTTGTCCAGGTCGCTGCGGCCGAGTTGCAGCAGCGCGCCTTCGCAAACAGGCATCCGGCCGACCGCGTCCTTGTGTGACGTAGGATTCCCAGTGCCGGCGGCGCCACCGTAGGCGAAGGAGCCGGTCTTGAAGCGCGCGCTGATTAGCGCGCTGGCGCCCTTATCGGTGAGTTCGCTCGGCACGCTCGCACCACCTGCCTTCGCGGCGAGGATCTCCTGCAGGATTGCACCAGTGGCAAATGCGTTTTCGTATTCATGCGCCCAGAAGCCACTCGCCATCTGCCGCGCCCGCGCTTGCTCGACCAGATCATTCATTCGCGCGATCCACACTTGCTTGTCATCGACACTCGCATCGCGACTACGACGCGCGAGATACATCAAGCGATACGCATCTGAGTAACAGTCTTCGTTGGCCCCCCGATTGAGCCGCTTTGGATCAAACGCGAATGCATAGCCGCGCTGCAGCGCAAGGTCGATTTGCACACCAAGGTCAGGGAACACGGAGCGGTATTCCCAAAGTGCCGTCATCGCGATCGCGGTGATAGCGACCCATACATTTGGCGTGATCTCACTGCTCGGCCAGTAGGCGTAGCGTGCGTCCGTGAAGCCGCCGTCGTCATGTTGTTGCGCCAGTAGAAACTCGAGCGCCTGCCGTGCCATTGCCTTTGGCTCGAGTGCGGCACCGTTCCAGGTGGTGTCCTTGGGCATTCCCTGATAAGCGGACTCGGGCAAGTATCGAACGCCTTCGAAGCCAGCGAATGCCGCACCGATCGGCCGATCGTCTGGCCCAAGGGTCACATTGGCGTGCGCCCGTTTGCCAAAAAGGTCATTTGCATGACGCAAAGCCACCAGCTCGAAGCGACGCATCGCCCCAACTTCATCGCCGAGGTGCAATGCGTTCAGCGCAAACCAGTAGCCTGCCTCGGCGGTCCGAGTGCCCGCGTTACGCCACGCGTATTCAAACTCCGGTTGCGCTTTCTGCGGTCGACCGACCATCGTCAGCACAAGGCCGCGTTCGCAGGCGATATCGGCCTTGGTCGTGCTTTTGGAACTCACTTCGCTGTCGAGTTGGGAAGCTGCTCGATCGAGGCTCAGCAAAGCGGCATCTGGTTGCCGCAGGAGCCGCTGTAGCGCCGCTAGCAGCAACCAATCCGAGCTCGATTTGCGCGGTTGCTCGATGAGCAGGGTGGCAGCCGGGCGCCAGAGTCCCATGCGGCGCATCGCAATTGGTGAGACTGCCTTGCGTGGGACTTGCTGCTGCTCCAGAAGGCGCACCATCAAGCTGGCAAACCAATGTGCATGAAAGGTGCGGAAGCGTTCGACGAAGTGGATGACGTTGCCATCGCCATCGAGGAACACGATTGCGGGTTCAACAAACGCGAGCGGTCGCAGCCCGAACCGTTGGCTCAGGGTTTCGTCAAGCATGCAACGCACTGGCACGAAGCACTCCGTTGCCATGGCAGACACGTCGCCGTCGGAAAGGACAACTTGCTGGAGGTAGGTGTCTAGTATTGGCGACCGATACATCTGCCGCCCCCCCAAGTGCGCCTCTTCGATGCGGTGCACATACCAGAGGACCAGTTTGTTTTCGGCCTTGGCTTTTGCGCAGGCTTGATCGATCAGCTGCGTTCGGTCGACAGCACCCCGCTGTTCTGCTGCGTGGTCGTAGAACTCGGAGCCATCACTTTGCCAGGGGATCGATTCAAGAAGGTGCAGGGTGCTTGCTGGGTGAGGGGGCGCAAGCTGTCCGTAGACATCAGTCGAGATTGCCAGCAAAGATACGGCTGGCAAAAATAGGCGCAGCAAGGCGTGATGGGTGACAGTCATGCGCGTGGGAGCTTAACATCGGTTGACGAGCGCCGAAGTTACTGTGGTAGCGCAGGGCTTTTGGTTGGCGATTAAGGTTGCAGAATAAATACGGTGCTCTGCAACAGCGAGCGCGTAGCTTACGGCCTCTGCAACATCGGAATGTGGCGCCGCAGTCGACTCTTTGTTGGGGGGGCAATTCGCGTCGAGCACGAAGTGCCTCAGCAGGAGAAAAGTTTTCCCAGACAGAGACCTTTTTCCCTGCTTTAACCGCGGAAGATTGTCCCTATGGGATGCTTGAAGTTCCATAAGATATTCACCAGCACGGCCTTCACAGCACGGCCTTCACAGCACGGCCTCCACAGCACGGCCTTCACAGCACGGCCGAATAAATAAGTTGGAACCTATTTTTAAACGCTCCGTCAATCTGGGACCCAGTACACTCTGAACAACCCATGAATAATCTAAAAATACTCAGCGCGTTGCTCGCGACAGCTACTGCCCTTTCGGCGCAGTGCATTGCTCCTTCTTCTCTCAATACAAACCCCCCTGACTTCTCTGCTTCGCACTATGTTGGCTCGCCGAACCCGCCAGTGGTTCCAGATCCAGGTTTCAGCAGCCTTTGGGACATGACGGTCAACGGTTCGTTGACTATCAGCTCGATTGACAGCTATCTATACAACGATGGCGTAAACCCATACCAGGTCGGCAACACGGGGCCCTTCGACTTTTGGATTTGCCCGACTACTCACACCGGCAATGAGCTGATCCCGGCCAACTGGACGCTAGTCGGCAGTGGCACGTTCTCGGTTGCAGATAGCAGTAGCCACTCGCCAGCCGTTTTCAATGTCCCAGTGGTCCTTACTCCGGGCACCTATGGCTGCGCGCTAAACCTAAAAGTAACAACGGTCTCGGTCAATGCGCAGCCGCTAATGCGCTGCAACCCACTAGTCACTTTGGCAAGTGTAGTGCCAAACACTCCAATGTCGGTGAGTGATCAGTTCATGTCGATCAACAACGAAGTGACGCAGCGAATCGCTTTCGTATCGGGGATTGGCGCGAACCATACGATCAACATCCAAATCAACTACGCTCCAAATGCTTCGTCAGCATTCTCATCGACGTATGGCGCTGGCTGCTACTTCCGCCCCCAGTCGTTCTATGAGACGTTCCAATTTGCGGCGCCGATTGACCTGTCTAACTCGGGCATCACGCTAATCAACAACGGCCCTAACTACACTGCGGTCCCATCTTCGCCATTCGGGGCATACGTCCCTACTACTCTCCCACTGGTCGGTGTTGCTGGCGGCACCATTATGGGTGACGACGATATTACACTTCCGATCACTCTGCCCTTCACGTTTAGTGCTCCGGGTGGCGTGTCCACGAGCCAAATCCAAATTGGTTCTAATGGCTTTGTGTATCTTTCAGCAACTGCTGGCAGCGCTTTTGGATACTACGACGACATCAACGGCTTTTTGACCGGAGTACCGCGCATCGCGCTAGGTTTCGGTGACTGGCTGCCGAGCGGAAATGTTGGTGGTAACGGTAACATTTACTACGAGGTTGATCCGAGCAACGCATTTGTCACGATCACCTATAACGATGTTGCTGAGTGGGTTCCAACACCTCCCACCATCGCTCGTCTAAATGGTCAGATCGTTCTCTACGCCAGTGGCCAAATCGACCTTCACTGGGGTAGTTGCTCGCAGCAGATTCCAGGTGGCGCTCCAGTGCTTGTGGGTTACAGTAACGGCGACGGCAATGACCCGGGCTCACGTAATATCAGCGCGGTGCCATTCGTCACCGGCAACGGCGACCTGCCGCCATCTTTGAAAACCGACACCCGTCCAATACTCGGCGGGACTTGGAATTTGGTCACCAATCAAGTTGACCCAGCCACGTTCCTCGTCCTGACGATCTTGAGCTTTACCCCGCCACCGCCGGCACCATTCAACAGCCTCGCGCCCTTTGGCATGCCAGGCTGCACCCAAGAGGTCGGTAGCATTGATGCGACCTTCGTGAGTCTTGCCTTTGCTGGGACGACGTCGGTTGCGATCAGTGCCCCAGCCCTACCGGGCTTTATCGGCATCCAAGTGCGCGCTCAGGCAGCGCCGTTCACTTCTGGCCTTAATCAGGCAGGCATCGTTACTTCGAATGGCGTTTGCTGTAAGCTCGGCCTCTGATCTGAGTGATCCTTGTCAGCCTAGGACTTAGAGTAGTCTTAGGATTTTGTGCGAGCCGGTGACCAATGGGTTGCCGGCTCGCTGCATTTTTGGGTAGTGCCAACTGTTTCTGGTGTGCGTGTTACCGGAATATCCGTGCATGCGAACAGCCCTTGTTGGTGCGTTGCTTGCTTTTTCGGCATCCGCACGGCTGAGCAGCCAAGAGCCGTTCGATCTTATTTTGCGGGGCGGACGGGTGCTCACTGGATCTATGGCGCAGTCGCGTGCGGCTGACGTCGGTGTGCGTGGCGGCAAAATCGCTGCGCTCGGCGACCTTTCCTTCTCGCACGCCCAAAGCGAGCTCGAGTGTGGAGGCCGCATCGTGTCCCCGGGCTTCATCGATGTGCATGCCCATGTGGATGCCGATGTGGTGCGTCACCCAGGTTGCGACAACTACTTGTTGATGGGTGTCACAACTTTGATTACCGGCAACTGCGGTGGCTCGGTGGCGGATCTCGCAGCCCACTTGGCAAGGCTCGAACACGGCGGTATCGGCGTCAACTATGGCAGCTTGGTCGGCCTGGGCACCGTGCGCACTTCGGTGCTCGGATCAGAGAATCGTGCGCCTGATGATGGTGAACTTGCCGCGATGTGTGCCCTGGTCGAGCAGGGAATGCAGGCAGGCGCTTATGGTGTGTCGACGGGGCTCATCTACGTGCCTGGGACCTATGCGAGCACCATCGAGATCGCGACGCTTGCCGCAGTGGCCGCGCGGCATGGCGGTATCTATGCATCACACATGCGCAACGAGAACGATCGCATCGTCGACTCGATTCGCGAGATCCTGCGGATTGGCGAACTGGCAGGGATCCCGGTGCATATCTCCCATATCAAGTGCACAGGCAAGCCCAACTGGGGCCGAGCTGGCGAAATCATCAGCATGCTTTCAATGGCCCGAGCCAATGGCAGCCGCATCACTGCAGATCAATATGCCTACGACGCGAGTTCGACCGGAATCGATGTGCTGTTTCCAGCTGCAGATTTGGCGATTGGTCGTGCCGAGTTTGCTCGCCAGCTAGCGGCAGTCCCTGCCTTCCGGGCACGCATGAAGCAGGCTTTGTTTGCGACCATGGATCGCGTCGGCTTTGGTGACTTCCGTTATGCGCGGATTGCCAGTGCCGAGGGTAACAAGGACTTAGCTGGGAGGTCGCTACTTGAAGCTGCCAAGCTGCGAACGGGAAGGGATGATCGAGACGCACAAGCAGAAATGGCGATGGAGTTATTTATCAAAGCTGCGCCGAAGCGCGTGCAAATGATCTATCACGCGATTAGCGAAGACGATGTTGCGACCTTTATGGCGCAGGATTGGATCGCGATCGCCGCCGACGCTGGGCTGCGCGTAGAGATCGACGGTGATAAGCCGCACCCGCGCGGCTATGGCCACAACCCGCGTGTGTTGGGCCGCTATGTACGCGAACTTCAAGTGCTCGATTTGTCGACGGCGATCCACAAGATGACTGCGGTTCCGGCGGGCATTTTTGGTATCACGGGAAGGGGCGAACTCGGGGTTGGCGGGATTGCCGATCTGGTGGTGTTTGATCCTGACTCGGTGATCGATCGGGCGACCTATGAAGAGCCCACTCTGCCGCCAGTTGGGATTGACTACGTGATCGTGAACGGCTGTGTCGCCGTCGATCATGGCGTGGTTGCCAAACAGCGCTCGGGTGTGGTTTTGCGACGGGGTAGAGAGAAGCTCTGATCATCAGTGGCGTGGTTCTTTGCGCCAAAGCTGCAGGTCTTCGGTGCGGCACAGCGCCAGCAGCTCTTGACCCGCGTGCAGGACAAGTTCTTGCGTTGCCGGCACGCGTAGGTCGCGGTTATTTGGCACCTGCACCGTGACGAGCACGGGGGCTAGCCATGCGAGTGCTTCCGCGGGCAAGTTGTCGATCGAGAGTCCGTGCCATTCTTCTGGCACCTCTAGGGTGGCAAGTTCCCAGCCCGATGGCAGCACTACGAGGTTGGAAACTTTGCCTTTGTTATCCTGAAAGCGCGCCCTTCGGTGTTGACCGAGGACTTCGCTGCGGATGCCGGCAATCACGTCTTGCTGACGCAAGCGGCCGATCAGTTGCTTTGTGCCCGTCGCCACAACGGAAAGTTCGCCGAGGTCGGAGTCATCAAAGCGCGGCATGACAGTCGCGAGCGAATCCTCTGGTGTGATGCTGATGGCTGGTCGCGTCAGATCGGATGCGATCACGACCGACCTGAGTGACGGGTCATTGATGAAGTTCTTTACGTCCTGCAGCTGGATGATGCCCGTTAGCGCACCGTGCTGGTCGAGCACATAGAGCGTGTCACCACGGTGGTTTGCTAGGAGGCCCATCACCTCGTCGAAGCTTGCTACGTCGCGCACGGTCAGCACATCCCTGCGCATCACGTCGCGGACGTAGGTGGTCTTGATCGCGAGTTCTTCGAGGCCGGTTGGCACCAGATCGCCCTTGGCCTTCAGCGCTGCCGTGTAGAGGCTGTCTTCGTCGATCAAGCTTGCGACGATGCTCGCGACGATGCTGCAAAGCATGACGGGTAGTACCAACTCGTAGTGCCCTGTCAGCTCAAATACGAGCACGACGGAGGTCACGGGTGCATGCATCGTCGCCGCAGTGAGGCCGGCCATGCCGACGAAGGCAAAGATGGCGACTTCGCTTTCGTGTATTGCGCCAAAGCCGATGGCGCGCATCCCGTAGGCGAAGAACCCGCCGAACGCGGCGCCGATGACGAGGTTTGGCGTGAAAATGCCGCCGAGACCACCTGAGCCGATGGTGGCGGCGGTGGCGACAACCTTCCAAAAGAACAACGCCGCGATCAGAGAGATCGGCGGTGTCTCGCGCGCGATCGTCTTGATTACCTCAATGCCATTGCCCCAGGTTTCCGGCAGCCACAGACCGATGATGCCGACTACGAAACCGCCGAGCGCCATCGTCAACGGCAGCGGCAGTCTGGCCCCGGCCATTACGCTGCGTCCCAGGCGGAGCGAATGGCGGAACATGATGCCGCCCACGCCACACATCACGCCGAGCACGACTGCCGCGAGTATGAGATTCCACGACAGGACAGAAAGGGTGCGGGGCAGCACGTCACCGTAGATCGCGCCGTCGCCCATCAGCACGTGACGCAGCATCGTCGCCAAGACGGACGACACGACGATCGGGGCGAATACGTCCATCGCGAAGTTGCCGAGCACGGCTTCCATCACGAAGATCGCGCCGGCGATCGGTGCGTTGTAGGAGGTGGCCATACCTGCCGCGACGCCGCAGCCGAGCAGGACGGCACGGCCGCGCGCGCCCACTTGCAGCACGCGCGTGAGCCAGCACGCAACGGTTGCGGCAATGTGCGAGTTGGCACCTTCGCGACCAATGCTGCCGCCCGAGCCGATCGTGCAGGCTGCCGACAGGATCTGCACTACACTGTCGCGCACGCGGATCGTCCCCTTGCGGAGTTGCACCATGCCGACGATGTCGGTGATGCCAAACGGCGCTTTCTTCTTTAGCAGCAGAAGAAAGAGGCCGGCGGCGAGTCCGCCAAACATCGGCACCGCGATGATGCGCCAAGCGGGTAAGCGATGGACGGCTGCGGACAGCGGTTCCAAAGCGCCACTGGTAGTTTGCGCCTGCTCGGTGAGCAGCCTTTGGATCTGGTTTAGCCCGAGCTGAAAACCGCTGCCAAGCAGACCGCCGGCAACGCCGATGATTGCGGCGAGCAGGAAGATCGCGAACGCGCGAACCGGGATGCCTTTGGTCCCGACCATGGGGGATTGCAGGTTGTCCGACCGACTGCCCGCCGTCAAGCGCGCGCTCCTTCGCGCATCAGTCCTTTCGCTCCGGGGCAGTGTCTAGCCGCAGGCACGCTCCATGCGTTGTTTGCGAAAGCACCTCGGGCAGCGGCGCCTCGATTGGTGGCAGTGGCACGTGGCGATCGTGCAGTTGAACCGAATGGATGTGCCGCGTCTCTCCGGCGTGGGGGGTGCCGATCGTAATTTGATCGGGGACCCCTAACGGCATTTCGCTGCCGCCTGCGCCAGTGAGCATTCGCACGATCGGCAGATCAATGCGCGAAGTCTGGCCGATCACGGTGGCAAGTGCGCCAGAGTCCAACTGCACGCGGGTGCCAACCGGAAAGATGCCGAGCGTGCGCACGAACAGTCGCAGCCAGCGTTGGTCGAAGTCACATGGGTTGCGATGCATCACCGCGAACGCTTCGGCTGGTGCGAGTGCCCGCTTGTATGGGCGGACTGCGGTGAGCGCTTCGAAGGCGTCGCAGACGCGCACCAACTTGCTGGTGCCGCTCGGCATCACCGGCACCGCCGCTTGCGGATAACCTGCGCCGTCGGCTTGCATGTGGTGGCAGAACGCTGCGCCGATCGCGCTGGGATCGAGGTCTTGCTGCTCCATCAAGATGTGCGCGCCGAGTCGCGGGTGCTGTGCCATCCACTGCCACTCGGATTCATCGAGCTTGCCCTCCTTGAACAGGATCTCTTGCGGCACTTTCGATTTGCCAATGTCGTGCAGAAGCGCTGCCGTTCCGACCAGCACCAATTGGTCGCGATCGGCGCCAGCGGCTCGCGCTACCTGCAAGGCGAGCAGTGCCACGCGGACGGAATGACCAACCGTGAAGCGGTCGACGTTGTCCTGCGCCGCGAGCGAGAGCAGGCCACTGGGTTCGGTGTCGAGGCGGAGTAGCACGCGTTCCACGGCGGTGCTGGCTTGATCCACGGCAAGCATCTGATCGCGGTGTGCGCGGGCGTGGTTGTGTTGCAGCGATGCGGCAAGGTTTTGGTAGTGGTGCAGGTCGTCGATTGCCTCGATCACGGACGCACTGCGATCACTCGGGTCCGCTGGTGTGCGGGAGGTAAGGCGCACATTGCGGATGCCAAAGGCTTGCAACGCCTGCTCGCGATGGCTGCGGTGCAGCGCCTCAACGTTTTGCGGCAGCAGCAGCAGATCGAACAGCCGCAATGCTTCCTCGGCCTTCAGTTCGCTGTCAAACGCGAGTGCCGCCACATCGCGGGCGGCGAGGTCGCGCAGCAGACCTGCGGCCTGCAAGCTTGGCGCCACCAGTGGCTTTCCGTCGTGATGGATCCAGTCGTCGCTGAACTGCAACTGCAGGGGCAGTTCGCAGCCGTGTGTATCCGCGGTGCGCAACATGCGGATCAGCGCGTGCAGCGACACCAAGACGTGTGTGCTGTCGCGGCCATTGAGATCGTAGTCTTGCGCGGCGGTGACCAACGCGTGAGCGAATTGCACGATCGCGGTCGCCTGCAAATCGGACTGAGTGCGCGTCATTAGCGCGCCCCGCCATCGGTCGACAACGCTGCCACCGCGATCAGATGGCAGAGTGCTAAAAGCGCCTTATCGTCGATTGTGCTTAGTTGTTGGCTCTGCACGATCCGTTGGCTGATTGCGGTCGCCAGCGCGCCAAGTTCCGAGCCTGTGGCGCCGCTCTGCTGCTGCAATACGGCGCGTGCGCGTTGCTGCTGTGTGGCGGGACCCCGTAGGCAGGTATCGCCGAGGATTGCATAAAACTCTTCGTCACGATTTTCGTCGAGTCGCGGGAAGGCGCCGGTGCCGAAATCGGCTCGTGCAGCCGCGGCCAGCAACGCCGAAAGTTCTTCTTGGGTGACCAGCTCAAGCGAGCGGTCTGCGCCATTTCTTCGCGCTAAAGAGGGCATTGGCTGGTCCTGCAGCAAGCGAAACAGTCCTTCGGTTGACTCGGCAAGCCGCGCTTCCAGCATCGGATCGCTGGCGTCGAACATCGCCGTCGGCAGCGAGGAAGCCTGCTTCAGTTCGGTCTGCAGTCGAAGCTGCCAGTCGGCGATCACACTGCGAAAGTGTTCGCCACCTGGTTTGCGTTTGTTGCTGCGTTTCTTCATGGCCGTGGACCTGTTCGTTATCGGTCGCCGTCGTCCTGCCGCGTGAGCAGGAAGCTCATGGTTCGCTTGCGCAGCCGCCTTTGCGTATGGTGCGTTGGCATGGAACGGATCGCGATCGTCGCCGCGGCTCGCACGCCGATCGGCAAGTTTATGGGTTCGCTGTCGTCGCTCACCGCGGTCGACTTGGGCGTTGTGGCGGTGCAGCGCGCCATGGCAATGGCCTCACTGGGGCACGGCGAGGTCGATGAAGTCATCTTCGGTCAAGCGCGCCAACTCGGCTCGGGGCCCAATCCTGCTCGCCAGGTGGCGATTGCCGCGGGCTGCGCCGAGACCTGCGTTGCGATGACGGTCAACAAGGCGTGTGGATCGAGTCTGAAGGCGATCGACCTCGGCCGCGCAGCGATTTTGCTCGAGGGCAAGCAGATCGTCGTGGTCGGCGGCATGGAGAGCATGACCAACATCCCGTTCCTGTTGCCCGGCTATCGCCAAGGTTTCCGGCTGGGCCATGTCGAGGTGAAGGATGGCAACTTTCAGGACGGCTTCACTTGCGGCATCCTGAAGGAGCCGATGGGGATGACGGCCGAGTATCTCGCCGACGACTATCGGATTGGCAGGCCGGAACAGGATGAATACGCGCTAACGAGTCATCAGCGCGCAGCAGCGGCGCAACTCGCCGGCCGCTTTGTTGACGAGATCGCCAAGGTCGAGATCGCAGGCCGCAAGGGAGCCGTGGTTGTCGATACGGACGAGCACGTGCGGCCGGGTGCTTTGATCCTCGATCTGCAAAAGCTGCCGCCAGTGTTTCGGCCCAAAAACGGCACCGTCCATGCGGGCAACAGTTCGGGTGTCACCGACGGTGCCGCGGCCCTTGTGCTGATGGCGGAGTCCGAAGCGCGCCGCCGTGGCCTGACCCCGATGGCCTTTGTCGGTGCCTCGGCAAGCGCTGGGGTGAGCCCGCGCATCATGGGCATCGGCCCAGTGCCGGCGATCCAGAAACTGTGCCAGCGCACGGGCCGCGTGCTCGGCGATTTTGACCTGGTCGAACTCAACGAGGCGTTCGCGGCACAGATGCTGGCGTGCCTGCATGACCTGCCGATTGCGCGCGACCGGCTCAACGTCAACGGCGGCGCGATTGCACTGGGGCATCCGATCGGCGCCACCGGTGCGCGCATCGTCGTTACCTTGCTGCACGAGATGGTCCGCCGGGGCAGCCAAAGGGGGCTAGCCAGCCTCTGCATGAGTGGCGGCATGGGCATGGCGATTGAGTTCGAGCGGTGAGCGATTGCCCACTGGATGGCGATTGCTCCTCACCTGCGCAGTTGAGCAAAATCCGATGCGCGGCTAGAACCTGCAAACCATTAGCGCCCTATCCATGAACAGGTCCCTGCTCGCGTCCGCCGTCGTTCTCAGTTCGTACTGTTCCGCGGTCCTTTCACAGGACCTCCCTGGCCTCAAAGTAGTGCTGCTTGCAGAGCAGCCGTTCGTGTCGGCCATAGGTGAGGTGTCATTCAAACTGCTGCTCGATGCGCAGCAGGATGTGACCATCCCGGCCGATTTGATGAGCGGCATCCAGCTTGATGTGAAGCTCGGAGATCAATTTGGGCCGCTGATTCGCGATAGCGGCAAAGGCAGCCCGGTTGCGGTCGCGGCCGGCACCAAGATCGAGCGCCGCATCAAGCTCCCGGTCAGCAGGCTGTGCCCCAATGGGCCTGGTCCCACCGGCAAGATCGTGCTGCAGTGGCCTTCCATCAACGGCGGCAACTGCGTGCTTACCGTTGCAGCTGACTGCAGCAAGATCGCGCTCGATGATCTCGATCTGGAAAAGACGCGCGTGGTGCTCGTCACCAACTTTGGCACGATCACGCTCGGCTTCTATCCAAAGAAGGCGCCCGAGTCGGTGAAGAACTTCGTCAAGCTGGCCAAAGAAGGTTTCTACGACGGCACCAAGTTTCACCGCGTGATCCGCAACTTCATGGTGCAGGGCGGCGACCCGAACACGAAGGATGACAGTAAGCTCGCGACGTGGGGCCAAGGTGGTCCGGGTTACAACATCAAGGGTGAGGTCAATGACACCGCGCATTCGCGTGGCGTGATCTCGATGGCCAACAGTGGCAGCCCCGACACGGCTGGCTCGCAGTTCTTCCTCTGCCACCGCGACGCTGCGCATCTAAACAAAGGCTATACCGCGTTTGGTGCGATCGAGGACGGCGGCGGACTCGATGTGCTCGATGCAATTGCCAATGTACGCTGCGCTGGCGTGGAGGGCTCGCGCCCGCTGTCGCCGGTGCTCTTGCTGCAAGCGATTCTATTGCCTGCAATGAAGCAGAAATGATCCCGAAGGAGCGACACCTGTGATGAACCTCGAGACCACCGATCCGCAGACGATTGAAGCAGCCATGGTGACCAGCAAGGGTGCCATGGTGATCACGTTCTTCCCCGACAAGGCGCCGCAACACGTGCGCAACTTCCTGCAGTTGGCGCAGCAGGGCTTTTACGATGCCCTCGCGTTTCACCGCGTGATCCGCAACTTCATGATTCAGGGCGGTTGCCCGAACACGAAGCTTGGTGCGACGGGTATTCCTGGCACGGGCCGCCCTGAGTCGCCGCCGCTGCGTCAGGAGTTTCACGACCAGAAACACACGCGGGGCATTGTGTCGATGGCGCGTGGTGCAGACCCCAACTCGGCGGGGTCGCAGTTTTTCATCGTGCACTCGGACCACGCCACGCATCTTGATGGCCAATACACGGCGTTTGGCAAGGTCGAAGAAGGCCTCGAAGTGCTCGATGATATTGCAGCCGTCGAGTGTGACTTTGGCGCGATGGGCGAGCGGTCGACGCCGCGCGAGCGGATTGTGATCCAGCGGATTGAGCTGCGACCGCGAAAGCAGCGCGGTGAGAGTGCGCCAGCGACCATGGCCGAGTGAGTCGCGGACTCGACGTAGTAACGAACCCACACAGAAACGGACTCGATCCTATATGCAGAATGTGATCCTCGAGCGTGATGGCCAACTTGCCATCGTCACCGTGAACCGTCCCACGAAGCTCAATGCACTCGACGATCAGACGATCGCGGAGCTGGATGGTTGCATCCAGCAGTTGTCGGCCGACGCGGCGGTCGGCGCGATTATCCTCACGGGTGCAGGCGAGAAGGCGTTTATCGCCGGCGCTGACATCACTGTGCTGGCCAAGCAGGGCGTGCTCGATGGTCGCGACAACGCACGCCGTGGTCAGGCACTTACGCAGCGAATCGAGGACTCGTGCAAGCCGGTGCTTGCTGCGATCAACGGCTTTGCCCTAGGTGGCGGCCTCGAGCTCGCACTCGCCTGCGATCTGCGCTTCGCCTCGGCCAACGCCAAGCTCGGCTTGCCCGAAGTCAGCCTCGGCATCATCCCCGGCTACGGCGGCACGCAGCGTTTGCCGCGTCTGGTAGGGAGCGGCGTGGCGTTGCAGATGATCTTGACGGGCGACCCGGTCACTGCGGACGAAGCGCTGCGGATCGGCCTCGTGAATGGCGTGTTCAGCCAGCCTGAATTGCTCGTCAGCGTGAAGGCGATCGCCAGCAAGATGGTGAGTCGTGGCAGCAACGCGCTGGCGCTCGCCAAGCAGGCTGTGCGCCGTGGCAGCCACATGAGCATGCAGGATGGGCTAGCGCTGGAGGCGGATTTGTTCGGCGTGATCAGCAGCACAACGGAGATGAAAGAAGGCATGGCTGCCTTCTTGGAAAAGCGCAAGCCGGCCTGGCTGCGCGGTTGATCGTTTGACTGTCGCGGACGAGCCATTTGCGTTGCTGCAGCAGTGCCAAAGGGGTGAGCCCGTGGCGTTGCTCGCAAGTTGCGGACGTGGTCCTTCTCGATTGCTTACCGCGCCAATCGCTGCGCTGACGCTGCCGGCCGACAGTTGGCATGGCGCATTTGCGCTGCTCGATCAGTTCTTGTCGAAGCATAAGGATCGCATCTGTGCTGGCTGGCTCGGCTACGACCTCGGGCTCGATGTCGAAGCGTGGCCGAGGTCCTTGCAGGGTGATTTTGGCGCGCCGATCCTGCACGTCGCCGCATACCGCACGGTGCGCGAGTTTGCACAAGCGCCGGTGCCGATCGCACCATGCGTGCCCGCGGCGCGTTCGCTCGTCGCTCACACCACGCAAAGCGATTACGAGCGTCGCGTTGCCGAAGTGGTGGAACGCATCTGTGCGGGCGACATCTTTCAGGCGAACCTCACGCAACCGTTCACGGCTTCGTGGCAAGGCGATCCGCGGCAACTTTTCTGGCGGCTGTGTGAGCAGAGCCCGGCGCCGTTTGCGGCCTACGTCGAAGATGGTCAGGGCACCGCGGTGTTGAGCAGTTCGCCGGAAGAGTTTTTGTGGCGCTCGGCTGACGTGGTTCGCACGCG
Organism: Planctomycetota bacterium; assembly: GCA_014192625.1. Taxonomy (GTDB): domain Bacteria; phylum Planctomycetota; class UBA1135; order UBA1135; family UBA2386; genus BJHM01. The sequence goes on from BJHM01000001.1 coordinate 215,029, forward strand.
GCCGATCAAGGGCACGCGACCGCGCAGCGAGGACCGAACAGCCGACGCGGCGTTGTTGCGCGAGTTGCTGACGAGCGAGAAGGACCAGGCTGAGCTGTTGATGATCGTCGACTTGCTGCGCAATGACCTTGGCAAAGTGGCAACCACTGGCAGCGTCTTGGTGGGGACGTTTCCAGAGCACGACACCTTTGCGCAAGTGCACCACATGCACGCGACGGTGTCGGCGCGAGTGCCATTTGCGCTCTCAAACGTCGACTTGCTGCGCGCGACATTTCCTGGCGGGTCGATCACCGGTTGCCCAAAGCTTGCTGCCATGGAGCTCATTGAAGAGCTCGAATTGGTGCGGCGCGGGGTCTACACCGGAGCGATCGGCACGTTTGGTCCGGGACAGTCGCTCCATCTCAACATTGCAATCCGGACGCTCGTGCATCGCGGCAATCAGTTGCGTGGCAACGCTGGCGGTGGCGTGACGGCGCTCAGTGATCCAAGGAGTGAGTGGGAGGAGACCTTGCACAAGATGGCCGGTCTTGAACGGGCTTTGCAATGCCGCGTGACTGCGCCTCGCGAGGTGCGCGAATGAAGTGGTTTGACGGTGCTTTGATCGAAGATGACGTGGCGGTTGCGGCCGGAGTCATTTTTGCGCCGTTTGAGACGATGGGAGCCACCGGTTTTTTGCTGCCGCTTTGGTCGCTTCATGAGGCGCGGCTGGTTGCTGCACTGCAACGCATCGGCCACTCGCTGCCGGTGCCAAGCGATTTGCTGGCGATTGCCGCCGACCTGCTTGCCCGCAATGGGCATCGAGATGGTGTCGTGCGGCTCTCGTGGTGTTCGCTGCGTGTGACTGGCGGCTGGCTTTTGACGACGCGCACGCGTTCGTTGCAGAACAGCGTGTCGTTACTGCCCTGTGTCGTGCGCCGCCCGCCCGCTGTACCGTCACCGGACATCAAATGTTCGCCGCGCACGGCCTACGACGCGGTGCTTTTAGAAGCGCGCGCTGGCGGTGCCGACGATGGCATCGTGCTCGGCAACGATGGCGCGTTGTTGGAAACCGCGCAGGGCAACCTCTGGTTGCTGCTCGATGGCAGCTGGGTGACACCGCCGCTCGATGGCCGCGTGTTGCCCGGTATAGCGCGCGGGATCATGCTCGAACGCGCTCTGTCGCATGGACTCCCCGTCGCTGCGCGCGCCTGCGACCTCAGCGATCTGCATCGTGCGAAGGCGATGATAGTTAGCAATGCCGTGTATGGCCCGCGCGCGGCTCACTTGCCCGGTGCAGATGTCGTAAAACTCGACATTCGCTTCGCTGCTTTGTGGCGCGCTGCAGTCTCGCATTGAAGTTGCAAGCCGTCGAAGGTCGATGCGACCGGCATGATGACGCCACACTATCCTGTGTCCCAAGCTACTCCGACGGTGCGAGAACCACGGGCGTTTACGCGCCTCGCACCATTGATCATCACTGCCGAGTTGCCCGAACTCGACCTTCTTGGCCGAGCACTGCTCGCCGCCAAGGCGGCGGATGACATCCCGATGCTGGTGCGCGCGCTAGTGGATCACACCATCGCGCTGCAAAATCGTCGTGGACTTGAGACTGGCAACCGCCAGCCCATCCTAGTCTCGGTGCTCAATCGCCGCCGTCGTGCGGCACGCACGTGGCTGCTCGCCGTTGTGAATGGCGAGATCGAACGCACGACCCTTTACGCGGTAGCACACCAGTGGCTGCCGACGCTGGCCGGCAATGTCGACGATCCGGCAGAGTTGCGTCGTCAGGCGGCGTCCTGCATCGAGTTCGTGCGCGGTGCCATCACCGGGCTGATTTTCGATGCGCCGGCCGATAACTTGCTTGGTCATGCCCGCGCGCTGCATGTTCTGGAAATCGTGCTCGGCCTGCATCTGGCCGCTGTGGCCGGGTAGCCAGATCGCTGGCGCGCAGCAATGCGGGCGATAAATGCCGCAGTGCGGGTGGGCTGTCACCTAGGCAAAGCCTGTTTGCTGCATGGCCACCTTTCGCCCCAAGGATTGCTTGCGCGAAGTGGATCGCCAAGGCCTAGCTCGTGCTCGGCAAAAACCGCTTGCACGCATCTGCGAGCTTTCCTATGGTCCCCGCCCCTCGTGCGCCCGTAGCTCAATTGGATAGAGCTCCAGACTACGGATCTGGAGGTTAGAGGTTCAACTCCTCTCGGGCGTACCAGTTTGCTCATTCCTTTGACGTGGCCCGCATTGACGCGGCGCGCAGCGTCGCTTGCACGAAGGCCCGCGCCACGCGGTTCGGAACTAAGCTTTGGGCGTGGTGGCAGGCTTTTTAGCGGCCATCAGAGTTGCTGTGTAACTGGCAACGGGGCTGCGCCAATACCCTGCGCCGCTGGGTTACTTCGCGGCCGCAGCAGCAGTCGCAGCCCATCGCACCGTATCCCATTCGCTCAACCGGTCGATGTAGCCATCGCTCGGGGCCTTTTGTGTGGCGCGAATGCGAGCCTGAATCGTCGCTGCCCGTTCTGCCACGCTCTGCTCGCCACGCGCGAGTGCCGCTACTCGCGCAATCTCGACAGCACCGATGGCCCATTCGTTGAAACCGGTGCCATACGACCAGAGCACAAAGTCCGGGTCGTTGAGCTGGGCGTCAGTCAGCGGGGTGCCTTCAAGCCAGCGGATCGCGGTGGCGACGATGCACTCCTTGTCGTCGAGTTTCCAACCATAGCGAACGGAGTTGAGCGCGAGTTCTTCGGCTAGCAGCCGTGCGTGTTCGTTGCCGGTGATCCGATACGCAGCGCCGAGGCCAACCGCGGCGATCGCATCCTGCCAAGGCGTCCAATACTTGGTGGCCCCTTTCAACATGCGCGCATCGGGATCCTGCACCGCCATCGGTCGTACTTTGTCGGGGCCGAGCGTCGTGCCAGTCCATTCCTTCGCATAGACCTGGTCGATGCGCTCGTTCATGCGTTGCAATAGCTCGATGGAGCCGGTTGCTAAATACATCCACGTTGCCGATTGCTCGGTGCGACCAATGCCGCGCGGTGCCCCAGCAAACGAGGTTGATAGATTGCGGCCGATCGTCTGGCCGGCAAGGTAGAGCTGAATGTCATTCTGTAGTTCGTGCCGCGCCCAATACGCGCCGGTCAACTGAGCGTATGCGCCAAGCGTATTGGTGCTCCAATGTTCGCGGTCTTTGCCGCTCCAGCCATGCGCTTCAAAGGATGGCTCAGGCACTGGCTTGCTGAGCCGGTCGCGCGAGACCTCGGGATGCCAATGCGTGCGGCCGGACCACACAACCCACTCGGGGCGGTCGGCGGCGTGAAGGGGCGCGCCGGTCGCCGTGAACATGTGCACTGGACGACACGCCTCCTGCAGTGCGATGGACTCAAACTCGAGCAGCATGCTCGGGATGCCGCTCGTCGCTATGATCGACAACTTTACGACCCCGAAGTCTTCTTGATCACCGGTCTGGCCGGCACCCTTGGCCATGCCGAGCATGCTGCTGCCGAACGGGTCACCCAAGTTGCGTTCGTCTTGCGCAAACGCCGCGTGTCGTTGTGCGAGCATTTGCCGGAGGCCTGCGTTTTGCAGCCACGGCGGCATGGCGGCTGGTTCGCCATACGCAGAGAACGCGCCGGTGCCCTGCCACGAGGTGGCAGCGAGCAAGGGGCAAAACATTGCCGCCTTGACGCTTTGGTCGTCCGCTTTATTGCCGGTCATCTGCGGCAGGAGCGCACCGCAGCGGCGAATGCCTTGGCCGTCGCCGAGGACCGTGTCATGCAGCAGCACGACGCGGCTGCCGGTTTTGGATGTGGCCTGCAAAACGCCAGTGCGATTGGCGTGGCGCAGCAACAATGCGGCGCCGTCCGCCTCGATCGCGAGTTCTATGATCTTGCACTCCACTGCTGGCGAGGCCGTGTCGCTAAAAAACACCGCAACGTCCACGTAGGCATGCTTGTCGAGGCGACCCTGGTGCACGATCAGTTCTGCCACGAGGCCGGTGGTGCCGAGGCGCGCGCGGCGCAGTTCGACCACGCGCATGGCGTTCTCTTCAAGTCGTTCGACAGCCGGCAACTCGCCGCGAAAATCGCCCGCGCCGGTGCGCGCGACAAACTCGAGCTTTGCAGTTGGCAGCGTGATCGGCTCACTGCCGGGCGGCGGTCCGGCACCGGCTGCTAGGTCGAGCACGACTTCGCCAAGTGCGGGCACCTCGGCGGTAAACAGGCACAAGGCTTGGCGCAGCGATCCGTCGGGCCACCGTGCGCCGAATGGCTGCCATGCAGTGGCTCTGTCCCGCACGTGCAAATCGGGGATCGTGGGCACGGTTCCGCGCAGAAACGGCACGACCACGGTGACGACTTCGCGCCGTGGTATTGGGACGAGGTTCTGCACCGTGATTTTTTGCGCGGTGGCAGTGGCCAAGGTCAGTAGCAAAACGGCAGCGGGAGTGTGGACAGTCAAAGCGAGGCCCCTAAGTGCGCCGTGTTCGCCGGCGCGCGCGCAGATCATGGCCCGGCACGGAGTGGACGGGAAGCATCGCCGTGCAACTGCGGCGCGCGGCCCTGTTCGGTAGCGCGCTGTGCGGTAGATTCCCGCTATGCACCGCTGGTCCATCACCGCTCTAGCTTGCGCCGTATTTTTTGCCTCACTCAGTGCGCAAAGCACCGATCCTGCAGAGCTATTCAAGAAGGCCAACGAACAAGCGGTTTTCTTGATGAAGGCTCGAGCGCAGGGCCTTGCTGAGCAAAAGCAGTTTGCGCGCGCCCTTGCTTTGCGCCGCGAATTGGTCGGCGAGCTAGCGTCGGGCGACGCGCAGACAATGACCGAACTTGGCTTCGTGATGGATGCGAGTGGCTTTCATCGTGATGCCAATAAGCTCGTGTTTGACAAGGACATCAAGGGCGACCTGAAGGCGATCAAAAAGCTCGATCAGGATTGGGAGAAGGCGCAGAAGGAACTGGCGAAGGCATATGAAAAGGCGGCGGAGGCGTTGTCGGCTGCGGGGCAACCGGAGCAGGCAATGCTCGCATGGCAGCGTCTGGCGCGTTTTCGTCCGGGTGACGCGAAGGCGGCGGTCGCAATGCAGTTGCTTGGCTTCGATGGCATAACGGGTACGGCGGATGATCTGAACCTGTTGCGCAGGAGCCGGGCGATCCGGCTTGCGGTCGAGTATCTCACAGCGCGCACAGTGCCGATCCAGCCGATCAAAGGGCGGCAACATCCGGTGCTAGAAAAAGCCAAGGTTGCGGCGCAGGGCTTTGCCACCGAGCACTTCGAGTTTTGGGGCACGATTCCGGCCGACAAGCTGCAGCTTGCGGCACAGTGGGCGGAGCGCAGTCTGCTGCTCAGTCGCACCCTCATGCCCATTGCAGAGGGTCAGCTGTGGTCGCCGCGCAGTGTCCGTTCGTATTGCTGGGTCGATGACCGCGCAACCTATCAACAGATCGTCACCGCACATGCCTCGCAGCTTGGTGCGAAAGAGCGGCTGCGTTTTCTGTGCGATGATGTGGAGCTTTGCTTTCTTCAGGTCGGCAGCAGCGAATGTCGTTTGTTGTTGAACAAGTCAAAGGCGGATGACGAGCTGCTCGACCAGACTGTGCGCGGCGTTTTGCAGGACGCGCTCCAGCTGACGGCCGATGGACTTTGGGAGGGAGTCGGTCACGCCATCTGCGGGATGTGCTTTGGCAAGACGCTGACGTTTTTCATTGAGCAAGCTAAGGGCCGCACGGTGACCAGTTGGCAAGCGCGGCCGTTGATGCCGGATATCAAGGTTTGGATGGAGATCGCGACGGAGTCTGCCTGGGCAAAAAGCGATTCACCAACTTCGCGGATCGCTGTGCTGTCGGGTGCCAAGTTTACTAATGAGGAGCGCGTCAAAGCCTGGGCGATCTGCGACTACTTGTTTCGTGTAAGACCGGACCTGCTGGTGGAATTGGCGGCGAGCCGCCTCCAGGGCAACACCGATCCGGTTGCCGTTGAGGCCGAGTTTCGGCGGCGCACGCGAATAGATCTGAAGCAAATCGATCAGGATTGGCGCAAGTACTGGGGCAACGGTGGCGCTTTGCGAGTCGCGGCCGCAGCACCATTGCGCGGCAGCAAGGACGAGGTGGCAGCGGCCAAGGCGATTGCGATTGCGATCAACGATGCGCGCGCCACCGCACTGCGCGGGCCGATCGGTTACTACGTGCCGGCCACTGCCGCAGTGAAGGTCGCGTTGACCTTTGCAGAGGCGCTAGCTCAGGCGCAGAAGCAAGCGCAGCAGGTGCCAAAGGTCGAGGTTGTTGCGCCTCCAGAGCCTGAGTGTGTTGGCCGCACGGTGTTACTGCACCTCGGCGCGGATCCGGCGGCCGCCGTCGCCGAATGGTTGATTGCCATAGGCGCACGCGACGCGCTGCTGCATCCGGGGCGAATCCTGATCGGCGCCAGCATGTCAAAGTTGGCGATTGTGCTCGACCTGGCAGAGCCTGCGACGCGGCCGACGACTGGACTGCCGGTGGCTTGGCCGCGGCATCTGCAGAGCTCGGTGCCCGCAGCTTGCCGCGTGCAGCAACTGCCGCAGTGGCTGCAGGAGCAGCTGCTCGCGCACGGCAAGCAGCCCGCTGATTTGGTTGGTATGCCGCTGTCGCTGCACTTTGCGCGCGAGCTGCTGCCGACCGAGATTCCCGCCGTCACTTGCAGGCTCGTTTCCGACCACGGCGAACTGGCAGGCGTGTTCGCTTGCGCCCAGCGCGACGGCAGGCCGAGCGACGTTGCACTCGGTTGCTTCGTGTTCGTACCACTCGAGCCGCTGCCGAAGAACCGCGAGCTATCGGTCGAATGGACAGTTCCGCCTTCGCTGTTGACGAAGCGCGAGAAGTTTGCGCCGATCTCTTTTGCGCTGCAGTGAGGGCCGTTTTGCTATGCACACAATCCACTTGATCGGGCCGGGTCATGTTGGCCGCGAGTTCTTGGCGCTGCTGTCACAGTCGCAGTTGCAGGCGCATTTGCAGATGCGGCTTTTGGCAGTCAGTGATCGTTTGGGCGTGCTGTGCGATGAGCGTGGCCTCGATCCGGCGGCAGTGGCAGTAGTCAAAGCCGCCGGCCGGCCGCTCTGTGATTTGGGAGCGGTCGATGCGGGTGCTGCTGAGTTTGCGGTTGCTCGGATCCGCGCAGACGTGGTGGTCGATGCAACAGATTCAACCAAGACCGGCACAGATGCCGCGATTGCGCGCGGTCATGCAGCATTGCAGATTGGCGCGTATCTTGCCTTGAGCGGCAAGAATGCGCTCGCCGCCGCCGCCCCTGCCTGGTTGCTCGGCGTGCACCGTGGCCGGGTCGGTGTGAACGCGGTGCTTGGTGGTGCTGGGGCACAACTCGTAGACGAACTCGATGAGCTGCGCGCTGGCTGCGAGCGCGTAATGCTGAACGGCAATGTTACGACGGGGGTGATTGTGCAGGCGATTGAGCGCGGCGCTTCGGTCGAGCAGGGCATCGCACATGCGGCCTCGCTTGGTCTGTTGGAGACGGACCCGACGCTTGACTTCGATGGCAGTGATGCCGCGGTCAAGTTGCTGGCGGTCGCCGGTGCGGTGTTTGGTGACGCGCTGCGGCCAGCCCCTTCGTTGGCCAGTGTACAGCGCGAAGATGTGCGCACGCTGGATGCGAAATTGCTGCGTGACCGTGTGCGTCGTGGCGCAACGACGCGCCTGATCGCGCGTGCAGATCGTGCTGGGCTAAACAGCGTCCGCTTTGAAGAAATCGTGTCGTCATCGCCGTTATTGGTGCCAGCAGATTGTGTTGCCTATGGCTATGAGATTGCTGGTCAGTTGCGCGTGCACCTAGGCCATGGCGTTGGGTATCGCTGCACTGCGGCTGCGCTGATGAGTGACGTGATTGCGTTTGTGCTTCGCTGAGTAAGCGGGGTTCCTTTGGGGCGCTGCGTGCGGGCATTTGCGGTGTCCTAAGGGGTTCTCCTTGCGGGTTCCCTGCCGCATAACCCCAACGGTTCGGGGGCTGCTCGCCGGTGGCGGCAAAGCCATCGCCAGCAGCTTGCCATAGTCTGCAACGCTGTTCGATCCGGTCGCCGTCATGGCTATGCTGCGCGCAACGCCGCATGAGCCAATCATTCCTCGACGATCTGAACGATGCGCAGCGTGCCGCGGTGCTGCATGGCGAAGGCCCGCTCATGGTGCTGGCTGGTGCTGGCTCTGGCAAGACGCGGGTGGTGACTCGCCGCATTGCACGATTGCTCGATCAGGGCGTTCGCTCAAGTCAGATCCTAGCGTTGACGTTCACCAACAAAGCCGCTGGCGAGATGGCTAATCGCGTGCAGGCGCTGTTTGGTGGTTACGTGCGGGTTGCGACCTTCCATTCGGCTTGCGCGCGCTTTTTGCGGAGCGACGCGACATTGCTCGGCTACCCAGCCAACTTCTCGATCTACGACACCTACGACCGTGACTCGCTGATCAAATCGTTGCTCGAGGATGTCGGCCTGACTTCAACCAAGGTCAAGCCAGCGGCGGTCGGCAGCATGGTCTCGCGGCTCAAGAACTGCGCGACCAAGCCCGGCGATTCTGTGCTCGGTGACAACGACATCGCGCGAGCCGTCGAGCGGATTTGGCAGCGTTACGAAGAGCGAATGCAGCAGCTGGGCGCGATGGATTTTGATGATCTGCTGCTGTGCTTCCTGCGCCTTTTGCGGGAACACCCGCAAAAGGCCGAGAGCTACCGCGAACGGTTCCCATGGCTACTCGTAGACGAGTTCCAGGACACCAATCGCGTGCAATACGACATCCTGCGCGCGCTCAGCAAGCAAGACGGCAACATCTGCGTTGTCGGTGACCCGGATCAGTCGATCTATGGCTTTCGTGGCGCCGAAGTGCGCAACATCCTCGATTTTGAGGATCACTATCCCGGCACGACGGTGGTGCGCCTCGAACAGAACTACCGTAGCTCGGCCAATATTCTTTCCGCCGCCGAGTCGGTCATCGAGAACAACAAACTAAGAAAGCAGAAGCGGCTGCGGACCGACAACGCGCCCGGCGACAAGTTGCTGCTGTTCCACGCCGGTGGGCCTAGCGAAGAGGCGGATGCGATTGCGGATCGCGTGCTCGGGCTCTCCGGCGAGGGCGCTGCGCTTGATCAGATCGCGATTTTCTATCGGGCGCACTACCTCTCGCGCTCCATCGAGCAGTCCCTCAAAGACAAGGGCGTGCCGTATGAGATTGTCGGCGGCCTGACGTTCTTCGAGCGCCGTGAGATCAAGGACCTGCTCGCCTACCTGCGCGTGTTGGTCAATCCGCTCGATGATGTCAGCATGCAGCGCATCATCAATGTGCCGCCACGGGGACTTGGCAAGACTTCGCTCGACAAGTTGAAGGACGCGGCTGCTGCCGAAGGCATGTCGTTGCGCGAAGGCGTTTCATTGTCGGAGTTGCACGTTGGCCTCTCGGCGAAATCGCGCAAGGCGCTCCTGCAGCTGGGCGAGGCGCTCGATAAGGCGCAGGCAGCGTCTTCGCGCGGCGCGCACCAGGCCCTCAAGGTGATCCTCGAAGGCACTGGCTACATCCAGCATGCGACCGGCATTGGTGACCCGGATGACATTGCGCGGGAAGAGAACATCCAAGAGTTGGTGTCTGACACGATCTCGTTCGACGAAAAGAATGGCGAAGGGCTTGCCGGTTATCTCCAGCACGTCTCATTGCTGACCTCGGCAGATCGCAACGGCGGCAGTGGTCCAGCAGTGCAGATGATGAGCGTGCACGCGGCGAAGGGCCTTGAGTTTGATCACGTCTTCATTGCTGGACTCGAAGACTCGGTGTTTCCAAGTATGCGCGCAGCGGCGGCCAAGGACGGGATCGAAGAAGAGCGCCGCTTGATGTATGTCGCGTTGACTCGTGCGCGCCGCACGTTGTTCTTGAGTCACGCGCGCGAACGCATGGTCAATGGCTCCATGGAACGGATGCAGCCGTCGCGGTTCTTGAAGGAGATCCCCAAGGGGCTGCTGGCGGATCACGAAGCTGTATGGCATCGATTTTCCAGAGAAGAGGATCGCGCCGACTGGAGTCCCGACCCTGACCCTGACCCGGACGCGGTGATTCAGGTCAGCGTCGGCGCGCGGGTGCGGCACGACATGTACGGCGCGGGCACCATTCGCCGCGTCAGTGGGATGGGGATCATGTCGCGTGCGGTGGTGCGCTTTGACGATGGCATCGATCGTGAACTCATCCTCGAGTATGCGGGATTGCAGCAGCTTGGTGACGGAGACTTTGACCTGTGACCGAGCGTGCAGCATTGCAAGCAGAGTTCTCTGCGTTGCTATTGCGCGCGGTTTCGCTGGCCGACCGGGCACTGCTCGATGACTGGCGGGCAATCCTCGATGCGCTGCCAGCAGCGGCAGTCCCGGAGCTCGCTGCCGATGATCTGTGGCAAGGGCTGTTGGGCAACTGCGCGGCGATGCTGCAACTCCGGACACGAATCCAAAAGTTTGCCCCTGCCGACGCGCCCGTCTTGATCACCGGCGAGAGTGGCACTGGCAAGGAGAAGGTCGCGCGCGCATTGCATGATCTCAGTCGCCGTAAAGCACAGCCGATGGTTGCGGAGAACTGCGCTGCGATCCCTGACACGCTGCTGGAGTCGGTGCTCTTTGGTCATGTGAAGGGCGCGTTCACCGGTGCCGTGAAAGACCACCCCGGGCACTTTTTGTCGGCTGATCATGGCACTTTGTTCCTCGACGAAATCGGCGACATGAAGTTGCCGATGCAGGTGAAGCTTTTGCGAGCGCTGCAAGAAAGCGAAGTGCGGCCGGTGGGTGGCAGTAAGGTCAGGAAGGTGGATGTGCGCGTGATCGCAGCGACCAACTCGGACCTGGAAAACGCAGTCAAGCAGGGCCGCTTCCGAGAAGACCTATATTTTCGCTTGAACGTGTTGCGAATCGGTCTGCCGCCGCTGCGTGACCGTGGGAATGACATCGTGTTGCTGGCCCGCAGCTTTCTGGCCGAAGCCAGTGCGAGGAGTGGCCGTAGGCTCACGCTATCGCCGGAAGCCGAGGCCGTGATCGTGGCGCTGCGCTGGCCCGGCAATGTCCGTCAGTTGCAGAATGAAATGCAGCGACTTGCGGCATTGTGCACTGGCAGCGAGGCGCGAGTGCGCGATATCTCCAGCGAAGCGCTCGGGCGATAGCCGTAGGTTCAGTGTGGTCCATTGGTTTGCGGGGGGGCGGAAAATCGTGGAACCCTACCTGGCTATGGACCGTCTCAGCCCTCGCTGGGCATGGAAAAGCTGCGCCGCCCAGTTCTAATCTTCTACAAGCAATCGGCAGGGCCTATCTAGGGTCTGACGGATTGCTTTTACAGTCCTTTACGAGGGTTCGAATGTCCAGTTACAGTCGCCATGCTGGTGGAGTTGGCGGTTTTTTTTTGGCAGTAAGCATCGCCCTCGGGCAGAAACCTAGCCAATCGATTGGTATCCAATCGGCGGAGGATTTTGCGCGGCAGCAGATTGCGCTCGGCATTCCAGATCCTCGATTTGACGCAAGGAGTCAGGCGGAGAATCCCGCCTGGCAGCGATTCCTGGCAACCGCCGGCGGACAGTGGATCAGTCATTGGTCGCCCGCCACGAATACGCCAACTGCCGTCTTCGGTACTGGCCTTTCGATCGCAGATTGGCGCGGCAACTCGCAAGCTGAGGCAAGTAGGCACGCACGGCAACTCTTGGTCGACCAGCAGGAGTTGCTCGGCTTGGGCACCAGTGAGTTCCGTGAAGCGATCGCCGCGCGCATCGGCGGCATGTGGTCGTTCGTTTATGATCAGTATTACCGCGGCCTCCCAGTGCTAGCTGGTCGCGCCGATGTGCGCGTGCACATGACGGGCAAGGTGTCGATGTTTGGTAGCGCGGCACTGCCGATTGCCGCCGACTTCGTGATCGTGCCCTCGATTGATGAGCTCAACGCAGCACGCATCAGCTGGCAGGCCCTTGGCCAGCAGCCGCGCGCAAAGCAGCCCAACGACAAGCGGCCGCTGCGGCTGGTGATCTATGGCGACCTAAAAGCGCCTGCCTTGACTAAGGCTCAGCTTGCTTATGAGGTGCCGGTGTCGGCGGTCGATTTCGAAGGTCGCGGCCCCATTGGGCGCTACTTGATCGATGCGCACAGCGGCGAAGTGCTGACCTACATCAATGACAAGCACGAGTGTGGCATTCCGGGCTGCACCTACCCGCCCAATGGCTTCACGAATGGCGGCACGGATGAAAAGCCCCCGGCCCTGATTGGCGCAGCACTACCACCAACCACCGGCATCGTGAGAGGCTTTACGCGCACCGGCAACGTCGCATCAGACGCGCTCGTCAACGTGCCACTCGCGGGCGTTGAATTGTCGATCCCCGGCGTCGGTATCGTGGTGACAGATGCGAACGGCAGCTTCGCGGCGACGATCGCGAGCCCCGTCGTTGTGGTCGCCACGCTGGATGGCATACACAATCAATTGATCCTTGGCGCAACTGCCCCGACGGTAACGTTCACGCTCACTCCGGGTGTGCCAGCAGTCGTGCAGTTTCTGACTAGCCTTGCATCACCTGAGGCTGCCGCGCACACGTCGACTTACTGGTGGGTCAATAAAGTCAACGAGTTCAGCCGCTCGATCCTGGGCAACTCAGCGCAGCTCAATATTGCGGACGCCGTCTTGCCGTCGGTCAACCTCGCGTCGACCTGCAACGCCTACTACACCAATAACACGATCAACTTTTATGCGACCGGCGGCGGCTGTGCGAACACTGCGTTTTCGACTGTCGTCGCCCACGAATGGGGACACGGTCTTGACGAGCGCTACGGTGGCATTTCGCAAGTGAATGGGCTTAGCGAAGCCTGGGGCGACATCCTCGCGATGTATTTGACCGACACGCCGATCGTCGGCGATGGCTTCTTCACTACGGGCGGCTTCATTCGCACTGGTAATAATACGCGGCAGTATCCAAGCGGCACCGGCGTGCACCAGCAGGGCGAGTCCTTCATGGGCTTTGCCTGGAATCTGCGCGATGGACTTGCCGTCTCGCTTGGCAGTCGCGCGCTAGCAATAGCGCTTTCCAACACTCTTGTAGTTGGCTCGATCGCGGCCAATGCCCCGGATCAATATGGGGCAGTCACGCAGATATTCCTCGCCGATGACAACGACGGCAACCTACTGAACGGCACGCCTCACTCGAGCCAGTTGATCTTTGCCTGCAACCTGCACTCACTGCCAAACCCAGTCAACCCGCCGACCTCTCCCGCCAACGACGAGTGCCTCAACGCGATCTCAATCACGAGTGGCGTGAATGGCCCCTACACGAATTCGTTTTCGACCACTTCGTCGGCATGGCCATGTGCATTAGGTAGCGCCGACGTCTGGTTCAGATACGTGCCGGTCAGCTCAGGAACGGTCACTGTCGACATCTGCGGCGTGGCGACTTTTGATACTGCGCTTGAGATCCTTTTCGGCTCGTGCGGCGCGCTCACTTCGCTGTCCTGCAACGACGACTCCTGCACTCTTCAGTCCAGCGTGACCGCGCCGATTACCGCTGGCACTGTCTACTTCGTTCGGGTCGGCGGCTACAGCGGCGCGATGGGCCCGTTCAGCATCAATCTGACTGGTCCTCCGGGCGGCGGCGGAACTGTGCCAGCTGCCACGACCAACTACGGCATTGGTTGCTACATCGATTCGCGCTCGTTTTACGAGAGCTTCCCAACGGCGGGAGCGTTTGACTTGAGCAACTTGAACATGCGACTGGCCAGCTCCGGCGGTCGCTACATCGCATCGGCGGCTGGCAACTACGTTGCGCCAACAGGAGCGGCGACAGTGCTTGCGCTCACGGACGACTCGGAGGTCAGCGTCGCACTCCTTGGCGCCTTCCCGTATCCGGGCGGCACTACGTCATCGTTGGTGGTCTGCTCCAACGGTTTCGTTTCGGTTGCCACCGGCAACGGTTCCGGTTTTACACCGAATGCGTTCCAGTGGCTCAGTAGCGCGCAGATGCGCTGGGGCGATTGGCACGACTATAACCCATCCTCGGGCGTGGGCCGCGTCAAGTTTGAGCAGGTCGGCTCGGTGGCTTTCGTGACATGGGATGGTGTTGTCGACTTTGGCGCTACGACGGTCAACACGTGGCAACTGCAGTTCAATCTGAGCAACGGGAGCGTCACCTACGCATGGAGCACGATGAGTAACGGTGGCAACCCGCACCTCGTCGGCTTTGCCGCCGGTGGGGCATCTAATGACCTCGGCAGTCGCGATATCTCGACTTCGCTTCTGGGTGGATTTTCGACGGGCGCTGCCAACTCGGTGGGGCTTCTGCAAGCGAGCTCGTTGCCGCAAATCGGCACGACACTCACGATCACGACCAGTGGCTACCCAAGTGGTGCGGCGCTCGGCGTTGGCTTCCTCAGCTTTACCCGTCACGACCCTGGTCTGGATTTGACGTCACTCGGCATGCCGAACTGCTTTCAGTATGTCGGGCTCGATATCTCCTACGTCATGATTGCCAGCTTAGGTCAGTCGACGTTTACGCTGACGATCCCTAACAATCCGGCGCTGGCTGGGTTGGCCTTCCAGAGTCAGGCATTCGCTTTGGTTCCGGGCATAAACAGTCAGGGCGCGATCTCGTCAAACGGCGTGCGCCTCGTGATCGGCACTTAGTTGCCGCGGCAAAGTTTGCGAGCCAAGGTAGCATTCATGCCGAATGCTCGCAGCTTTGCCGAAAAATCCCAAACCACACTAGGCCCCCATGTTTTCGCATGTCGTGGTGTTTTGGACTGATCCCAAAAACCCGCTCGCGGCCGACGCGTTGCTGCATGGCGCACGGCGATACTTGCAGCCCATTCCGGGCGTGCTGAGTTTTCACATTGGCAAGATGGTCGGCAGTGACCGCCCGGTTGTCGAGCAGTCCTATCAAGTCGCGCTCAACCTGATTTTCGCCGACCAGCAGGCGCAGGACACTTATCAGGGGCACCCTTTGCACCTTGAGTTTGTCGAGCGCGCATTCCTGCCCAACTGCGTGAAGTGCGTCGTCTACGACTTCGCATGAGCACCAAAGCGCGGGGCTGACCTACCGCGCTCAATGCAGAATGCGTCCTCGGGCCAATCACTGGGGCCGGTCGCCCTGCTCCTTGCTAGTATGTGATGCCCGCTGGTTTGTTCGCTGCCAGCGTTCTTGGTTACCCTTGCCATTCGCTGCCGATGCTCACGCTCCAGATTCAGGATCGAGGTCCGTCGTCCGTTTGTTGTATTGAGATTATGCCCGCAGTTGTGGGTAGTGCAGAAGGGGTAGCCGTGCAGTTGCTTGCAAGTGGGGTGTTGCCGCGGCATGCGCGCTTTGAGGTGGTGGATGGAGTGCCGCAGGTGGTCGCGCTCGGCGGTAGCACGGTGCTGGTTAATGGTCGAACGGTCCGTCGCGCGCCGTTGCTTTCTGGTGATCGGATTGAGGTTGGCGCAGCGGTCATGGTGGTCCGCGTGCAGGCGGCGCCTGCCAAGCTCTTCACATCGCGCGAAGCTCCGTTGCCGGTTCGCAATAGTAAGCAGCTGCGCCGCCGTGGGAATGCCGCCAAGCTCGGGCTCGCGCTCACTGCCGCAATTGCAGTGGTGGCGATCTTCGTGATGCCCAAGCTGGGGTTTGGTCGGCCAGAAGAGTTTGCCGAGATGGAACAGCTGCGCCGCGCTGGCAGCTTCGAACTTGCGCGTGAGGTAGCTGACAAGTTGCGGAATGAATGGGTCGTCGATGATCCTCTGCGAGCAGCCGAACTCGATGCTTCTTTGGTGCGGCTTCAGACGCTTGAGAACGCTGTGGTCGAGCGCCGCACGAAGCTGCGCGAGTATGCAGTCGGACACAGCGACGCGCAGTTGCGGTTCGTGTTGCAGCGCGAACAGGAACAGACCGACAATGAGACCATGCGACTGGCAGCAGGGCTGGTTCTCAGGTCGCTAACGGAGGTGGTAGCTGGTGTTGACCGCAACCCGGTCGCAAAAAATCCAGCAGGGCCTTTCGTCGCGGTGAACAAGGCGCCAACCGAGCAACTGCCAACCGCGCCCGCAGTCTCCGCAGCGGCTGATTCGCCCGCAGTTCTCCCAGTTCCCGATTCGCTCAAATCGTCGGTAGGTATCGATGTCGGCTTTTTGCTGTCGGAGGCGGACCGCTTTGCCAGCCAAGGCCAGATCCGCTTTGCGATCGAGACTCTGCGCGCTGGGATTGCATCGGCAAACGAGGTCGATACCAGCGCGCTGCTTGCACGGATGACCGCGGTGACGGATCAGGGCATGAAGCTTTGCGACCAGGTCGTTGCGGCGGCCCGCGCGCAGGCTGAGACGGGGCAAATCGCGGCAGCGATCACGACGCTCGAAGCCGCGGTGCAGCAGTTGCCATCTGGTGGAGCCTTTGCGCCGCTGGGCCAGACCTACCTGCAGCTCCGTAACGAACAAACGTTGGCCGCGCGCGCCGCCAGAAGTGGCATCAATAAGCCCGGCCTCGCGGTGGTGGCTTCTGAGCCAGTGCGTGGTGTGACGTTGCAGGCATTGGCTTTGCAGCTCGATAAGATTCAGGCCGCCGAAGCGGTGGGTGACTTTCCGTTGTGCGAGTCGTTGCTGCGCGCCGCCGCAGAGATGGTGAAAGAGCGCGACGCAGATTATTCGGCACGCATGCTCGCGCGCGCGACCGAGTATGCCTTGCTGCAAGACCTGCATGTCGCGGTTGCGGCGCAGTTGCAGCAGGGGGCGAAGTTTCCTGTCACGCTGCAAAGTGGCATTGGCGGAGAACTGCATGCTGCCAATGGCCCGGCGCTGATGGTTGATGTTCTTGGTGTAGATCAGCGCGTGATGTGGCTCGGCCTCAAGCCGAGCAGCGTCGCGTTGATTGCGATCAGCGGCAAGCTCACGGGCAGGGCCGCGCTGGGTGCTGCTGCCTTGCTGTATCGCGCTACGGAACCCAGCGAAGCGGAATCGGTGTTGGCAAAAGCGCTGCAGGCAGATGCCGGGCTGAAGGAGAGTGTCGATCGCACGATTGCCAGCGGTCGTGGCGAGTCCTTCGATCCGGGCGGCTATACGCTCGGCAAGGATGGCAAGTTTAGTTCGTCGAGTCAGGTGGAAGCAGAGCAAGCGGCACAAAGGGTATTGCTCCGCCTCGATGCGACTTTGCGCGGCAAGGACACGCGCGCGCGCGAGCAGTTTACCGCCGACCTCATGCGCCTTCCCAACGGCGCACACGGCCTGGTGGGGCGGGCCTTTGGCAGTCAGATCAATAAACTGGTCGACCAGATCAATGCCTTGCCGCTGCGCAAGCAGCTTCTGCGCGTGGCTGCGCAGCGCAAGTTGATTGACGATGCGCGCACCTTTGCCAAGGAGCTGATTTACGACGAGGCGAAGTATTTTTATCCCTACAAGCCGCCGCAGGTCTCCAGTGACCGCTACGCCGAGTATGTAAGGGTGCAGGCCGAAGTTGACGCCCGGGTAGCCGCGGTTCGCGAACTGTGGGATGACGCTCGCTTCAACCTGCCGATTCCGGCAAGGGTAAAAGAGGACCTGCAGCGCATCGATTGGCTTGCATCCACCATGCAAGGGCTTGGCATCGCCGAGGCATTATCACTCGTCAACGTAGGTTGGGCGCGCGCATTGCCGGCAGCGGTGCCGGTCACCCTGAAGAACTATTGCAGTACCATTTTGGAACGCGAAGAGTTGGACCTCTGGCAGCGCATCGAGGCATACAACGAAGTGCTCCGCAAGACTGAGAAGAGCATCTCGCCGGGTGAGTTCGAATTGCTGGCGATTACCAACGAATACCGGGGGATGTTTCGCCATCAGCCGCTCGCTTTGCAGATCAACTGCTGTGCGGCTGCCCATGGTCACGCCGATGAGATGTCGAAGCTCGGTTACTTCTCGCACTTTTCGCCAACTATGGGCCGCCGCTCGCCGTCCGATCGCATGAAGCTCGCCGGCTACCCGGGCGGCGCGAGTGAGAACATCGCGCTCGTTGATGGTGCCCTTTCTGCGCACGTCGCATGGCTCCATTCTTCAGGACACCATCGCAATTTGCTTGAGGCGGGGCACACAGAGATCGGCATCGGTGGTATCGGACGCTATTGGGTGCAAAACTTTGGTGTTGGTCGCACGTATCAGGAGCACCCGGCATGGCGTGCACTGGGCAAAAATTAAGGAGCTTTTAGGCCAGCACAAAGTGACGGGCGGTTGGTTTTGCGGCAGCTTCTGCAGCATCGGTGCGGATGCGGTTCGTCTTGTCGATTTTGTGCTCGCCGTTGCCGGTAGATGTGTTGCGCGGGTGCGGTCCTATTGGCCGAGCCCGAACGCTGCGACGGGTGTAAGCCTGCCTTTGTGAGCTAGCGTCCGAGCTGTGCGCGTTGCCGCTTCACTGCTACGACAACGATCGATGTCGTGGCGGGGTCTTTTCGAGCTGGCTAACGTTGTTCGCGTAGGGCGAGCAGGGAGCGGGCCGCGGCTGGTGGCAGTTCGCGGCCTGCGGCCACGGCGGCGCGTAGTGCTGGCAGCGCCGCTTGCACGCGCGGATCGGCGAAGAACGCATCGAGCAGATACTGGCGCAGCGTCGCGTCGAGCCACTGCTGTTGCTGCTGCTCGCGACGTTGTTGCAGCGAGCCATTGGCGCGCGCGGTTGCCACTTGTTGCGCGATCGCATGCCACAACTCGTCGATGCCTTTGCCGGTGGCCGACGAGCCAACGACTACCGGTGGCTTTTGCGTGCTACCTGCGTGCAGCACATGCAGGGCAAGCAGCACCTGTTGCGCTGCGCGATCGGCGGCCGCCGCAAGGTCGCCGTCGGCCTTGTGCACGAGAATGCCGTCGCACAATTCCATCACACCGCGCTTGATGCCTTGCAGCTCGTCGCCGGCCGCAGGTGACAATAGCAACAGGAAGAAGTCGACCATGCCGGCCACAGCGGTTTCGGACTGGCCCGTGCCGATGGTCTCGACGAGCACGATGTCAAAGCCCGCAGCCTCGCACAGCAGCATCGCTTCGCGGGTGCTCGCAGCAACGCCGCCGAGCGTGGCGCCGCCGGGCGATGGACGGATGAACGCGCTCGGATGCCGCGCAAGATCTTGCATACGCGTCTTGTCGCCGAGGATGCTGCCGCCGGTGATGGTGCTGCTCGGGTCAACCGCGAGCACGGCGACCTTATGGCCGCGCGCGCAGAGTCGCATGCCGAGCACTTCGATCAGCGTGCTCTTGCCGATGCCAGGTGCCCCGGTGATGCCAAGGCGCAGCGCGTTGCCGGTGTTTGGCAACAGACTGCGCAGCAAGGCCTCTGCTCGCACGCGGTCATCGTCGCGACGACTCTCGACCAACGTGATTGCGCGCGCCAGTGCCTGGCGGTCGCCGCTCTGGATTGCGTTTGCGAGTGATGCGATCGAAGTCACTGGCAAGGGAGGCTAGTGCCACGCCTCTGAGTTTCCACGCGTTTCGCATCCGAGCTTTTATGCAAACGGGCTTTTTGGTCTGCCGAGTAGGGTGTGCTGGCGCGCGCGCCGCGCCGTGTTATCAGCTTTGTCCATAACGGCATTAGACTGCGCCGATGCTAGCCCTGCTCCTCGCTATGCTGCTGCCGCAGTCGCCGCCCTTGCCAAGCGCTCTTTCTGCCACGCAAGTCCCCGCCACTGATGGCACGTTCCCAGTTGGCCGTTCGGCGCGCACGCTGCGCCTTGGCGACGTTGACTTGGAGGTGTTCGTGTATCGCCCTGCTCAGTGGCGTGCGACGCGCATGCTGTTGGTGATGCACGGCGTGCTGCGCAATGCCTTTGAGTATCGCGACCACGCAGTCGCAATGGCGGATCGCTTTGACGCGCTCATCGTGGCGCCGAAGTTTGACAGCGAGCGATTTCCTAGCCGAAAGTTTCAGCGCGGCGGCATCCTGCGCGAGGATGGTTCAGCTGCAAAGCCGGGCGAGTGGACCTATGCATTGATCCCGCAGCTGGCTGCCAGCGCGCGGGCAATCGTTGGTAATGCGACCATGCCGTTTTGGATCATCGGCCACTCGGCGGGCGGCCAGTTTGTAATGCGCATGAGTGCGTTTTTAGAAACTGGCGCCGAGCGCCTGGTCGCTGCCAACCCGGGGACAGATCTGTTCCCGGTGCGCTCACGTCCGTTTGGTTACGGCTTTGGTGGTTTGCCGGAAGATCTCAGCAGTGATGATCGGCTGCGTCAGTATCTCGCTGCGCCGTTGACGATTTACCTCGGCACCGCCGATGACGCGCCGGACGAAGACTTTGATACCAGCGCAACTGGCATGTTGCAGGGGCCTGGTCGCCACCAGCGCGGACTCGCGTGCTACTGGACAGGCAGGACGCTCGCTGAGTTGCGTGGTTGGCCATTTGCATGGCGACTCGTCGAGGCGAATGGTGTTGGCCACGATCACGAAAAGATGTTCGCGCATCCAAACTGCGAGCAGGCGTTGTTTGGCAGCGGCGGCTTGCCTGCGCCAGTGCCATCGTCCGGCCTCAGGGTGCCAGAGAAGGATGCGCCACACTCGGCGACCGGCAAGCAGGATGCCTAGTCGCGCCCGGCGCGGCGCACAGTTGCACGCAGTGGCTCAGCTCAGTTTTTCACTGATCGTCTTCGCCTGCAGGAACTGCAGCAGGTAGTCGGGGCCGCCGGCCTTGCTGTCCGTGCCCGACATGTTGAAGCCGCCAAATGGATGCGCACCGACGAGTGCGCCAGTGCACTTGCGGTTGATGTAAAAGTTGCCGACGTGAAAGCGGCGGCGCGCGATGGCCTTGTGCTGTTCGTTCGTGGTGAACAAAGAGCCAGTAAGGCCGTATTCAGTGTTGTTGGCGACGGTGAGGCCCTCCTCAAAGTCTTTCACCCGAATCAGTGCCAGCACTGGGCCGAAGATCTCTTCCAGTGAGATTTTGGCATCGGGTGCTACGTCGCCGATCACGGTCGGTCTCACGTAGTAGCCGGACTTCGGGCCCGTCGTGCCGCCGGCGAGCAACGTGCCTTCCTGCTTGCCAGTCTCGATGTATTCGAGGGTCTTCTTCTGTGCGGCAGCATCGACCATCGGGCCCATATAGTTGGTGCGTTGCTTTGGATGGCCCATCTGGATCGCCTCGACCTTGGGGATCAGTCTCTTGACGAACTCGTCGTAGATGTCCTGGTGCAGAATCGCGCGGCTGCAAGCCGAGCACTTTTGGCCTTGGTAGCCAAAAGCCGAGGCGAACACTGCATCGACCGCAGCTTCGAGGTTGCAATCCTTGTCGACCAGGATGCTGTCTTTGCCACCCATCTCAGCGATCAGGCGCTTCATCCAGATCTGGCCGGGTTTTGTCTTGGACGATTGGTCGAAGATCCAGAGGCCGACATCGCGACTGCCGGTGAAGGAGATAAAGCGCGTGAGCTTGTGCTGGACGAGGGCGCTACCGATCTTCGAGCCAGGGCCGGTGATCAGGTTGAGCACATTCCTCGGTAGTCCGCACTCGTGCATCAAGTTGACAAACATTCCGGCAACCAGAGGCGATTGGCTTGCTGGTTTCAACACGATGGTGTTGCCGGCGAGCATCGCTGCGGATGCCATGCCGGCCATGATTGCGAGTGGGAAGTTCCACGGCGGGATGATCGCGCCCACGCCGAGCGGGATATAGATCATCTGATTGCGTTCGCCTATGACTGGCGTGACTGGTTGCGGCTTTCCCATCCGCAGCATCTGGCCCGCGTAGTAGTCGAGGAAGTCGATTGCCTCGGCGGTATCGCCGTCGGCCTCGGCCCAAGACTTGCCGACTTCAAAGCACAGCATCGCCGAGAAATCGTGCTTGCGCTCCCGCATTTTCTGGGCGGCGGCGAAGAAGATCTTCGCGCGCTCTGCAACCGGTGTGTCGGCCCACTCCGGGAACGCTGAGTGGGCGGCTTCGACTGCTCGGTTGGCATCGGCCTCGCTCAGTAGCGGGAAGGTGCCGATGACGCGCGTGATCTCGCCAGGATCATGCGTGGTGAAGGTCGCAACACTGCGAACCTCCTTGCCGTCGATCCAGCACGGCCAAGACTTGCCGAGCACCGACGATTCGATCTTCGTCAATGAAAGGGCAAAGGCCTGTTGTTGTTCGAGACTGGAGAAGTCGGTGAAAGGCTCGTTGCTGAAGTCAGGCAAATGCATGGTTCGATTCGCGAGCGACGAATGTATGCCGCGGCCGCAATGCGAGCCACAAAAAGCACGCGGCCCACTGGAAGGTTTCCAGTGAGCCACGTTTTAGGATCAGGGAACTGGGTTGCCGTAGTCGCGGCAACCCTGCAACAAGAGTTTGGTTCGCCAACCGGTCTGTGACCGTTGGGCTAAATGCGGTTTGTTACGACGCCTGCCACTTGTGGCGCTGGATCGTATCGTGGAAGCGGATGGAGTCTTCGCGGCTGAAGATGCGCACCTTGCTGTGGCACTTCACACAGAAGGAGTGGTCGGTGCTCATCAGGTAGGGCACGTATTCCTTGCAGGTCTCGCACCACTTCCGCTCGCAGTAGAAATTTGAGTTTGACATAGGACCTGGTTGTTAGCCATGAGGCTTGCGGGCGCTCCGCGAGCTCTTGAATAAAGCAACTACCTTGCCAAGTGCGGTGTTGCGCAGCGCTACTGCGGAGCTTCACTCCGTGTCATCGCGGGAGCGGACAGGAGAGATTCTGGGGGACAGTTTTTGGCTCGGCTCCGTGGTCGCAGAAGCAAGACCTGGGGCCGCGCACTGGCTACTGGTTTTGCTGTGAAGTGTCGGTGCGACTGCGGAAGCGCCTTTGTCGCAATAATGCGACGGGTCGCCAGCGTGCGACTCAGCGATTTTCGTCGATCGTCGATGCGATGTCGTTGCGCACTGTGGCATCGACCTCGCGGCTGAGTGCGCGGTCGAGCGACGCATGCCTCGGCGCAATGCGGCCGATGGCCCATGCCGCGTGGCCGCGCACCAACGGGTCGTTGTCCGCTAGTGCGCGTTCGAGCGCTGGCAGCGCGCTCGGGTCGCCGAGGTTGCCGAGCACAACGGCTGCATTGCGGCGCAGGCCTGATTGCGTCGCGCGGCGCATCGCAGTGCCGGTCCACTCGGCTTGGTATTCTGCCGCATCGAGTTCTAATACGTCGACCAGCGTCCACGTGGCGAGCAGCCGGTGCGGTTGCAGATCTCGCGGCCGATCGCCGCCGGTGCGTGGCAATAGTGAACTGCGTTTTGTGAACGGGCAGACCTCAAGACACACGTCGCAGCCGAAGAAGTGATCGCCCTGCTTGGCTCGCAGGTCGCGCGGGATGGGGCCGCGTAGTTCGATCGTTGTGTAGCTCAGGCAGCGCCGCGCGTCGACTTCGTGCGGGGCCACGATCGCCTGCGTCGGACACGCATCGATGCAGGCCGTGCAGGTGCCGCACGAACCCGGCGAGGGACCATCCGGCGGCAGGTCCATCCCGGTCAGTAACTCAGCGAGTTGCAGGTATGGGCCGTGGGTGGGTGAGATCACCATGGCGCTTTTAGCGAGGAAGCCGATGCCAGAGCGCACGGCCAGTGCGCGCTCGAGGACTGGCACCGCGTCGGCGCCGCCATTCATCGAACCGTAGGGGACACCTTCCTGCTCAAGTGTGGTGCGTAGCTTATAGACGCGGTCACGCAACCAACGATGGTAGTCGCGGCCACTCGCGTAGCGGGCCACTTGGCCACCGCCGTCTAATTGCGCTGGCGGGCCGCCATAGTCGACGGCAAGTGTGATTGCCGAGCGCACGCCCTGCCGCCAAGTTTGCGGCTCTACGATTCGTTCCCGGTTGTCAGCCAGATACTGCATCTCGCCGTGCCGGCCTTTTTCTAGCCAGGACAGAAAATGCTGGCCGAACGGGCCTGGGTCCACGGGGCCGAACCGCACGAGGTCGAACCCGCAGTCGAAAGCTAGTTCGCGAATTCGTTCAGCGGCCGGTGCCATGGCTCAAGTCAGTGTGGCGTGGCACCCGATGAAAAGTAAAGCCAACCTCGCTGGTTCGCAAAAGGATCGCTCTATGCACTCGCCAATCGAACAACGCATCACGCATCTCACTGAGTCTGAGTTCGTGTTGCCGAAGCCGCCGAAAGCGCACAGCGAACTGCTGGTCGCAGCCGAGCCCGGCGTGGCAAGGTCGCTGCTGCAGCGCGCCGTATCGTGTTCTGCCTTGGCTGGTGCTCGGATGTGCGTGCTGCTCGATTGCCAGGAGTTATTCTTTGCCGAGATCCGCGTAGAACTAGGCGGCATCCGCGCCGCGCTGACAGGTGTTGAGTTGGAGCGGGTGACTGCTCATGCGCGCACGATCGACGAGATCCTCGACTGGTGTGATGCGGCGCATCTGGAAGCAAAGCAGGAAGCGCACCGGGCCGCGCATGGTGAACAGTTGGTTGATCTGAATGAGCTTTGCGAAGACGTAGTTTACGAGCTCGCAAAACTTCGCCCTGAGATCCTCGTGCAGGTCCACGGCGGCGCCACTTGTGGAGTCTTTGCCAAGGTGGTGGAGCTTTTTGCTCTTGTGCGCATGGCTATCGAGCGGGTGGCAGATCGCGTTGGTGGGCACGGCAACGTTAGTCTTTCGATTCAGGGTGACGAGTTGGCAACGAGCCTGTGGATTCGCGCCAATGGCGAACCTGTGGCGACCATGGACACCGTTACTCTGCAACGCTTCCGCGCGGCGGCCACAGCCCTAGGTGTGGCCATCTACCCCGATTCGTCTGGCCCGCATGGGACGGGGCTGATTCTTGGGCTTGCCGGAAGCCGTTGACGGCACGAACGGGCGGCCAAAAAGGCCAGTCCGCAGCAGCTTAGTGCGCGATGTCTCTGCTTTCTCGCTGGTGCGAATCAGGTGCTTAGGCGGTGGTTACTTTTGCCGGTTACTTCCAGCTAAAGGCATAGCTATGGCATGATGGCGCTCGTAGAGCATCCCAGTGGATCTGCTAGTGCCAACGGAGGTCTTAGCCATGCACGCTGTCGCCCAGAGTATCGAAGAGCGCGAAGCCTTGAAGGCCCGCTTACTCAGTCTGTGGGAGCGAACTGGTGATGCGTCTTTACAGCGTCTTGCCAACGGCGAGGCGCCACGCGACGGCGCTGCGTTTGCGACCCAGCAAGAGCGAACCGACTGGGTCAACACTTGCTTGATGGAGAACTACAAAGTCACGGGCGATGCGCAGGTGTTCGCGCTGCTGTTTGAGTTGAACCATCCGGTGTTTGCGATTGCGGTCCAAGGGCACATGCGCCGCGCCTTCTGCCACGTGGATGCCAACGATGTGTTGCAGGATGTGTTCCTAAACATCTATCGCTACCCGCACCGATTCCTGTCGGACCGTGCCGATGCATTTCGCAATTGGGGCCACCGGATCGTGCGCAACACGATGCTGAAGGCGATGCGTGGTGCAGGGCGGCAAGCGCGCATCCTGAGCATGGATGATGAGATTCAATATGCCGACGCGCGCGCCCATTCGCCGGAGTTCGTCGCCATCGAGGGCGAAGCTTTAGTGTTCGTCAATCACGCATTCGTGCTCTACCTGAGCCTCTACTTGTTGCACTTTAGCCGCCTGTCGGAGAAGGAGCAGCGCGCGTTGACGATGGTGGAGATCGATGCTGCGTCCTACCGCGATGCTGCCGCCGCGCTTGGGGTTCGTGTTGAGAACCTCAAGATGGTCATCTTCCGCGGCCGCCGCAAGATCTTCCGTGGGATGGGTCGCACTCTCGCTGCGATGGGCAAGCTGGGGGAGACGGGCGGGCCCGATGCGACGGGCAGGCCCAAAGCCGTAAAGCCGGCCCTGCAAGTACGACAACGTGTGGCACGTGCGTGCCCTGTCCGAACCGCTGACGGGGTAACCAAACAACATCTGCGCTAGAGCCAAATAACAAAAGTGAGTGATACCGACGATAACCCGTGCCTGCAGATCCAAGTGGACCTGTCAGCCATGCTCGACGGCGAGCTAGACGCTGCGTCCATTCGGCGGGTGCTTGTGCACAGCGATATTTGCCTGCACTGCAGTAGTTTCCTCGGCGGGATCCGTCAGCAGGCGCGGTTGCATCAGGCCGTTCACGAGGTGGGTGCGTCCAGTCCGACGAGCCGCCTGCGTCGGCAGTTGTCCGAAAACCGCAAGCAGCTCTCGCGCATCCTCTATGAGCTGGGACGCGGCTTTGTCCTGATGGGTTTGTCGTCAGATTTTTACAAGGAAGTCGGCAAGGAGCCGGTGCCGGTGCCAGATATGGCGTTGCGCGGTCGCAACTTCATCGCCGAGATCACGCGCTGGGCGCACGGCAACGGCCAGAACGTCACGGAGTGGGTGGTGGCGCAGGAGCTGTTCGATCATGGCATGCGCAGCGCCACCGAAAACCTCGCCAAGGGGCAGCGGCTTTTGGCGGAATGTCTGGCCCTCGATGAGGCCAATCACGAGGCGCGCATCTATCTCGGGCTAGTGCACCATGTGCGCGGCCAGCGCAGCCTCGCGCGGCAGCAGTTCACAGCGGTGATCGCGTCAACCAATGACCAAGTGATGCGCGGCTTTGCGCTCCTCAATCTCGGCAACGTGCATCTCGACGAAGGCGATTGCGAAGGTGCGATCCAGTTGCTGCTACAGCTCGTTCAGTCTGGTGTCGTGGCGCAGCAGCCGCGATTCGGCATGGCGTATTTCAATCTTGCCCTGGCCTTTGGCTTGCTCGGTCAATTTGACGACAGCCATCTCTGGTTCGGTCGACTGCATGACGAGTTGCCCCATAAGCGCAGCATCGTCGCTAGGGAGTTGACGAGGAGGCGGCAGTTCGTGCATGTATTACGCAATCACCCCGAGATCGAAGGCCGATTTGCGGTGAGTTTCCCAGTTTGGTTTCCACTGACCGCCAAGGAGGCGGGCTAGGATGCTGCGGATGGTTCGTCTTTTGATCGCGCTCCTAACAGCGCTGCTGCTCGCCCTGCCAGGATTTGGTGGCGGCGGTGGTGGCGGCGGTGATAGCACCGGCGTATGGATTCTGCCGCGCAGTAGCCAACTCGGCACCATGCCCCCGAGTTCGGTCACCACACCGCGTGGCACGACGAATTATCCAGGCTTTTCGACTTCGATCACGCTGAAGGTCGCTGCCGAGGTGATCCGGCCTACTGCCGCGCTGATCAACCCGCTGACCAATCAGCTGATGGCGCTGCCGGTCGCTGGTGACGTCGTCACGATTCCGGCCTCGGTGCTCACCAACTTCGCCAGCCTCGGAATCACGACCGCTAGCGGCTACATCGTCGGCGCCAACGGTCGTGGCTACTACTTCCGCTTGCGCCTTGACCTTGTGCAGCGAGTCGTAGCGCTCGAGATCTTCTGACCGGCCGGACCCTGATCGGCCGAACGCTAGTGACCTGATAGGGCGTGTCGGAACGAGCTTTCTGCGTTCAGCTTGAACGCCGTAGGAGGCCGCGATGTTGTGCGGCCAACATGGCGCCTGGGTCGTTGGTGCAGATCGCATCGATGCCAAGTTGTGCGCCGCCAGACCACGCGAGTTGGGTGTCGCTCGTGTAGGTGACGAGCAGTAGTCCGGCCGCATGCACGGCGGCGACACCATCCGCAGTAACTTTTGGTGCGTGCCAGTGAATGAAGCTGGCATCGAGTTCGCGCGCTGCAGCCAGCACGTGTTCAGAGATCTGGTCTGTTGCGTCTGGGCCGAGCAGGCCAATGGCCAAGGTCGGCATCAGCTTTCGCGCGGCTCGCAAGAAATCCCAATCGAAGGATTGCAGCAGCACGCGCTCTGCGAGTCCCAATCGCTCTAGCAGCGCGGCATATAGCTTCGCATCACCGGCCTTGTGCTCGATCATCGGCATCGACTGCGGCAGCATTACAGCGAGTGCCTGCTCCAATTCGGGCACCCTTGCGCCCTGGCAGGAAGCGTTCTTCCAACTGCCGGCATCGAGATCGCGCAGCTGGGATGCGTCGCACTGTGCGATCAATGCGCCTTGGCCGAGTGTCCGCGCCGCATTGGTCGTGCGATCAAGGTTCTCATCGTGCAGGCAGAACAGCACACCATCGCGGCTTGCCTGAACATCAAACTCCTGAACGTGGACGCCAAGTTTGACCGCGGCTGCAAACGCGGGCAGCGTGTTTTCGGGATGGTGGCGGCTGTCACCACGATGCGCGACGACGATCGGGCCTTCGGCAGAAAGCGCGCGGAGCCGGATGGCGAGTGGGTGGCAAGCTGCGTGCATGCGAAGTTCTGTTGGTTATCGGCGCATTGCAGAAAGCACCTGCTTTTGCGAATGAGAAAAAACGAAGCACAGCAAGGTGCCACTAAGGATGTCCAGCGCTATGGCGCGCAGCCACAAAATGCGAACGGGCATTGTGCAAGTAATGGCTAAGCAGGGTGCCTGAGTGCCGTGTTGCTCTCGGACGAGGGAAGAAACGAACCACCAGTCACTGCCGATGGCGTTGTACGTGTTGGTCGATCAGCACCGGGTTCCCGTCGGGGTCCTGTAGCGAAAGGCTTGCAGGGCCAGACGTAGATTCGTCGGCTGCCGACATCAGGGCGAGGCCGCGACTCTTCAGAGTCCGCTGAATGTCGCGCACGTCGTCAAATTCCGGCAAGGTATTGCAGGCTCGGTCCCAACCAGGATTAAACGTCAGGCAGTTCTTGTCGAACATCCCCTGGAAGAGCCCGATGGTGCTGGTCTCGTTTTGCAGGATCAGCCAGTTGTTTGCGGCGTTACCAGCGATCGCCCGAAAGCCGAGCTTCTCGTAGAACGCACGCGAAACCGAGAGGTCTTTGACGGCGAGACTCACCGAGAAGTTGCCGAGCCGCATGCGTGTCTTTCCCGCAGCAAGTTCGTTGGTGGAATCCGTGGCTTGCGTGGTTGCACATCCGCTGACAAGGCACATGACTACGCTGAGGAGGAATCGTTTCATTGGCAGCTGTGAGTCTGGCAGATTGCAGCGACAATTCATTGCTCGATCCGTCACGCTCGCCATCGACTGCGTGCGCCTGTGCTCGTTCCGTTGCATGCACGCGTCGACGGATTTGCAAAGATCGCCAACCTTCTTACCGGGGCTTAATCAACAGCGAGACGCGTTCCCGGCGGATCTCAGATGGCCGAGAAGTGCTGCAGGTGCCTGCGAAATAGCGCAGCTAATTCGTTGGCGTGATTTATCTGCCGGTGAAGCTTGGGCGGGCTCTGTTAGGCAGAGGTATTCTTCGAAAGCCCGATCCATCGGTCGCAATTGCTGGCAACCTTAGACCACGGCTTGACGTCGAGGCGCGGCCTGCGACTGGCCAAGCAGCCAACAGCCTACACGCTTACCTGTATCAGCTTTCGGTCACAGGCATAATGTAATTGATGCTGTTACGCATGGTTTACAGGTGCGTTGCTAAAGCAGCTTCGTTCTTCTAATCGTGGCCTTTGCCTTCTGGGTGTTGTTGGCCGTCGTGACGTTCATCCGTCCGTTTGCCTGCAATGATTTCGGCTGCGCGGTTGCCGTGGCAGGCATAGAAAATATGGGGTCAGGCAAGTGCGTTGACATGCTGGCATGTAGCGGGGATGGTGTTGGAGTCGGTCCCGGTTGGTCTGGGACGCTGCTAAAACCCCAATAGCCCACATCAGTTTCGCAATGTTGCCAACCATGCGCACGCCGAGCAAAGGTTGCCTGCTCGTCATCGTCGCCATTTTCGTGTACGCATTGCTGTCCAATGCGTGGGTCGTTGATGACGCGTATATTACCTTCAGGTCAGTGTCTAACTGGCACGACGGTTTTGGGCTCAGATGGAACGTCGGCGAGCGCGTCCAGGTTTATAC
Organism: Planctomycetota bacterium; assembly: GCA_014192625.1. GTDB lineage: Bacteria > Planctomycetota > UBA1135 > UBA1135 > UBA2386 > BJHM01. The sequence goes on from BJHM01000001.1 coordinate 244,717, forward strand.
GCATCCTTTGTGGATGCTAATTATCAGCCTAGGATACCTGCTAACCAATGAGTTCTTCTACACGGCAATTGCGATCTCTGGTCTTCTATGCGTGGCCACAATCTGGCTGATGCTGCGGTTATTATCTTCCGAAGACAAATGGAAGTTTATCCCATTTGTTCTCCTGTTATTGGGGTCGAAGGCCTTCATGGATTTTACCTCCTCCGGCCTAGAGAATCCGCTCTCCTATTTTTTCGTCGTGCTATTTTATGGGCCTTTTCTGCTCAGCAGCATGCCAGCTCCGATCGATAGCCGGAGCCTGCGGCATTACGTGACCTACTTCGGCCTCATCGCGTCGTTAGCATTCGTCAACCGCATCGATACGGTGCTGCTGTTTGCGCCGGCTTTGAGCTACATCGTCTTTAAATCCGTGCGGCTACTCAAATGGCGCCTGACAGGCCCCATTTTGATCGGGGCTGCTCCCGCGTTGGCCTGGCTGCTTTTTTCGTTGGTGTATTACGGCTTCCCGTTCCCTAATACCTACTACGCGAAGAGTGCTTACATTGGGATTGCGGCCGCGGACTTCTTGAGGCAAGGATTTGCCTACTATATCAATAGCCTTGCTTGGGACCCCCCAACGTTGGGCGCTATTGCCATACTATTGGTGTTAGCCATTCGCGAAGGCAACGCCAAAATCCGGTGCGGGGCGGCGGGACTTGTGCTGTATCTGCTTTACGTTCTCAGGGTCGGCGCGAGCGGGACACATATGAGTGGCAGGTTTTTTTCTGTGCCCTATCTCTTGGCGATCGTGCTGCTAATGGCCTTGCCGATTTCGCGCCGGGCAGGCACCGCGATATCGGCTCTTGCAATCGCGCTCATTTTCTTTTGTCCGATGTCCCCGATGAAGGCGAACACGGGTGACTACCATTCCGGTGGAGAGGGGACTGGATCGGGCCGCAATGGGATTTTAGACACAAGGTTTTTGGTGCAGAGGCACGACGGCTCCTCGCTATTCAATTTCGAGCGTATGAAAGAGATGCCCAACATGCGCTGGCATGACGAGGGGCGCTTGTTTCATGAATCACCTGAGCAAGTCAAAGTAGGCGGCAGCAACGCGGCGGTAGGATTTTTTGGATTCGCAGCGGGCCCGAACAAGACCATCATCGACACATTTGGTCTGACGGATGCGCTGTTAGCTCGTTTGCCCACCCGGTCGGTGAATTGGTATGGCGGGCATTTTGAGCGCAAAATTCCTGATGGGTATGAGGAATCCGTTCGAAGTAATAAAAACCTCATCGTCGACCCGGATTTGCGAGCTTACTACGGGAAGCTTTTGCTCGTAACTCAGGAGTCGATATTTAGCTCTGCCCGATTCCGCGCCATCTGGGAACTTAACAGCGGGTCCGCGGATTCACTATTGCGCGCTTACGCAGAGCGTCACTGACGATCTCGGCGGTCTCTTTCTTGCCAGCTTTCAAACCCTCGCCGTGACCATCTAGATCAGGATGATATCGCTAACCGCTGTTAGCGATGTCATCCAGTCCCGCTGCGCGGTTGGCGAGGGCTGCCGCTGGCTAGCCTGCACAGAGTCAGCGATGGCAGCGGCCGCGCAGTTGGCTTGCCGCTTTGGGGTCATTCTCGAAGCGGATCCGCGCGCATGGAAACTGCGCGGCACATCCGGCTGAGCCAAGGAACGGCTATTTCTTCTCAGGCATGAATTGTTGCAGTTTCTGCATCGGATCAACCTGCACTTTTTCGCCTTTTGCATCCTTCTTCGCCACGATTTGCAGCGTCGCTGTCCAGATGCCAGCCGTCTTTGTCGGCAGCATAGGCGCATTGGGGTTTGCCAGCTTCGGCTCTGCTAGCGCTATCAGCAGCAGTGGGTGCGGTGGCGCTTCCGTAGGCAGGCCGATCGGCGGCTTGCCGTCATTTGGATTGCTGACCACCACGGTGCCATTGGTAAACGTTGTGTTGCTCGCCTGCCGGAGCCGCGGCATCACGGCACCGAGGTCGGCGATTGCTGTTCGCGAGGCAATCACTATCCAGTCGGTGACAGCCAAGCTCGGCTGCGCCGCAAAAGACCTGAGCACGTCATTTTGCTTGCCGGGCAACGTGGTAGTTCCGGCGGGCAGCGGATTTTGCAGGTCGGTATGCAGCATCGGGGATGGCCACCAAGCGATCGTGCCCGTTTGCAGGTCGTGCGACAGCACATACACAAACAGCGGTTCGCTGGTGCGCACCGACAGTCGCAGCGGCTCGTCGACGCCTACTTCCTGATATGTGCCAGCAGCCTGTGCGGTAGCGCTATCGCCCAACTGCCATGTGAGCACTGGGCCACTGGCGCCAGTGTTTGCCACCAGCGAATACGCCAATCCAGCAGCAATGAGAACCAACAAGAGCCACACCGTTCGACGCAAACTCATGCGCTACAACTTAGCCCCGAAGTTGGATTACTTCACGCGCTTGTCTTTCTGCATGCTTGTTCCGGAAACCAAAGACGCGTAGATGATCAGTTGCCTAGGAGGCCCCATGAGACGCTTATTGATGCTGGCGTTCTATTTTGCATCCGTGCTGGTTGCTCAAGACGGCAAGGCTCGTGCGCCTTTTGGCAAGGGAGCTCGCACGGGAACCAATCTCAACGACACGGTTCGTTTCACCAAGGATACGATCAAGGATGCCGCACCGCTGGACACCGATGCCGCGAGTGCCGCTGGCATCAAAGCTATCCTGAATCTGCAAGAGGGTGAGGGCCATGATCAGTGGCCCTATGAAGGCGTTTATCGTGAGGACAACGGTGTCCTGCCGATCGGCTATCGGGTTGGGGGCACGGCCATTGTCGGGCTCGCACTGATCGCAGTGCCGGGTTATTCAAAGGATGAGGCACGGCAGGCGGCGCTTTTGCGTGGACTCGCCTTCATCCTGAAGTCGCTTGACGTGCCGCGCATGCAAAACTCGTTTGAGGGCACGTATGATGTGCGTGGCTGGGGCCACATTTTTGCGCTGCATTTGTTCCTGGAACTCGCCGCTCACAACCTCATTCCGGCAGTGCACGCTGCTGCCGTTGCGGACCAGACCAAGTTGCTGGTGAAGACCCTTTGTGAATCGGCGATCCCGGATTCGGGCGGCTGGAACTATTCGCGGACGGCGGGCTACATGAATCCCAAGAATCGCGCCTCCACATTCATGACGGCGCCGGCGTTACAGGTTTTGTTCCTCGCCAAAGCGCGTGGCTATGAAGTATCTGACCAAGTGATCGACCAGGCGCTCGCGTCGCTGGAGCGGGCGCGCAGCGACGGCGGTGGTTACGGCTACGGCGCTTCAATGCAGAGCCAGAATGCGGTGCCCGAAGAGAAGCTCGCATTCATGGACAAGGTGCCGAGCAGTGCTTCGCGAGCTACTGCCTGCGAGGTGACACTGATGCTCGGCGGTCGTGGCGATCAAGACCGTTTGCATCGCTCTGTGCTGCGTTTTTTCGAGAACTGGGACGAACTCGCGGTGCGCAAGAGTCAGCTTGGCACCCACATTCAGCCGTACGGCATAGCGCCGTATTACTTCATGTATGGCCATCTCTATGCTGCGCAAGCAATCGAGATGCTCGATGACGCGGCGGAGCAGGCCTTACTGCGGACAAAGCTGCGCGCCTATCTTGCCCGATCCCGTGATCAAGATGGCGCATGGAATGATCGTCAGTTTGATCGGTCTGCCGGTTACGGCACGGCAATGGCACTGCTGTGTTTGCAGATGCCGCATTTGCAGAAGCCTGCTGCTCGGCCCGCAGCCACTAAGAAGGAATAAGTTTGTTAGTGAGGAGCCACCATGAGAAGTGCTGGGTCTTTGATCGCGAATGGCCTCTGCTGGGTTCTGATCGCCACGCATGGTTCTGCCCAGGCATCTGACGAGAAAGCCGTAAAGGTTTTCCTGCTTGCTGGCCAATCCAACATGGAAGGAAAGGCCCCTACCGCGCTGCTCAACCTGCAGGCGTTAGCGCCGGCGACCAAGGACCAGTTCGCGCACTTGCGAACGGGCGACGCCTTTGAAGTTCGTCAGGATGTGTTTATCAAGTATCTAACGCGGCATGGCCCACTTTCGGTCGGCTATGGCTCCCCTGATCGGACCGGGGTGGAATTTGAGTTTGGTCACATGCTGGGGGAGCATTTCTCCGAGCCAGTATTGCTCATCAAGGCTGCGTGGGGCGGTCATTCTCTGTGCAAAGATTTTCGTCCGCCATCGGCTGGCTTGCCTAATGCGGAGGTGCTTGCCGCCGAGTTGGCGAAGGCGCAAAAGCAAGTGCAAGCCGACAACGATAAGAACCATAGAAATGTTCCGTTGCCGACCTATGACGATATCCGCAATCAGTATGGAGCCTCCTACCGCAATATGCTTAGTGAAGTTGTCGAGACCCGTAATAACCTTGGCACATTGTTTCCCGAGCTCAAAGGCTGCAAGTTTGAGCTCGCTGGCTTCGTCTGGTTTCAGGGCTGGAACGATCAATATGGCGGGCAAGACGAATACGAGTCCAACCTGAAGAATCTTATCCACGACCTGCGCCGCGATGTATCGGCGGCGCACTTGCCCATTGTGATTGCCGCGATGGGGCAGAATGGCTCAAAGCCAGCAGGCGGTGCTTTGAAGATGGTTCAGGCGGCTCAGATGGCGATGAATGACGTGCCGGAGTTTGGCGGCAATGTGCGGTCGATCCGCACCGATAATCTGGTCGATCGCGCGGCAGAGGATTTATATCCGCACTGGAAGGAGCGCGAAAAGGAATGGCAGGTGACCGGCGGTGATCACCCATACCATTACTTTGGCAGCCCAATCTGGTTTACCCGCATTGGTCACGCGATGGGCGAGGCGATGCTTCTTTTGTTGCCGGCTAAGTAACAGAGTCGGGCACTCGGGCTGACCAGGTGAAGTAGCGGCGATTCGCGTGGCGGCAAGCTTTTTTGGCCTGCGGAATCGCCCTTCTGAGTCGGCGAATCTGATTGCGTGAGCGCATTGCTAGAAACGCGCACTTGCTGGTCTTTTGGGGATTTTGACGAAGGATTTTTCAATCCGTGCGGGTTTCATGCAGGCAGGCGGCATGTCTTATTTTTGCCGTTGCTAGATTTGCTCTGCACGCTTGGCGTGCAGAGCAGTTTATTCAGCGGTAATCCCATGAAGTCCTCAGCAAAAATCGCGGTCTTATTCGTGCTATCAGGGGTCGGCACCTCGATATGGCTGCTGCAGGGCAGGGATGCCACACCGCCGCAGGCGCCAGCTAATGCTGTCTCGAATGAATCTGCATCGTCGGTTGCAGTCTTAGAAGGCACGGCCCATCGGGACGCGGCGGATCGTTCGGCTTTGTTGCCCGCGGCCAAGGTTGCCGAGAGTCTGCTCGAGCACGGGTTCGCCTATGCGCTCGATGTCGAGGTGATCGATCGAACCGGGCTACCCGTGGTTGGTGCCAAAGTTCTGCTCGCGCCGATTCGTTGTCGGCTAGATGAAGTGGCGCAGCGCACCGATGACTCCGGCAGATTGCATGTCGAGTGGCGCGGTCGCTCGGCCGCAATGGCGATGGTGATTGCAACGACTGCCAGTGAGCAGCGCGATTCGATGTGCCAGTTGCTGGTGCAGAGCGGCAGCCCTAGGCGCATCGTGCTCGGTGGGCGCAGAGGGAGCGGTGGCGCTACCTTGCACCTTGTCAGCGGTGGTGACAGTCTGGGCGGGGGTGGGATGACGTTTATGATCGAGGGCGGCTCTGGCAATACCGATCTCAACCAGTTGTTGTCGTCGATTGTGCTGCAACAATCGTCGTTCGACGACAACCCGAAAATGCGTGCAGGCCTGCATCCCTTTGCCAGCTTTGGTGACGTGCAGCTCTTGGCGCCAGTTGGTAAAAAAGACTCCGGCGCGACAGTGCTCAGCAGGCACGGGTTGAGCTTCAATCTTGGTGGTGGTGAATTCAGTTTTGGGGTGACCCAGCCAACTGAAAAAGCCGCGGGTGCCGTGGAGGGTGCTGTGCTACAGCCCGCTCGCATTGCCGGCATTGTCTATGGCGAAGACGGCAAGCCGGTAGCGCGCTGTCCGGTTTGTTGGGGCACGGATGTGGATCGGCCAAAGAAGCGCACCGAGACCGACGAAGCCGGAGTGTTCAAGTTTGACAGCGTGCCCGAGGGCAAACTGGAATTGCGTGCCGGAGGTGCGCTTGCTGGGATGCAGCACGCCGCGGTGTCGACAGCGCGCGGCGTTCTGACGAAGGTCATCATCAATCTAAAGCGCGAGATCACTGTGCGCGGCAAAGTGATCGGGGAAGATAACAAGCCGGTCCCCGGTTGTCGCATCGAATGGGTTGGCACCAATAACCTCTGGACCGACTCCGCAACGTCGCAGCAGGATGGTGCGTTTTGGATCACCAATCTGCCGGGCGGTGAAGGTCAGTTACTGTTGTGGAGCGAGGACGATGCGGTGCATCTGCCCGTCGCGTGGATCACCGTGCTGCCAGATAGCACCATGCTGACGCTGCATCGTGACTCGACGATCACCAGTGGTCAGATTGTGCTGGAGCCGCTGCTGCCTGATGGCTGCGACAAGGCCGCAATTGAGGCGCGCATTTTTCAGGAGGAAACTGGCCGCGGTTCGGCCATGGCTAAGATTGAGAACAGCAACCAGTTTTCGATCCAGCACCTCGCCGTTGGTTGGTATCACGTCGAGCTGGGCGGACCTGGCCTTGGGTGGGTCGATGCCGGTCGTCATTACGTCGATGGCAAGAACAAGGTTGATCTCGGTCGGTTGCAGTTGCTCAGTCCGGGCACTGCGCGGTTGCAGTTGCCAGCGGCAGCGCTGGAGCCGCACGTCGGCACCAGCCTGAAAGTGACAGCTGGCGCAGGCACGGCTATTGAGGGACAGCCTTCGGCCAGTGTCGAGATTTATGTTAGGCGTGCAGACACCGATGTGCGGGTCGAAGAGCTTGCGATTGCGGCGCTGGGACAGCCGCTCGTGCTCGCGCCCGGCGATTACTTTGTGATGTGGAAGCTCGAGTCTGGCGAGACTTCTTCGGTGCCGTTCAAGGTGACTGCTGGCAGCGAGACGCTGGTCACGTGTCCGGCCCACGTGCGGTGAGCTTGCGTGATCGTTTTTATGTGGCCCGAGTCCGTTTGCGTAGTCGCATAGAGCATTACTTCACTCCGGATGGGTAGCCGTTTGGCATTCGCATGGTGCTTTGCGCTAACCGTTGTGACTCGGCAACCGCGCTTATTCAGGATCGCTCTGGCAGCTCGCTGTCGCAGGTAGTCCGGTGCGTTGCGCACATCCTGCCGCAACTACCCGAGCCACAGATCGCAGGCGGTCACTTTGGCACGCGGTGGACCAGCTGCGGGCTTGCCTGATCGGTCGGCATGATAATGATCTGGTCAATGTTGACGTGTGCGGGCCGCGTTGCTGCCCATGCGACGCAGTCGGCAATGTCGTCGGCGGAGAGTGGCCGTGTGCCCTCGTAGACCTTGGCGGCGCGCTCTTGGTCGCCCTTGAATCGCACGATTGAGAACTCGGTTTCCACCATGCCTGGGTCAATGCTGGTGACGCGCACGTTGCTGCCGAGCGTCTCCATGCGGATCGCTTCGCAGATCGGTTGCAGCGCTCGCTTGGTGGCACAGTAGACGCCGCCGCCGAGGTAGGCCTTGTGGCCGCCAATCGAGCCGATCACGAAGATGTGACCACGTTTATTGGTGATCATGGCAGGCAGCACGCGGCGGGTGACTTCGAGCAGTCCTAGCACGTTGGTCTCGATCATTTCGCGCCATGCATCGCCGGTGCCTTCGGCGATTTTCTCGAGGCCGCGCGCGAGGCCGGCGTTGTTCACCAGCACATCGATTGGGCCGTGCGCGGCGATGGCAGCGGCGAGGAATCGTTCGACGCTCGCTTGCTTGGTCACATCGAGTGCGTGGCAGAATGCGTTTTCTTTGATGTCTTGCAGGCGGTCGCTGCGGCGGGCACCGAGCGAAAGCGTGCAGCCAAGTTTGGCGAAAGCATGCGCGCAGGCTTTGCCAATGCCCGAGCTTGCACCAGTGATGACGACGTGGCGATTCATTGAGAAGAAGCTTAGCCGCCTGGTCGCAACAAACTCACGAGGTGCCAGAGTTGATCGCCGAGCGACAAGAGTGCGACGCCCACCACGACCTTCTTCACTGCCTCTTTGCCATTTTTGACCGTCCATTTGCTGCCAAAGTAGCTGCCGAACGCAGTGCCGAGCGCGAGCCAGAGTGCGGGCACCCATGCGATCACCACGGCGCGTTCCGGGTGCAGCCACGGTTCGAGCGCAAATCCGGCGACGCTTGCGATCGAGCACAGGATCACGATGGCTGCCTTCGCGACGTTGGTTGCGACCAGATCGCGGCTATAGGTTGCTTGCAGCACGAAGGTGGCCATCAGGCCGGTGCCGATCTGGACGTAGCCCATATGCACGCCGATTAAGAGGCTGCCCAGCAACGTTGCCCATGGTGGCCATGCACGCTGCGGAGCGACTCCAGTCGTTGCCTTCTTCAGTTGCTGAATGAGCAACAATAAAAGTACGATGGCAAGGTAACTGCGGAACAGAACCTCGTTGCGCTGGGCTTCAATCAGCACTCCGCAGATCGCACCGAGCATCGCGATCAGGCCCATGCGCCAAGCCCGCGACTCTGGCCTAAGGCCCATACGCAGGTAGCCAAGCCATGCAAAGATGCCGACGCCAACTGCGCCAGGCCGCGTGCTTGGGTTGGCGATATCAAACGGCAGTCCGCAGAAGCGTTCGAACGCCATGAAGCCAAGCACGCCAGCACCGCCGGCCACGTTGTTGATTGCACCCATCGCCACGCCGGCTGCGACAGTGATCAGCGTTGCGGTGAGGTCCAATGCGCAGCGCTCAGCCGAGCAGGTCCTTCACCATCTCGCGCTCTTCCTGAAGTTCTTTCCAAGTGATTTGGGCCTTCGCCTTTGAGAAGTCATTCATCGACAGACCCTGGATGATTTGCCAGTTGCCCTTGCCGTCCGTCGTGCAAGGGAAGCTTGAGATGATGCCCTCGGGCGTGCCATAGCTGCCGTCGCTGAGGACGCACAGGGAGCACCAGTTGTCCCTGGTCGTCACGGTGAACAAACTGCGCGCGTGGTCGCAAGCTGCCTGCGCGGCCGACAGCGCAGATGACTTGCCACGCGCCTCGATGATCGCCTTGCCGCGCTCTTGCACCGTCTTGATAAACGCGCCCTGCAGCCAAGCATCATCATTGACCGCTCTAGCCGCAGGCACTCCGTCGATGGTCGCGTGGTGCCAGTCTGGATACTGGGTGTTGGAATGGTTGCCCCAGATCGTGACGTTCTTCACAAGGGACCAGTGCTTGCCGCTTTTTAGCGCGAGTTGGGCCTTGGCGCGGTTCATGTCGAGGCGCGTCATTGCCGTAAAGCGGTCCGTCGGCACACCGCTGGCATTCTTCATTGCGATCAGGCAGTTCGTGTTGCACGGGTTGCCGACCACGACGACGCGCACGTCACTCGCGGCCTTCGCCGCAATGGCGCGGCCTTGGCCGATGAAGATCTTGCCGTTGTCCATCAACAGGTCCTTGCGCTCCATGCCGGGCCCGCGCGGCTTGCTGCCGACCAGCATGCAGAGGTTGGCATTCAGGAATGCGATCTCCGGGTTGTCGGTGCAGATGACTTCGGTAAGCAGCGGGTAGGCGCAGTCCTCGAGTTCCATGCGCACGCCGTTGAGCGCGCCCAGCACGGGGGTCACTTCGAGAAGCTGCAGCGCAACTTTTTGGTTGGGTCCAAAGATTGCGCCATTCGCGATCAGGGGCAGGAGGGAGTATCCGATTTGACCGGCGGCACCGGTCACTGCTACACGCATCACGTTGCTCATCGTGCGCAATCCAAGCAGCCGCGCCCGCGCTTTCAAGTCTGGCCTTATGGATGAGGCAGGAGCCGCTCGAGGACGCTGAGTAGAGTTTGCCGTTCGACGGGCTTCTGCGTGAAGTCAGTGCAGCCAGCGGCGAGGCACCGTTCGCGGTCGCCGGACATCGTATTAGCGGTCAATGCAACGATTGGTTTTTCGTAGCCCTTGCTGCGCAACTCGCCGGTTGCCTGGTAGCCGTCCATGACGGGCATCTGCATATCCATCAGAATGAGGTCGAACGGTTGATCCCCGGTCTCGGCGGCCAGTGCCCGATCCACGGCGCTTTTGCCATCGGCGACCACGGTTACCTCGACGCCAAACTTGTGCAGCAGATGTGAGATCAGGCGTTGGTTGTCCGGGCCATCTTCGGCCAGCAAGATGTGGCCACGCAGTAAGGAGGTCGCGCGCGCGGGCTTCCCGAGGGGGATCACTGCGGCCTCGTTTGGCGGGAGGAATTCAGGCTGCACCAGCAAGATCGCGCGCAGATCGCCAGGCTCGATTGTAAATGTGAAGCTGCTGCCGATGCCGGGCTCGCTGTTGACGTCGATCGAACCGCCGAGCATTTCGACCAGTCGCTTGCTGATGCTGAGACCAAGGCCGGTGCCGCCGAAGCGACGAGTGGTCGAGCTGTCGGCCTGTGTGAAGGGTCTAAACAGGGTGGCTATTTGCTGGGCCGTCATGCCGATGCCGGTATCGCGCACTTCGATTTGCAGCAGCGATTGCCCATCGTGTGGCGGCAGGATTTGTGCGGTCAGCGTGATGGTGCCAGCCTCGGTAAACTTGATCGCGTTGCCGCACAGATTGATCAGCACTTGCCGGAGTCGCGTTGGATCCGTGGTGATTGTCGCGGGCAGGGGGCCTTTGCTGCACACGGATAAGCGTAGTTGCTTGGCATCGGTGCGAACCCGCATCAACCTTGCGACATCTTCGAGCAACTCGCTCGGGCTCACATCAATGCGTTCGATGGTCAGCTTTCCCGCCTCGATCTTGGATAGATCGAGGATGTCGTCGATCAACGTCATGAGGTGATCGCCGTTGCGCAGGATTGTTTCGACTGCCTCGTGCCGTTCCTCTTGCGCGAGCGCGGGATCCATCAGGTTCTCGGCGAAGCCGAGAATCGCCGTCATCGGTGTGCGGATTTCATGGCTCATGTTGGCCAAGAACTCCGACTTGGAGCGATTGGCAGCCTCGGCCTGAGCGCGCGCGTCTTCGGCTTCAAACTTGGATTGCGCTAGCTGCACGTTGGCCGATTCGATCTGCCGTGCGTGGCCGATGGATGCCCGTTCGATTGCAGCCTGTTCAGTCTGGTCGCGGAACACATGGCAGAACATCGGCTCGGCACCGGGGCGTGAGATCCGCTTGACGTAGATCGAGAGCGGGAACGCAGACCCATCGGCGCGTCGGCCGAGGACGGTGCGCTGTGAACTGGTAGTCGGCCCTTCGTCTAGATTGCGGCGACGCAGTGCTGGGTCGGGCCGATGCGCATTCACGTCGGGCATCAGTTCTTTGATGTTGTGCCCGATGATGTCGCCCGCGAACCAGCCAAACATGGTCTCGGCACTCGGACTAAAACTATGGATCCTGCCCAGGTGATCCACGACGACAATGCCGTCGCGCGATGCTTCAAAGATGGCGCGACTGTGCGCGGCGTATTCGATGGCGCGTAGTGCCGGCAACAGCAAGCGCGACTGCAGGCGGCGAAACGCGAGCACGATGCCGAGGAGCAGTGCGGCGGCAGTCGTGAGTAGCATTGCCAGTGGCCAATCCGTGAGGGCCGTCTTTTCGCGCAAAGTCATCGCCAGCACCAGCGTGATGGCGGGCAGCAGCAGTGCGATGGTGGGCCACAGAATGCGCACTGCAACTGCGCGCTGCTGCTGGCTCGTTGGCTCTGGAAGCGATGTTGACACGAGCGGGTTGGTCCGGGCCATGTCATCGACATTTACCACGCAGTGCTTGAGCAATGGATAAGCCAGCAACGAGATCGTTAGTGGCAGCGTCGTCGCGCTGCGCGCCGTCGCAGTGGCATTGGCGCTCGCCACTGGGTGTCAATGCGCCTTCGCAAGGGCTCGTGCACGGAGGTCTTGGTCAAACGAGGCCGTAACATGCCGCTTTGATGACGCTTTGTTGGTAGTTACGCGCAAAGCCTATGGCGCATTCGGACCAGGCTGCTTGCTAGCCAGTGAGGCGACCGCCTAGCTTCGCGCCATGGTATTCCTGAAAGAGTCCGCCGCCGTTTTGCTTTCAATTCTACCGCTGATCGCACAGGCAGCGCCGCCCTTGGCCCTGGCGCTGCCGTCAAAAGCGCAATTGCGCTGGCAGGATGCCGAGGTCGGCATGTTTATCCATTTTGCACCCAACACGTGGTTCGACAACGAAGGCGATGACTTGTCGTTGCCACTTGCAAAGATCAACCCAACGGAACTCGATACGGATCAATGGGTGAAGGTTGCGAAGGATATGGGCGCAAAGCACATCGTGTTCGTCGCCAAGCATGTTGGTGGGTTTTGTTGGTGGCAGACCAAGACTACCGACTATTCCGTGCGCAGCATTCCGTGGCGCGCGGGCAAGGGTGACGTGATGGCTGATCTCGCGGCGTCGTGCAAGAAGGCTGGCATTGGACTCGGCGTCTACTTGTCGCCGTGCGATCGCAAGCACGACGTCGAGGTTGGTGGGCACGCAAAGTCGAAGGCGGCGCAAGCTGCATACGAGGAGTTGTTTCGCCAGCAGCTCGAAGAATTGCTCACGCATTACGGCCCGATCATGGAGGTTTGGTTTGATGGCAGCCTTGTGTTTGATGTGCGCGATCTGCTGGTGAAGCACGCGCCGGATGCGGTGGTATTTCAGGGACCAGCGGCGTCGATCCGCTGGGTCGGCAACGAGGACGGCACCGCTCCGTATCCGGCATGGAATGGCGCTAAATACGACATGAAGACGTGGGGCACGCTGACTGCGAGCGATGGTGATATCGCGGGCGATCGCTGGCTGCCTAACGAGTGCGATGCACGGATGCGCAACACTTGGTTTTGGCGCACCGACAACGCCGCCACGCTAAAGACCGTGCCGCAGTTGATGGCGATGTATGAACGCAGCGTCGGTCACGGCGCGTTCCTGCTGCTCAATCACACGCCGGATCCAACCGGGCTTATTCCTGTTGCAGACGCTCTGCGCGCGGCGGAGTTTGGCGCCGAGATCGAGCGCCGTTACGGCACTGCGGCGACCGACACCACGGGCAGTGGCAAGGAGATTGAGATGGCACTCTCCGCACCGCGCGCGATCGAGTCGGTGACGATCATGGAAGACATCGCACAAGGCGAACGAGTTCGAACCTACGTAGTGGAGGGCCGCGCTGACGGCGCATGGCGCGAACTCAGCCGCGGCACCGCCATTGGCCACAAAAAGATCGACCGCTTTCTGCCGCAGATCATTCAGAGCCTGCGCCTGCGCGTCACCGAATCGAACGGCGTGCCCAAGATCCGCCGCTTTGCTGCATTCGCTGCGGTGAAGTAGTCTGACCCGCCGTTCCCGCGCGCGATTTCAGCATCATTCCGGGTGCACGGCGCGTCATTTTAGCAACTGCGCTGGGTCGCAAGGTGCCTGCTAGTCGCTGTGCGTGGTTTCTCTCTGACGAGAATCTGCTGCTCGCTGGCCGCTGATGTTTGTCAGGCCGAAGGCGGGTCTTTCTGCTAGCTCTCGCCTTCACCCCACGCCGTCACGCGCGACTCGACTAGCGGTGCGAGCTCGCGTTCGAGGACTCGCAAATACTCCGGATGGCGTTGGCAGATCTCGAAGGCCGGTTTGCTTTCAAAAGTCGAGAACAGTGCGAGGTTGTAGCCGCCAGAATCTGGCGCGAGGTTGTGCGTGACGGTAAAATGCTCGACGCCAGGCAGCGTTTCGACCAATGCCTGTAACGAGCTCCGTGCGCCGCGCACTCGATCGAGGGGAATGCCGGCTTTCAGACGGAATAAGATGGCGCAGTGGAACATCGCGCTTAATCGTGCGAGAGGATCATTCTCAAAGCCAGTGTAAGGACGGTGAAGCGATAATGATGTGCGCCCAACCGCGCCCAACCGCGCCCAACCGCGCCCAACCGCAGGGTCCAACCGCAGGGTCCAACCGCAGGGTCCAACCGCAGGGTCCAACCGCAGGGTCCAACCGCAGGGTCCAACCGCAGGGCCCATCGGCTGGCGGGGGATCACTCGTCTTAGACTGCCTTTTGCCGAAGCGGCCGACGTTGATCCTCTTCTTCGCCGAGTGGGTGGCCGTAGCAGATGCGGTCCTCACCTTCTTCGTAGCAAAAAACCACTGCACCCGAACGGCTTTCGCCCGGGATGTGAATTGTCAGCGGCATCGGCCGCAAAATCTTCATTCCGAGCGCCTCGAATTCACGGCGGCAGGCGAATAGCACTTCATCATGCTCGTAAATGCGTGCGTCGAGTTCTGCCAGTTCTTGGCTAAGGCCTTCGGGAGTCTTGGCCTGTTCCATCTGATGCCGCTCGCGCGCCAAGAGCCGCCGAGAATTGCGGCGTTCGGCAAATTCAACTGCGAGAGTGCGCAGGAGGGGAATCGCTGCGTTGGCTTCCTGCAAAGTGTAGGTGCGCTTCATGGACGGGACCTCATGACGTATCAGGCTTGCGACGGGTTCCGCTTCCGGCCACATTGGTTTGCCCGGGTTCACTCGGGCGGCCGGTGCGACTGCACAGAAGCTAGCTTTTGTTGCATGAGTGGTAACCGGGGTGCAATCGAAGCCTCCTTTCTGACTGGGACTTGCTCATGAGCGAACGTGATGTGATGGAGTGTGACGTTGTGATCGTTGGCGGCGGCCCCTCAGGCCTCGCCACGGCGATCCACCTCAAAAATCTGATCGACAGCCACAACGCGGAAGTTGCGCGCACCGGGCAGGGGCGGGACATGGCGCCGGAGATCATGCTGATCGAAAAAGCCGCGGAGATCGGCGCGCATTCGCTATCCGGCGCAGTGCTCGACCCAAAAGGGCTCGATGCGTTGCTGCCAGGTTGGCGCACGATGCAGCCGAAGGCGCCGATCGAGGCCGAAGTGCAGGATGACTACGCGATCTGGCTCACCGAGAAAGGCGGCGTGCGGTTTCCGATTACTCCGCCGCCGTTGAAGAATCACGGCAACTTCGTGATCAGCCTAAACAAGCTGGTGCGTTGGCTCGGTTCGATCGCCGAGCAGAAAGGGGTGCAAATCCTGCCGGGTTTCCCAGGCGCCAAGTTGCTGCGTACTGGCGACAAGGTCACTGGCGTGCAGCTGCAGGACGCAGGCATCGACAAGCACGGCAAACAAAAGGGCAGCTTTCAGGCCGGCGGCATTCTCGCTGGCAAGCTCACGGTGCTTGCCGAAGGTAGCCGCGGCTCGATGACGAAGGAACTGATCAAAGACCTGAAGCTTGAAGGCAAAAACCCCCAGGTCTACGGCATCGGCTGTAAAGAAGTTTGGGAGGTGCCAAAGGGGCAGTGTCCGCCAGGTTTAGTCGTGCACACGATGGGCTACCCGCTTGACGCGAGCACCTTTGGCGGCGGTTGGGTTTATGGCATGGGCGAGACGGAAGGGGGCAGGAATCATGTTTCTATTGGCTTAGTCGTCGGTCTCGACTCAAGCGACCCGACGATGGACTGCCACAGACAGCTGCAGCGGATGAAGCTCAATCCGAAGATCGCCGCATTTTTGCAAGGCGGCAAAATGCTGCACTACGGGGCAAAATCCCTGCCCGAGGGTGGTCTCTACGCAATGCCGCGCATTTACGGGGATGGATTCCTCATCGTTGGCGATAGCGCTGGTCTGATGAACAGTATGCGGCTGAAGGGCATCCATCTGGCGATGCGCAGTGGCATGCTCGCTGCCGAGGCGGCGTTTAGTTGCCTAAAAAGCGGCGATTACACAGCTGCCGCGACGGTGGTCTACGAGCAAAAGCTAAAGTCCGACTGGGTGCATGACGAGCTGTTCCAGTGCCGCAACTTCCACCAGGGCTTCCACAAGGGACGCTTATACGGGCTACTAAACGCTGGATTCGCGACCCTGTTCAAGGGCAAGGGTTTCCTTTGGACAGATAATCTGAGCAGCAAGCAGGGACACGCTTACATGGCAAAGATCGCGGACCACTTCGGCGCGAATGGCAAGCCAAAAGAGAGCAAGCTGCCAAAGGACGGCTCTTTGACATTCGACAAGCTGACGAGCGTTTATAGCTCTGGCACCAAACACGAAGAGGACCAGCCGTGTCACTTGGTGGTGTCAGCGCCCGACCTTTGTTCGACGCGCTGCGTGGAAGAATACGGCAACCCATGCCAGCACTTCTGCCCAGCTTCGGTATACGAAATGGAGGAGAAGCCGGGCACCAAGCATGGCATCGACCTGAAGATTAACGCCAGTAACTGTGTGCACTGCAAGACGTGCGACATCATGGATCCATACCAGGTTATCAACTGGGTCACGCCTGAGGGCGGCGGCGGTCCAAACTACCAAAACCTCTGATAGGCAGATTAGCTCTGGCAAGCGATCCGAGCCAAAAGCCAATGCCTATTGCTCCTGTCCCGCGAAGCCGACAAATTCAAGCGATTAGCCGCCGTGGTTCTGCGGCGCAAGTCGATAGGCTTACATGTAAGGCCTTTCGTCTTTTGCGCTTTGATAAGGTAGTTTGCAAGGTCCGGAGGAACGCCGAGCTGCCTTTTTTGGCGAAAAAACCAGAAGTAAAGCGCTCTCTGACCGAAAGTGCAGCCGGATAATGGACCTTGGCCCTGGGCCGAGGCGCATCGTTCAAGGTGCCCGCCCCAATCGATGGGGAACAAAAAACGCCAACCAAAGTTGGCTCGGCGCCTTCCGAACTCAGATCATAAGGGAGGTTGGCGCCCTGCCTGAGTCATTTGTTGCCCATAGCAAGGGGCTCTTAGATCGCAGAAAAATTCGCAAGCTCTCCTGCTGGTGGCGCAATGCACTAAATGCGGCGCAGCGTCGCAGACATTTTATTTGCTAGGCAACTTGCCTTGGCGGGCATCCAGCGTATAAATAAAAAGCCTGAAGCAGCTAGTTCGCCCCAAAGAAGGCAATGGCAGTTGATGTGGCATATTGACGGATGACGGTTACCCGTATTTGAAACTTTGGCAGCAGTGATCGATAAGCAGTGCAGCTAAACTAATTGGCAAATATATGAAGTCATTAATTATTGGCGCCTTATCACTTGAATTGCTTGGGGTTGTCATAGTGGTGTCAGGGATTTGTTCGCTAGGTCTTGGACTAGATAGGGCGGCGCGACATGAAATAAAAGTTCATGAATCGCTAATGCCGCCGATTGTAAGCACTGCAGTCAATTGGCTAACCAGCGCGCCCCCTTTGCCAAGTGCTAATAATGCGTCAGTGCGGCCAGTAGTTCGCGGGGCGCATATCCGTGACGAAGATACGGTGTTCAATTGGGGCGCAATTTCTGCCGGCAAAAACTACCAACACACTTTTATTCTTCACAATATTGGTGACGAAGTCCTTCACATTTTAAAAACAAAACCAAATTGAGGCTGCGCAGCGGTCGCTTTCGACCGCGATATCCTCCCCGGCGGGGAGGGCAAACTCCAAGTTAATATCAACGGTCATGTTCTTCAGCCAGGTCAGTCGCTGGTGTCCATCGAAGTCGAATGTAACGATGTAATAGGAGGACTTACACTTATCATGCGCGGCAGTGTTTTGCAAGCTGATGAGGCGGAGCCCGCGATAAATGGATTGTCTCGAATAGAAGGCGCCGGCTTGCTAGTGCGCTGATAAGTGAGCAAAGGGATGAGCCGCGGCTAACAGTTCTAGTAAAGTGAGCACGATCTGGCTGGCATTGCTGGTAATAGACTAAGACAAAAAGGTTTTCCATAGCTAGCCATTAGAGCCCCTCGGCAATAAGCGCATAAAAGCGAAGTTATTGTTTTTGAACTTACGTTCCAGCATCGCGGCGCGGAATAGGCTAATTGTTGGATTAATTAGCCTGCCTGTTTGTAAGAGCGGCACTAAAATGATAGTCCTGATAGATTGGTGGCGCATAGAGACCTTCCCGCGTGCCGGCCTGCAGCTAGGAGAAAGGTATGCGGCGCAAATCTCCGAAAGATTTTGTGATGATTTCTTCTCAGCACCTATGTCAGAAAAAAAATATCACTAAGCTCAAGGTCACTCCTTTGGAACCATACATGAAGCTATCAACAATTTTTATCCTTGCAACGGCGACTCTGTTGCCAGCCCAATCACCTGGTAAAACCAAGCCTGCTGCATTGAAGCCTCAGCCGGTAGCAGCTCCGGTCGCGCCTGCTATTGGGCACGCGACTCTTGCTGCATTGCAGCGTGATTTTCAGGAGAAAAAGTTCGCCGCGATTGATGCCTATGTGAAGGCGCACGGTGACGCGAAAGATGCCGGAGATGCAATCTTTGAGGCTGCTGATTTGGCGAAGACCCTCGGTCGCAATGATGGCGCGCTTCGGTTTGCAGACCTCTACCTGAAGCAGTTCCCAGATGGCGCGTATGCTGGTCAGATGCGCATGGCTCGCGCGGTTGCACTGCGAAGCAGCGGTGATGTCGCTGGCGCGCAGAAGACCCTCGAGGCGATTATCGAGCAGTCAGGTGACAATGTGAGCGACCTCGTCGCAGCGGTGACAACCCTCGCGGATATGTTGGTCGAAAACGGCAAGAAGGATGAGGCGATTGAGCTGATTGGAGTTTGCGTTGCTTCCCACGGCACGGTGCGCGGTTTGAAGGAGCACTTGAACGGAATCGTAAAAAACTACGAGTTGATTGGCACCGAGCCTACTGCGATCGGCCAAAACGACATTACCGGTAAGCCGATTGATCTTGCCGCCTACAAAGGCAAGGTTGTGCTGCTTGATTTTTGGGCTACATGGTGCGGCCCGTGCATTGGCGAATTGCCAAACGTGCTCGCCGCCTACGAGAAGTATCATGGAAAGGGCTTTGAAATCGTTGGCATCAGTCTCGATGAAGACCGCGCCGCGTTTGATAAGTTCATAGTTGACCGGAAGATGACCTGGCGACATCAGTGTGATGGCAAGGGCTGGAAGAACGAGGTCGCCGTGGCCTATGGCGTGCAGTCCATTCCCGCGACCTACCTGATTGGCGCAGACGGTAAGATCGTCGCCATGGGGCTTCGCGGTGAGCAGTTGGCGCAGCGTCTGGCAAAGTTGCTCGAAGCTCCTGCTAAGCCTGCGAAGTAACCCGCCGCCGGTAGCTTTGGTGCGCCAAATCGCAAAGCGGCTCACTCAGGTGGCGGTGGCGTGCCATCCTGAGCCGCGCCAGTGCATTGGTTGGCAATGAGCTTTGCCTGAATGAGGTCAGGCAGCTCCTCGCCGCAAACACTTTTCTGATTTGCCAGCTGATCTGTATCAGTTGCCGATGAAAATATTGAGACCCGCACTGACAACTATGCCGAGAGGGTTTGCGGTAGGATGGAGCACGAGATGCTGGGCGTATAGTCGCGTTGCCAGGAATGAGATTGAATTTGGGATCGCCAGATTGCTGCTTGCCGCGCCAAAGCTATCAATGGCGACTGATTCAATCTTGTTATAGCTTGTAAGCAGAGAACAATTAGGGGCGCCAAGCGTCTCCAGTGAGAAAGGAAGCGGGCCTGCAGAGGAGCTGGTAGCGGACAGGCCGATAGTGAGAAACGCGGCGCTATTCGCGACCGTGTTGGAGAGGTGAAGCGAGATTGTGGTGCCAGTGCGCGGGATGCCGAGAGCAGTTATAATTGGCTCTGATCCACTTATAAAGTTCTCACAATACAACTTGAATGCAGGGCGGGTTATAATAGATGAGCGCGTCCAAGCCCCACCAAGTAGATTAGGCCGTTCATAGCCGAGGACTGATGTGCCTGTTGTCAGATTAGACAGGTGCGTGCGAAGGTTGCGGTGGTCAATACTGACCCAGAAAGGGCCCGCAGGAATGTTTATCGGAACGCTAAATCCTACTCGGTAAAAGCCAGCATTCGGGCCAATTATGGCCGTGCCAATGCCAAGCGCCGTCTGGTTGATTGCGCCAGCATTATTGCCGTAGATCATGAAAGGGGTGATCGCAATCAGCGGAGTTGAGGTCGATAAGAAAACATCCATAGCTACAACTTTTAGGTTCGTTGCAGCAAGCATTTCATAGGCAAACTCACTTGCTTGTGTGAGTGGCGCCAGAGTGCCGCCATTCGGGTTGATTGTATTGCACAGCGGTGGAATCGCCGAGCATCCGGAGCCAAAGCCAGCAGCAGTTCCGGTTACAATCGCAGTTGGCACCTCAGTGCCGGCCCAAGCGTAAGGCTGCGCAATTGCGCCACCAACGGTAACGGCAGTTACTCGCAGCGTCGCAATCCCGTTGAATCCAGCAACAAAATGCACAACTTCATAAAGGTTTCTAGGGCTGGTTGATTGCCCTATAACCGTTCCATTTGGGTCCAGTACCGCAAGGTCTAGGTTTGACCAGGAGGTAGAATTCAAGTCCAGTCGATGCCAGGCAATGGAAGCCTGATAACTGTGACCGGCAATAACCGTGAATGTTCCGAATTGTGCTGGCGCGGTAGTGACAGCAGAGCCGGTGCCGACTCCTCCCGACGCAACCAGAGAATGCGCGAAGTCATTCCGTAACATGCCCATGCCAAAATCGTTCCGGTTGAGGCCAGGGTTCTGTGCTGAGATGTCCAGATAGGACGCTAACAGTACAGCTTTGGTCTGCACAGCCGTCAAAAATGGAAAACGGGCTCGAAGCTGCGCTGCCGCGCCGGTTACTTGTGGGGAAGCCATCGACGTGCCCGAACCAACAAAGTTCCCACCTTCATTGTCGAGCAATGCCATCGCTGTATTTACACCACACGCTGAGATGTCTGGATAAAATCTTCCCGAGTCACCACTTAGAAAGCCGCGTGAACTGAAGGTTGCAACGGTGTGGGTGGTTGCGTTTAAGGCGCCAACTGCGATTGCGTTGGCGGCGCCGCAGCTATTCGTCGTCGAGGCCCCGCTATTTCCAGCTGCGACGCAGCACAAAACATCCGCGTTCAGCGCCGCCGAGTCGATTGCCTGCTGTGCCAAATCGAGCGGGTTAGGACTTCCCGAGTAAGACATGTTTGCACTGACGATATTATATGTTGCGCGATCTGCCGCAAGTTGCTGCCAACCACTTGCCTGGGTTGTGGTGTAACTCGAGCCATTTGGTAGCTCTGCGATTGCGTAGCCACATATTCCTGCCATCGGAGCATGGCCGTCGTCAGCGCCGCTGGTCCCCCAGTTAGCGCCTGCGGAGATGCTGGCCACACCCGTGCCGTGCCCGTTGGTGTCGTCGGCTGATTGAGCGCCGATTTGACGATTCACCAGTAAGCGGCTTCCGCCAATACCGCCGCCAGTTGTTAGGGCTGGATTTCCGTTGGGAAAATACACGCGGTGCGGTCGCGTTGTTCCATTCATGCTGGAATCTTGACCGGTATCAACAACACCAACTGCAACGCCCAGGCCGACGTAGCCTTGAGCCTGCAAATCATCTGCATTGTGGTTGCTTGGGTTGGTGGCTGTAATGATCGCCATCTCACACAATTCGTCAGGTTGCACGTACGACACGTTTGGCAGCTGACGCAAAAAAAGTAGCTGTGTTGGTAAGATCTCGACTGCTGCGGCATTGACAAGCCACCACTGCTGAACAACGTTTCCGCCAATGCTCTGCACTGCGGTGACGAAGGCTGCCTGGTCCTTTTTTACCTGCGCGACGAGTCCAGTCACTATTGCTGTTACCTCGGCCGCTGGCCGCCGTGAAAGAATCGCAGCGCGAAAATCGGTGAGTTCAAAGCTTCTTTGTTCAAAGTGAACGATCCAGCGCTCTGTGCCGGTAGTTGCGCCGGTCACGCCATGCTCTGGGCGGCCGGCCAGGATGGGCGCAACCTTGGTCAGTAGGCTTTCTTTTGATTCTTGCGCACTTAGGGCGGCGATGACTAATAATACCGAAAGTGAGCGTGCAGCTTGGGTCAAAATCATGGGCAGAGCTTTGTAATCCACTAGGCTAAAATGCAGCATACCTTTCGCTTTCTTTACGAGGCAATTTTTTTTCGCCCGAGCAATAATTCCGTGCGTTAAGTTTTCCTGAGCAGTCCAGCCAGATCATCATTTATCAGCATAAGTAGGACGGCCGAAGAGCTATGTGCCGGGAGTTCGCTAGGCCGCATAGTTAGTTCAATGCTTGGTGCAGGCCTGGCAATGCCATCATGCACAGCCAGTTCTGGTTGACCGTTTCGCGCGTAAAAACCGCATAACTTTTTTTGACAAAAAAGCCCTGTCAACACCAGCACACTCATACCGTCGTTTTTTCTGCAAACGAACGTAGTATGGTGGTGGACGTTTTATTTGCGTAGGGCTCAGCGTTTTGGGTGTCAGCGTCGAATTAGTCCGGTTTGCCTATCGTCAGGCCTCGACTATCTCATCCACGATCGAGAGGCCCCGGTCGATGATCTCAAAGGCCTCCGCCAGCTGTGTCGCGTTGATTGTTAGCGGTGGGTTGCACATGACGCCGCCCCATTGGAGCACTGTGAAGAGGCCGTTATCCCGATAGAACTTGCCGAGCTTGGCCATTACCGGATGGGAGCCGGCATAAGGCACGAGCCGCTCGCCCCGCTGGTTCTTTTGTAGTTCGATGATGCCGAAAAGACCCTGATTGCGGTGCGATCGGACGCATTTGTGCTTTAGCTGTAAGCGCCGCATGTGGTCGCTCATCAGTAGGCCCATAGCCGCGCTATTTTCGACCAGTTTTTCTTCGAGCATTACGTCGATTACTGCGATCGCGGTTGCAAGGCACATCGGATGCGCCATATAGGTTAGGCCACCCCAAAATACGTTGTCTTGAAAGTGTTTTGCGATGCGGTCACTGACTGCCATTACGCCTAATGGCATGTAGGAACTCGTCAGCCCTTTCGCCATCGTCAAAATGTCTGGCACGATGTCGCCGTGCTCAAACGCAAACAGCTTTCCGGTGCGTCCCCAGCCGCACATGATTTCATCACACACGAGCAGGATGCAGTATTTTTCGAGCAGCGCCTTCAGGCCTTTTAGATAGCCCTTTGGTGGCGCAATGATTCCGTTCGTGCCGGTCACAGTTTCGATGAACATCGCAGCGATGGTGTGCGGTCCCTCGTATTGGATAATCTCTTCCAAGTAGCAGAGGTTGTTAGCGACGATTTCCGAATCGGTCTTGCCGAACGAATAATCATAAGGCATCGGGTCCATCACTCTGACCACGCCAACCATTCCCGGCTCATTGGGCCACCTGCGCGGATCGCCGGTGAGCGACATCGCGCCATGTGTTGCACCGTGGTAGCTGCGATGCCGCGTTATGATCTTATTTCGCCCGGTAAATAGCCGCGCCGCTTTGATTGCGTTCTCGTTCGCCTCTGCGCCGCCGAGGGTGTAGAAAAAAGTGTTCAGGTGACCGGGTACGAGTTCGGCGAGGCGCTTAGACAGTGTTGCGCGCACCTCAGTTGCCATGCCTGGATAGACGTAAATCAGCGTCTCTGCCTGCTGCTTTATCGCGGCGATCACCTTTGGGTGCGCGTGGCCGATGTTCACGCTCATCAACTGGCTGTTGAAGTCGATCCAGCGCTGGCCTTCTGGCGAGTAAAGGTAGATGCCTTCTGCGCGCGCAACCGGGATCGGGTCTACTTTGCCGGTTGCTGACCAGGAGAACAGGCTGTATTTGGTGCAGGCATCGACCATCTCTTTGCCTGACATCGTTGGACGCTGCGATGTTGATTTGTCCGTCATCTGCTTAGCTCATCCAGGTGTGGTCTTTTTGCAGCGCCCATTTGGCTGTGACCTTCCGCTGGCGTGTCCAAAATCGGAATCCATCCCAGCCGGTCATGTTGCCGGCACCGAATGCCGAGTCATTCCAGCCTCCGAAACCAAACGGTTCGCGTGGCACTGGCACGCCTACATTGATTCCGCACATGCCAGCTTCAACACTTTCCATTACGCGCTTTGCGACATCGCCACTCGTCGTGTAGATGCTGGCTGCATTGCCATAAGGGTTGGCGTTTTCGAACTCGATCGCGCCCTCAAGGTTTGCGACTCGCACGATGGACAGGACTGGCCCAAAGATCTCCTCGCATGAGGCGGGCATCGCCGGCGTGACATGATCGAGGATCGTAGGGCCGACCCAGAAGCCGCCGGGATCGCCCTGCTTTTGGCGACCATCGACGATCACCTTGGCACCCATCTGCTGCGCGGTGTCGATGTATTTGGTGATGCGTTGCACGCTGGCTTTGCTGGTGACTGGGCCCACATCCGTGCCGATCACAAGCTTTGCAGTTCGAATGCGGACCGCCTCGATGATTGCGTCGCAATCGCCGACAGCGATCAACACGGATGCCGCCATGCAGCGTTGCCCAGCGCAGCCCACGAACGACGCTACAATGTTGTCCGCCGTGAGCTCGAGGTCCGCGTCCGGAACGACGATCAGATGGTTCTTTGCGCCGCCGAGGCAGAGCGCGCGCTTGCCAGTAGCGCTGGCGCGGCCGTAGACGGCCCTTGCTACGCGCGTCGAGCCAACAAAACCTAACGCTTTGATCTGCGGATGATCGCAGAGTGCCTCGACCACTGGTTGGCCACCCTGGACGATGTTCAGCACGCCCTTTGGCAGCCCGCATTCATGGAGCAGTTGGGCAAGGCGCATCGTCGATAGCGGCACCTGCTCGCTCGGCTTTAGCACGAACGCGTTGCCGGCGACGAGTGCCTGCGGCAGCATCCAGAGTGGCACCATATTGGGGAAGTTGAAAGGCACAACGCCCGCTACTACCCCGAGCGGCGAGTAGACCTGCTCACAAGTGACGCCGCGACTCACTTCGAGCTTTTCGCCCGCGGCGAGGTTGGTAAGCGAGCAGCCATACTCAACACACTCGATGCCCTTCTCGATTTCCGCCTTCGCTTCAGCAAACAGTTTGCCGTTTTCATGCGAGAGCAGCCACGCCAGTTCGTCGAGGTTTTTTTCTAATGCCGCACGCAGCCTGTAGAAGACCTGCGCCCGGTCGCGGATTGGCCACTTGCTCCATTCGCGTGCTGCGGCAGTGCCAGCGGCGACCGCCGCGTCGACATCGTCTTTGCCGCTCATCAGCACCTTGCTCATCGGCTTGCCGTGGCGCTTGTTGATCACCTGAATCGAGTCCTTGGATGTGCGTGGGTCGCACCACTCGCCGGCGATGTAATTGCGTGCGTTGAGAAACTGCGTCAGCTCGTAGTTCCTTGCGGTGAACGGGGGAATCATCTGTGTGGTCTCGTCAGGATTGAAAAGCGATTGCGGTGGTCTTGGGTGCAGGACAGTGTGATCAGTTTGGCTTTTGGTTGCGTTGCACGGCTACTGGATTGTGTTGCGCATTGCGGAGCGTTTGTGCTGCCCAATAAGGCGCATTGCAAGGGCGGTTGACGTATCTGCCATAGCCAGGTTCGGTGGTGAGTTTTCCGTTTTGCCAAAGAACCTTGCCGCGACTCAACGTCACTGCCGCATTGCCGATCACCGTCATGCCTTCGTAGATGTTCGAGTCGATCTTCTGGTGATGAGTTTTCGCTGAGATAGTCCGCGACTTCGCGGGATCCCAGATCACGAGATCCGCGTCGCTGCCCGGCGCAATCGCGCCCTTCTTCGGGAAGATGTTGAAGATCTTCGCGGCATTCGTGGATGTCGCCGCCACGAACTCGCTTGGCGTTAGTCGGCCAGTTCGCACCCCGTGGTGCCATAACACCCCCATGCGGTCCTCGACTCCGTTGGTGCCATTCGGGATCTTGCGAAAGTCGTTTTGACCCGCCTGTTTTTGTTCTGTGCAAAAGCAGCAGTGGTCGGTGGCCGTCGTTTGCAGCATGCCCGCCTGCAGTCCGCGCCACAAAGCGATTTGGTGCTCTTTGCTGCGGAACGGTGGGCTCATCACGTGGTGCGCGGCCTTGTTCCAGTCGGGATCGCGGTAAACGGAGTCGTCGATGACGAGGTGTTGCGAGAGGACCTCGGCGAAGACTCGTTGCCCCGCGAGACGCGCGCGCGCAACGGCCTCGAGAGAATCAATGCACGAGGTATGCACAAGGTAAAGCGGCACGCCAAGCACTTCGGCGATGCGGATCGCGCGGTGGGCGGCCTCGCCTTCGACCGCAGGTGGGCGCGACAAGGGATGCCCTTCGGGACCGCTGATGCCGAGATCGAAGATCTGTTGTTGCAGTCGGTAGACCAGCTCGCCGTTTTCCGCGTGCACAGTGCAAAGTGCCCCGAGTTCGCGGGCGCGCATGAAGCTTGCGACTAGGATCTCGTCGTCGGCCATGATCGCGTGCTTGTAGGCCATGAAGTGCTTGAAGCTGTTCACGCCGTGATCGCGCACGAGCGTGCCCATGTCGTCGTACACCGTCTGGTCCCACCAGGTGATCGCGACATGCAGTGAGTAATCGGTAGCAGACTTCTCGGACCACGTGCGCCACTTCTTGTAAGCGTCGAGGATCCGCTCCTTCGGATTGGGGATTACGAAGTCGATGATCATCGTCGTCCCGCCCGCAGCAGCTGCGCTAGTACCCGAGAAGAAGTCCTCGGATGCGACCGTGCCCATGAAGGGCAGTTCCATGTGGGTGTGCGGATCGATGCCGCCAGGGATCACATATGCGCCGCTTGCGTCGATGATTCGCGCCGCTGGCGTTTTGAGATCTTTGCCGACGCGCGTGATGACCTCGCCATCGACCAGCACATCGGCGCGGGCTTCGCCATCTGCGGTGACTACGGTTCCGCCTTGGATCAGGATGGAGGATGTCATTGTTCGCTCACTTTTTGACGATCTCGTCGTATGCATCCGGGCGGCGGTCGCGGAAGAACTGCCACGTCTTGCGCACTTCTTCGATCATGCTGAGGTCAAGGTCCGCGACCAGCAGTTCGTCTTTGTCCTCGGAGGCTTCGCGCACGATCTGACCTCGCGGATCAGCAAAGTAGCTCGTGCCATAGAACTTCCCGATGTTCCAGGGCGCCTCGGTGCCGACGCGGTTTGACGCTGCCATGAAGTAGCCGTTCGCTGCCGCATGCGCTGGCTGCTCGAGCTTCCAAAGGTATTGGGAGAGGCCGGCGACTGTTGCTGATGGGTTGAAGACGATCTCTGCGCCGTTTAGCCCAAGACAGCGTGCGCCCTCGGGGAAGTGGCGGTCGTAGCAGATGTAGACGCCGACTTTGGCGTAGCGCGTTTGGAAGACTGGGTAGCCGCCGGTCCCGGGCTTGAAGAAGAACTTCTCGAAGAAGCCGGGGTTGACCTGCGGTATGTGCTGCTTGCGATATTTGCCGAGGTAGGTGCCATCCGCGTCGATCACCGCCGCAGTGTTGTAGAAGACGCCCGCCATCTCTCGCTCGTAGACCGGGACGACCATCACCATCTGGTATTTCTTCGCGTAGGCACTCATCAAATGGATCGTCGGGCCGGGCACCGGTTCTGCTGCTTCATACCAACGTGGGTCCTGGCCGGGGCAGAAGTACGGACCATTGAAGATCTCTTGAAGGCCGAGGATCTGAACCCCTTTCTTGCCCGCGTCCTCGATGAACGGAATGTGTTTGTCGAGCATCGCCTTCTGAATCGCGGCGATCGGCTGCTTCTCATCGTTGATGGGATTGCTGCATTGGATGAGGCCGCAGCGAACGATTTTACTCATGGGTGGTCTTCATGGAAACGTGAGGCAGCGTGGCGCGGATTGGTAGCGAGCAGGGGGCGGCTCAGTGGTGCACGCCCTTTTTCGGGCGCAAAGGTTTGCCGTCGTTGACATGCTCGTTCCAGGTCGCGCTGGAAAAACCGTTGTCGACTTCGGCCATCGTGATACAGCCGGCTACCGGGCAAACGATTTGGCACAGGTTGCAGCCAACGCACTCGGATTCGTCGACGACTGGCACGCGGATCTTTTCGTCGGCGTTCGGATGAATGCATTGGTGAGCACCGTCGTGACAGGCGACCACGCAGAGGTTGCAACCAATGCACTGGCTGGCGTCAATCTTGGCAACGGTCTCATAGTTGAGGTCGAGATTGCCCCACTCGGAAAAGCTCGGGACCGCCTTGCCGATCAGGTCGTCGAGCTTTGTGAAGTTGTGCTTACGCATGTACTCCTCGAGCCCTTCCACCATGTCGTTCACGACTCGGTAGCCGCGCAGCATCACTTCGGTGCAGACCTGCACGGAACTCGATCCGAGCAAGAGGAACTCCACCGCATCGCGCCAGTTGGAGATGCCGCCAATGCCACTGATTGGCAGGCCAAAACTCTTGTCGCGAGCGAGCGCGCCGACCATGTGCAAGGCGATCGGTTTTACTGCGGCGCCGCAGTAGCCACCGTTTGTCGAACGATTATCGACCCGCGGTTCCATCAAAAACTGGTCGATGTCGATGCCGATGACGCTCTTGATCGTGTTGATCAACGTCACGCCATGCGCGCCACCGCGTTTGGCGGCATGGCCATGTGGCAGGATGTCTGCCACATTCGGCGTGAGCTTTACGAGCACCGGAACCGTCGAGTGCTGAACGGCCCACGACGTGATCTCCTGATTCACACTCGGTTCCTGACCAACGGCCGAACCCATCCCGCGCTCGCACATGCCGTGCGGGCAGCCGAAGTTTAGTTCGATGCCATCGGCGCCGGTGTCGATCGAACGCTTGATGATGTCTTGCCACTCCTGCCTCGTCTCAACCATCAACGAGACCACGAGCGCGTGGTGCGGGAACATCTTCTTCGTCTCGTAGATCTCGCGGAGGTTGACATCGAGTGACCGGTCTGTGATCAACTCGATGTTGCTAAAGCCGATGCCGGCTAGCCCGCGCACTTTCGTCGCGCCAAAGCGGCTCGACACGTTTTGGATCGGCTGACCGAGCGTCTTCCACACTGCACCGCCCCAGCCTGCGTCAAACGCGCGTTGCACTTGCAAGCCTGAGTTGGTGGGCGGCGCCGAAGCGAGCCAGAATGGATTTGGTGACTTGATGCCACCACAGTTCGTCGATAGGTCAGGCATGTTTGCCTCCCGAAAAATAAGCGTGGATTGCAAGCGCGGCGGATTTGCCTTCGGCAGCGGCGTTAACCACTTCTTTGCCGCCGTTGCGGCAGTCACCGCCAGCAAACCAGCCCTTGCGACCAGTGCTGCCGTGCGCGTCTGTGACGATGCGGCCGCCCTCGATCTCGATCCCCTCCAACCCAGCGAGCAGGGTGCCTAGCTTGGATTGGCCAATCGCCAGCAGCACCAGTTGCGCATCAAGAACAAAGTCGCTGCCGCTGATTGGCTGCTTCTGCGCGTCGAGTCGTTGGCAGTGCAACCGTTCGACGGACTGGCTGCCCTCGAATCGCGTGACGATGGCTTGCCACTCTGCGCAGCCTCCTTCAGGCAGCGCGGACCGCCATTCGTGCGCGTAGCCGCTCATCTTCACCTCGCTACCGCGATAGAGCATCGTCACGCGGGGAATGCCGAGGCCGCGCGCTTCTCGCACCGCGTCGATCGCAGTATTGCCGCCGCCAACGACGACGCAGTGTTGCACTCCGGCGGTCGCAACGCGCGCAAGCTTCATGGACTCGATCCATTCGACAGCACCGTGCACGCCAGCGAGGTGCTCGCCCGGCACGCGGAGCTTCGTATCAGCGCCGAGGCCCGCGCCAAAAAACACCGCGTTGTGCAGCTGTTCGAGATCTTTGACTGCGATGTCAACGCCGATCGTGACGCCCGTTTTCACTTCGATGCCGCCGATGCCGAGGATCCATGCGACTTCCTCGACACTGCAATCGGCCTTCATTTTGTAAGGTGCTACACCGGTCGTATTGAGCCCGCCGATTGACGTTCGCTTCTCGTAGATCGTGACGCGGTGACCGTGCCGACGCAGTTCATGAGCGCAGGCGAGGCTCGCGGGGCCTGCGCCGATGAGGCCAACGCTCTTGCCGGAGTCGGGTCCTGCCGCGAAGAAGCGCCAACCTTCAGCGATGGCAAAATCCGTCGAATAACGCTGCAGTTTGCCGATCTGAATGGGCGGTTGGTCTAGACCGTTATAAACACAAGTGGAAACGCAGAGCACCTCGACTGGGCATACCCGAGCACAGCTCATGCCGAGGATGTTCGACTCGAAGATCGTTCGCGCAGAGCCCTTCACATTGCCGGTCGTGATCTTCCGGATAAACTGCGGAATGTCGATTTGAGTCGGGCAGGCTTTAATGCACGGTGCGTCGCTGCAAAAGAAGCACCGGTTTGCTTCCACGAGCGCTTGCTCGCGGCTGAAGCCACTCTTGAAGTCCTTGAAAACAGTTTCCGAACGATCCGAGGCAATCCCGTCTGTCATTGTGTTGAGGTCATGGAAAAAATATTGCTGGCAACCTACTGGATCGCTCTGTGCTGGGATACGGAAAGCTGCAGCTATAACGGGGAAGCAGGGGTGTTGCCGCAGGTTTTGCCGACGCAGTAGCAGCAGTGGCCTTGGATCCGAGCGCCGCTGTGGCAATGGGTTCGACCTACCAGGCAAGTGGCCCAACGGACAGCGAGTGGTGAGGTGTCCGGCGAGAGCGATCGGATCGGCCACAAACCTTGCGTCAATGAAGAACCTGCAATGGAATCGAGAGAAAACCTTCCTGCCGGACTATTAATCGGCGGCCTGATAAATTTGTAAGCATTTTTACCTTTAAGGCCGATGGCGTTTGCTAAGTAAATAAAGCACAGCACACGCGGAGAGGCGTGCGTCTAGCCGGCTTATTTACGTTGCGGCAAATTGATGGGGGGGGTAAGTCATAACGACCGGCCACAGTTTCTAAATATAGTTTGCAATCGCTAGGTGCGATTATTGGTCCCATCTTTTGCAGAAGGACTTTTAATTCAAAATCGTGCTGTCCGTAAGCAAGGCATTGACTTTATAGAAAATAGTGAATATTGTATGCAAAATGAACTGCTCTGATTTTGCGGAAATGCACGGATATTCTGACTCGCTGACTGGAGTCACAACGGATTGACCATGCGATTTGAAAAAAGTTGTCTTACTATCTTGGTTGCGGCCCTAACTTTGTTGGCTCCACTAATCGCTCAAGAGTCGCCGCAGTTGAGCTCCCGCCACTTTATCGGCGTCGATTCTGGCATTGTCCAGAACCTAAATCCGTCGCCCAGCGCGCGCGGCATCGCCAAGGTTGTCTGGTCTTCCGTCGTGTCAGTGCCAGACTCGGCATGGCTGCGGATCGAGTATGCAGGCGTGTTATTGGCGGGTAGCCGCGATCGTTTTGGCAATGGCTCATTTCTGCGTTTGACTTCACTGCGCGATGGTGGCCAGCAGTTTCAGCATTTGCGCCACATAGAAGAATGGCAGCAGACTTCGGCCTATTTCAATGGGGATTCGGTGCTGATCGAGTTGTTAGCGCAGCCATGGACGGGCGAAAATCGATTGGTGATTGGCGATGTGGTAGCTGGCCCTAACTTGCCAGGCGATCTCGATACCATTTGCGGCACCATCGATGATCGCGTGCTAAGCGCTGACCCACGCGCGGCGCGCAACCAGCCAACAGGCTGCACTTCGTGGCTGATCAACGATTGCAATCACTGCTTACTGACAGCCGGGCACTGCGCCAGTGGAGTCAATGTGATTGAGTTCAACGTGCCGTTGTCAAGTGCTACCGGGGCGATTCAGCACCCTGCGCCGCAGTATCAATATTCGGTTGACCCGGTGTCGAAGCAGACCAACGGTGGACAAGGTGTTGGTAATGACTGGACGTATTTTGGCGTGTTCGCCAATTCGAACACTGGATTGACGCCTTACCAAGCGAATGGCAGCAAGGCCTATGACCTGCTGCCAGTGCCGCCGGTGCCAGGTGGCCAGAGCATTCGTGTCACCGGTTATGGTTCGACCGCTACGCCTGTCTCGCCTACATGGTATCTGGTCCAGAAGACCCATTCCGGACCTAATGCGGTTTTCACGGGTTCGACGATCCAGTATGTGACCGACACGACCGGCGGTAACTCAGGTTCGCCAGTTTTTCTAGATGGCACCAACCAGGCGATCGGTATTCACACGCATGGTGGATGTACGGCAACGGGCGGCGTAAATAGTGGCACCGGCAGCAACCATCCGGGGCTGCAGGCTGCACTGGCAATACCGCTTGGGGTCTGTAATTGTCCTAGCCTTGTGTTCACATACCCTGAAGGTCTCCCCCCAGCAGTTGCGCCTAATGGCACAACTCAGCTCCGATTTCAGATCAGTGGCTCCGTGACCATGGTTCCGAGCTCCGTGCGCTTTTTTGCCAATACTGGTGGTGGATTCCAAGCAAATGCAGTGACCTACCTAGGTGGAAATATGTTTACTGCGACGTTCCCCAATAGTGACTGCCTAACGTCGAGTCAGTTCTATTTCAGTGCGAGCGATACCAATGGTATTGTTTATAAAGATCCAGCGACTGCGCCCACGTCGGTCCATGCGACGATTGCCGCCGACAACGTCAGCACCATCCGCGATTACAACTTCAGCACGACTCCAGCCGGTTGGTCAGTTGCAAACACGGCTGTAACGGCAGGAGGCTGGGTCCGCGGCGCGCCGGTCGACCCGCAAGGTCCATTTGTCGATTTTGACGGCAGCGGCCAGTGCTGGGTGACTGGAAACACCAACAACGAAGACCTCGACGGCGGCCCAACAATCCTGACCACTGAGACGTTCGCGCTCAGTGCCAAAATCGATCCATTCGTCAGCTATGTGTTGTGGTTTACCAATAATCTTGTCGATGACCGATTCATCGTTCAGGCGTCAATTGGCAACGGGATCTGGATTACAATCGAAAATATTGCGCCATTCAGCGGCTGGGAGAGACACGGCTTCCGTGTGCGAGATTATTTCACCAATCTGTCCGCAATCCAGATCCGTTTTGTCTGCAGTGACAACCCTAATAACTCGCAAACAGAAGCCGCGATCGACGCCTTCAAGATTGTGGATCCTCAGTGCACTCCATCAAGCTGGAGCTCGTTTGGCAGTGGTTGTGTCGGCAATAATGGCGTGCCAAGCATGCAGCTTGTTAGCCTGCCAAGTCTCGGCAGTATTTTCGCTTTGGCAGTGCAAAATCTTGGCAGTGGCGCCGCATTCATGCTGACCGGGCTCGGCCAACAGCATGTTGTGCTGCAGCCATTCGGTTTTGGCGCAGACTGTTCGCTGCTGGTGACGCCCGACTTCGTTACGCTGCTCGCTACGGTAGGTGGCAGCAGTTCTTGGAGCCTCTTGTTACCTAATTCGCCAGTATTTGCCGGGCTACATCTAAGAAGCCAGGTAATCGAATTAGGCGCGGTGTCGGCCGTCTCAAGTGGCGGTGACGCCGAGATCCGCTAAGGGAACGCCAAAGCGATTGCTGCGAAACCCTGCGCGGTGAAGCAGAGCGCAACGGTAACGCAGGCAGCCCTATGCCTGATATAAAGCAATGGTCACAATGCTCATGCGAAACACCGACTATTTAATAAAAGTCGTAGATTGCTATTCGGAGCTCGAGCGTTCATTTAGCTCGCAAAAGTATAAGAACAGATGGCGGGATGAGTCTGCTTTGATGGCGTGGCATCGTTTGTTAGGCGATCTTTTTGGCGTGGCTAGGCGCGCTACCTACCTTTTTTTACATGACAAGTATGTTCTGCTTTTTCATCCTGAAAGCATCAGGCTGTACGCTGACACAGCGGTGCATTGGCCGGTCCATAGCCACAACGAGAAAGATCATCATGGCAAACATCATGGCCGCTAAGCTCATCAAAGCAATCTGACGGCCAGTGCGACGCATAGGAAACATTGCAGCTAAGCCAAGTGTTATCATGAGTCCAGAGGTGAGGATGGACCACATAATCGGGCTCGTGCTGGCCTGGCCGAGAAACACTCGAAGCCGCATTGCGTCGAGCATGTCGTCGACATCCTCAATAAGTGCGGCTTGCACGACCAAGGCCGAGGCCGATGTCGGATGCAATTAGATGACGTGGAGCGCAAGATTGTTTCGAAGGAAAATGGTCTCTCGGCTTTGTTCGTTGCGATTGTTGGCCGGCCACTCCTGTAACAATATGGAGTCAACATAGTTTCGGACCTCATTTTGCAATCGCGCAACCGGTCAGGCTCATCAAGGCCGTCGAGGTCCCGATATAGGTCGCCGACTTTTGAGGCTTCGGTGAGTAGCGCATTTTCGACTTATCTGTATTGCGATTGCACGCCGACCACGATCAGGCCAAGTGTAAAGGCATTCAAAACGCTAATGGAGCCATGCAAGACAGTCGCGGTTGCTATCTCGTCAGGCGCGAGCACCCAGCCCATGAGGCGGATGACTTTGATGACCAATAACGAAAAGCCTATGCAGGCAATTAGGACCACCGCGGCGAGCACCAAAAGGGGCAGGTTGTAGATAAAGTTATAAGACATGATCAGAGTTAGGCTGTCTTTGGGCGCAGGTCTTTCGCTGTCAAATCCGCACGGTGTTCTTCATCAGCATGTCGAGGTCATAATAAAAAAAAGATGGCTTTTGCATTTATCAGGTAAGAAAAATCAAATCCTAAGATTGCGGCGTTCGGGCGCAAGGGTTAGCAGTGCACACAGGCCGTTTGAATATCTCTAGGCTGGGAATTTATTGCGATGCTAGCCATTGACGCAGGCGATCTCGATTCGTGGGGGGGTGTTTGTTTGGGGCTTTCAGTCTCTGATCGCAGGTCCAATTTGCGAGCCGAACGGAGTGTCTTGCTGCTAGGGCATCAAGCAATGGACGATAAAGCGCAGAAGCGTTGACTCGGGAGGGGCAGGCGGGGATCTTCCTGCAGTTCGGTCTGGCATTCGTAGAAGCGAACCGACATTTTTTTAGCGGAGTAACGGCCTAGCCTGCTCATTTTGCTACGACTACTGTCCAATTTTTCTGCAACCAAGCATGCAAGAATCGGTACTGGTCGATGATGAGAACGCCTGCCGTCTCCGTGAGCACCGTAAACAAAAGTCAGCAGTTGTGAGCCGATCAACATCTTGGAAAATCGCTGACCTCATCGACTTCGAGATTCAGCTCGCGTGCGATCCTCACGCGGCGGGCGCGCGTGACGCGATGGCGAAATGTGAAAATCAACTCTTGCGGTTTGACACTGGGGATCGGCAGGCCGCGTTTAAAATTTGGCTAGAGGCGATGCGCGGCGGCGACCAGAAGAATACGTTTGGCAAGCGTTATGCAGCAGTGGCAAGATTCTTTCTACTTTTGTGCGCAGTGGCCGGTTTTCTGATTGGTTTATGTGTAACGGCGTCTCTGCTCATTTACAGAGGCAAGGAGCCGGTGAACGTCACGACCTTTTTACTCGTGACAGTCGGGTTGCAGTTGTTGGTATTTTTCCTTGGGCTTATTATTTGGTTTTTCCGTGACTGGTTGGGTTTTACGGTTGATTTTCATCCAGTACGGTTGGCCTTTGAGCGATTCGTTTTGTGGAAATTTCCTGGGAAAGATCGCGATCGGTTGCGATCATCCATGGCGAATTTCTGCAAGAAGCGCGAGATCTACGGCTCGCTTCCTTCGCTTCAACTTGTCATCACTACACAAATATTTGGGGTCGCGTTTAACTTAGGTATTCTTGTCGCGCTATTTTTTCATGTCACCACTGCCGACTTAGCTTTTGGTTGGCAATCGACGTTGATCAATAGTCCCGAAGACTATTTTTACTGTGTTTCATTTTTATCGGAGCCGTGGTCGCACTTTGCTGCAAATGCGCATCCCACAATTGCCGAGGTGACGGCCAGCCGATTTACTTACAGTGCTGGAATGCCATCCATGGATCCCGCCGCGACTGCGTCATGGTGGCCATTTCTTTTTTATGCGGTGGTTTTTTATGGGTTGGTAATACGCGTACTGGTGCTGTTATTTTTCAGTTGGAGACTAAAATCTGCGTTGAGCGAATTGGCTTTCGATCATGAAGATTGCAATGCTTTATTTCGCCGTCTATCAGGTACAATCGTAAAAGCGCAGAGCGGGACTGCAATGTTTTCTCTGTCTTCTAATCTTGATGTTTCGGAGCCAATCGCAAAACGCTTTGGTTATTGCGTTCTTCTAATCTCTAGTGATGTTGATTTAGCTGATGCTCAGGCTGCGGGTCATGTAACGCAGCGATTTTGGCCGGTCACAGAAACTTTGCATGCGAAAATTGACCATCCAAGTGACAATGCGTCTACGCTTACAGCTCTTGCTTCTAGTCCGCTGTCAAATGTTGTCTTAGTTGTGCGCGCGCGGCGAGCACCAATCAAAGCCATTGCGCTGTTTTTGCAAAGCATCCTGAAGCAGATTGCGCCTCAGTCGGAGGTTGTCGTGCTGCTGGTTGGCCGCAAGGTTGGCGAAGGCTTCGCGCGCATCGAAGACGAAGAGTTCACGTACTGGCGTAATTTTAGGGCGATTCACCGTATCAGAGTGAGCATTGAGAAATGGAGTGACGTATGACTGTTACGACCCCGACTTTTGCGATCGTAGGCGCGGTGAATCACGGCAAATCTTCCGTCGTTTCTACGTTGGCTGAAAATGATCAGGTGCGGATCAGTTCTCAACCGGGCGAGACCATCGAGTGCCAGCGGTTTTATTTGAGCGACCTATTTGTCTTTTACGACACTCCCGGATTTCAAAATGCCAGCGAAGCGCTTCGTGAGTTAACGCATGCTGCGCATGCGCGTGATCCCTTGTCGGTGTTTAGCGAGTTCCTTTTGCGTCGGGCGGGCGATGATAAGTTTGCAGCTGAGTGTCTTTTGTTAGGACCGGTGGTTGATGGGGCCGGTATCATCTATGTTGTCGATGGCTCAGAGCCGGTACTCGATAT
The DNA here is from genome assembly GCA_014192625.1 of Planctomycetota bacterium. Lineage (GTDB taxonomy): Bacteria > Planctomycetota > UBA1135 > UBA1135 > UBA2386 > BJHM01. The sequence continues at coordinate 281,366 of BJHM01000001.1, forward strand.
TCATATCGCTGAAATGGAGGTCTTGCGTCTGACTGGTCAGCCTCGGCTTGCGATCATTAACCGCACGAACGCCGATGATCATGTTCAGGATTGGAAACGCCGGCTAGGCCTCCATTTTAATGCGGTGCGAGAATTTAATGCCCATCAAGCAACTTTTGGTGACCGGTTAGAGCTGCTCGAAACGCTCGCGGGTATTGAGCAGAGTTGGAAGCCAAAGCTGATGAGCGCGGTTGCGATTTTTCGCGAAGAGTGGAACCAGCGGCTTTCGGAATGCGCAGAAATAATTGTTTCGCTGCTTGCGTTTGGCCTTACGCACTACGAGGTTGAGGATTCAATTTCACATGTTACGGATGCGCAACTTGTTGAACGATTTGTGGTCGCTGTAAAAGACCGCGAAGCTAAGGCGCATCGGGCGATCATCAAACTGTTCGGCCACAATCGGGTGCATGCCGCTGCAGATGAAGACCATGTCTTGTTTGCGGAGCTATTTTGCGCCGAAACGTGGCTGATGTTTGGCCTCGATGCTAAGCAGATTGTTGCTGCTGGGGCAGCTGCGGGGGCTGCAAGCGGCGTATTTTTCGACACCGTCACTGTTGGTCATTCGATTGGCATCCCAACAATAGTTGGCACTCTCGGTGGCGCAATAAGTGGCTATGTAATGGGTAAAAAGCAGCCTGAAATAAGCGTAGGCAGGAAACTCTTTGGTCTTCGCATCGGGCGCCGAGCGCGTTCTGTTGGTCCTTCCAAGGCGGCAAATTTGCCTTGGATTTTTATCGACCGTGCGTTTGGGACTTTCGCTTACGTCATCAACCGGGCCCATGCGCGGCGGGATGAGAAAACCATCAATGGTGCGCGCCTCCAAAAAGCGATGGAAGCAAACGGTTTTTCTAGTGCTCGCTGGGGCGTTGGCGCTCGCAAACAGTGCGAAGATATTTTTTCGCAAATCAAGCGGCATAAGAAGTTGCAAGTCGAAGATCGCCAAAGGTTGCGCGAATTGCTCCTTTTACGTCTGGCGGATATCAGCGCAGTAAAAATGTTGATTACATTGGAGGGGTAGCTCCCTCCTATAAGAAAAAGACCTTCGCTAAGATATTTGACAAACTTTTTTTCCAAACAGGCTTAACAACGTATTTGGTATGGTTCGGTTTTTGATCCACATCGATCAAGCCTCTCGCTGACTTAGGCTTTGACTTTTGTGCCTGATCGATTTTTTGTCTGGCGCCTATCGGCGAGCGTGAAGTTTATTACAGATGTTTTTGTCTTCAATTTGGAAAGCAATATCGCTCTCGATGCAGTCTATTCTGCCGTTTTGCCTGAGAATGATATGAATGGTATCAAGCTTGCTTGTCGCTTTCATCGTTCGCGACTTCTTCTCCTCCCTGGTTTTTTGTGGGTCTAAAAAATATTTTAGAGAGACTTTGTCGCGAGAATCAAAAAGTCGGTCTTTATGCGCATCGATTTTTATGTTGTCCCAGGGTAAAAGGTGCATTTTTGTGCGGCGAACTTGGTGCGGCTGCTTTGATTTTTTCAATACTCTAGATTTTCTTAGTGGTGTCATGGATCGATTGGCGTTGTTCGCGGCGCAAATAAAATTAGGCTGCTTGCCAGTCAGGCGAGTAGCGTTACCTTGCTTTTTCTGATAGTAAGGAGCCTCAATGGATGTCACCATTTTCTATCTTTCGCGGCTTGCAATTCCCATCCTTGTGTCTGCGTGTTCGCTCACCGCACTACGCGCCCAAAACCCAGGCGGCCCAGCAGGCTTGCCACCTTTGATTGTGCCGGTGCAGAACCCGATCACCCAGGCCAAGGCTGCGCTTGGCAAGATTCTGTTTTGGGATGAGCAATTGTCAGCCAATAACACGGTTGCTTGTGGCACTTGCCATCAGCCGAGCAGTGGCGGTGGGGACTCGCGCCGCTCAACGAACCCTGGATTGGATGGATTGCTGGGCACGGCCGATGACACTTTTGCCTCGCCAGGAATGCGGCGTAGTGACATTAATAACGAATATTTTCCGGCAGTGGCGTTTGGTCTTTCACCACAGGTTACGAAGCGTACTTCGCCGAGTTTCCTGCTGGCGGCATGGTTCTCCGACTTGCTTTATGATGGCGCTCCGGGGCAGCAGTTGATTGACCCCTTGACCGGCTTAGTCGTGATCCCCGCTGGTGCTGCGCTTGAATCGCAAGCCCTGTTGCCGATCCTTAAATTTGATGAGATGGGGCACGATGGTCGCGGGTGGCCCGAGGTGACGGGTAAGCTTGCCGCTTGCACCCCGCTCGCGCTTGCTACGGCCTTGCCGCCCGATGTGGCTGCCGCGATTGCCGTGAACCCAACATATCCGGGTCTTTTCACGCAGGCCTTTGGCGATGCGGCTATCACGCCGGTTCGCATCGCCATGGCGCTCGCTACGTATGAGCGCACACTGGTTGCCGACCAGACGCCATGGGATGCATTTGCGCGTGGGCAGCAAAATGCGTTGACCCAAAATCAGATTGCCGGCATGAACCTGTTCAACGGAACGGCACGCTGCAATCTGTGTCATGTACCTGGGTTGTTCACGGATACGCAATTTCGCAACTTAGGAATTCGGCCGATCGCCGAGGATAACGGCCGTCAGGGCGTTAGTGGCAATGTCGCGGATCGTGGCAAGTTTAAGATGCCGAGCCTGCGCAACGTCGGTTTGCGAGCGGAAGTTTTTCATCCGGGCGGGTTGACCAGTCTTACATTGATCTTGGCTTTTTATGTTGCCGGTGGTGGTAATAACCTTGATAATAAGGATTCGTTGTTACAGCCCGTCGTGCTGTCGCAGCAGCAGAGAAACCAGCTGATCGATTTTCTAAGTAATGGCCTTACAGATCCTCGGGTTGCCGCCGAACAGGCTCCTTTTGATCGGCCTTCGCTTTGGAGCGAGCGCAATCTGATCGGCAATCCTCTATTTGCGTTTGGGACACCCGGCACCGGCGGCATTGTCCCAGGGATGCTTGCCGAGGTGCCCGCGAATGTTGGCAATGTCGATTTTAAGATTGGCGTTACGAATGCGCTTGGGGGCACGTTTGCGATGCTTTCGATTGCTCTGCAACGTGCGCCGGTTGGGACTCAAATAAATGGCATACCGGTGCTTACCAATGTGGGGGGCGTAGCTATTTTTATCCATACCGCTCTTGGCGGTCAGCCGGGTGTAGCCGGTGATGGTTATGGCACGGTGCGCTTCCCGATTCCTAATGCACCGTTTCTTGCAGGCCTGACGGTGTTTGGCGAGTGGTTCGTTTGGGACTCTGCTGGCGTCGGCGGGGCCGCGAAATCGCGCGGTGTGACCCTGCCGATTTTTTAACCTTTGCCGCTTTGACATTAGGTTAGTGCAGGCCCCGGTCGTTTTGCTGCGCCGGCACTTCGTAGCTCGGCGCAACCATCAAAAGTGCCGCTGATTTTCTAGCGCGCTAAAATGTTTTGCTAAAAGTTCGTTTTCAGACACGGCACTCGGTTTTCGGCTCTGAGTAAAGCCAAGCGAGCAAGCCAAGCGAGCAAAGCCAAGCGAGCAAGCCAAGCGAGCAAAGCCAAGCGAGCAAGCCAAGTGAGCAAAGCCAAGTGAGCAAGGCCAAGCGAGCAAGGCCGGGTCTCGCATTCCGTGAGCCTGACGTGGATCCACCTCATGCGGCCGCTCAGGTGCATAAGCGCAAAAGCATGATTGCCGAGCGGGGAGTGTGCAGCGTGTTTTGGCCTAGCTGGCCAAAAGGCTTGCTGGTCTTTGGTCGGGAAAGCTAGCGCAGCATTGGCTTTGGCGCTGATCTCCCTTGTTACTGTTGCTACACCTACTGCTTTGCCGACAAAGGCCATACGCCGGCGGGATCTGATCACCACCCCAGTTTGCACGGCGTAGCACCAAAGCGATGAGCAACTACTACGACGGACTTAACCAAAAGTTGTTGGACGCAGTGCCAAAAACGGCCCGCCGCGTTCTCGAACTCGGCTGCGCCAACGGCCGCCTTGGCCGACGCTTCAAGGCGGCGCACCCCGAGGTTCAATGGTATGGCGTGGAGTTGTCAGCCGAAGCTGCCAAGGTTGCCGCGCAGTATCTAGACCGCGTATTTGTGCTCGACCTGGACCGCGCCGACCTATCTGTGCTGGAGGGTGGTTTTGATGTTATCGTGATCGGCGACCTGCTTGAGCATCTCACTAATCCAGAGCGGGTGCTGGAAGCGCTCTACGACCTTGCTGCGGCACAAGCGCAGATCGTATGTTGCCTGCCCAATATGGGGCACTTGTCGGTAATCGAGCGATTGGTGGCTGGCGATATCAGTTACGACGCGATGGGTTTGCTCGACGCTACGCATTTGCGCTTTTATTCCCCGTCGTCCGCGTTCAAAACCTTTCTCGATGCCGGTTGGTTGCCGCATATGCAGGACCAATATCGTGTCGAGGTGCCAAAGACGCCGTTTGCGACCTGTATCGTCAACGCGGCGGAAGCGCTTGGCTTGCCTGCAACGACTGCGATGCGCAATCTCGGACTCTATCAGATGATTCTGGTTTGTCAGAAATGGTCGATGGATGCGCTGCGTCGCACTGGACCAAGTGCAGCATTTAGTGTGATTGTGCCGGTCAATCGTCCCTGGCAATATGAGCTGAATGTGGCGCGCTCTCCAGGTCTGCGCGAAGTAAACGCCGAAGTGATTTGTGTGCGAGGCGCCGAGAGTGCTGCTGCTGCTTTTGCAACTGGCGCCAGCAGAGCGAATCACGCGTGGCGAATCATGGTGCATCAGGATGTGTATTTCCCGACTGGCAGTGGCCTAACGCTCGCAAAGCAACTTGGTTCCTTAGAGCGAATAGGGATGACGGCTGTGCCCGTTGGCTTTGCCGGGGTTGAATCTGCCGGTCCTAACACTGTGCGCTATGCTGGAATGGTTGTCGACCGCACCAATCTTTTTTTGCACGGTGTTTCAAGTTGTGCCGCATCGATCGATGAATTTGCCGTTGCGATGCACCGCGATTGCGCCGCGCATATCGACGCTACTTTAGGCTGGCACCTTTGGGCGACGGACCTGTGCTTGCAAGCCCGTCATCGCGAAGGCTGCGACGTGGCGCATATTTTGGCTGTGCCGCTGTTTCACAATTCCACCACGGCCAATGCGCTGCCGGACGCATTTCATTTGAGTGCGCAACGCTTGCTGGAAAAGCATCCAAACCTGCATCGGATCCCAACCCTGTGCGGAGAAATCACACGCCCTGCCAGTGCAGTTGTTTGATCGAACTGAATCCGCACTGATATGCGATTATTGAAGTGCCGCCGCACTGAGCCATTAATTTCGAATCGGCGTTGGCTAATAGCCATCAATATCCACAACCTTGTTGCCAGTATTTTGCGCGGGACTCGAAAAAAGTCCATTCAGGGCGGCTTGTGGCAAATGGCACCAGAGTGCATTGCAACGCGCGAAAAGTGACCGATTTGAATTCTCGCAAGCACGGCTGTTGTCGTAGGGGGGGCGAGCGTCCATTATCAGACCAACTTGTCCGGCCTAACCGATTTTCTGCAGCACCTCAACGCCAGTTGCAATGGCGATAACTTTGTTCGTCTGGTGCTCGCTTCGCCGGTTGATCCGGCGGCAGAAGTGCAGCGCATTCAGGCGCGACTGATCGAGCTAAAAGGCAGTCGCCACTTGTCGTTCACGTTGCGAGAGGCGCGGCGCGACACCACCGAGAATATGCCGCTGCCATTAGCTCTGGCGTTTGTCGAGCGGCAGCTGCGCGGCTTGTTCCGTTCGGCGACACTCTCGACTATGGCCGCCGACTGGCAACTGCATTTTGCCGGCGACAAGGGTGGCCGCCTGATCCGTCATCGTGCCAGCGCAAAAGTCGCGCCGCCGCGTGGCCACGACGAAAAGAAGACTACCTATCTTGGTGAAAGCGCGCTGCCGTGGTTGCGCGCCCTTAGCATCGTTGACGGCAGCGGTCGTGCGCGGCCAAAACTGGCCGACAAGCATTCTCAGATCGATCGCTACGTTGAGATTCTTGCCCACCTGGCGCAGGATTGTGGCTGGCAGCGTGGGGGCGGTGGCGAACCACTGCGCATTGTGGACGTTGGTTGTGGCAAGGGTCACCTGACTTTTGCCGCGTGGCACCTAGGCAAGCATGTGCTCGGGCGCGCAGTTGAGGTGACGGGCGTTGAGGCGCGCGCCGAGCTCGTCTTAAAAGCGAATATCCTCGCGCGCGAAGTTGCCGGCCCAGAATTGCAGTTTGTGCAGGGCGACATCGAGCATGTTCCACTGCCAAATATCGACGTATTGGTGGCGCTCCATGCCTGCAACACTGCGACCGATCACGCGATCCGTCGCGGCGTGCAGTCGCGCGCGCGACTGATTGTCGTCGCCCCCTGTTGTCACCAAGAAGTTCGTCCGCAACTTGCTTCTCCAGAACCGCTTGCAGAAGTTATGCGGCACGGAATTTTGGCGGAGAAGATGGCCGAATGGGCGACCGACGGGCTGCGCGCGCTGGTGCTGGAATGGGCTGGCTACAGCACCAAAGTGATTGAGTTTGTGAGCAGCGAACATACCGGCAAGAATCTTATGATTGCCGGGGTGCGTGGCGAGGCGGTTCCGGAGCCGGAAGCGAAGGCTAAGTTGGGCGCAAAGATCGCTGCGTTCCGTGAGTTCTTTGGCATCCGGCGGCATGCCTTAGATGCATTGCTGACAGCAGATGGATGAGAAGCCCTTTTGTAAAAAAAGCAGCTAGACTGAGTCAAATAAATCAGTGCGACAAAGCGGTTTTTTAGAGGCGAGAGTAGTAAATGTCGTCAGCCTACAAATAGGCGCCTTATTTGATTTTTTTGTTCCGCGTCTTAGCACGCATAGCTCCACAACTTTCGGGTTCTGAGTCGAGTGCTTTTGCAATATTAACTTTGCCGCACTCTGGGTTGTCTAACGCTCTTGCTGATTTGTGGCGTTAGCGGCGTTTTGTCCTGTGCGAGGCATGAAGCGCCGTTGGCGAAAAGTGCAAACGAGCACGCAAAAAGTAAATGGCGCATCTTTTTAGGTCCGAATGTTCAGATGTGGCAAAAAAATAAGGCCAACAGATTGGCTAGTCTATTCACTGCAGTTGTTCTTTCATGTTTCTAAGCAATATTCTTACCAGAGCCGGCTTCATATTTTATTCCATTTGATGGCCGGCCAGCGCCGCTACCGACGGTCGCAACGCTGGGCATTTGGTCGTTATTCTTCGGTCGCTCATTGGTTCTATTTGGCTGGTTTCCAGTTTGCCGCACATATTATCTGCGGGCAGGCGGTGGTGACAGAATGCCTAACCTTTCTGCTGGCAGTGCGTGCTTTGGGCCCTTTTTTTGCGCCGCTCGCACTACCTTTCAGGATCTAACATCGAGGGCTGTCGTTGAAGATTGCTTCTGTCTGCACTGCGTTTCCATCGCACTGGTATGAACAACGGACGTTGACGGAGCACTTGGTCCAAGTGTTTGCGTTGGCACCGCCGATGGCTGATCGGTTGCGTTCGATGCATGCCAATAGTGGGATCGCCGGTCGCTATCTGACTCTGCCGCTCGATGCGTATGGCCGCCTCGGCGATTTCACCAGCGCGAATGCTGCTTGGTTGCAGGGCGCGCTCGACCTCGGTGAACGCAGTTGTCGCGCAGCGCTTTTGCAGGCCGGAGTTCGCGCTGATGAAGTGGACACCATCATTTTTTCGACGGTGACGGGGCTCGCTAGTCCTTCCGTTGACGCGCGCTTGGTGACGCGGCTCGGGCTGCGGCCCGATGTAAAACGGGTGCCGTTATTTGGTCTAGGCTGCGTAGCTGGTGCGGCTGCGGTCGCGCGCGCTGCGGACTTTTTGCGTGGGAGCCCGACTGGGGTTGCCTTGGTGCTTACGGTCGAACTTTGCTCGCTAACGCTGCAGCCAACGGATCGTTCCGTTGCCAACCTGATCAGTGTGGGCTTGTTTGGCGACGGTGCCGCGGCTGCGGTTGTGGTTGGCAATAAGCATGCGGCGACTGGTCCTTCGATCATTGCCACGCGTTCGGTGTTCTACCCAGACACCGAACAGGTGATGGGGTGGGACATCGGCGCGCATGGGTTTCGTATTGTGCTGTCTGCTGAAGTTCCGACTGTTGCCCGTGAGCGAGTGCCGATCGACGTCGACGCGTTCCTGGCAACGCAGCAACTGACGCGGCGCGACATCAAGCGTTGGATAGCGCACCCTGGTGGACCAAAGGTGCTAGCGGCGCTGCAAGACGGTCTCGGCTTGCAGCGCGATGACTTGCGCTGCAGCTGGGAGTCGCTTTCGCGTGCCGGCAATCTATCGAGCGCTTCGGTGCTGATGATCCTCGAAGCCACGCTGCGCACCAATCCCGGGGCGCGTGGGGATCGCGGTGTGATGTTGGCGATGGGGCCAGGTTTCTGCAGTGAGTATTTGCTGCTGCAGTGGTGAGGAGTTGTTCACTAACCGCTGGCAGCTATCGTTGATCCGCCGAAATTTGTAGCCCCTCACGCCGCACAGCCAGCCCCGTATCAAGGACACGACTGGGCCGGTCCTTTTGCAGCCTGACGGTCGCTGCTTCAGATGCGCTTTTCGTAGATCGGGCCCTTCTCAAAGTATTCGCTCTCTGAGCCAATCGCGTCGAGGTCGTATTTGCGACCCTCGAGGATCATCCGGCTTGCGACGATGCCCATTTCGAGGCTGTGATCTTGGTTGGTGTAGCGGAAGCGCCCCGGCCTGCCGAGGTAGATCAAGTTGTCGAGTTTATCGAGCCACTGCCGCACGACCTGCAGGCGCTTGTCGTAGTCCATGTCATAGACCGGATAGACGCAACTGCGCTTCATCAGATAGGCCTGCCGCACGTCCTTACGAGTGAAGAATCCCCACTTCTCGAAGTACGGCATGACCAGGTCGGTCAATTGCTCCTTCGTCATGTGCCAGACGGGATCGGTCTCAAACGCGAAGAACTCGATGAAGAAGGACGTCTTGCCCTCGGGGCACATGTCCTTGCTGAAGTTCTTCATCTCACTCGTGCGACCGAACGGGATATCTTTGTTCGGGAAGTAGATCCAGTTGTCTTTGGTGACCTGATCCTTGTCGAGCGTCAGGAACAGGTAGACCTGAGCGCGCCACTTGAGCCCGTTTGCTGCTGCCAGTACTTCCTTCGGTGGCGGTGGATCGAGTAGATCCAGGAAGCGCGTGATCGGTACGGACTCAACGACCTTGCTCGGCTTCAGGGTGCGCACGTTGCCGTCTGCAAACCGCACATCGACCTCGGTGATCTTATTGCCGTCATGTCGCACCGCCAAAGGCTCGCTGTTGGTAGCGATGGTGTTGCCGGCCTTATTGAGGTGCCGCTGAATCTCCTGATAGATCCGGCCAGTACCAAACTGCGGGTAGAAAAACGTGTCAACCAGCGACTTTGGAGCGCCTTTGCTTTTCTCGCCGCCGAGTCCGAGCGCGTTCTTCAGAACGCTGATGAGATTGAGGCCGCTGATGCGTTGCCTAGCCCAGTCCGGATGGATCGTTCTAGCTGGGATGCCCCAGATCTTTTCCGTGTAATTGATCATGCTGAACTCGGCCAACGTGCGGCCGAAGTTCGCGACGACGTAGTCCTCGAACGTCGTCATCTTCTTCTTGAATAGTCCGTAGCACAGCCGGGCCCATGCGTAGTCAAACCCGATGCGCATGCTCTTCCACAGCCCGATGTTCTTGAATACCTGCGCGGCCTTCACCGGATAGTCATAAAATTTGCCGTCGATAAACTGCCGGGTCAGGCGTGGCACCTGGCGCCATTCTTCTCGCAGCATGTCTTCGATGAAGTCGTAGAGATACTGGTTCTTCGAGAAGAACCGGTGCGGACCGATGTCGGTCAGAAAAACATGCTCGCCTTCCCGCATCGTCAGAGTCTTGGCGAGGCCGCCAACCTGATCGTCGCGCTCGACAATCAACGACTTCTTGCCCTTGCGCGACAGTTCCATTGCGCAAGCAAGGCCGGCTGGCCCTGCACCGAGGATGAGAATCTCTGGTTCCATGTCGAGGTTAGATTTTCGCAGGTGAGCGAGGATGCGCGCTACAGAAGCACCCTAGGATCGACGTTCTTCGGGGGGGGCTTGTAGTTGAACTTGTCGCAGCTGCTGGCGTCGATGGCATCGACTCCGTGGTGTGGCAGGCGCGCGATGTTCAGGAATGCAGCGGCCATTCCTCACGTTGCCATGCTTGCTGGCAGTCGCTTCTCTGCGACCTCGATGGCCATTCGCGCGACAAAATCATCGATCGTGATGGTGCCGAGTTTTTCACCAGCTTGATTTTGTAATGCTACGCAGCCGGACTCGGCCTCTTTTGCGCCGACGACCGCGAAGTAGTTGACGCGTGCGAGTCGCGCCTCGCGCACCTTGGCGCCGAGCATGTCGGGCTTAGCGTCCACTGTAGCGCGCATCCCGAGTGCTATGAGTCGGTCGCAGATCTGCTTTGCGAGGTCGATTTGCGCGTCGCTGATCGGCAAGATGCGGACCTGCTCAGGTGCGAGCCACAATGGGAATTTGCCCTCGAAATGTTCGATCAGAATGCCGAGGAAGCGTTCGAGCGAGCCGAGGATCGCGCGGTGCAGCATCACGCAGTTGCGCTTCTGTCCGTCCTCCGCAATGTAGGTTGCGTCGAGTCGATCTTTGCCTGGCAGGTTGGGATCGAGCTGGATCGTGCCGCATTGCCAACCGCGGCCGATTGCGTCGACCAGAGTGAACTCAAGCTTGGGCCCGTAGAACGCGCCCTCACCCGGAGAGACCGTGTATTTGAGACCGGCCGATGTGACGGCTTGGCCGAGCGCTGCTTCGGTCCGATCCCAGCTTGCATCGTCGCCGATTCGCTGTGCCGGGCGCGTCGCTAGCTTGACTGCGATCTTGTCTTTGCCGAAGCCGAAGTCCGCGTAGACATCGGTGAGCATGCGACAAAACTTGGCCACCTCGTCTTCGACCTGTGCTTCGGTGCAAAGCACGTGGCCATCGTCCTGCACGAAGCCGCGCACACGCATGATGCCATGCAGGGCACCAGACGCTTCATTGCGGCAGCACGAGCCAAACTCAGAGATTCGCAACGGCAGATCCCGGTAACTCTTCAAGCCCTGCTTGAAGATCAGGATGTGCCCGGGACAGTTCATCGGCTTGATCGCGAAGTCGCGCTTCTCGGACTCCGTTGTGAACATGTTGTCGCGATACTTTTCCCAGTGACCGCTGCGCTCCCATAGCGAACGCGCCATCACGCTGGGCGTGTGCACCTCGACATAGCCGTTTTTGCGCTGCTTCTGCCGCATGTAATCCATGAGCACCAGATAGATGGACCAGCCGTGCGGGTGCCAGAACACCTGGCCGGGGTTGTCCTCCTCGATGTGGAAGAGGTTCATCTCCTTGCCGAGTTTGCGGTGGTTGCGGCGCTTGGATTCCTCGATGCGGCGCAGGTGCGCGTCGAGGCCTTTCTGGTCGGCAAAGCAGGTGCCGTACACTCGCGTCAGTTGATCGCTGGTTTGATCGCCGTGCCAATACGCGCCAGCGACGGACATTATTTTGCTCGCCTTGAGCCAGCCAGTTGAAGGCACGTGTGGCCCGGCGCAGAGGTCTTCCCAATCCTGTCCTGGGTTGCCGCTGACATAAAACGACAGGCTGCTCGAGCCATTTTTGAGGGCGCGTTCGGCGTTGTCGCGTTTGTAAATGTCGCCTGCCGTGCGCGCGAGGCCTTCTGCGGCAGACACATCGCAGCGGACGAACGGCCGGTTGGCCGCGATGATCTCCTGCATCTTGGCTTCAATCGCGGGGAAGTCCGTCTCTGAGATCGCACGCGGGGTTTTTAAGTCATAGAAAAACCCTTCGTCAATCGGCGGCCCATAGGCGAGTCGTGTGCCAGGCAACAGCGTGCTGATCGCCTCGGCGAGCACGTGTGCGGCGCTGTGGCGCAGCAGGTAGAGCGCGTCCGGGTCTTCGTTATTTGCGGTGATGATTTTGATCGCGCAGTCGCGGTCGACCAGCCTCATGAGATCGCGAATCTCGGTGCCGTCGATCTTGATGCCGATCGCGCGCTTTGCGAGACCTGGACCGATGGCTGCCGCGACCTGATGACCGGTCACGGGGTTTTGAAACTCAAGGACTTTGCCGTCTGGAAGGGTTATGCGTGGCATGGGCGTTAGCTCAGCGGGCAAAGGCTACGGCACCGGGGAAGCAGATGTCGAGCGTGGCAACGCCGCTGAGTGCAGATGAAGGCGAGTCGCATGGGGCGTATTGTTTGCGCCCATGAGTGAACTCGCGTTTATCCAGCTGCCGCGCGGTGAGGTTTGCCTGCAGGGCGCGCATGCAACGAAGTGGCGCACTGAAGATGGCCGTGATGTCTTGTTCGCATCCAGTAAGCCTCGTTCTGCCGTTGGCACACCGATTCGCGGTGGCGTGCCGCTCGTGTTCCCGTGGTTTGGTGACGACCCTGAAGGCCGCGGCCGGCCGGCACACGGTTTTGCGCGGCGCGTGCCGTGGCGGCTCGATCAAGCTCAGACGGACTTAGGCAAGGGCCGCATCGTAATGACGCTCGGCGATGAAGCGGCATCGCGCGCGATCTGGCCGCATGCATTTGCACTGCGGGCGCAGCTCGATTTTGGCGTCGAGTTCTCGATTGCGCTCACGGTCACCAACCAAGATCGCGTGCCGTTCCGCTTCGAAGCTTTGTTCCATACGTATCTCGCGGTTGGTGACGCGCGCAAATGCGAGGTTCGCGGACTTCGCGGCGTTCGCTATTACGACAAGCTCGCGGGCAATATGGGCGCGACGCAAACGGATGAGCTGCTGCGATTCGCCGGTGAATGTGATCGCACCTACGTCAAGAATGAGTCTGCGTGCACGTTGTTCGATCCGGTGTTGCAACGCACACTCACTGTGCGGCAGGAAAACGCTCCGTCGACGGTGGTGTGGAATCCGTGGATTGAAAAGACTAAGCGGCTGTCCGATCTCGGCGCGGATGACTGGCAGCGGTTTGTCTGCATCGAGTCGGGCTGTGTCATGGACGACGCCGTCACGTTGGCGCCGGGTGCCAGTCATCACCTGTGCGTGCGGATCACGAGTTCGAACTGACTATTCGATTGCTGGCGCTCTCGGCTGTGGCGGAGGCAGCTCCTGCGTTGGCGGCGGGTCCAACTCCTGCTCCTTCGCTGGTTCCTGCGCTGGCTCAAGGCCTGGCTGTTGCTCAAGTGCTGCCACTTGTTCGTGCCGCCGCTCCTGCTCAAGCTCATCGCAGAGCACGCCGAGGTATAGTTCTTCTACCTTCACTCGCGCCCAGGGCACTTTGCGTAGGAACTTCAGCGACGAGCCGACACTGGGATCAAACTTGAAGCAGTTGACGTTGATCGCGCGCGCCATTTCCGTGTAGCCAAGTCGCTCAACGAGATATTCGATCATCGTTTCGAGCGTGACGCCGTGCAGCGGGTTGTTGGGTTGGGGTTTCACGGGAGGAGGAGTTCGCGGGCGTACAGGCTGAGTGCAAAGCGCAGCAGCCTTGGCTCTGGCACGTCGAGTGGCCTGAAATGCGCAGGACTTCGTGCCGTCGAAAGCCTAACCAAAAGCCGCCAATAAGTGGCTCACTTCTGTGGCGCTGCGGGTTGTTGCCGCGCTCCTACGCAGAGGGCCGATGTCTTGCCGCAGCGCATCAGCGTTGGACGATTTTGCCCAGTGCCGTGAGCCATGCGAGCACCTCCACTTTAGTCGGTCGCGCACGCCGAAACGGCTGCGACAACTGGGCCAACGCAGTCTTTTCCCGGTGGGCCGAAGCCCACGCAGAGGTGGCTAGTGCGGTGGCGAGCTTTTGCTCAAACATGATCAACAGCGCATCGGTTGCCAGCTCGGCACTCATGGCACCCATGTCTTGCTGCTGGTCCGTGCAACTACTGCTAGCAGCAAGGAAAAGCTCATACGCGTAGAGCAGCACTGCTTGCGCGAGGTTGAGTGAGGACTGCTCGGGCGACGTAGCGATGGTCGAAACGTCGTGGCAGCGCAGTAGCTCGAGGTTGTCGAGCCCGCTGTTCTCGTCGCCGAACAGCAGCGTCGGGGCACCGCGTTCTAGGGCTTCGGCAGCAAGTTCGCGCGGCGAGAGGATGCGCTGTCCTGGTCGTGCGCGGTTGGTCGTGCCGACAATCCAGGTTGCTTCGGCGAGCGCTGCGTCGAGGCTTTGCGTCTGCAGCGTCGCGTTCAGCACATCGTCGGCCTTGACCGCCATGCGAAAAGCATCGCTCCAAGAACCGATTTCGGAATCGACCAAGGTGAGCCGATGGATGCCGAAATTTTTCAATGCACGCGCGACGCCGCCTAGGTTGAGCGCGCGACGCGGTCGTATCAGCACGATGTGGGTTGCGGCGAGCAGCATGCAGGCTCGGATCGTCCGGCTGACGCGCGCGCCGTCAAGCGGGCGCTGGTGGCGATGCATCGCTGGCCTTCACACAGAGCAACGCGCACCATGTGTGGAACTCAATGAGGTGTTCCATGGTGCATGTGCGGACGTGGTCAGTGCTCTGCCTATTACTTTGTGCCTGCGCTGTGCCAATAGCGCAAACAAGCGTGCCGCCCGCGAGTCCCGCAGCAGATTTGTGGCCACGCGATCGCTTTCCCGATGGTGCCCCGCTCGCTCTTGGCAACGGGCCGGAAGATCGGCCCGCTATCACGCCCTACCTCGCTTCCGGTACAGATCTGCATCCTGCGATCCTCGTCTGTCCAGGTGGAGGCTATGGCTTTCTCGCCAATGATCACGAGGGGCGCGCGATCGGCGTGTGGTGTCAGCAGCACAACATCAGTGCCTTCGTGCTGAGTTACCGCATCGCGCCAAAGTATCACCATCCATGTCCCATGCTCGACGTGCAGCGGGCGTTGCGAACGGTGCGCGAAAGGGCGATGGAATGGCACGTTGATGCCGCGCGGATTGGTGTGATGGGGTTTTCTGCGGGCGGGCATCTTGCATCAACCGCCGCGACATTGTTTGACGCGGGCAACGTGGACGCAGTGGATCCGATCGATCGCCAAAGCTGTCGGCCGGACTTCGCCGTGCTGGTCTATCCCGTGATCACATTTGATAAGCCGTGGGCGCATCAAGGCTCCAAGCACAATCTGCTTGGCGACCAGAGCGACGACGCAGCGCTCGTTGCGCGGATGTCGACCGCCAACTCAGTCACGAAACTGACGCCACCGGCGTTTTTGCTGCACACCACTTTGGATCAAGTCGTCGCAGCTGAGAACAGCATCGACTTTTACTTGGCGCTGCGCCGAGTTTCGGTGCCCGCCGAGTTGCACATCTTTGAACGTGGCGAGCACGGCTTTGGGCTTGGTGGCAATGACCCAGTGTTGTCGGGTTGGCCCGATCTGCTGCTCGATTGGTTGCGCGTGCGCGGCGTGACGCGCAAACCGGTTGGGGCCCTTTGAGGTAGTAGCCACCGCTCGCAAAAGCCATCGCGCACTTCATGCCGCGTGCAGCGCGCAGCAGTTCCTATTGCCGTTTACGGACGGACACTTTGAGGATGGCGAAAGCGGTTGTCAGGGTCGTAGCGCCGCTTGACGGCGCGCAGTCGTTCGTAGTTGCCGCCGTAGTAGGCCTGCTCCCAGTCGGTGAAGGCAATGTCTGGGTAGTTGGCGTAGTGCGACGTGATGCCGTTCACTCGCAAGATGTTCTGGGTTTTTTTGAACGCATCGAGCAGCGGCGCTTTTTGCGCGGGCTTGTCCCAGTAGGCCTGTAGCTCGCCGAGCCAAGG
This sequence comes from Planctomycetota bacterium, assembly GCA_014192625.1. GTDB lineage: Bacteria > Planctomycetota > UBA1135 > UBA1135 > UBA2386 > BJHM01. The sequence goes on from BJHM01000001.1 coordinate 297,097, forward strand.
CCGGTCGCGGTGCGGATACGACGAGACTGCAGCGGCCGCAGGATCGGCGATCGCGCCGCCGAGAGTGTTGACTTGGAAGATCAGGCCGGGCGTTTGCAAGACCACATCGAGCGCGCCGGGCGCGGCCTTGCGCAGATCGTCGAAGTCGCGATAGAGGCCGGCGGAGGCGTTCTTGAAGGGCAGCGGACCCACTCGGCCGTAGTGTCCAACCAGCGACTTCGCGAGCGGTTGCGGTGTGCCACGTTGCGTCTCGTCGCACAGTTCGCCGAAATCGCGCAGGAAGCGTTCGACCGCTGGGCCCTCGTCGCCATGGCCAAACACCAGGACTAGCAGCGACGTATGGTTTAGCACGAACGCGCTGAAGTGGCTTGGTGGCAACTTTGCGCTGTGTTCGAACCAGGCTTCGAGCAGTTTGCTGGCGCGGGGCAGGTCGAGACCTCGCACGCGCAAGCGATGGCGCGTGCAGTTGACGGGCGCTGTGTGGGTGCGGAACACCATCTCTATGACCACGCCAAAACTGCCATTGCCGCCGCCGCGGCACGCCCACAGCAACTCTGGGTCGTCTTTCGTTGAGCGGAGTTTGCCCGCAGCGTCGATCAGGCTCAGTGCTTCGAGGCTGTCACAAGTGAGGCCTAGTTTGCGGCTGAAAAAACCATAGCCGCCGCCGAGTGCTAGCCCGGCGATGCCGACGGTCCCGCACGAACCTGCAGGTAGCAAGCGGCCGCGTGGCAGCAGTTCATCGTTGAGCTTTGCCAGAGTGCAGCCGGGCTCGACAGCGATGCGGTTGCCGTCGAGAAACTGCACGCGATCCATGCGGCTCAGGTCGATGACAAGGCCTTTATCATTGGACGAGAATCCTTCGAAAGAATGCCCGCCACTGCGGATCGCAATGGGTAGCTGCGTCCGGTTTGCGTGTTGGACTGCGCGCATCACGTGCGGAGGCTTGGTGCACGGTGCGATTGCCGCTGGCCGCAGATCGACACATGTGTTGTAGCGCGAGCGCAGCGATTCGTAATGCTTGTCGCCTGGCTCCACCAAAAACAGCGGATCCTGCGACTTCGCGCAGACGGCTAGTGCACCAGCCACGCCAGACGCGATCAGAAACTGCAAGCGGGTCAGCGAATCATCGTTGGGTTCCATGCGGCTGCTATCTCACCATCGCGTGCGACAGTTCGTTCGGCAACTAAGTTTGACCATGAGTGTCCTTGCTAGCCCACTTTGGTTGCAGCACCAAGGGCGTGCAATGCATGGCGCGCGCAGTAGCAATCGCATCGCAACCATGACCGGTAGCGGCAGAGTTTGCCGGCGCACGGGCCGCGTTTTGAGCCCTGCGCAGTTGGAGCGCGGCACTCGTTGCAGCGATGAGTTACTTGCCCGCAATGCCGCCGCTCGCAGGTGCTTCGGGTTTCGTGGGGACCGCAGGTGCAGGGGCAATTTGTAGCGCAGGCAGTGCAGGAATGGGGGTCGAGGTTTCGATGATCACGCCGCGAAAAATTTGCACGAACTGGGTGATCGGCACGGAGAACACGCCAGCTTTGGTCGGGTAGCCATTCGCCAAGCCCGGTACGCCTTGCGGAGTAAACCGATTGCCGTGTGGATTCCAAAGCGTGAGCGCGTCGTTGGGCCGGTCGTATGAAAGGACGGCATACGCATGTTTGCCGTTTATGCCAGGCGGCTGCGTTGTTGCACCGGTACCGCATGTGACGAGCAGTCTTTTGGTCAAGGCAGCACCGACTTCGGTGCGCACTGCGAGCACGAGTTTGGCGGACTCGTCGGCGAGGACCTGTTTTGGGCTCTCCGTTCCCTTTGCAGCGGCACCGTTGGGTTGCGTTTGCGCGCTCTTGCGCAGCACGATGCGTTGCGTCTCGTGACCGGTGAGCATGCGGATCATCTTTGCCGACGAACCGCCATTGGCGATTGCATCCGTGGCGGACTCAGCGGCGTAGCGTTGGGGGTTGGCAGCTTGGCGCATGCTGCCGAGCGCTTTTTCCAGGATTGGTAGCCACAGCCCTTCGTCGCCAGTGGTGCCGGACAAAGCGATCTCCGCGTCGGTCAGCGGCAGAATCGTTGTTTCGCTGCCGTCGGCAAAAGCCACGCGCAGGCAGCCAGAAGACAGCTGCGTGATGACCTGCTTGATGTCTGCGGGATTGCGCATCACGAACGCGCCAACTGCGGCGACTAGGTAGCAGTCGCCGAGCGGACCTTGATGGCAAGTGTCGAGGTCGGGCGTGGCATCGACAAACAGCTCGTGCTTCGCCACCGAGATGCGGCGCAGGCAACTTTCAAAGTTCGATTGGAAGTTAGGTTTGCGCAGTATTGGCGCAGTCGGTGCCGTTGGCTCTGGCGGTGGAGCTGTGGCGCCTATATCGCGGTTGGCCTGCCCCTTGGTCATGGGCTTTGCAGGTGGCGCCGTCAAGTTTGCTTGCCGCAGTGGCGGAACCTCAAAATTCCCGCTGCGGACGATGCGCTTAAGCGTTGCGGCCGCTGCGGCATCGGCATCTAGAATGGTCGGGTCGACGCAGAGCAAGTCGATCTCCGTGGGACTCAGCAACCCGTTGTGGTCGCTATCCCACTCAGCAAACCGCAGCGCGATCACGCTCGCAAAAGTCGGTGGCTGTGACTTTGCCTGTGGCTGTGGCGGATCTTGGGCGAGCAATGCAGCAACAAGCAGCGTGAGGTGCATCCGCGTAGGTTACCTGACAAGGCCTCGACTCGCATCGGCGGTCGGGCCGGTCTGCGATCTGCCGGGGAAGTTACGAATGCGGCGGCAGATTGGAAAATGGATCGAATGATGATGGGCATGGCAGGATCTCTCTGCTCTGCACTGCCCGGTTACCGCTTCCGCCGCAAAGTCCCTAGGTGTTCGGTGCTAGCTTTCATGTCCACGACGAAGATCGGAGGGTTACGTTTTCCGGCAGAAAGCATTTCGCCTGAAAGAGGATATCCGATTGTTCTCCGACGATTCGATGACGACCGATCGGCGGTGGATTCGCGCCAGGCAGATCCTTGATTTTTCTGCAAGCTATGACATCGCTGAATCACTGGCGAAGGAAACTGTCGGGACGCTACGGCGTCGTGGTTTCAAGCCGCTGGTGCGGGACTCATGGGATGTAGTTGATCTGCAGGAGCGCGTGATTGCCAACCTGCTGGAGGGAGCCTTGGCTGCTCACTCGTGCGCCGGTGCTGTTCAATTTCGTGCCGCAGCCTTTGCATTTCAGCAGCAGGGTCGCGGTGGTTGCAACCGGCGTGCAGCGGTTCAATCCGTTCGTCTAAACACGGACATTTAGGTCGACCAGAATCAGGCCCTCGATCGGCGGATGATTTTTGCAGCCGCGGTGCTGCTCGCGGCCATCGGTCGTCGTCGGTCGTGAGCGTTGCGGTGCTGTGTAGGTCCCGGTCAGAGAGTTTGCGGCGGGTTTGTCATGGCTCCGTGCGGCCGCAACGGTGGCGGTAGTGCCTAAACTTCGTGAGTCGATCGCGCTCGCTTACTTTGCGTGCTGAGGTGTGCGAGCCGACCCCCGTGGAAGCAATATCTGTGCGACAAATCGGCACCGGCAGCAACCGACTTGGATTGGACATGCCTTGTTGCGGGTGCTGGAATGCCGGTGGTGTTTTTGTGCAGTCGCGCCGTTTGAGCGCACAACTTGCGGAATGAATGTGACGCCAGACGCGAAGGAACTTGAGTTGTGCATCCTGCAGCAGCTTGCGCAGCATGGCGTGGACCTGAGCTACCGCGGGTTTGTGTTGCAGCATCTGCGATTGCCGGATGCGCAGTGGCGGTGGTGCTGCAACAGTGCGTGCGATCCGTGTGTCGAAAGGCTTGGGGCTGTCGTCGATGCGGTGCGGCAGGCTTTTCGGATTGCAGCCGCAGGTCCTTCATCTGATCAGGGCTAGCAAGCGCCCAACTAGTTCGTGAGCGGCCGTTGCCGAACGAGCCCGCGGTCGCCGCCAGCTCGCTGGCTACTGGCACTAGGCTATTGCCGTACTGCGGCGCATGAACATTAGCCCGAGGATCATTAGCAGCGCGATGAGGCTGATGCGCGGCGGCCATAACACGCGCGGCGCATCAAACGTGAACACGATCCTGTGGTCGCCGGGAGGGAGGTAGACCGCACGCAGGTAGTGGTCTGCGAGGTAGATCTTCGTTGGCGCGCCATCGAGCAGCGCGCGCCACCCAGCGTCATAGGCATCGGCGAGTCGCAGGTAGCCGTCGGCAGCGTTCTGCACGCGCAGTTCGACGCGTTCGTCTTCGTGGCGAACGATCATGACGGTTGCCGGCGAGGCCTCGCTTGCTGATGTTGCGGGCAACGGTGCACTCGTGTCCTCAAGGATCACCTGATGCGCGACATCACGGCTGGGATTTCGCAGCATGGCGAGTCGCATGGTGCGATCTGGGATCACCTCGACGCTGCGAACAAAGGTCGCGCGCGGCAGCGTCGAGGTGCGTTCGAGTAGCCGGAATCGGCCAGTTCCTGTGGGTGTTCGATCGATGAGGTTGGCCGCCGTGACCTGCTGGTCGGTCAGGATGAAACGGATGCCAAATAAATCGCACAGGGGATGCTGCAGCGACAAAGGATCGTGAAACCACGCTACTCCGTCGCCGCCGGGCACGAGGTTGGTTTTACTTTCGGTGTTGGGTTCTATCGCGAGGAAGAACTCTTCTTCGCGCAGCGGCGGCAAGGAGCTGTAGGACGCCGCGTCTTCGATGCCGTGGTATGCGGCGAAGTTGGGCAAGTAGCTTGCAGCCGCGCGCGGTTCAATTCGTGCGCCGAGGCGCTGGAAGCGCGGTCGCACACCGTTTGGGTCTTGGCTCGCAGCAAGCACTGGCGCCACCACAAGCGGCGGCGTGGTCACGCGCAAAGCCGCCACGGTTTGCACCGGCCCGCGCCCCGTGTGCCAAAGTTCAAGAGCTGCTGCAGCAATCCAGATGCCGATGCGAATCTGCGGCACACTAGCAAAAGTTGCGGCGGCCGCTGTCCCGGCGACCAAACATGTGCGGCCCGCAGTGACCTTGAGCTGCGTGAGGTTGTTGAGGAGTTCGGAAGGATAACAGGTAGTGCGGATCCAAGCTTCGATGTCCGCCATCGTGTGGCCTTGCACAAGCGGATGCATGGCGTCCGCGGCGATCCACTGCGCGAGGTGCTGCAGGAAGGATGCCTCGTCCTGCATGTAGAGCCAGACATAGGCAATGCCGCTTAGCCCCGTGATGACGAACAAGAAACCGCGCGCGGTCCACTTGCTGTGGGCTGCATGCAGCGCATCGGCGCCGATTGCGGCGAGCACGACCAGCGCCATCGCCGCAAAGTAGAGCTCGCGCCGCAGGTCCGTGGCGGCAAGGCCAGGCAGATGTCGCGCGACCCAGAAAAACGGTTGGCTCCCAGTCGCCATGCCAAAACCGATCACGAGAAGTGCGATGAAAAATCCAACTACCAAGCGACGCTGCCGATCAAACAGTGCGAGCAGCGTGGCCGCCAATGCTGGCAGCGACATTGCAAAGGCGCACTCGACCCAGTTGCCGTAGGCCTTATTTGGATCGTGCAGCAATACCAGCTGGCTGAGTGGTGGGCGCTCGACGAGCGGCAACAAGGGGTCGGCCCGCAGGTAAAAGACGTTGCTTGCCCAGTAGAAAAGATCTGGCCAGGCAAAGGTGAGCAGGAAGTCCCAGTCGAGGCAGCGTAGTCGGTGCAGTTCAACATTGAACTCGGTCGGGCGCGCCGACTCAGGGATGGCGAGTAGCAAGGGCCCCATTTGTGCGAGCGATAGCAGGCCACCAAGAGCAAAGCCGATGCAGACTACGAGCAGCGGCCGCAGCCGCTCGCCGCGCACATTGCCGAGAGCGAGCAGCAGTGCATAGCCCGCCGTAATGTAGCAGGCCTGCAGTGCGATGATGATGAAGCCGGAAAGCCATGCAAGACCAGCCCAGAGTGCCAGCCATGCGGCGCTGCGCATGAAGCCGCGATGGCGCATGATGTCGTGCGTTGCCGACAACATCGGGAACAAGGAAAGGGCGGCCGTGAGCATCACGTTGTGATGCAGTTTTGACTGCGTCCACAGGCCAAGGATGGCTAGGACGACGGCGAAGCAGCCGCTTGCGTGGCGGCAGCCGATCCGGCGGACGAAGCCGTAGGCGAAGCAGCCCATCAGCACGAGCTGGCCAAAGATCGTAAAGCCGTACCACTGTTCACTCGGGAGCGCAAATAACAGCAGGTTCCACGGCTGGTAAGGCTGGGCCATCTGCGAAACGAACGGCACGCCGCCACCGATCTCGCGATTCCAGAGCGGGATGTGGCCCTTTTGCAGGTTCTCCTGCAGAACGCGATCCCAGGCCAGCGACTGGCCATACTTGTCGCCCATGCTCAAATTGCCACGGGCAATTTCGGCAAGATCAAGGCTGCCGTTTGCGGCGGCGGCTTCGCTCTGCACGTCGTAGAACTCCGGCGGGTAGGGCACCAATACGTTGCCTGGCAATAAGGATTTGCCGAGCAGCAGGATGGCGCAAAGCGCAGCGAGCACCAAAGCAAGTAAGCTTTCGCGGTGGGTGGGCTTTGCGGATTGCAGGGTCACATTGGCATCATGCCAAAGCGGTTCAGGCAGCAACAGCGAGGCGTTGCGGACCTTTGGGCGGAGACTTTCGAGCGGCAGGTACTTCTTTGGCGTGGGGTGCCGAGTGCCGCCTTGCAGGTGGAGGTGAGCTCTGCGTGCTGGATGGTGGAGTGAGAGGCGCAAAAAGGCATACGGCAAACCACAAGAAAAAATGCCGTAATGACAGCGCAAAAGCTTTCATGAAATAAGTAAGCCAAGTCGCATGGTTAGACCTGCTCCTAGCAGAAAAAAGCATAAGCATCGCCTTATGAGCAGGCCGAATTACCAAGATATTGCTAAGCAGCGCCCAATCCAGCAAGTCTTTACAGCGCCCAGCCATAAGATCGAAAGCTGTAAAGCAAAATCAGCAAGTCATGCGAGCTTCATTTGAGCCATTGTAACTAGATTGAAAACCAAAACTCTCTTATGCTGGTGACGATCAGGTGCAATGGATTGCAAATGAAGCGTATAACCCGAAATCCAGAGTAATACAACAAAAGCGAAAGCCGTAGAAAAAATGAGAAAACGGGCCTTTCAATTTGGCAATATTATTTTCACACAAAAACTCACTTATCCTACTTACTTACCAGCAAAGCACGTAGCGGTATGAAGTAAAAATAAGATCCTGAAATCAAATATCATAGGTGACAAATGTCGCCAACCAGGAAGCGCAAAATCGTTATTTTGGCCAAGGAAAAAAACTACGGACGCGGTCGCATATGGCGTGGCGTCCATTAGGTGTGCAAACGGCAAAAACGAATTGAGAAAAAAAATATAGCGAGATAAGCGTAAAGAGAGCAGCCAGCCAGCCAACTGGCCCTGCGTGTAAAATAAGGTCAGTGCATTTTTCACCCGCGAAGTAAGCCAAGCCAATAACTATCGGAGTCCACACAGCCACTGCGATGAAAGTCGTAAGAGCAAACCAACCGGCGCGAACATCAAGGCAGCCTGCAATAAGGTAGGTAACGGTCCGTATGCCTGGCATAAACCTGCTCGCGATGATCCAGCGTACGCCGCTGCTCGCAAAGCCAATGCGACAGCGCTCGATTGTGGCCGGATTGACCATGCGAGCAAACCAAGAACGCTGAAGTATTGCAAACCCTAGTGAGCGGCCAACCAAGTAGTAGGCGAAATCGCCAAGCCAGATGCCAAGACCCGACGAAATAATAGCATTGGGCAATGGCATAAGCCCCGCGGCAGCTGCCATCCCAGCCGTAATTGTAGCAATATCTTCGCTGATAAGCGTAGCTAATAAGACAGTCCAAAATGCCACCCAAGGTGGCAAATGGGCGAGCTGCTGGAGCAACGAGTCTTCAGGCATCAGGCGGATTGAAAAGCATGAAAAAGATTAACAGCGTAACGGGTGTTCATGCTGAAGCAAAGAGTCAGGCAATCTGTTGTTTGTGAACGAAATCGATTGGTAATTTGTCCCTGCCGTCACAAGTGATATACATGCATGAGATGTTACTTGTGCGAGAGAAGCTGATTCAAGGCGAAATAAGAATGCTAAAAAAAGTATACTAGAAATATTTTTGCAAACGCTACGGATGCCGTAAAAAAGACACTCCGCTACAAGTAAAAAAAGCTTCGGTTGGCGAGGTGGTTTGAAAAGGACTTGACATGAAATCTGGTTGCGGAGGGCTCAGCCGCAGTTCGTCTTTCTAACCGACGTCGACGTTGACTAACTCTTAGCAACAATGATCAAGATATGCCCAAGCCTTGTAATAAGCCCCATCAATCAGTTCTGCGCGGGCACGGCCAGTTGCATCTGTGGTCGCGCGGACAATGTCTTCGCCACCGATACTAGAAGCAAAAGTAGGGCGAAAAGCAGTGTAACCAAAGCAAACGATGCTGGCTTTACCTTTGCGTCGAGTACTAGCAGCAGAAATGCGCAGCTTTCCTGTGCCGGAACAACTGCGATTAGCAGCGTTGCGCCGGTGGCTAAGAGATCGAAGCGTAATAAGTGGGCCATAAGTGGCCGTGCTTATTGGACTGCGAAAAAAACAGCGACCTTTTTTAGGATATTCGCACGATCGAAACCGTCGCCAAGTGCCTTGGGCGAGGAATAAATTACTGTTGAGTAATGCCTTAGCTTACCGGCCGAAGCCAGTCATTCGGAATGCCCGATAAAGAAACCAAGCGCTTGGATTGGTTGGCGACTGGTCACGCACTTTGACGTCAAAGACCACGCTTGCGGGTGTGTTGTTGGTCACTTCGACGATTCGGCCCGAGTAAAATGTTGGGGTCGCTGGATTGCCCTTGCCGCCATCGCAGATCAAAACATTGTTATTTGTCAGCCGAGTAGCATTGCCAACAAAGTAAGAGTTGATCGCCTCGCTGCCAGCGGTTGCTGTATACGACCAAGTTTGTCTAACGACACGCGTTAGATCGCTGACCTCAAACTCGACTGCGCGACTATATCTTGAGTCAAGTGGTGTTCCTGGCACCGGCGGGATTGACCGCTCGTTGCCATTGTCAAAGCAAAGTATGCGGCCATTGGGTTCGATGATTGGTGCGTGTTGATGGTATTGCCAAGCAACTCCGTTTTCAGGAATTAGCCGTTGTGAAAGCCACGGGCCTTCCCATCGTCCTGGTGCCCCAAGGATCCACTCGAGCTGGCCTGTTGAACGAGCGATTTTTATTATTGCATCCTGATGACGCAATGAAACCAAGTAGGAGTCTGATTGTGAGTCGTAAGCCAAGCCATTTGCGTGGCTCCAATCTGCGGTGGAGCTCCGGCCGTAATGGCTCGTCCAAAACTGAGCGAGTCCGTCGTAACAAATTCGACGCGGGTCAAGTAAATCAAATAATCGGATTTCACGCTGCTTGGTCCCATCGAGCTTCCATTCGACAATCGTATCCCCAACAACGTTGGATATCAGCTGAGTTTGCGTAGGATCTGTCACGCTTGTTGGGTAGTTGTTGTATACGCGAAGTTCCGACCCCAAAGCTGCGAAGGCTGAGCCTGTGCTTTCAGGTAAAGAAGTGACATCGTGGTGAAAGCTGTCAGTTGATATTGGAATGTAACTGAATGCGCCGCCGTTGCTAGGCACTGCTCCGATATTGGCCGCCCAAAAAGCGCTAATCACGTCGCCGGTCTTCGTAACTTCTACAACACCGTGCTTATCGACAATCAGGATGAAGTTATCGTTTGGCAGCTTGGTGGCCAGAAAAGTGGGCTTAACAAAGTCGAATGGTGGGGAAAAACGCGGAAGTAGCGAGTCATCTAGATACCAAACAACGTCGCCTTGGTTGTCGACTGCGACCAGTTTATCGTTGCGATTATTTGTCGCTGCGTTGAAAACGGTTACGCCAGGCGCCATCCTAACTGGGTCGGAAGCAACCAGTGTAATTGGCGGAAACTTTGCAGGTAATGCCGGGGCAGTAAAAAATAACAGGTTAGGATATGTAATGTTTTCTGCTAACTCATTCCTTGCGGTAACTTCGACCGAGTAACTATGGCTAGGCTTCAGGCCCAAGACTGGCACTTTTTTGTGGAGTAACGAAAAACCCCCATCGTCGGCAACGACCCATGTATCTGCCTGGTTGCCAATGTCGGTAACTCGGAGGGAAATGCGCGAAGGTGCGTTGGTTTCCACCCTCACGACAGCGCAAAGTGGTACCCAGGTATTTGGGTTTCCTCCTATCAGGGGCGCTGCTTGGATTGCGAATGCAGGTGGTTGCGCGGCGGCAGGCGCCGTTGCTGTTGATTCGTAGCAAGCACTTAATGCGAACAAGGGGATCAGTATAAATGTTCTCATTTTCAGTATGCTTCGGTGTAAATAATAGTCTATGCCAAGTGCCTATAATATTACCTAGCTTTTCTGCTAAATCTTTTACTATTTGCCCAGGTTTTTTCGCTGGGACGTACTTGGGATAATTACCTGAAATTTAGATTTTTTATCACTGCAAGTCCCTTGGCATTGGGATTTCGTTTTTGATTTTTTTGTTCACCGCTAGTTTTTCTTGAGGTATATTTTGAGGTATATTTTTTATCTTGACGTCTGGGATCGAGATCGTTCATTTTTAGTTCAGTTTGCAAAGCATTCAAACACCGCTCGATAAGCACTTCCAACAGTTTGATGTGTCGCGCGGTTTTGTGTTAAGCGGCAAGGCCGGAGCTTTTTTAGCAATTTTTTCCATGGCGATGCGCATGAACTCTGCTGCATGGAAAAGTGTTTGTTTGTCTGGATCGGCAGCGAAGGTCAGGCTTCATTGCTCGGGTTCGGTTTTTAGGCGATAGCCTTGCAATAGTCCGTAAAAAAGATAATCCGGAGCTTAGAAATTTTCAGCTGTTTTGCTTTGCATCACAAAAGTGCCTTACACTTTTACTATCTCGAAAGGTGTAATCATGTCGGCGGACAGTTCTCTGTAAGGCGATAAGTTTTAGATTTTTATCTTTTGTTTTGAGTGAGGCTGGGTCTTTGTATTGAGCCCACTATTTTCTGCCTCGCCATCAAATGCAGTGGACATGTTTTATGTGCTTTACGGCAGCCTTGGTTATGGCGCCTTGTTGGCAAAGGAACTTTTGTTTGGTCGAATTATTATGCTTTCGTTGGCTTTTCCGGCAGCCATCGTTGCGGTGGCACTTAGACCAGCTTTGGCCAGGCAGCATTTCGTGTGATGCGGTTTTATCTCGCGCATTTATATCTGGTTTTGTTCATGGGATTTATGCATGTTGCCTGCAGCACTTGTCTAGCTTGTCTGATTGCGTTGCTTTTTTGCCGGCCTAAGGTTAGACCGCCAGCTATCTTAATAGCGGCACCTTGTAGCGAGGCCGCTGCGGCGTTTGCTCAGCTACCGCTGACAGATTTTATTATTTGCGCTGGCAGATTTGTGGCTGCTTGATAAGGCGTTCGGCATTTCTGCGGTTTTTCCGTATCTGCTAACCCAGGTGCTTCAATTGCTTTTCCTGGCCAAGTCCTGAGCGGCCTACCCCTGTTGCGTATCCTCTGTGCAACGTTTCCGCGCTTCAAGCGCGAGTGAGCTTGCCTGAGTCTGCGAAAGCTGCTTTTGTGATCTTGGTCTGTTAGTCTTTGCCGCCGTCTAAAATTTACTGGGTAAAACTGTGGCAATTTCGATCTTCAAAGGCTTCTTCCTGAGTTAAATTTCGGCTCTACTCTGATGGGCAATGGGCTTTTCTGCTGGCGTTGATGCTGCTGGTATAAAAAGCCATTGCGCAGCCTGTTCTGCGAGATCTTGGCAGGGCGCCGATTTCAAGAGTTGGCCACTGCTTTGGTGCCTTAAAAACGCGTTACGGATGCGCGTTTTTTTTGATCGCCGTGTTGTAGCTGGCAAGCGTAAAAAGTTGGAGGCATACGTGCAGTTGGCCGTTGCCTTTCGCAGTTCGTTAGGCTGAAAATTTCTGTAAAGAATTTTGCAAGCTTTCGTTGAGTTTCGCTTTTTTTGTCGAGTCGCAAATGGTTCGTATCTGGAAGAAGCCGTTGGCATGGGCAGTGGCGATGGCGCGAATGCTGCGGTCGTTCTTGTGCTTTGAAGTCTTGACCGGAAGCTTTGCCAGAGGGAAAACATCGGTGCGTCATCCGTCGCTACTTGCTGGTCGATTCAGTCGATAAGACGGCGCACTGCATCCGTCGAATGTCCTTACGTAATTCCTTCTCGATAGTGATCCCGATGCGCAACAGCGCAGTGACGATCGAGCGCTGTCTTGCGGCCGCGACCTCGGTCGATCATCCGGACTTTGAGGTCGTTCTTGTGGACGATGGTTCGACCGATGATTGCGCTGCCTTGGCGGCGAGGTATCCGGTCCGCCTCGTGCGCTTGGCTTCGCCGCAAGGCGCTGGCGCGGCGCGCAACCGCGGGGCCAGTGTTGCGAAGGGCGAGTTCATCTTTTTTACCGATAGCGATTGCGTCGTGCCGCGTGACATCCTTGCCACCTGTGAACGAGCGATTGCAATGGAGGGGCGCGATTGCGTAATCGGCGGAACCTACACCAAGCTCGCCCACGATCATGGGCTGTTCAACTCGTTCCAGTCGGTGTTCGTGCACTACTCGGAGACAAAGTATCGCTCCCCCGACTACATCGCGACGCACGCGATGCTGCTGCCGAAAGCCATCTTCGACCGCGGCGAGCGATTCTTGGAACGGTTCCTGCCGATTCTCGAAGACGTCGATTTTTGCCACCGACTCCGCCGCTCCGGGGTGGCCCTAGTGATGCGCCCAGAGCTGATGGTGGGGCATATTTTTCGTTTTGGCATTTTACGTTCGATGAAAAATGCGTATCGCAAGAGTCGCTGGTGGACGCGTTATCATCTGCAAAATAAGGACGCGTTTGCCGATTCAGGCACGGCGTCAATGGAGCTCAAGTGCAACGTCGCACTCTGGGGCTGTCAGCTGGTTTTGTGGGCTCTTTTCCTCTGCACAGGATTTCCGCTGTTTGCCTATTGCGCGCTCGGAGCAATGGCTTTGAGCGTGTTACTGAGCCGCCGGCTTCTCACTGCTTTTTTCACGGCCGGGGGTGGCGCGGCTTTCGGGTTTGGTTGCACTCTATACTATCTCATCGGGTATCCCCTTCCGGTCGCCATCGGCAGTTGCCGCGGCTTGCTAAAAGACTCATGACCTACTCACCGTTGCGCTTCCTGCCGACCATCCTCAAGAAGAGTCGGCCGATTCATCTGGTGATGTTCGTCACCAAAGTTTGCAACGCTCGCTGCCCGTTCTGCTTCTACCTCGAGGACGCAAACTTCTCGCTCGAAGAAGGTGACATGTCGATGGAGGAGATCACGCAGGTCTCGAAATCACTCGGCACGATGCTCTGGATTGCATTCTCCGGCGGCGAAGTGTTCTTGCGCAAGGACCTGCCGCAGATCGCGCAGACGTTTTACAAGAACAACAAGCCGTCGATCATGTTCTTCCCGACGAACGGCATTCAGGCAGACCGCATCCTTGCTACTACCGAGGAGATTCTGAAGACCTGCCCGAAGACGGCCGTCACAGTGAAGATCTCGATCGACGCGATTGGCGATCTGCATAGCCAGATGCGCGGAGTGAAGAATACGTTTGAGAATTGCGTCAAGACTTACGAAGCGCTCAACCCGCTGCTCGACAAGTATCCAAATTTTGACCTCGCGGTGAACACCGTGTTTGCGCAGGCCAATCAGGATCACGTTGCCGAGGTTATCGAATACGTGCGCAAGTGGCGTGTCACGACGCACACCCTGTCGCTCGCTCGGGGTGACCTGAAGAACCCTGAGTGGAAGAACGTCAACATGGAGTTGTATCGCAAGCATGTCGATCGGTTGGCGAAAGAGATGCGGAGCGGTGACCACCCGATTTATCGTTTCTGGGGCGGTCGAATCAAGGCTGCGCAAGACATCATTCAGCGCGAGATGATCTACAAGACGGCGGTCGAAGGCCGCTGGCAAACGCCTTGTTATGCGGGGCGCATCAATGTCACGGTGACGCACGACGGCAAGCTTTATCCGTGCGAAGAACTCAGTGAGGACTTCCGCATCGCAGACATGCGGAAGGAAGGCTCATTCGACATCCAAAAGTGGCTGCACAGCGACCGCGCGAACCAGATCAAGCAGCGCATCGACAACGGCTGTTTCTGCACGCACGAGTGCTATGCGATGACGAACCTGCTCTTCAACCCGAAGCTGAGTGCCAAGATCCTGAGCGGGGCGATGAAGTTGCCAAAGGCCAAGGGGCCGCGGCCCGCAGCAAAGCCGACTGCGTAGCGCGACGGTTTCACTGCTAGGCTTTGGTGGTGCATATCCCTGCAAAAGCCGTTCTCGCTTCGTTGTTCGCAGTGGTCGTAGGTGTCGTTGCCTGTCAAGCGGCGCCCAAGATCCGCAGCGCCAATGGCGCGCCCAACCTGGTCGTCTTCCTCATTGATGACATGGGCTGGCAGGACACGTCGGTGGATTTTCATGGCGAGCGCACGCCGTTCAATGACTTCTTCCGAACTCCGGCAATGGCGCAGCTGGCACGTGATGGGGTGCGATTTACGCAGGCTTATTCTTGCGCGGTGTGCTCGCCGTCACGCGTGTCGTTGTTGACTGGGCAGAATGCGGCGCGGCATCACGTGACCAACTGGATTTTGGACGGTGAGACCGGTGGTGCTTCGGCTGTCCTGTTGCCGCCTGTGTGGCGGATGAACGGTCTCCAGCCAGGTGACTCGCCGACCTTGCCTGGCCTGCTGCGTGATGCGGGTTATCGAACGATTCATGTCGGCAAGGCCCACTGGGGCGCGGTTGGCACCACCGGCAGTGATCCGTGTAACCTCGGCTTTGACGTCAACATCGCTGGTCATGCAGCAGGCGCACCGGGGAGCTATCAGGGCGAGGATCGTTATGGCGAAGGCAAGCAAGGGCAGGAGGTTTTTGCGGTGCCAGGAATGCAGGCTTATAAAGGCACCAAGACGCACCTTACGGATGCGCTTACAACTGAAGCTTGCCGAGAGGTGGCGATTGCGGCAGCGGCAAAGCAGCCATTTTTTCTGCACCTCGCGCATTACGCCGTGCACATGCCGGTGCAACCGCACCGTCCTTTTGATGATCACTATCAAGCGGCTTTGGTCGGGCAATTCGAGCGCGACTATGCATCGATGATTGAGGGCATCGACCATTCACTCGCGGTGCTCCGCCAACAGCTCATCGTGCTAGGTGTCGCCGATAATACGCTGATTGTTTTTTACAGTGATAACGGCGGACTCAGCCATGTCGCGCGGGGCAAGAACGTGCTGGGGAGCGGTAAGGAGACGCACAACTTGCCGCTGCGTGAAGGGAAGGGATCTGCATACGAAGGCGGCATCCGCGTGCCCGCGATTGTTAGTTGGGGCAAAGTCAATCCAGCCGCGCCATCGCAGCAGCGGATACCGGTCGCAAGTGGGGCCCGATGCGCGTATCCGATTCTGATTGAAGATTTGTTCCCCACATTGCTCGGCTTCGCTGGCGCATCGGCCCCTGCAGCCGCTGGGATCGACGGTGCGGACTTTGCAGACTGTCTCGCGCACCCTGCACGATGCGACCGCGCAACGCCTTTGATATGGCACTTCCCAAACATCTGGGTTGTCGAGCCTGCTGGCAGCCGTTCCGGTTATCGCCCGCACAGCGTGATAAGGCAGGGCGATTGGAAGGCAATCTACTTCTATGACGAGCAGCGTTGGGAACTGTACGACATAGCGCATGACCTCGGTGAGCAGCGCGACCTTGCCGCCGCCGAGCCAACCCGTTTGCGCGTGCTGGCAACCGAACTGCAAGCTCGTTTGGTCGCGGTGAATGCGCCATGGCCGATCGATAAAGTGACTTTGCAGGAGCGTCGGATGCGCTTGCTTTGATGAGCTCTCTTGCGTCAGCGCGCAGCAGTTCAGTGCTTGGCGATAAGCGCGTCGGTACTCTAAAATTTGGCGGCCAGGTGGCAGCAAAACCAGTTTGCTGCACTGATGGAATGGCGCGGGGCGAACTGGTCAATGGCTGTTCTAGTCGGATGGCCTTGTGGCCGCCGGGGACTCTTGTCGTCTGACGATCGGCGAATGCGGCCAGTGATGTTTGGTGGGTTTGTAATGAACCGCGGCTTTACCAGCGCGGGCATTGCGACGATGGGCTGGTAGCCGAAGTAGCCGAAGTAGCCGCTGTAGCCGCGGTCTTGCGACCGGCGGACTTTTTTTGCGGTGGGGAGCGTAACGCCGTGATCTTTTGCCTACGGCATTTCTTGCGCGAGCACTACTGGCTAGTTGTCAGCGTGGCATCGCTGGGGATCGGCTCCTACACTCCACTGCCGCGCGGGAGAGAAAACTCCGGCGCTGACCAAAACACCAGCATGGCTCGTAGCACTAGCTCCAAATCTCCGGCACCGAAAAATCGGCGCATCGTCAACCTTGGTTTTACGCAGATGCGTTGCGTTGAATCGGTGGTTGAGAATCGCAAGAATCAGGCTGCACTGCTCGAGCGCGCAGCCAAGCAGGGGGCGCAGATTTTGTGCACGCAGGAGATGTGCACGAGTCAGTATTTTTGTCAGACGGAGGACCATCGGTTTTTTGCTTTGGCGGAATCGATTCCGGGGCCGAGCACCGATCTGTTCTGCAAGATCGCCAAAAAATACGGGGTCGTGATCATTGCGAGTTTGTTCGAGAAGCGCGCCAGCGGGCTCTATCACAACACGGCGGCGGTGATCGACGCGGATGGTTCTCTTATGGGCGTGTATCGCAAGATGCACATTCCTGATGACCCGCTGTATTACGAGAAGTTCTACTTCACACCGGGCGACCTTGGCTTTCGCACGTGGCAGACGAAGTTCGGCAAGGTTGGTGTTTTGATCTGTTGGGACCAATGGTTTCCAGAGGCCGCGCGGCTCACCGCGCTGACGGGCGCTGAGATCCTGCTGTTTCCCACGGCGATCGGCTGGCATCCGAGCGAGAAACAGGGGTATGGCGAAGTGCAGCACGATAGCTGGGAACTAATCCAGCGTTCGCACGCGGTCGCCAACGGCTGCTATGTGTGCGCACCCAATCGCATCGGCCACGAAATTATTCTTGGCACGGACGGCAAGCCGGTGAGCGCGGACGGGATCCAGTTCTGGGGCCAGTCGTTTGTTGCCTCGCCCAACGGCCAGGTAGTACATCGCTCTAGCGTGGACGGCGAGGAAGTCGTCGTGGTGCCGTGCGACCTAGACCAGGTCGAGTTTAGCCGCACCCATTGGCCGTTCTTGCGCGATCGACGGATCGACGCGTATGACGGCATCACGCGTCGCTTCGGTGTCTAAGCGTCATGGCGAAGTCAAAGCTAAGGGTTCTGACTGGTACGCCTTTGCAGCATGGCTTCGCTTTTCCGGCCGAATGGGAGCCACACAGCGGCACTTGGTTTAGTTGGCCGCGGCCGGAGGGCATCTCGTTTCCCGACCGATATCACACGGTCCCCGCCAATCTCGCAGCGATCATTCGTGAGATTGCGGCGCGCGAGTCCGTCCACATCAACGTCCAAAATGGCAACTACGAGCATCTCGTCCGCGAGCAGTTGATTGCCGGTGGCGTGCAGAAGGCCGTGTTAGCCAAGCGCGTGCACTTCCACCACATAAAGACCAACGAGCCGTGGTGCCGCGATCACGGGCCGGCATTTGTCGTGCGCAAGGTGCGCGGTGGCAGACAGCAGATGGCCATCGTCGACTGGGGTTTTAACGCATGGGGCAGCAAGTATCCGCCGTGGGAGGATGACGACAACGTGCCGACCCGAATCTACGAAGCCATGGTGGGCGGGGATCGCTCGATTGAAGGCAAGGTAGCGGGCATTTTTTATCCAAAGCATGAAAAGGTCTCGGTCGTGATGGAGGGCGGCTCGGTTGAGTTCAATGGCGCTGGCACAGTCATGACTAGCGAATCGTGTCTGCTGCACGAAAATCGCAATCCCAAGCTCTCACGAGCACAGATCGAGGATTACTTGAAAGGCTATTACGGGCAGCAGCACGTGCTGTGGCTCGGCGACGGCATCGCAGGGGACGACACCAATGGTCATATCGATGACCTCGCGCGCTTTGCCAGTAAGTCGATGATTGTGACGACCGTCGAGGACGACCCGCGCGACGAGAACTACGCAATCCTGAACGACAACCTGCGGCGCCTGCAGTTGGCGAAGGACCAAAACGGCAAGCCATTCGAAATCGTCACGTTGCCGATGCCCGGAGTCATTGAGCGCGACGGCCTACGGCTGCCGGCGACCTACGCCAACTTTTATTTCGTCAATGGCGCTCTGCTGGTGCCGACCTATGGACAGCGAAAGAATGACCTGAGGGCGCTCAACCTGTTGCGGCGCATGCTGCCAAAGCGTGAAGTGGTTCCCATCGATTGCCGAGATCTGATCTGGGGCCTTGGATCCATTCACTGTCTAACGCAGCAGCAGCCGCGTCTGTGACGCACGACCACGGGATCGGGCCTGTTAGCCGCCGAAAGCTCGGCAGACTTCGTCGGTGAGCACGTCGATCTCGGGCAGGTTGTTCTTGCCGTGCGATTGCTTGGGGGGAATCACGCGCACGCCGTGTTCTGCGAGCCAGTGCAGTGACTCGGTCAAGATCGAGTTGTGCATCGAGCCGTGCATCGTTGGTGCCAGAAGCAGCTTGCTCTGTCCTCTTTCTAGTCGGCCAAACGCAGTAACCAGCACCGATGTCAGCACGCCGTCAGCAATGCCGTAGCGTAGTTTGTTGATCGTGTTGTAGGTGGCGGGCGCAACGAGATACGCGTCAAACGGCGAACGTCCGCTGAGGTGCTCTGCCTGCGCAGACAAAGCGCAGATCACCGGCCGATCGGTGCACCACGACAGGGCGTCCACGGTGACATAGCGCAGTGCCTCTTCGGAAACCATGGCGACAACTTCCGCACCATGGCGGCGTAGCTCCCTCGCAAGCAGCGGGATTTTGATGCAGGCGATTCCACCACTCAATAGCAGTGCGATTCGCCGACCATCCAGGGCGTTGCTCTTGCGCTCGACATCGTGATCGCCGAGCGCGGACTCGGGGGGCGGCGAGAAGTCCCAGTCGTTGCGTTTTGTCATGGCAGAACCAGCACAAAAAAAAGAAGCCGACCCAAACCATACAAGCGACCCAATCGCCGGCGAACGACATTCCACCAGCGCACTGACCTCGCAGGTCTTGCATGGGCGCAGAAAATTCGCCAAGATGCACAAATGCGGCGGGTGATTGTGGCTGCTACATTGGGTTGGGCGTTAGACGCGTTCGACTTCACTCTGTTTCTATTCGCGTTGCCAGAGCTGCAGAAAGAACTGCAATTCGACAAGAGCTACAGCGGGCTCATCGTCGCGGCCACGTTGATCTGCTCTGCCGTTGGCGGCGTATTGTTTGGCGTGCTCGCGGATCGTTTTGGCCGTGCACGTATGCTGGCAGTGACGATAGTGGTCTATTCATTCGCGTCGCTAGCCAGTGCCAGTTCGCAGAGCGGGGCCCAACTGATGTTCTGGCGCTGCATACTTGGCCTTGGCATGGGCGGCGAATGGGCCACTGGCGCCACACTCGTGGCGGAATCGCTGCCGCCGGAGCGACGCAACCGCGCACTCGCGCTGATGCAGTCGGGATGGGCGCTAGGCTTTATTCTAAGTGCACTCGCAGCGCAGTGGATACTCCCGACCTTTGGTTGGCGCTGGTTATTTGCCCTTGGCGTGGTGCCAGCGGTCTGCACGCTTTGGATTCGCCACGGAGTGCCTGAGTCTGCGGTCTGGATTGCGAGTCGGCAGCAAGCAAGTGGTCCAGTTACGCCGCTGAAAATACTGTTAGGAGTCCAGTATCGCCGAACATTTCTGACTGCGACTGCCATGGTGTCCTGCGTCATGTTTGGTGTCTGGGGGTTCTTTACTTGGCTACCGAGTTTTCTGGGGACACCGAAAAGTGAGGGAGGGGCTGGGCAATCGATCTTCAAATCCACCAACTGGATCATTGCCCTGCAGAGTGGCGCGTTTGTGGGGTACGTCTCATTTGGATTTGTCGCCGACTGGATCGGTCGCCGGCGCGCATACGTGATTTATGTGATGGCGACAGCCGTAATGGCCCCGATATTTGTGGCGACTGCGCAAAGTGCCCACCCCGAATGGCTGCTGCTGGTCGGGCCGCTGACAGGGATGTTTGGCCATGGCCATTTTAGCGCGCTTGCACCGATGCTGTCTGAATTGTTCCCCGTTGAGATTCGTGCGACAGCGCAGAGCGCGATATACAACTTGGGCCGTGGATTCAGTGCGGGCGCACCTTATTTGATTGGCATCCTCGCGCAGAACTTTGGCTTTACCGTGCCGCTCGTATTGGCATCAGGGTTCTTTGTCTTCGCGGCGATTATTCTGCGCTTCATACCAAAGCCTCATTCCAGTTAGAGGAAAAGCGGCGTATTCAGTCGGCGAGAAGACGGCACTAGGCGGCAATAGTGTCCGACAAAACTCAGGCGCGCCGGTTTGGCATGGTGGCGAACGGCAGATTCTAGGTTGTGCGGGGCGGGATTTTTTAAATCTATGCCCATGACCGAGTGGTTTCGCTGCTACCCGGTCATAAAGAGCTCAGCAAGCTTTTCGAGCTCGGAGAACTCGTCGTGATGGCAAAGCAGCGTGATATAAAAACGGCGTGCGGTAACCAGCAGGGATGGTCTGTTGCTGTGGAACCACGATTAGCGTTTCTTCGCGATTTGCAGCTTGTCGAGTTTGGCCCTCGTCTTGATGGACTCTTCACTGCGCGTGAGAGCCTTGCTGATGGCCTGCAGGCTCATTCCTTTGGCGGTCAGTTGGTGGAGCTTCTGGACCTCGCTAGGGGTCCACGGTTGGCGATGGCGTTCGAAGTGTTCGGTCATGGGTTTTTATGGTTTGGCGAGCAAGCGGAATCGTAGTTTGACAGATTAGACGTCAATCGGACTAGCGTTCCGCCATCGAGGATCTTATCGAGCAGGTTCCAAACATAGTAGCGGATGCTGTCGCAGAAGCAGGAGGACTGAGGCGGCAGCTGCCATGCTTTGACGAGAGCATTTCGACGAGCGAGAAGGCTGCGCGGTGGCAGTGTTGGCAAAGGCCCGCTGCAAGAGCGCGTCCGACCAGCGCCCAGACTTACGCAAAAAGCAGGCATACCAAACACGCTGCAATCAAGTGTGTTCAGGGCGATAAAAATGCAGCGAAGGATTGTTGCCGATTGATCAAGTGCATGTAACGCGAGGACAAGCAGCCAACCGGTTGTGTCGAATCAAATACAAAATGATGGCTTTAGTGCCTGATACCATTGTAAGAACCGTAACTCAGAGCGGGAACCGCTACAGTGCGAAGCAGGTGACGCTGGAAACCCGATCAATAGTGCTCGCAACCAAATTTATTGGCGAGGTAATTTGCGGCTTTTGAGGCGGTAATCGTGAGCACGCATGTTTAAATTTCTTTGATCTTATTCATTCGCCATTATTGAAAAGGCAGACAGTCATCAGCTAGCGGAAAGCATTTCCTGGTAGAATTCGAGATACTGAGCAGCGGCTTTTTCCCAGGTAAATTGGCTCGCCCATGCTTTTATTCGAGCTGGTTTGTCGCGGTCATTTTTGTAGTCTTTCATGCCTGCAGCAAAGGTGCTTATCAAGGTTTCGGAGTCAAAATCAGTGAAGTAGTATGCTTCTCTCCCGCCAATTTCAGGGAGGCTGGTTCGGTTCGATATAAAAACCGGTTTTCCGAGTGACATGGCCTCTATTACGGGCAACCCAAAGCCTTCAGACAGCGATGGGAAAAGAAGTGCCGAGCAATTTTCGTAATAATCTCGCTTGGCCTCTTCGCTTATGGCGCCGCAAAATTCTATTCGGTCCGTCACGCCCAGTTTTGCTGCTTCTTGTTCGATTTTACTCCGGTAGCCTCTGCCGTCCGGCCCTGCTATGATCCAATTGTATTCAGGGAACTGCTTTAATATCGGCATCAACACGTGGTAGTTTTTTTTGGGGTTGATACCGATTGAAAAAAGGAAGGGATTCTGGTGTGTGGAAAGCAGATTTTGGGGGTGGGGCATTTTTTTGGCGAGGCTCCCGCCATTGTAGATTACCTTTTCAACAATTCCGGCGCGCACTTGCAGATGGTCGTTCACCCATTCACGTACGAAGTTTGATATGTAGATAAGGCCACTCGCCCTACTTATTTTTTGTTGCATAGCCGCTGCTCGGCGGCTTTTTTTAGCCGCTGAAAAGTCTTCCCGATCCAGCAGATTTAAATCGTGTATGGTTATCGCCAGCGGTGTTTTGCGACTGGGCGGCATGTAAACTGAGTCTTGGTGCATGCAGTGCCATACCGCTATTTTGTGGGCAAAGGACGGCGGTATAATCTTGTGCCAAGCTTTTACGGCCTTGTAAGTCATTGAATTGCCAAACACTCCCACTGAATCTTGCGGAACCAGGCAAGCAAACCCCAATCCCCATGAGTGAGGCGAAGCAGCAAAAGCATGGCCTAGTTGGAGGCAATATTGCCCCAGCCCGGAATGCTGGTTTCGTATGCGTTCCATTTCTAGTGCGATGGTTGGCATGGATTTTTGCTTTGAATAATTTGGTGACATTTTCATTTGTAATGCCGCATGCCAAAATAGTTCTGCCTGATTTTTATTTTTTTGTTAAGGCTTGCGGATTCGGGCTGGTCGAAGGCCCGTCCCTGATGAGAAATGCCGAAGTGGCTTCTTGGCCCTTTGCACCGGTGGCTTTTGATTGCTGTCCGGTTGGAATCTTCGACTTCTTTGACTTGTCATGGCGTAGCGGCGCACGCTGGTGCTTTGCCTTCTTTTAGTGATCTGTGGCGTTCGGGCTACCGCGCAGGTGGCGATCAACAAGCCGAACCTGATTCCATGCAAAGCCGGTCAGATGAAGAACTGGTATCGTATTCCTTTGCCACTGGGGCAACCGGTAGTCAGTTACAAGATTATTGTGTCTGACTTGACTGCGATCAATGCGACAGTAGAGCGCGCGCAGAGATCATTTTGGATCTTGATGGTGACGTTCGGCTCGAGCAGCGATTGGCAGCCAAGCAGGGCTGGGTGGTTCTGTTCGCCAATGGTTTGTCAGCGTTACTCGCATTCAACAGCTGTTTCCATCGAAGTGTGGCTGACAGCTGCCATGGATCGCGAACGGCAATTTGCTGGTGCGGATGGCCGGGGCTTCACACCGAAAGCGCCTTTAAACAAAACATTTGCCAGATACTATATGGGAGCAGTCTGCTTCATCGCGGATCATGCACTTGAAGGGAATACGGTCTGTTCACTCGATTTCGCTGCTGACGCGTCGGGCTGGGATCTGCATTGGCACTTGTCGTTCCGCGCCGGCATGGGGCACTACGAATTGCGGAAACGGCAATACTTGGGCAAGCCATTGGTTCTAAACAGCGCTGCCTTTGGCAAGGCCGCCGTTCAGGATTCAAACCCATCTCCAAAAAAATCAGACAGGCAATCTATATCGGCGGCGGTGAGGCCATGGCGTTCTGGGCACCAAAGGATCCTCGCGCGAGCACAATGGCGAAGCGCACTGTAACCTCATAGCCGTTGGGCGGCAAAAACCCCTTTATTTTTTATTCTTCGAGCGATTCCATCAGGTAAACACCCGCGACTGGTTTCAAACTTAGGCGGTCATTTTTGCACTCTGATTGCGCCAAAGAAGTTTATTAATAACGAACCCAGGCGCTAGGATCTTTCAGTGAACCTCACTTACAAACTCTGCTATTGTCTATGGCGCTTGAAATGGCTGCCATCTGGCTTTTTGCGCACACTATTCAAACGCATGGTAAGGAGTGGCAAGGCACCAGACTTTTCATTTACCCAAGCCGTCTTTGGCATTTCCTATTCGGGAAACCTGAGTAATAACATTGATTTCGCTATCTATTACTACGGCGCGTTTGAAAAGCCGCTCCTTTATTTTCTCAGGGACACCATGAACAGCCTGAGCCCAGCGCAACCGGTGTTCGTCGATGTCGGTGCAAACATCGGGCAACACTCAGTGTTCATGGCTGCGCATAACAGCAAGGTGCACTCTTTCGAGCCCTTTGCCAGCATGCGTAGCCGCCTGCAACTGCAGATTGACACGAACAGTCTGAGCAACGTCAGCGTGCACCCAGTCGGATTTAGCAAAGAAACTGGGAGGCTGCCATTTTACGCGCCTACGGGGAGCA
>BJHM01000001.1:321769-366226 GCA_014192625.1 Planctomycetota bacterium
CATGTGGTGCGAACTGCAATAATAAGTTTCGCTGAGGCGAAGAGATCACGTAAAAAAATCGGTCTGGTTGGTCTCCCCCACGAGTCGGTGGTTTTATGCGAGCCACAGATGCTGCATTACGTATTGGTCGCAAATGGTTCTAGCGCTTTTTCTGCTGGCGGTAAACCGGGGGTCAATTCGGATCCTGGATCCGCAGTAGCGAATGTGATGATTGCGTTTCACATAAAATTATATCATCTGATCCAACTAGCCGTTCGTTCTCCTAGTGCCAACGAAGATTGGGGCTGGCTGACACGTCTGCCGGTGCCCGAACCCAGTGAGCAGTCGGTGATCGGCGTGACTGCCTTGAATATTGAAGCATGTGCAGGTGCGGGCCGCTCGGCTTCGTTTGTTGTCTGCGGACTGGCAGGTAAGTATGTGTTTGTTGATAGTCTGTGAGAAGATATCTGCCGAGGCGCAATCAGATTTCAATAGACAGTGCGTTTGTTTCTTACGCAGTTCCGTGTGGCTAAATTGGTGCCTGCTGGTGCAAGTCAATATCGGCAGTAAATGCCTACTAGCGTAACAAGGAAAATAAGTAAAAAATTCAATAGATTGATAGATTCTTACCAGGTGACTTTTCTTTTGAGGTATTGTTAGACGAGTCTTTTTTTTATCTTACGTCTCCCTATCTTATCGTTTTATGAATATCACTAAGAATATATTTTCACTTATCTTATTTGTTTCGGCCCCTTTGGCTGCGCAAACCATTTCTTTTCGTGGTGCGCTTAGCATCACCCCAGCTGTAGCAAATCAGCAAGAGGTCCTTAGGCTTGCTGGCACGAATATCGTTGTCGAAAACCGCACGAATTCTCTTTCGGCTCAGCTTGCCCTTGGTGAATGGATTTTCACCATCGATCCTAGTAATATGAGAATCGAGTCTGCTTCAGTTAACCCGGTCCCAAATCAGTTGTCAGTGAAACAGATCCGGGGGACGGCAACTTCTCCTTGGAAGTTGGTTGGCTCGCCACGCGAAGCTTACGTATTGAAATACACTCTTTCTGGCCCTTCGAGCTTGTTTACCACCGTGGGCGCCGGCAATTCAATGAATATGATGCCAGCGGACGCTTTCATAGTTGGCTCTGGCGTACTTGATTCTAAGGGTAAGGGCGGAAATTTTAATGTGGCTCTGCCTGCTTCAGTGCTGTTTGGCGCGATCATCACCGCACAGGCAAGTATGTTGCCGCTCGTTGGAAGTCCTTACACCACGAACCTTGGACTGACTACCAAGCGCTAATTGTAATAGATTGATTTGTGACGTGCTGGCCGCATAGCGGGCTATTCGGCCTTATTTTTTCCCCATTTCCTTTTTACTTTGGTAACTTCCTATGAAATTTTCTAGTATTATTTTATTTTTGATTGCTGTTGTCACTCCCCCTCTAATTGCTCAAGGCAATGCTTCCGCAATAATTTTGTTCCGTGGTGGGCTTGCTATCACTCCAGCTACTGCGGCTGTCGAGGAGATTTGCAAGCTCTCGGGCACTGACATTGTTGTCGAATTTGATGCTCCTCTAGTTTCCAGCTCTTTCCGGAACGGCCAATTCTTGTTTAGTATTCGTGTAGTTACTGGAACTGGTGCGCAAAGTGCAACTCGATTGAAGATTCAGTCTGGTGTGCTTATCCCATCTAATCAACTGACTGTTGCAAACTTCAGAGGCACAGCTGCTGCTGGATGGAAACTCACTGGTGCTCCCGGTGAGGCATATGTTCTTGGGATGAGCATTGATGCTCCAAGCAGCATTTACTCGCTGTTTGGCAGCGCAGGTCAATATGTCAACGTGATGGGCCTAGGCTCAGTAGTCGTTGGTTCTGGCGTGCTAAGTAGGCAGGGCCGGGCTACGGTCAACGTTGTCGCTGGTGCAAATGTGCCAATTGGCGCGCAGATCCGTGGGCAAGCCTTGATGACCCCAATAGTTGGCCCGAGTTACACCACCAATGTCGGCGTCGCGAGCAAGCGATAATTGATTGCTGGAGTCTTTATTTACGCGGGAACTGCATCGGAATTTAATTTCCGTTGTTGTTCCCGCTGTGAATTTTATTGTCTATTAGATTTCCCGCGAATGGCTAAGTCATCTACGTTTGATGCCGTTGTGTCCACGTCAGACTTTCATTGCTTGACACGGCTTAGCTATTTGCCAGCCCTTCATCGTTGTGCGTGCCAATGTTTGACGCGCTGCTTGCTGCATCTTCCTTGTCACGCCATGGCAGCGCTTAGGTTGGCCGCCGTCGTTTTTGGTTAGATTTTTTGGATCAGCTGCGACTGCGAAAGCTCTCCGCAGTCTTCTATTACGACCGCTGAACTGGTCTTTCCATCGCGGGAACCGGCTACTTCCATTGCGGCCAATACTTCTAAGCCTTCGATAACCTTGCCGAATACAACGTGCTTGCCGTCGAGCCATGGCGTGATGACCGTCGTGATGAAGAACTGTGAGCCGTTTGTTCCTGGGCCTGCATTGGCCATCGACAGAAGGCCTGTGGTGGTGTGCTTTAGTTTGAAGTTTTCATCGGCGAACTTCTGGCCGTAGATCGACTCGCCGCCAGTGCCGTTCGCACGCGTGAAGTCGCCGCCCTGGCACATGAACTGCTGGATGATTCGGTGAAAGCCGCTGCCCTTGTAATGTAGGGGCTTCCCTTCTTTGCCGATGCCCTTCTCGCCGGTGCACAGGGCGCGGAAGTTCTCTGCGGTCTTTGGGACGACGTCTTGGAAAAGTTCGAAGACGATGCGGCCAGCTTTTTTGGGGCCGATGGTGATATCGAAGAAAACTTGTGGGTTTGCCATGGTTGGTGTCTTTGTTATCCGATTTGCGGCTGGTTGGCTCGTGGGAACTCTGCATACCTTGATGAGTCTGTTTGTGATCTGCGGCACAATGGCCCGATGGCAATTTTTGTCGATGGCGCGGGCTCTGCATTGCTGCTGTTTGCCCCGTTGCTCATGGCGCAGTCGGATTTGCAGCGATTGCCGCCGGAGCATCCCAATCGTGGTCTGCCGTGTGAGGCTGCCATCTGGCTGCCGTATGCGAGTAGCAGTGCGCATGTTGCCAATCGAATTTTCTGTTCGATGTATCTCGATCGATGTATCCCTTCTGAAGTTGGCGGTGCATTGATTCGAGAGCGCAGCGCTACAGCGGAGTTCTTCGTGCCTGGTTGGTATTTTCAGAAGCGCCCAGGGGTTGCTTCTGACGCGCAACTATTTGGCGGGGATGGTCGGCAAATGCCGCGTGAAGGTTTTGCCAAGGAAGAAAGCGCAGGTTTGCAAGAGGACCTTGACGCCATTGATGGTGCTTTGCTTGCGGGATTGCGTGGTGAGCCAAGACTTGCAGTATATTTTCAAAACGACCTGCTGCGATTAGTACGCAGGTTGATGGACACTGGGCAAAACCGCGAACTTATTTCGCCGCTGCTTGCTTGCGCGCATCGGTTGGCGTTGCCTGCAGTCGTGTTGGCTAAAATTGCACCAAACTTCGCGATGGCGGATTTGCAAAAGGTGTTTCCCGAGTGGCTGGCTGATGGCTGCGTCGAAGTCGAGCGTCGTTCGAGCCAGTTGTTCAACGCGCAAAACTCGCTTGCGTGGTCATCGGTCTTTGTGCAGTGGCCGCAGTCTGCCGAGCCGAACTTGGACGCGTGGCTTTGCGATGCGGTTGGTGCCAAGGACGCACCGCATCCGATTCCGGTTGGGACACTCGCGTTGCTGGTGCAGGGGCTCGTGGCACTCGACGAAAGGTCAGTGGCGCATGCTGTGCCGATCATTATCGATGTTCGTTTGCAGCGACTCAGCAACCGCGATCCGTTGCGAATGGAGAATGCAACTACGACCCACGACGGCATCGATTTTCGACTCTGGCAAATGCCGCGGCAGGTATTGCGCGAAAGTGGCGCGGCATCTTCGTTTGCTGATTTTCGTGAACTGAATACCGAGGATCACGAACTGTTCCGTGACTACGGCACGCGGAAGCACACGACAATCGCAGCCCAGTGCAGTTTGTGCCATCGCCGCACCGATGGTCCAGAAGAGGCGTTGGCGGGATTTTCTGCGCTGAGGCCTTCGAGCAATCCTCGCCGGGTGACCGATAAGGGCGAGCGCTGGCGGCTTGCGGAGACAGAGGTTGCCAGGTTTCTGGCGGAGGCAAACAAGGCGTGCACGCCAGCCAAGTGACGGTGCTGCCATGGAGCGCTAGCGATCACATATTGCGCCGGTATTGGCCGCCAACGTCGTAGAGCGCGTTTGATATCTGGCCAAGTGAGCACGACTTCGCGGCCGAGATCAGTGATGTGAACACGTTTTTGCCCGCTAGTGCCTGCGCTTTTAGTTGCTGTAGTGCGACCATTGCTTGCGCGGCATTGCTGGCATGGAAAGATCGCAAGCCGTCGAGCTGGGCTTGTTTTTCGTCGTCCGTGCTGCGCATTACTTCCTGCACGATCTGGATCGGCGAGCCATCCTTGCCGAGGAACGTGTTTACGCCGATCAGCGGCAGTTCGCCGCTTGCCTTGCGGGTTTCGTAGTGCATCGACTCGTCCTGGATGCGTGAGCGTTGATACATCGTCTCCATCGCCCCGAGTACTCCGCCGCGTTCGGACAGGCGCTCAAACTCGGCATAGACCGCCGCTTCGACAAGGTCGGTCAGTTCTTCGATGATGAAGCTGCCTTGCATTGGGTTCTCGTTCTTCGCGAGCCCGAGCTCCTTGTTGATAATCAGCTGGATTGCCATCGCACGGCGCACCGAGTTTTCGGTGGGCGTAGTTATCGCTTCGTCAAAGGCGTTGGTGTGGAGCGAGTTGCAGTTGTCGTAGATTGCGTAGAGAGCCTGCAGAGTCGTGCGGATGTCGTTGAAGTCGATTTCTTGCGCGTGCAGCGAGCGGCCCGACGTCTGGATGTGGTACTTCAGCATCTGGCTGCGCTCGGTGCCGCCATACCGATGCTTGATGGCCGTTGCCCAGATCCGGCGCGCGACGCGGCCGATGACCGCGTATTCGGGGTCGATGCCGTTGCTGAAGAAGAAGCTGAGGTTCTGCGCGAAATCGTCGATCGCAAGTCCGCGGCTCAGGTAGTACTCGACGAAGGTAAATCCGTTCGACAGCGTGAACGCGAGCTGCGTGATCGGGTTGGCACCTGCTTCGGCGATGTGGTAGCCGCTGATCGAAACCGAATAGAAGTTTCGCACCTTGTTGCTGGTGAAGAACTCCTGCACGTCGCCCATCATTCGCAGGGCAAAATCAGTGCTGAAGATGCAGGTGTTCTGCGCCTGGTCTTCTTTTAGGATGTCGGCCTGCACAGTGCCGCGCACGGTGCGCAACGTTTCCTTGGCAATGCGTTCGTAGACATCGCTTGGCAACACTTCGTCGCCGGTGATGCCGAGCAAGAAGGTGCCGAGCCCGTTGTGGCCAAGCGGCAACTCGCCGCGGTAGCGCGGCCGTGGCTGACCGAGCTTTGCATGCTTGGCATCGATTGCGGCATCGACCTTGGCGCGGAGCCCTTGCTGATCGATGTAGCGCTCGCATTGTTGATCGATCGCGGCGTTGAGGAAGAATGCGAGCAGCATCGGTGCTGGGCCGTTGATCGTCATCGACACCGACGTGATCGGGTCGCAGAGGTCAAAGCCCGAGTAGAGCCGCTTCGCATCGTCGAGTGTGCAGATCGATACGCCGGCGTTGCCCACCTTGCCGAGGATGTCGGGGCGCGGGGCGGGGTCTTCACCGTAGAGCGTGACCGAATCGAACGCGGTCGAGAGTCGCTTGTAGGGCTGGCCAAGGGACAGGTAGTGGAAGCGGCGGTTGGTCCGCTCGGGACCGCCTTCGCCCGCGAACATGCGAGTTGGATCTTCCTGCGTGCGCTTCAATGGGTACACGCCGGCAGTGAATGGGAATCGGCCTGGCACATTCTCGAGCAGCAGCCAGCGCAGCCGGTCGCCGTCTGAGCGGTAGCGTGGCAGCGCTACCTTTGGGACGCGCAGGCCTGACAGTGATGTCGTGTAGTTCTGGATGCGCACTTCCTTGCCGCGAACTTGGAAGGAGAAGTGCTCGCCGGAGTAGGCCGCCACGACGGCATGCCAGTCCGTCAACAACTGCTGGTTCTCGGGATTGAGCTCGGTTTGCGTTGCGGAGATCTGCTGTTCGATAGCTGATCGCGCTGCTGCCGAGTTTGCGGGCATCGCCATGAGTGCGCCGCGCAGTTGGTAGAGCCGTTCGGCTATTTCAGACTGCGATTGGGCCTGTTGCTGGTAGCGGACATTGCACTGAACAATTTCTGCGAGGTAGCGCGCGCGCTCAGTGGGCACTACGTGCGAGAGCGCGGGATCCCCGAGGTGCAGGGGCAGCGTCGTTAGGAACTGACCAGGGCGCAGCTGGTCGAGCCGCTGCGTGATCGCCCGATAAAGCGTATTGGTGCCTGGGTCGCCAAAGGTTGCCGCCATCGTGCCAAACACCGGCATCGACTCGACGGGCTGATCGAAGGTCTTCTTGTTGCGCTGATACTGCTTGCGCACGTCGCGCAGCGCGTCCTTTGCCCCCTTGCGATCAAACTTGTTGATCGCGACAAGGTCGGCGAAGTCGAGCATGTCGATTTTTTCGAGCTGGCTCGGCGCGCCGAACTCTGGCGTCATCACGTAGAGCGAGAGGTCTGCATGCTCGGTGATCTCGGTGTCGGACTGGCCGATGCCAGAACTTTCGAGCAGTAGCAAGTCATACCCTGCGACTTTCAGTGCCAGCAATGAGTCGGCTACCGCGGAACTGAGCGAGAGGTTTGCGCGCCGCGTCGCCATTGATCGCAGGAAGCAGCGGTCACTGCGGAGCGCGTTCATGCGGATGCGGTCACCGAGCAAGGCGCCGCCGGTTTTGCGCCGCGTCGGGTCGATGCACAACACGGCGATGCGCAGCTTGGGGAAGTCGAGCAGGAAGCGACGCAGCAGTTCGTCGATCAACGAACTCTTGCCCGCGCCGCCGGTGCCGGTGATGCCGAGCACGGGCGGCTTGCTAGCCATGCTCGCCAGTCGAAGTTGTAACTCGTCGCGGTAGCGTCCGGGCTCGGTCTCGATCTGCGTGATAGCTCGCGCCACGGCGAAGGGATCACTGGCCGCCAAGGTTGGCAGCGTGGCGCCACTTTGCACGGTCGCGAAGTCGCAGCGCTGCAGCATGTCGTCAATCATTCCCTGCAGCCCGAGCCTGCGACCGTCGTCGGGCGAGTAGATGCAGGCAATGCCGTATGCGTGCAGGGCCGCGGTCTCGTCGGGCAAGATGACGCCGCCGCCGCCGCCGAAAATGCGCACGTGGCCAGCGCCGCGTGCGTTCAGCATGTCGTGCAGGAAGCGGAAGAACTCGTTGTGCCCGCCTTGATACGAGGTGACGGCGATGCCCTGCGCGTCCTCTGCAATGGCCGCCTCGACGATCTCCTGCACCGAGCGATTGTGGCCAAGGTGAATCACCTCCGCACCGGTTGCCTGCGCAATGCGGCGGAAGATGTGGATCGAGGCATCGTGGCCGTCGAACAGACTTGTCGCTGTGACCAGCCGGATCTTGTGCTTTGGCTGATACGGGCTAGTCGAGCCCGCGGGCATGGCTTTTTGAGATGAGAGTCTTGTCGTCACCGGATTCAACGCGCGGTCACCTGTTGTGGGCGGGACATGGTATCGGCTAGCACCGTCGCTGCCGCATGTCATCCCACAGCAGCGCTACTCGTTGGCAGTTTCTTCAGCCATTGATGAGAAGTGCTGAGCGACGATTTTCCAGTCGTTGCCCATGCGGCATATCGTGAAGGTGCAGAGGCCACCGAGATCGTTGCCGCGGCCTTCGGGATCAACTTGTGAAAGTCGCCAGCCACCGACCGCTGTGGCGAACTGGTCCTCGAACACTTGGATCTCCATGTCCTTTAATTCGAGCTTCACGGTCTCGAGGTAGCGGAACTCTTGATCCAACACTTCTTCAAACGCACCCCAACCACGATCGCGGCGGCCACTCGAATCCAGGTTTTGGAAGCGCTTGTCCGTCCAGAAGTGGGAGCGGTAGGTCTTGAGATCCCTGGAATTGAACGACTGCCGCATGCTGCGGAAGAAGTCCTCCAGTTCTTTGATGCTCTCGACACTCATGATGACCATTTGCCTTGTCTCTTTGGGTAGCAACTGATGCTTGGGCAGGGCTCAGTAGATGCTTTAGGTTGTGGAACTAACGCTGGATATGGCTGTAGAACGGTTCCTTGTCCTTCTCGTAGACGACCTTACCGTTCACCATCGCAGCTTGGACGAAGGTTCTATAATGCAGCGGGTCGCCATCGAGAATCAAGATGTCTGCGTCCTTGCCAGGAGCCAACGACCCGATCCGGCGATCAACGCCAATAACCCTTGCAGCGTCAATAGTTATGGTCCTTAGCGCCTTTCGGTTGTCGAGTCCTCCGCGGACGGTAAATGCTGCATCAATATGCGGCGTGTTGAGATCTTGCCCCATGATGCCGCCGGTCGTCACGCCAGCACCACCGCCGTAGCCTCCATTTGGGCAAGTGACTGCGACCGGCACACCGGCTGTTGCAAGGATGGCGGTTGTAGCAAGGTTGCTGCCGCTGCGATCCGGGTCTGAGGGATCGGGTGGGATGCGATCGCGTGGGCTGATCATGACCATGGATCCTGTGGCTGCGATTTCGTCGGCGCAGAGCCACGCGGACATCGGCTTTTGCATCACCACTCCGACCCCCAGCATGGTGGCGATCGCGTTTGCATCGCGAATGGCTGCAAGGTCATTGCTCATGCCAAAACGTTTGCCGCCGAATGGATTGAATCCACCGCTGCTGAGTTGGACCCACAGCTTCGCTTCGCCGTTGAGGATCTTCATGATGCTCTCGCCGCCGGTTGGCAGTTCCGGTGCCTTATAGTTTGCGTCCGCGGCCTTCTTGGCAGGGAACTCTTCGAGTGCCTTGCGGTAGCTCATAACTTTTTTCACGAGGTCTTGGAAGCGTTCGCGATCGTTGGCATTGAGTTGCGCGGACATGCCGAGGACGGTGCCCTCGCTCAACACCATGCCCTTCACGCTGCCCCAGTCGAGTTTGATGACGGCCGTGTCGCCGGTGGGGAGCGGACCTGAACCGGGCGAGCCGGCTAAGAATGAAGTGATACCCGCCGCGAGTGCTTGCTTGATCTCAGGGTCGAAGGGATTGACGGAGTCGATCCACGGTGCGCCGCGGCCTTGTCCCATGCCGTTGCCAACCACGCAGACAAAACCAGGGCTGATTGTCTTGCCCTTTGCGTCGATGATGTTGGTGCCCTCGGGCAATTGCAGGTTGTGACCAACCGCAATGATCTTGTCGTCGCCGACGAGCACCGTAGCACCGGTCATGCGTTGGCCTGTGCCAAGATAAACGTCACCGCCGACGATGGCGGTATGGGACTTGGGTTTGCCGGTAGCCGGTTGTGACTCGGTGACACTCGGTGTTGGCGGTGCGCCAGGCGGGCCACCTTGGCCACCTTGGCCACCGCGGCCGCGACGTTGCGCGGTGAGCTCAGCTGTGATCAGCAGTGTGGTAACGAGCGCGGCGAGAACGGAGAGCTTCATGTCGTGCTCCTAAAGCTGGGTCATCGGCACTTGCTTGCCGGATAGCCAGACCGAGCGCAGTTCGCTGGTCGCATCAAGTGGATTGCCGGAGAACACCAACAGGTTGGCCTGCTTGCCAACCTTCAGCGAGCCAACTTCGCCATCAACGCCGAGCATCTTGGCTGGCACTAGTGTGACACCGGCGAGGGCAACGTCGGCAGGCAGGCCGTGGCGGCACAACTCCATCAACTGAAAGAACAGAGTGCGCGCTGCATCGCGAGTATCGCCTATCTGGAAACCGATCTCGAGGCCCGCATCGTGCAGGGTCTTCGCTGGGTTGGTGAGGTAGCGCGTGCGCGGTCGCGTCGACAACGTTGGCGGCAACAACAGCGGCGACTTCAATTTTTTCACGGCCTCGATTGCATCGGCATCGTCGAAGGTCCCCGATTGCGGATCGAAGCGGCTTGTTGCGATTGCGCGCGGAAACGAAAGGTCCTCGCCGCATGCGTGCGTCCAGTGCAGTAAGTCGGCGGAGCTGTCGATCTGTATGATCGCGCGGCGGCGACCTTCGAGCAGATCTGCGAGCACTTCGAGGTTGGGATCCTTTTTCTCCTCGGGCTTTTGTGCTTGGGCGGGCGGTTGTTGCGCCGGCGGCGTTTGGCCGTCCTTCTTTGGCTCGGGCTTCGGCTCGGGCTTTGGCTCGGGCTTTGGCTCGGGCTTTGGCTCGGGCTTTGGCTCGGGCGGCTTGTCGCCTGGCTTCGGTGTTTCCACGGGCTTGTCGCCGGGCTTTGCAGCATCGGCTGGCTGGTCGGCGGGTTTTGGCTCCGCTGGCTTTGGCACTTCCTTAGGCTTCTTGCGTTCCTCGACAATCTTCGTTGCCTTGTCGAAGTTTTCCTTCAGTAGTTTCTTGGTGGCGTTTTCGCGCGCCATACCGATGAACACGAAGGCGTCGTCCTTGGCGGTGAGCGTCTCGAGTGTCTTGCCATCTGGCTTTAGCAACGCGCCGAGACCGCCAAAGCCGCTCGCATTTGGCACTAGGCTCAGGGTTGTGATGCCGCTGCGCAACAGCTCGATAAATACGTCTTGCTTGGCATCGAGCCGCTCGACGATCTTGGTCGCGGCTTGGTTTTGTACGCCAGCGCGCGGTGTTTCCATGCCGGCAAACGGATTGCCGCCGCGACGGCCGCGTCGGACCCCGCCGTCGACTTGTTGCGGCATGCGTGGTGGCGCAGTCAGTCCCGCGCGCGAGAACGCACTGACTAGCCCCGGCATCACCGTGCCGCCTTTGCAGTCGACAGTGAGCGCACCGGCGGGGGCTACGGCGTCCTTGCCGATGGAAAGGATCGTGCCGTTTTTTACGACCATGGTGCCACGTTCAATCACGGGCCCGTCGATGACGACGAGTCGCGCGTTGGTGAACGCAACTGGCCGGTTGTCTTGCGCGCGCGCGGTTGCAGTGAGTGCGAAAACGGCGATGGCTAATGCGGCGGATGCCTTCATCACTTCACGTCTCCTGATTGGTAGACCAGTTTACCTTCGATGTAGACCCGCAGAGGCGGGCAGCGCGGATCGAGTGGATCACCGCGCGTGACCAGGAAGTCCGCGTCCTTACCGGACGACAGCGAACCAACCCGGTCGTCAATGCCGATCTGGCGCGCGGGCACGAGTGTGACCGCGAGCAATGCTTGCTCGTATGCGAGGCCTAGGCGCACAGCCATGGCGGCTTGTAGCGGTAGTTCTTCGGCCGCAACCACGGGTGCGTCGGTGTTGATCGACATGTCGTGGCAGCCCTCGTCCCAATACGCTTGGCACATGCCTTGAATGCGCGAGTAGCGGTCAAACTCATACATGCGCGGACCGAGGTTGACCGGTGTCTTACGCTTCGCGACAGCGGCGGCGGCCGTCCAGCCGTCAAAGCAGCCGTGCGACAGAATCATCCAGAGATGAAAGGTGTCTTGGAACATGCGCGCGGTCGCAACGATGTCGCGGGCACCGGCAGTGTGAATCAGCACCGGGACTTTTCTGTCCATCACCTGCCGCAGCTGCTCAAGCTCGGGCTGCAGTTTTGGTTTTGGCCCTTCGCTGGCGTCGAACGCGCGCCACTTCGCGGCGTAGCGTTCGGCGATGCGCAGTTGCTCAGTCAGCAGGTCGCTGGAGCCCATTCGCGTCAGGCCCAGATCGCCGGAATGTCGTTCCGGATTGAAGCCTTGCGCCACTTTCATCGCGCCGATTTTGCGCAGCACCATGCTGTCGAGCGGCTCGCCATACTTCATCTTTAGCAGCACTCCGAAGCCGCCGATGCTGGTGCCCGAGCCAGGAATAAACAGCGTCGTCGTGATGCCACCGGCGACGGCGCGGTGGATGGCCTCCTCATGTGGCCGGACAATGTCGAGCGTGCGCAGTTCGCCGTTGAGCGGCATCACCATGTCGTTGATGTCGCCGCCGCCGCCGCTCACGTGATGGTGTAGATCGACAAAGCCGGGGCACAACCAAGCATCGCCGAGGTCAACGATCCTGGTGTCCGCGGGGAGTTTCAGGTTGGCGCGCGGCCCGATCTGAGCGATCTTGCCATCGCGTACGAGCAACAGGCCTCGGTCGACTGGCGCACCATCGCAGGTCAAAATCCGCGTAGCGAAGTAGGCCGTCGGCGCCGCCAACCCTGCCTGCGCATGGAGCGTCAGTGCTGCGGCGAACGCAGCGACCAGGCGCATGCTGGCGCGAGTTGTGCGCTGGTTGGACATCACCAGGCGGGGCGCTTCTCGTCGCGGCGGTAGCAGAGGTTGCCGTTCACAACCGTTTTCTGGACG
The DNA here is from genome assembly GCA_014192625.1 of Planctomycetota bacterium. Taxonomy (GTDB): domain Bacteria; phylum Planctomycetota; class UBA1135; order UBA1135; family UBA2386; genus BJHM01. The sequence continues at coordinate 334,123 of BJHM01000001.1, forward strand.
GTGCTGCGCGGATCTATCGGATCGCCACTCCAGACCACCAAGTCGGCATCCTTGCCAACTTCAAGCGAGCCAGTGCGGTGGTCAATGCCGGCGAAGCGGGCGGGATTGATGGTAAGGCCGCGCAGCGCGACCTCGTGCGGCAGGCCAAGGCGCACGGCAATCGCCGCCTGCACCGTCAACTGTTCTTCAGGCACCACCGGCGAATCCGTGTTGATGCCGATGCCGTCGCGGCCGACACCCTGCACTGGCGACCGCCAGGGGTAATAGGGACCGCCGGTGTACCAGACTTGATGCAGGCCGAGGATCTTGCTGGTCGCGCGATCGAAGTGATAGGTGCGCGGACCAGCGGCGATTGGCAGACCCGCTTCCTGCATGTTGCCGCTCAGTCGATAGGCATCGAACTCACCATGCACCACGACGGTCCACAGGCCGAGTTCGAGGCGCAGTTCGCGTAGCGTTTCGAGCACCACCTGGTAGATCTGCGTGTGCACCGAGACTGGGAACTCATGGCGGAACAGGCCGCGCAACAGTTCCAGCGTCGGATCGAACTTGGGCTTTTGCCCTTGGCCTGCGAGGAAGCGCTCGTATTGGTCGTAATAGCGTTTGCCGTCGAGCAGCGTCATGCGCAGCCCTTCGTTCATGCCCATGACCGTGGCACCTAGGTCGCCCGTGCCGCGCTCGGGATTGCCAGCTTGCGCGATCTTGAGGCTGCCCGGGAAGCGGATCAGTGCGTCATCCGGCGAGTGGCCCCACGTTTTGGTGAGCGTGCCGAAGCCGCCCATGTTGGAACCCGAACCTGGCAGGTAGAGCACGCTCGTGATGCCGCCAGCTCGCGCCATGCGAATCTGGTCGTGCTCCATCGAGATCAGGTCGAGCGTGCGGAACTCAGGATTGGTCGGGTGGACTGTGTCGTTGAGATCGAAGCTCGGGCTCGCGATGTGGCAGTGCAGGTCGACGAAGCCTGGAACGATCCATGTGTCACCGCACTCGATCACTTCGTAGCCGGCGGGAACGGCGAGGTCCTTGCTCTTGCCGATCGCCTGAATCACGCCGTCGTGTGTGATGATCGCGCCGTCATCGATGGGCGGTTGAGTGATCGGCAAGATCTTGCGCGCGCGGAACACGTAGCCCTGGCTCGGCAGGCCGCGCGGACCCCAGCGTGCGACTTGATAGTCGGACTCCTTGGTCGGTCGCTTTGGATGCCAGGTCACCAGCGTGAGTTCGCCGGGTGCGAGTGCTGCAGGCGGCTTTGCATCCTGCGCAAACAACGCGGCCGTGAGCAGTGCAAGGCTGAATGCCTGTGTGTGCTGGGTGGCGGTCACTTTGCTTCCTCCCGACGATCGATCGCGATCTCGCCGTTGCATGCGACCAGCAGGACTCGGCTCTGAGGTTCAAACGGGTCGCCCGAGAACACCACGAAGTCCGCATCCTTGCCTTTCTTCAAACTGCCGACGCGTGCTTCGAGCTTGAACGCGCGCGCGGCGTTGACGGTGAGGCCCGCGAGTGCGTCGTCCGGCGAGAGGCCATAGCGCACTGCATACGCAGCGTGCAGTGGCAGGAAGCGCCCGCCGGTGCAGTCGCCGCTGCCGAACATGACAGGCAGGTCGAGGTCGGCGAACTCTGCTGCCTTGTTGACGAGCCGCTTGCCCTCGTCGCGCACCATTTCTGGATCGAGCAACATCGTCGGCCGCTTGCCGCCGAACACCGCCTTGTCGTCGATTGCCGAGTCGGCATCTTGCAGCACATAAGGTAACTGCTCTTTCTCCATCAAGGTCACGACGGATTGAATCGCGAGGCCGCGCTGCACGCGGATCACCAACGCGGCGCGCTTCTCAAGGATCGCACGCATCGGCTCCTGGCTCTCATCGATCGGCGGCTTTTTGGGCGCGTCGCTTTTTGGCTCACCAACATTTTGCGGCGCACTCGCGATCGGTGCTGCAGTTGTTGCGCCGTCCTTTGCAGTGCGCTTCATCGTGAGGTTTTGATCGCCGGCCGGGCCGAACGCGATCTTGCCATCAAAGCTGTCGTCTTTGACCGTGCCTTCAAGTGTGGAGTTGCCGCCCATGCCGCGGAACTCAAGCTTCAGCTTGGTGCCATCAAACGTGCCATTCTCGACGTCTTGCTCCGGCAGGTCGCGAGTGCCAAAAGACAGCTTTGCCTTGCCCGTCACCTTCTGGCCTTCGAGCTTCAACGCGAGCGAGAACTTGATCTGGGAGCGACCCTGAAGCTCGAGTGAGCCTTCCCAAGTGCCGCTGACCTGGTCGGCCATTGGCGCATCGGTAGGCGCAGGCTTTATTGGTAGCGGCACCGGTGCGGCAACAGGCTTCTTGCCTGCCTGCCACTCGGCGTAGGCCTTGTCGTAGGCGGTAAAGGCTTCGGTGTATTTCTTGGCGCGGTCAATCATCTCGCGCAGTGGTTGATCGGCGTTGGGGCCGATCGCGTCAAACGCTGCGCGCTGTCCGGCGATGCTCGATACGACCAGTCCCTGCTGGTTTCGTGCGCCGGTCTTGATTGCGGTGATGCGGCCGGCAATCGGGCCGCCATCCTTGCCGGAAGTAAGCACGGTGGTGACACCTGCTGCGAGCACGGCCGCGAACATCGGATCGTCAAATGCGATCACTTGCTCCAGCTTCTGGCTGGGGGTGCCGGGTGGCACGCCAGTGCCTTCACCGGCGAGGCCCAGGTTGCTCCACGCATCGATGAAGCCTGGCGTCATAACGGCACCGGGGCAGTCGATGACGCGTGCGCCGTAGGGGATTGCGAGGTCTTCGCCGAGGCCCTTGATACGGTTTCCCTGCACCAGCAGCACGCCGTTGTGGAGCGTGCGGCCTTCGCCATCGAGAATCTTGCCGCAGCGAATGGCGAGCAACTTGTTCTCGGGTTTCCGTTCGTAGGCAAGGTGTCCGTCGACGTAGGTTGCCTCGACCATCGTGCCGATCGCCAGCGGTTCGCCGCTGAGCACGATGAAGTCCGCATCCTTACCAGCCGCAATCGTGCCGACGCGGGCATCGACGCCGAGGATCATGGCGGCATCCTGGCCGATGGCACGCAGCGCGGTGCTCGCTGGCAGACCTGCGCGCACTGCGAGGCCGACCGAGACGAGGTAATCGCGCAGCGGCATACTGAGTGCCGGTGCTAGACCGATGCGCATGCCCGCTGCAGCCGCCTTGGCGGGCGCATCAAAGTGCAATTCCTGCTGCTCGACGAGACGGTCCTCGGTGCCCGGGTTGATGCGGCCAAGCAGCACCGGCATACGAAACGTCGCTGTGACCTGCTGGCTCGCAGCCTGCTTCGCCAGAGTGGCGATTTCCTGCGGGTTCTCCAGCACCATGCGAACCGCAAGTTCTTGCTGGAGCAGGAGGGCGCGGCGGATATCGGTGGCCTTGGTCGCGGCAGCGCGGAGCAACAGTCGACGTTCGACAACGGCCTTTAGTGCTGCGGTGTCGTAGCGACGTTCGCCCTTATTCTCGTCGTTGAGGCCGGTGTCGGTCATCGCGTCTTTGAACAGCGCCCGTAACTCGGGCAGCACGCCGATGCGCGCTGTCGGTGTCTGGATCCGTGCTGGCACCAGTGGGTCATCGTCGGTCGGATGTGCCGTCGGCTCGAATACGCGCGGCGCGTTGACGCCGCCATCACCAAAGTTGGTGCGCAGTCCGGTCGCGTCGATGAGCACGCGCTGGACAATGTCGGTGCCGTGCGTTTTTACTGCGGCACCTTGGCCCGAGATCAGCCGTTCGCGGCCCGGCGACAGGTAGACCGTGGTTACACCGCCTTGCAACGCGTCGCGCTGGCTGGCCTCGAAGTCAAAGCCATCGAGCGCCATGAAGTCTGGCGTGATCGCATACTCATCATCGCGCGCGCCGGACAGGTCGGAGTCAACGGCGACGATGCCCGGCATTACGACGCGCTGCATGCAGTCAACGATCGGCAGCTCGGGCGGCGGCTGCTCCTTGCCGACGCTTTTGATCTTGCCTTCACTGACGATTAGCCAAGCACCTTCGAGGCTGGTTGTGCCATCACCGATAAGTAGTCGGCCGCAGTGCACTGCGTAGTCAGACGGCGCAGGCGCTTTTTGTGCTGGTGCCGAAGTTGCCAGTGCAACAGCGAACAGGGTTTGAAGAATCAAAAGGGGCGCGCGCATGTCACTTGCCTTCTTTGGCAGGCGCGCCGGTCTTGCCGCCTTGCGGTGCCTTCTCAGCCTTGTCCTTTGGCTCAGCCTTGTCCTTTGGCTCAGCCTTGTCCTTTGGCTCAGCCTTGTCCTTTGGTTCCTTAAGTGTTGTGGCATCGCCCTGCGGTTTGGGTTCGGCAAACAGGTATTTGAGGCGCTGGTCCTTGGCACGTTCGTAGACCACCATGCCCTCGAGCACGACGGTCTCGACCCAGGTCGTAGCCAGCAGCGGATCGCCGGTGAGGATCTGCAGGTTGCCGAGTTTGCCCTCTGCTAGTGAGCCGAGTTGATCATCAAGCGAGAGCAACTGTGCCGGCACCGTCGTCAGTGCTTTTAGTGCGGCCTGCCGGTCGACACCGTTGCGCACGCAGGTCGCAAGCTGCCACCACGGGTAGCCACTGGCGCCACCGATACCGATGCTGAGCGCGAACGGGATGCCCGCGGCCGCGAACAGACTCGGCGTGGCGATCTTTTGTTCGACCTGGGTCTCTGGATCGACCTCAAAGTATTCGATGGTCTCATCGAGTACGACGGGCACGTTCAGCGCCTTCAGCTCGTCGATTGCCTTGTGCATGTTCGGGCCGAGCACGAGCACGAGATTGAGTTCCTTGGTCAGGCGAATCGCTTCCGGCACTTCGGCGGCACTTGGCACAAAGAGCCAGCCCTTGATCTTCTTCTGCAGCAGATCGATGACCGGCTTTTTCTGGCGGTCGTATTCTTCGGTCCATTCCTTGTCCGAGGCGATTGCACCGGCCTTCTTTTCCTTTTCAAACTCGGCCTTGCGGCGCTCGAAGTCGACGAGGTATTCGCGCACGTCGTCGAGCGATCGGTGCAGCTTGCGGATCTGTTGCAAGCGCCCGCCACCTTGCGCGAACAGCGAGATCTTGAGTCCGCTCGAGGTTGCGACGGCCATGTCTTCCACCGTGCGGCCAAACGGGCGCACGACCATGCCGCTGCCGCCGAGCAGCGTTTGGTTGCCGGGAATCGCGTGCACAGTGCCGACGCCGTTGCGCAGGCAATCTTCGAAGAACGTGTTGGCGGGATCGAGCGCGTCGGCGATCGAGATCCACGGCACGTTCTGCATTTGCTCATTCATGCCGCGCACGCCGCCGGTGGTGTGTGCAAGCACATAGGTTGGCAGCACGGTCTTGCCGGTGGCGTCGATGACCTTGGCCGTCCAAGGCACTTCGATATCCGCGGACTTGCCGAGCTTCAGGATGCGACCGTTCTCGATCAGCACGGTGGCGTCGTCGATCACGGCACCGGTCATCGTGATGACCTTGCCGCCCTTGACCGCGAGGACGTCCTGAGCGCAGAGCGGGAGCGCGAGAAGCGCCACAGAAGCGACGCTATGGATCAATGAGGAGTTCATCGGGAAGTCGGAGCCTGGTTGCCGTCGATGATGACGAAGAGGGGTTGCGAGGCTGGGTCAAACGGTTCTGCAGACCAGATCACAAGGTCTGCATCCTTACCTGTGGCGAGTTTGCCGATGCGATCGGCGACGCCGAGCAATGTCGCTGCATCACTGGTGATCGCGTCGAGTGCTTTTTCTGCCGGAATGCCAAAGCGCACCGCGAAGGTGGCTTCACGCACGAGGTCGAGTGCTAGCGGATTTGTGCCAGTGGTGATCACGAACGGGATACCCTTCTCCGCAAGCGCTGGCAGCGTCGAGAAGCGCGGCTCGGCACCATCTTGACCGGCGCTGCCGGCGAGGCGGTCGGCGGATGGCGCGCTGCACATCACCCAGACTTTCGCTGCGGCTAGCTCGTCGATCACGAAGTGCGCTTCTTGCGCCTCGTCAATCACCGGCGTGTAGCCAAACTCCCTGCCAAGGCGCAGGGCGGTGCGCAGGTCCTGCTCACTGCGCGCAGTTGTGATGATGGCGAGTTTGCCTTGCAGCACACGGCCGAGCACGTCGAGGTCGCGATTGGGTTGCGGCTTGCCACCCTCGATAGTCTGCGTCAGGTAGTCCTGTGCGTCGTAAAAACCGCGCCGCACTTCCCAGATCACGCCCATCCGAGTGGTGGGGCGACGGTAGTAGATTGAATCGACGCTGCCCCCGCGGATCGCGCGGTTGCCGGACGACGGCTCGGCGCCGAGCGCGATCCGCAGTGCGGCTTCGTCGCGCACAACCATCGCCGTCGGGTCCAGTGCAAAAGTCTTCACTACTGCCGACAGGCCACCGATCACGTTCATCGTGCCGGGCATGACGTGTACCGCAGTGACTCCCATGCGGCGCGCCTTCAGAAACCCGTTGCTGCGTGCATCGACACTGTCGAGTGCGTGCAACGCGGGGGTCGATTCTGAACCCTGTTCGTTTTGGTCCGATGGCGCGAGGCCGTTCCAAGCGGCGTCGATCAAGCCGGGCGTGATCGACTTGCCACTCACGTCGATGATCACTGCATCATCGGGGACCTGAGTATCAGGGCCGCCGAGTTGCAGAACCTTGCCGTGTGCGATGACCAGCACGGCATTGTCGATCGGCGCGCCGCCACCTGGCCAGACGCGCGCGCCCTTGTAGACCGTAGTTTGGTCCTGCGCGATCAGTGCAGTAGTCAGCAACAACAGAGTGAGTGCCGGAAGTTTCATCGGGCCTCCTTGCCGGTGGCGGAAGTTGTGATGCGAGCGGGCTCGTCGCCGATCAGTTGTTGACCGTCGACGTAAACTGCACGCAATGCCGAACTGAGGTCGAGTGGATCGCCGTCGAACACGGTGAAGTCCGCATCGCAGCCGCGCCGCAGCGAGCCGATCAGGTCTTGCTGGCCGAGCAGCTGTGCGGGCGTGCGAGTCAGTGCTGCGAGCGCCTGCTTGCGGCTCGTGCCGAAGTGCACCGCGATCGCAGCCGAGGTGCGCAGTTGATGCGGGTTGCCGAGGAAGCAGAACGGGATGCCGCGCTGCTCGAGGCGCTGGGGTAATAGCAGCCGGTCGCCGCGCATTTCCATCGTCAACGGTTGCAGGACGACCGCTGCGCGCGTTGCGGCGATCTGCTCAATGCAGTCTTGCGCTTCGCTGGCGCCGACCAGCACTGGCTCAAAGCCAAACTGTTGCGCCAATGCGAGCGCGCCTTGGATTTCGGAGAAGGTATCGGCCGCGAAGAACACGCGACGTTCACCGCGCAAGGCTTGGCCGAGCACGGCAATGTCAGGTCCGCCCTGCACGCCGCGTTTGGCGGTGAGAAAACCTTCGCGCAGGAGATCGATTGCACCCATCAGCGAGGTTGGCGGCCGCTCGGGATCGCGCGCTGCGGCAGTGAGTGACAGCTTGAGGAAGGTCGCGTTCGAAGCGATGCGGCCCTTGTCCTTGCCGGGCTTCACGAGTGCGCCGATGCCGGCCGCGACGTTGCGTGAGGACGGCGCAAGGCCGCAGCCAGTCACGCCGTAGCGTGGCAGTTGGCCGAGGTCTGTGCGATATGGATCAAACGCATCCGCAGCCTGCAGTTCGGGGGTCATCGCGACTGCGCGTTCGGCAAGATCCTGCTCCTGGCCAAGGGTGCTGTGGGCGAGCACGAAGCCAGGCACGATTGTAGCTGTCGGCCACGCAAGGGTGCGCGCCTTGGCACGCGCCTCGGCTGGAATCTCCTGGCCGAGGAATGCGACCTTGCCGTCGCGCACAAGGAAAGCGCCCGGTGAGACGACTACGTCGGGCGCGATGGCGAGCGTCTTGCACTCGATCAATAAGTCTTGCGCCGCGAGTGCCGTGCAGGGTGAAAGCAGGAGGATGCGGACGAAGAACAGTTTGTGGATCGCCATCGTGGTCACTTCGCTTCAAACTGGGTCTTGCCGGCCGAGAGCACCGCGAGCACGCGGCAATCGCTCAGGAACAGCGGACGGTCACACACCAATACATCGCCGAGCTTCCCCACTTCGAGTGAGCCCGTGTCTTGTTGCACGCCGAGGATCTCAGCGGGAGTCAGCGTGATCGCTCGCAGCGCAGCCGAAGCGTCGAGGCCGTTGCCGATCGCGCAGGCAGCCATCAGCGAAAGCGCGCTGGCGCGGCGCGCACTGCCGGTGGCGATCGCAAAGGCAACGCCCTTGGCTTGCAGTAACGCGGGCAGTGCGGGCAGATCAAAAGCGTCGTAGGGCTTTGGCAAGGTTTGCGGCCAGACACCGGTCAGCACGCATGTGATGCCTGCTTTGGCGATGTCTTCGGCGCAGCTCGCGGCCGCGAACGGCTGCTCCAGCACCACGACGGGAATCTTCTTTTCGGCAGCGAGCGCGAGCGCGTTGCGGATCTCATCGCTGCGGTGCGCTTCGATGCGGAGTGGCAGTTTGCCGTCGAGCACCTGCAGCAATATGTCTTTCGCCAAGTCGTGCGCCGGTTCCTTCGGAAACTTGGGTCGCTCTGGCGGCTTGTCTGTTGCAGCAGGAGTGGCGCTGCCAGCTGCGGGTTTTGGCGCGCTTTCCGGCGCCGGTTTTGGGTCCTGAGCCGGCGCGGGTTTGGGGTCTTGATCGCTGCTCGCATCGGCAGCAATTTGTTGACCACCGCTACCACCACCGCCACCACCGCCACCACCGCCACCACCGCCACCGCCACGACGGCCGCGACGACCACCGCCCGGCGGCGCATCACCAGAGCCTGCCCCAGGCTGTGCCTCGCGGCCATCAGCAGCTTGACTGGCTGGGGGTGCACCCGGCACGGCAGCGCTTTGTGGCTTTGCGTTTTGTTTCTCGAAGTGTGCGAGATAAGCCGCGAAATCGAGTTGGTATTTCGCCAGCGCCGTCTTGTGATCCTCGAACAGTTTTTTGTAGTCAGCTAAACCATCAAACGCAGCAAACAGAGCCTGCGTTTGCTGCTGCCGTTGCAACGGGTGCGAAGTACCGGGGCCACTGGTCAGGCGCGCCTGAAGTGCGGCGCGGTCCTTGTCCGGCATCACGAGATAGCCGCCGATCTGCGGGCGCACTATGGCGCCGAGTCCGCGCCATTGGGCCGGGCCGAGGTTGCCGACGTAGGCTGTGGTGATGCCGTTTTGCACGAGCTCATCCTCGCGGTCACCGCGCGCACGCAGGTCGTTCTGCAACGCCGACGCGGCATCGAGCGAGCCGTCGCCACGGGTCGCGTTGTCGAGGAACGCATCGGTCAGCGCATCGACCAAGCCCGGATAGACATGCGCGGTTTTGAAGTCCAGCGTCGTTGCGCCATCTGGCACCTCGACGCTGGAACTCTTGCCAATGGCAATGATGCGCGTGCCGCGGATGAGGATGGTGCCGTCGAGCAACTCGTCGCCATTTACTGGATGAATGGTGCCGGCATAGATTGCGATCACCGGCTCAGGGGCTTTCGCGGGTGGTGCCACAGGCTTTGGCGTCGCAGCCGGGGCATTTTCAGGTGGGTTACCTTCGGTGCCTGGCTCTTGGGCGCACAAGCTCCATGTGCACAACAGCACCGGCAGGATGGCAAGTAGACCGCGATGCAAGGACGACGGATTCCGCATGTGTTGCTCGGCTGCGCCGAGAAGGCGCCAGCAGTTGCCTTGTCATACGTACTCAAGGCGCAAATCTGCCAACCCTTTTTGCTTCGCTTTCGCAGGTCACAATCACGCCACGATTGATTGTCGCGATCGACGCTGCAACGAAATTCGCGCCGCCTCGGTTGCTGAGATTGCTGGTATGAGAGTTCTGGCTGGTCGTAGCGGGGACGCTACAAAACCGTATGATCCGCCGTGCGTGAAACTTGTCGAAGTTCAGTTTGAGCCCATCGGCAAGGTCGTGTTCGTGTCGCCGGGCACGACACTTTTGGCGGCAAGTGAGGCGGCTGGCGTTGAAATTGCCACCGGCTGCACGCGTGGCATGTGTGGCACGGATGCGGTGTGCATCGAAGGCGGTGGGGATGGTCTGCAACCGGCTGTTTTGCCGGAAGTCGCCACGTTGGAGCGCATGGGGCTGGGTCCTCGCTTTCGGCTGTCTTGTGCAACTCGGGTCCAGCACGGCGTGGTCCGTGTCCGACTGGGAGCCTTTTGAAAAATACGCCAATAAATCGTGTGGCCGCGCGCAAATCAGTCAGGCTACCCAACGTGACTAACCCTCGGCGCATTCAAGATGGACTTGGTTTCTTTGGCACTTTCCTCGGTAAGCCAGGCTCGGTCGGAGCCGTGTTACCAAGCACCCGATATCTGGCGCGCGCACTCGTCGGACGGTTAGAAATGCAACCGGGCGAGTTGGTGGTCGAATATGGCCCTGGCACAGGTCCAATGACCACGGTCGTGCGTGAATTGTTGCCCAAAACGGCGCGTTATTTAGGTGTCGAACTCGAACCCAAGTTTCACGAATTGTTGACGCGCCGGTTCCCGCAGATGGACTTCCACCTAGGCAATGCGGCGGATATCGTTCAGATTCTTGCCGCGCGCGGTTTGCCAAGGCCACAACGCATCTTGTCTGGGTTGCCGTTTGCTAGTTTGCCAGCAAAGGTCCAGGACGCGGTGGTGGATGGCATCGTCGAGTGCCTAGGCGAAGGTGGCGATTTCCGCACGTTTCAATACATGCACGCATATGGCATGAAGTCGGCGCGCCGCTTTCGTGCTTTGATGGCCGAACGGTTTGCCAACTTTGAGCGCATTGGCCCGGTGATACGCAATCTGCCGCCCGCTTTTGTGTTGCGTTACTGGGGCGCACGGCGGGCTATCCGTTAGTTGTGACGTGTTAGTCGAGATATCTTGGCCGCGGGTTATTTATAAGGTGTTGTCTGTAAGTGGCGGCGCAGCATCATGGGCTACCTTGCGCCGCGCGCTTTGCTAGTGGCGCGTTGCCCCTGGCCTGTCGCCCGTTGCAGTATGCACGGAGCGAGGTGCAGAACTGCGCTGTCGGATGTGAAAAAAATAGGCTGGTGGAACGCGGAAAAACCCGAGGCATCGCGCGCAGGCGGCCAGCCGTTGCCCCTAGCCCCAATATCGGTCGCACGGGCAAGCCGGGCCGTATCCTGACCATTGCAACTGGCTAAAAACCGGCCTTAGCAAGGGAAAATATCCAGTAGCAGCTGGCGCGTTGCGGTTTGGTTGCCCTAACAAGTTGCTCTGTGAGGTATTTTTCGGGTGGAGCGCGCGAGCTTTATTTTGCGGTGTGCAGAAATTGGCGGGCAAAACAGTGTATCCCAACCGTGCAGAAACTGGAGCTGCACAATGATTTGGTGATTTACTTGGATAAAATAATCAAGCAGTTTACTTTGAATCGTGCAGCGCATACGTCCACCAGTGAATTCTGCCTCAGTTAAAAACCTAAGACTGCCCCATGTTTTTATTCAATCGGATTCTGTTTTGCTCTGTGAGCTTGGCCCTCAGCCCATGTGCATTCGGGCAATCCTCGGCGAATAGCACTGCCAGCGCGGATAGCACTGCCAGCGCGGAGGGAACTCTGGTCTTTACGGTAGGCTCCGTGAGTGTGCGCCGCCATCAGGTTGGCGGCCAGGCCAGGGCCAGTCTGAGTCGCGATGGCGGTCGTTCATGGCAACCGCTCGCCAATCCTTGTGACCTCCTGTATTTCCGGTTGGCGCAGTTTGACCCGATCCGCGGACCGGCGCTGTTGCCAGGCGCGATGGGTGCGCCGCACGGCACTCGACTGTTTGTGGTGCAGTTTCAGACTCAGATTCTGGCCGAGTATCAGCAGGCCGTGCGCGATCGCGGTGTGCAGATCATTGGTTACATGCCGGAGAATGCCTTGTATGTGCGTGCCGATAGCGCGCGTGCTCTGGCGCTGCGCGACCTGCCGTGTGTTCGCAATGTTGGCCCTCTGCAAAACGGCTTCAAGCTCGACCCGGCGCTGACCGAGTTCGTCCAGAAAGGCGGCGACCAGCCACTCGAGTGCAATCTTGTGCTGGCGGACAAGCAGGATCGCATGGTGTTAGCGCAGCAAATAGCCGAACTTGGCGGCCGCGTGACTGAGCTGTGCGACCCTGCCGTTTATTTGCAGGCAAAGCTGACCCCCGCGCAATTGCTCGCAGTGCTCGAACGCGACACAGTGGTTTGGGCCGACCCATCGCCTGGTGTCGGTGTCGATATGGACAATGCGCGCGTCCAGGGCGGCGCGAACTACATCGAAACCGTCGCGGGCTTTAACGGATCGGGCGTTCGCGCTGAAATCACGGAAGGCCTCGACCAGACTCATCCAGATTGGACCAATCCGGTCGTGGAGCGGACGGATAACTTGCAGGATCATGGTCACTGCACGGCGATGATTGTTGGTGGCAATGGCTCAGGAAACGCAGCCGCGAGGGGCATGCTGCCCAATGGCACAATCATTGAGAACAGCTACATTCAGTTAGGCGCCGGCCAGCACGCATCGATGATTATTGGTAGTACGAATTCCGCGATGCCTTGGCGTTCGATGGTTGCAACGTCGAGCTGGGGCTCAGTGCAAACCCCCAATTACACGTCGGTTTCTTTGGCGGTGGATGATGCATTGTTTCAGGCGGACCTTGTGCGCTGTCAGAGCATGAGCAACCTCGGCACCCAAAGTGTGCGTCCCGAGGCATGGGCAAAGAACACGATCTCGGTAGGTGGTGTGCGCCATTTGGATAACAGCAATCCTGCCGATGATACGTGGACCACTGCAAGCATCGGCCCTGCGGCAGACGGACGCATAAAGCCAGAAGTCACCTGCTACTATGACCTCGTGCTTTGCGGTGATCGGCCGGGAGCCAGTGGCTATAACACCACGGCTGGCGTCGCCGGAAACTATTACCCCAGCTTTAATGGCACATCGTCAGCGACGCCGATTACTGCCGGCCTTGTGGGACTTATTCTGCATATGTTTACCGATGGCGTGTTTGGCAATCCGCTCCCATTGCCAGCAACTTCGGCCAATCGGTTCGAGAACAAGCCGCACATGACAACCTCTAAGGCGTTGCTTTGCAATACTGCAGCGCAATATAGCTTTAGTGGCTTGACGGCAAACCTCACCCGGTCGCACCAAGGGTGGGGATTCCCCAGCTTGCAGACGGTCTACGACAACCGCAACAAGCTTGTGGTGCTCGATGAGTATGACGTGCTGCAGATGGGCCAGAGCCGCACTTACTTGGTGTTCATTGCGCCGGGCACGGCGGAGTTCCGCGCGACGATGGTTTACGCGGATCCAGCAGGCCAGGCCGGCGCCATTATCCAGCGCGTAAATAACGTGAATCTCAAGGTCACTCGTTTGAGCGATGGCCAGTTCTTTTGGGGCAACAACGGCCTCGATGCCAACATGACGAGCACCCAGGGCGGCGTAGCCAATGACCGCGACACCATCGAGTGCGTCTACCTTGGTCAGCCGACGGCAGGCGTCTACATGGTTAGTCTCATGGCAGAGTCGGTCGTCGTCGATGGCCACACAGAGACTCCCGGTCTTGACGTAGACTGTGCTTTGGCGATGCACCCGCTCGGTGGCGGTTACCGCACTGATCGCATGGCGCTTGCTCTCTCGTCGGCGACAACGGGCGACCTGCGTGTCAACTGTAGCAATGTGCCGGTGACGGGTTGGACGGACGGCTGCACATTCTTCTCGTTCAACACTTTTGGCCGGCCATCGTTTGGCAGCTTCTTTGGGCTTGAGGCCGATTTTATCACCAGCGCGATCTACAGTTTGCCGGCTACTCCTGGGGATGTGTTCCGCTTCACACCCACCGCAGCCTATCCGTTTACACCCTATGTGTTCCCGGCTTCGCTGGCGGCGGCGCTCACCGGGCTAACGGTCGAAGGCATGGTGACGTTGTTCAACGGCGGCGCTATCGTGGCACAATCCAACGTTGCCCGAGTCACGATTCAGTGACCGTTCGGCCGCCGCGGTTGGATTTGGCCGCGAGCGGTGCACTTGGCTGCTGTTTGACGAGGCGCAAGCATTAGACTTTGTCAGGTATGCGCCCTCTGGTTGTGATCGCACTGTCGCTCGCTGCGCCGCTGTTCGTTTGCCTCGCGCTTGGGTTCGGTAACGACCCGATCGCTCTGCAATCCTCGCGTCCGTGGCTGCACCGCGAGGGGGGATTTGTTGGCGCTGAAAATTGTCGCGCCTGCCATTTGGACCATTATGCATCGTGGCGTGCGACCTTTCACGCGACGATGACGCAGTTGCCGCAGCCAGAAGTCGTGCGTGGCCACTTTGACGGCATTGCCGTGCCTTGCGATGGTGGAGCCGTAGTGCCGCTGGCTCGCGCCGGCCGGTTTCTCATGGTCGTGCCCGCAGCAGCTGGTAAGACCCGCGAGGCCGAAGTTGCGCTCGTCGTTGGATCTAGGCGTTACCAGCAATATTTTGAGCGGCAGGTGCGCGGCGATGGCTCAGCACTCATCCGACTGCCGATTCTGTGGCACATATTAGCGCAGCGTTGGTTGCCGCTCGACACGGTTTTTTTAGAGCCGGACCGCGACGAAGTGGATTCGCATGCGGCGACCTGGAATGACAGTTGCATCCTTTGTCACAACACCGGCCCAGAACCGCGTCTTGCCGATCCGCGCGATCCGGTATCTGCGTCGCGCTTTGACTCGCGGGTCGCTGAACTAGGCATCGCCTGTGAGTCGTGTCACGGTCCAGCAGCCGAGCACGGTCGCGTGCGGCGCGATCCACTGGCGCGCTACCGTGAGCACCTTGGCGTCTCGGTGGCGGCTGCCGCGGTTTTGCCAACTCACCTTGAACAAGAGCGTGCCATCGGAGTGTGTGGTCAGTGCCACGGCGCGCGTCTGCCGCAACCGCTGCACCGGATCCGTGCGTGGCTGACGACGGGGCCAACCTATCGCCCGGGCGATTTACTCAGTGAACACGTAACGCCGATTACCGCCGCAACGCCCGTGCTCGGCAACACGGATCCGGCGGCGTTCGCATTGCGGTTTTGGAGTGATGGCACGCCACGGCTCACAGCGTACGAGTATCAAGGCATCAAACAATCGGCGTGCTATCTGCGCGGGGCGATGACTTGTAGCTCGTGTCATTCGATGCATGCAGGCGATCCGCGTGGGCAAATGCGGCCGGATATCCAAGGAAATGCCACTTGCACGCAGTGCCACGAACAGATCGCGCGCGATTTGACAGGGCACACTCACCACGTAGAAAGCAGTGCTGGCTCGTCGTGCGTGGAGTGCCACATGCCGAGGATTGTCTACGGGGTCACGGAATTGCACCGGAGTCACCGCATTGACTCGCCGGATGCCGAACGCGAGGCGCTGAGCGGCAGGCCGCACGCATGCACGCTCTGTCACGTGGATCGTTCGCCGCTTTGGGCGGGAGAACAACTGCGCACATTGTGGGGAGACCGTTTTCGCGTGCCGGCCGCTCGCCGCGATCGCGCACCGATCGATTTGCCGGATGCGATTGCTTCGCTGCATGCTGGCGATGCTGCCGCGCGTGCGGTGTATGCTGCCGCGATCGGTCGGCCAACTGCCACGTTTGCGGAGGGTGCCGCGGCACCGCTGCGCGCACATTTGGCTGTCGCCATGGGAGACGGTTACCCAATGGTTCGCTGGCTTGCACAGCGCAGCCTCGCGTCGCTGGAAGAACGCCGTCCGAGCGGGCTTTCACCGCTGCTGGCAGGCATTGATCACACTAGCGGGGAGGGCTCGCGGCGCTTAGCGGTGGAGGGTCTACTCGACTTTCTTGCGACCGATGGAAAAAATCGCATGCCAGTTCCCATGGTAGGCATGCTGATGAATGGGGATTGCAGGTTGCAGCTAGGCTTGGTGATCCGCCTGACCAATCTTCAGTCCCGAAACCTTATATCGATTGGCGAATGAACGACCCCGCCGCACAGCGCGCACTTAATACTGGCTGGCTATTGCTCGCCGTTTACCTGCCACTCGGGCTCACGCTCGAAGCCCTGCATGCACTCAAGGTGCAAGTTTACTTTGGCAGTGAGTTGCGGCGCGAGCTCTGGACATTGGCTCATGCGCACGGCACCCTGCTTGGCATTTTGTGTCTGGTGTTTGCGTCGCTCGGCGATCGGGCAGTAGCTGATACATCGCGGCGGGCGCGGGTGAGTTCGCTGCTGCGATCGGGCGCAATCTTGATGCCCCTTGGATTTCTGTTCGGCGGCATCCTCAATTACGAAGGTGACCCGTCGCTAGCCATATTGCTCGTGCCGTTCGGCGGAGTATTGCTTGCGACCGCGCTGCTGCTCGCCGCCAGATCTGCGCCTCGCAACTGAGTGCTAGAGTGGCAAGCTGCGACGGCGCCGCAGGTCGTCTTCAAGAGCGTCTGTTCGTTGCGTGGAGTGCTCGAGTTGTTGCGCCAATACATCGAGGCGTTGTTGCGCCGTATGAATGCGGCGCGTGGTAAACCAGCCAATCCAGGTCATTCCAATTGCGAATGTGAGCAGCCCAACTTTGGGCATGTTCCATGTGGACACGAAACGCCCAGCTTCCTGGTCAAGGAACAGGGAGGCAATCAGCAGCGTTGCGAGTACCAGGTGGAGCGGTCGTTCGTTTGGGGTGGGCATTGGCGGAGATTTACGGAGTATCGCTTGAGATAAAAAGCGGCCGTCTTAACGAGCGGATGTGTGCCATTTAAAGGAATCGAGGCGGTCAGAATTGTGAGCTGGGCATACTTACTTTATTGGGAAAGAGATAAGACATAGGCAGCGACGCGCCACGAAAAAAGGTATGTGGACTGAAAACGCGTTGCGGCGGGGTGCCTAGTTCCTCAGCTTGTTAAGATTTGGAAAAAATATGGAACACGGCGTAGCCTGTTCGTCGTCTAGCAAAAACTCCCCAAACCTGCGCCCAAAATAAATCACACAGGATCCTGACATGAGAATCACATTCAATGCTCTAGCGTTAGCAATGGCTTTTGCTGCCGCGCCCGCAGTTGCGCAAGTGCCGTGCTTTGTGACGCCCTTCGGAGCAATCGTTGGATCCGGCGATGACGCTGTGCTGCCAGTTCAGACTCTGGGATTTTCGTTCCCTTTTAACGGGACAACTTATGACCGCATCTATCCGGTCACAAACGGGTTCTGCTACTTAGGAAACGCTGCGAGTCCGGTACCGACTTTATCGCTGTGCTGCAATGGCTCTGCAGCGACTATGGCCGCCGCCCTGAATCCAATGCTCTGCCCGTTCTATAATGATCTAAACATGATTGCTGGCCAGGGCTCAGTCATGGTGGAAAATAGTGCACCGAATCGCTGCATAGTCACTTGGTCAGGTGCTGTCCAATATGGTCAAACACGCGTGTTCGACTTACAGATGCAAATCTACAGCACGGGCGAAGTGCTGTTCTTTTACGGTCCTGCAATGAGTCTCCTTTCTGGGACTGCTGGGCTTGTCGGCATGTCGCCTGGATCTGGAGCAGCCGTCCCACCGCCGAGCAACTTTGCCGCTGCGCCGTTTGTGGTGGGCAACACCAACTATGAGATATTCAGCAACTTGGTGAACCTGGACATCGTTGGCCAAACGCTGGATTTTATTCCGACAGGGCCAAATCAATACCTCGTTACGAAAATCAGTTGCTCAGCAAGTAACAATTCGTATGGAGTCGGCTGCTTAAGATCGTATGCCTCTTTCTATGAGAATTTCGTAGCCGGGTCGCTAGATCTTGGCGGAACATCAATGACTGTGATCAATGCTGGTGGCCAATACTTGGCAATCAGCGGCCTCGCTAGTTATGTGGCGCCTTCAGCTGCGGCGGCTCCTCTCGCGCTAACTGATGACTCGGTGGTTTTGCAAGCCTTGACTGCGCCTTTTAATTATCCAGGTGGATCTACTTCGTCTCTTTCCATCTGCTCAAACGGCTTTGTATCGGTTGCGCCTGGCAACACCACAGCGTATACTCCGAACGTAGCTGCCATGCTGAATGCTCCGCCGGGCGCTTATTGGGGCTGGCACGATTATAATCCTTTAGCAGCCGGCAGTGGCCAAGTTAAGTTTGAGGAGATAGGGGGCGTTGCATACATCACATGGGACGGAGTCTATGACTTTGGTGGCCTAAACTCAGCAAGTGCTAACACTTTTCAGATGCAGTTCGACACAAACTCGGGCAATGTCAGCTGGGTATTCCAAGCTCCGAGCGGACTTGGTAACGGATATCTAGTCGGTTATTCACCGGCAGGAGCTTCCTTGGATGGCGGCAACAAGGACCTCTCGGTGGATCTAGCAGTTAGCTTTACCACCAGTGCCGTAGATATATCTCCCTTGGTTGCCTCCGCTTCGCCAACTCCGAGGCTTGGAGTAACAGTCCAATACCAAGTAACCAACGTGCCAGTTGGTACGTTGCTCTGTGTTCACCTGATCTCCTTTGCCCAGATCAATCCCGGCCTCGACCTCGGCTTTATTGGTGCTCCGACCTGTAATGCATACGTGGTTACCGCGGCTGGGACGTCTCTGTTGTTGTTTGGTGCGGCGCCGACATTTACGAGCCCTGTTACTATTCCGAGTCAAGCTTTCGCACTTGGCCTTACGCTCTACAACCAGTTTTCGTCGCTGAGCGCGGGCGTCAATGCGCTTGGCGTATTGACCTCGAACGGAATCACCAGCAACATTCAGGCTTTCTGATCAATAGCTTGGCGCTACTTTGCTAGGCTAAATCTGACGCAGAAATCGCCCAGCTGGAAGCGAACTGGATCCTAACAAAGCCCGCAACGGGAGACCGTTGCGGGCTTTGTTATTTGTGGTAAATGATGCCGCTGCGCATGTTCTGCAACTTCGATTGGCAGCCCCCTTTTTGCGGGGTATTTTGTCCGAGCACTTTGGAGTCTGGACCTAGTCAGTGCTTTTTTGCTGCTCGCCAAGCCGGCGGCGACTATCTTCAGTCAGAGCTAAAATGGCAAATACATGCTTCTTCACACCCGTTCTTTTATTATTTGGGATTCTTGCGGCACTGCCCGCCCAAGCTCGCAAGACATGGGCGCGCACCGTTGAGCCGAGCGCCGACCATTCCATTTTCCAAGCGCTAGAACTGCCGACCCCCAACCGGATGCGTACGGCGGCGGGGGCGCCAGGCCAAGACTATTGGCAGCAGGAAGCTAATTACAAGATTGCGGTTGAGCTAGTGCCGGAGCAGCGGTTGGTGAAGGGCAGCGAGCATGTCACCTACGTAAACCACTCGCCAGACGCGCTTGATTACATCTGGGTTCACCTTGAACAAAATGCCTTGCGAAAGGACAGCTTGTGCGGATTGACCGAGGGCTCAAGTTTGATGGGCGGCGCCACGGACAACTCGGACGGCGTAATAATTGGTGAGCTTCGTTCGCTCGGTAAGCCGCTCGCATATCAGGTCTATGACACGCTCATGCGCGTCGAATTGCCGAATCAGTTGGCACCTGGAGGCGTACTGGAGTTTGACTGTGCTTGGCAGTTTGAGGTGCCGCAGCACGTGTTCCGCCGCTACGGCACGATGGATACCAAAAAGGGAATCATTTGGGAGATCGCGCAGTGGTTCCCTGCGGTTGCCGTTTACGACGATGTGCACGGTTGGAACACGTTGCCATACATCGGTGGCGCTGAGTTCTATACCAACTACGGCACCTACGACGTCAGCATCACCGCTCCGCGCGCGCACATAGTGGTAGCGACTGGCGTCTTGCAGAACGGTGCCGAGGTCTACACGGTCGAGCAGCAAAAGCGCATTGAGCTGGCCAAGAAGAGCGAGGAGACGGTTGCGATCATCGCCACGGACGAGGTCGGCACCAAGGATAGCCGCCCCGCTGGCTCAGGTCCGCTCACCTGGAAGTTTCACGCCGAGAAGGTGCGCACCTTTGCCTGGGCTTCGTCGCCCGCTTTCATCCTTGATGCAGCAGCGCTCGGTGAGACTTTGTGCCAGTCGGCTTATCCGGCTGAGTGCAGCAAGGTCTGGTCGAAGTCGACGCAGATGATCCGTAAGGCGCTCGCGGGCTACAGCAAACGGTGGCTCGCATATCCATACCCGATGGCGACCAACGTGGCCGGTGTGGAAGGCGGGATGGAGTATCCGATGATCGTGTTCTGCGCTGCTGGCGGCAACGAGCGCGGCCTCTACGGGGTGACGTCGCACGAGTTTGGCCACACGTGGTTTCCAATGGTCGTCAACACCGACGAGCGTCGTCATGCGTGGATGGACGAGGGCTTCAACACGTTCATCAACATCTACTCGGATGAAGATTGGTTCGGCAAGATCGGCAAGATTGGCCGCCCGAGCAGCGGTATGGGTGGCGGTAGTATGCCAATCGACACGCCGGCCGATCAGTTGTCGCAGGCGGCGCTTGGTGCGCTGGAGTATTTTAAGACCGGCGCAGGCCTTTATCTGCTGCGAGAGCACATTCTCGGTCCTGAGCGATTCGATTATGCGTTCCGCACCTACATCCGGCGCTGGGCCTTCAAATCGCCGCGGCCGGCGGACTTTTTCCGCACGATGGAGGATGCCGCAGGCGCAGATCTCGCGTGGTTCTTTCGCGGCTGGTTTCTGGAGCCCGCAAAACTGGATCAAGCGATCGACTTGGTGCGCGCGCCGACCGAGTCGAATTCAGGTAGCGTGGTGATCACCAATCTCGATCGCATGGTGATGCCAATTGTGCTGCGCATCACGTATGCCGATGACTCGCAGGAGGAGTTGCGTCTGCCGGTGCAGATCTGGCACAGCAGCAACCGTGTAACGCAATCGTTGGCCAAGGGCAAGCTGCTGAAGAAGGTCGAACTGGACCCCTTCAAGGTGTTCCCCGATGCTGCGCGCGCTAACAACACGTGGACCCCCGATGCCAAGGCCCCTGCCGAAGCCGCTGGCGAGAAGGCCCCGACTGGCGGTGGAGAAAAGGGCGACAAGTAGCCGCCTTGTGCGCAGCTCGCCGCTGCGTGGCGCTGCGACACTGTTGGCCGTGCGTGGCTTTGGCCGCCTCGGCCGCTAGTCTTTGGCGATGCTGGATATCAAGCGTCAAGCCGTCCTCGGTAAGGTTGTTTATCATTTGCAGGGCCGCATCGACGGTCAGTCCAGCGAGCCCCTTTATCAGCAGATTATCAAGGCCGAGGCTGTGGCGCCGAAGTCGTTGACCCTCAGCCTCGGCGGCGTTGATTTCGTTAGCAGTGCGGGGATTCGCACGGTGATCAAGCTGACACGCTGGTGCAAGGAGCGGGGGGCCTCGTTTGCCATTGCCTCGATGCAGACCGGCGTTGCCAAGATCTTTGAGATCGCGGCGGCGCTGCCTTCGGCCTCGGTGTTCGCCAGCGAAGCCGAAGCCGACGCTTACTTCGAAGCGATGGCGCGCAAGGCAAATCGTGGCGACGACGAGGACGACTAAATGGTTTTCACCTTCAACCTCAAGGTGAAGGTTGCGGAGCAGGAAGTGTTCGAGGCGCTCGATCAGGTAGTGCTCTGTGCTGCTGGCTTTGGTATCGACGATGAGCAACAAAACCTGCTGCGGCTCTCGCTGGAAGAGTTACTGTTGAATGTCTGCCATCACAGCGGCCTGCCGTCGAGCGCCGTCGTGGATGTTGCTTTGGTTTTGCGCGATGGGGTGTTGCGACTAACAATCACTGATTCCGGCCCGTCCTTTGATCCGCTCGCACTTGCCGCACCAGACCTCGACTTGCCGATCGAGCAGCGGCAGATCGGCGGGCTTGGCATTCACTTCGTCCGCTCGACAAGTGCGCGCTGCGCGTGGCAGCGGTTGGATGGCTGCAACGTCGTTGAAGTGGACTGGATCATCGCATGTTGAGCCTGTTGGTCCGGTTTCAAGCGGCGCGCACGGAGCCCTGTGAGCAACCAATGCTGCAATCGCGAGTTGGTTTTTTCTCGACTGGAAAGGCCCGCCGATGATGTTCAACGCTGCCCGTAAACTCCTACCTGGCTTTGCTCTGATCTTCCTGATCTCCGCCGTCTTGCTCTATTCCGATTGGGCGGGGCGGGAGCGCCCGGGCGCAAGTGATGTGCCGCTTCGCGTTGCGTTGGTCCAGTACACTTCGCAGTCGGTGATCGATCAATCGGTGCAAGGGACGATCGAGGCACTTGGCGCGCGCGGCTATGTCGATGGTGCGCGGATCCGGTTGCAGCGGTTCAACGCGCAAGGTGATTTGCCGACGGCCAACGCGATTGCCCGCGAAGTTGTGGCTGGACAAAAAGACCTAGTGATCACCGCGACGACGATCTCCCTGCAGACGGTCGCGAATGCCAATCAGGCTGCTACAAAAACGAAGCATGTGTTCGGCACCGTCAGCGACCCGTTTCATGCGGGCGTTGGCATCGACAAAGAGCATCCCCTGGATCACCCGAAGTGGCTGACGGGCTACGGTTCGATGCCGCCGGTGCTAGATTGTTTCTTATTGGCGCGGCAGATGAATCCTGCATTGCGCAAGGTGGGCGTGGCTTGGAACCCAACCGAAGCGAACTCAGAGGCGGCGGTCAAGTTGGCACGCGCTGCTTGTACGAGCCTCAGCATCGAGCTGGTGGAGGCCAACGTGACCAGCAGCAATGAAGTGGCCGAGGGCATAGCCGCGTTGACGACTCGCGGCGTTCAGGCGATTTGGGTTGGTAGTGACGTCGCAGTGCTCACCGCGATTGAATTGGTAATCACAGCGGCGAGCCGGGCTCGAATCCCAGTCTTCACGGTGATCCCACCAACGGCGCAAAGCGGATCCCTGTTTGATCTCGGTGCCAACTACCACGAGATCGGTATGCAGGTTGGCAATCTCGCCGCCGACGTGCTCGACGGCAAAGACCCGGCGACCATTCCGGTCGAGAACCGGATGCCGAAGCTCTTCGTTATCAATCGGAAGGCGCTCGCCGCGTTGCCGGGCGGCTGGACGATGTCTGACGAGTTGTTGAAGCAAGCGGATGTCGTGATCGAATTAGACGGCCGCAGAGTCGCTCGGCAGCAGCAACCCAAATCGCAACCAACCGAGGTGGCCAAGCCTGCGAGCGGGAAGAAGTTTCAAGTGGATCTGATCGAATATGTCGACACGCCAAACGTCGACCTCGCGCGGGACGGTCTCATGGCGGGGTTCTTGAGCGGGGGCATGGTTATGGGGCGCGATTTTGACCTGCGTCACCGCAGCGCGCAGGGCGACATGGCCACGCTCGCGACCATTGTCGATGCGGCAACCTCGGCAGGCACAGATCTGTTGATCAGTGCAACGACTCCCGCGCTGCAAATGTGTCTGCAGCGCGGGCGCGGCACACCGCTGGTCTTTACGCTGGTGGCCGACCCGCTGGTTGCTGGTGCTGGCAAAACATACGCAGACCATCTGCCGTTCGTGACGGGCTCGTATCTACCGGCGGCGCATCAGGAGGCGATCGATATCCTCCGCGTTTTGATGCCCAATCTGCGGCGCATCGGCACGCTGTTCGTGCCCGCCGAAGTCAACTCGGTCTTCTACAAGGATGATCTTTTGAAGGTGGCGCTTAGTGCGGGCCTCACGCTGATAGCGGTCGGCGTCAGTTCGACTGGCGAGGTTGCCGATGCTGCGCGGGCACTCTGCAGTCAGGATATCGATGCCTTCTGCCAGATTTCCGACAACCTTAGCGGCGCCAGTTTTGCGGCAATCGCGCAGGCGGCGAAGCAATCGCGCAAGCCGCTGATCAGCTTTGCAAGTGGCCATGTCAGTTTCGGTGCTCTGATGACGGTTGCCCGTGACTTCCATGACAACGGCGAACTTTCAGGGCGCATGGCGGTGCGCGTGTTGCGTGGCGAGCCGATCGCGCAAATGCCGTTCGCACCCGTCACCAAGCTCCGCATCGTGATCAACAATGGCGCGGCCGCGCAGTTTGGGATCACGTTTCCGACCAGCATGCTCGACCGGGCGAACGAAGTGATTCGATGAGCGAGGATCATTGCTGGTCGATTGTGGAGCCAAAAAAATCGCTGTGCAGTATCGCGGCCATGGGCCTGCCTGCTGTGCGGTGGCCCTATCCTTGCAATCGCCCTAACGTGTCCAAAGTAGCTCGGCCAGCTCCCTCACTAGCAATCTTGCCGCTGCTGGTGGAGATTCGATTCGGCACTCTGAAATGCAGATAACCAGGCATCAATTGCAGGAGGTTGTCGAACTGCGGCTGGTCGGCCGGCTCGACGCTTCGTGGGCGGGGTTCGTCCTCACTGCGATCGAAGATGAGGTTCGCGGCGGCCATCACCACATCGAGTTGGATATGGCCCTGGTTGATTATCTCAGCTCGGCGGGCATTCGCGTGGTCGTGAAGTTTTTTCGTCAACTGCAGGGCATCCGTGGTTCGCTGCGGATCACAAATGCAAGTGCCAGTGCGGCGAAGATCCTGCAGATGGCGGGCCTGAGCGCGATGCTTGGCAAGGCGGCAAAACCTGCTTCGCAAGGCGCGCACGAGCAGCCCGCTTTAGTGGTGCGGCAGGGACGACTAAATCTGCACATGCATCCGCTCGCGGCTTCTGCCCCGATGGTTGTCACGGTGATGGGCGACCCGCGCCGGGTCGCCAACGGTGCATCGGTGTCAGGTGATAGCAGGCGAATGTTGTTTGATGCCGGTGCATGGGGGGTCGGCATAGGCGCATTCGGCAATGACTTTGAGGACTGTGCGGATCGCTTCGGTGAGTTTCTCGCCTTGGGCGGCGCTGCCGCGACCATGCCTACGGACGGCAGTTCGGTGCCGGACTTCGTTTTGGCGACAGCCGATCTGGTGCCTTCGGTCGAAGCGCTGCAGGCGATCGTCGGAGTTGGCGATTTTACGACGATGTTCCGCTTCGAAGCTGCGGAGGCTGGTGGCATTGTCGGGCTCGGCGAAGTGCTCGATGCCGTGTTTGCTAGCGGCACAGTTGAGACCGCAGCGATTGCGCTTTTCGCAGAAGCGAGCAGCTTGGTCGGGGCAACGCTGCTGCAGTCCCCGGCGCGGCTCGCGGGCAGCCCCCTGTTTTTGTTCCCCGCCTTGCGCGAGCGGATGACCTTTACCACGGCGCGTGGCATGGAGCGCAGCACGGTGTTGATCACCGGCATCGCATCGCGCGCGCCTTCGGCCGTTTTGTTGCCGCATGTGCGGCCTTTGGGCATCGGCTCTAGCCTGCTGGTGCATTTGCACGCGCTCAGTTTTCCTTACCGCCCGCTGCCGTTGGGCGCGATTCGCCTGCCGGAGACCGTGGCCCAGTTGCTCGATGGCAGCCTCGCAACAGCGCTGCTTCATCTGATGTCGGACGACCGGCCCTATGAAGGTATCGGCCAGACTGAACTGTTGCGCGGCGCGTGCTTTTTTGCGCCGGTGGTCACCGTGAAGGAACAACTGTCATGATGTTGCTGCTCGGCGCGCTGACGATCGGGTTGATCCTTGCCATCCTGGCGTTCGGGGTCTACCTGAGCTTTCGCATCTTCAACTTCCCCGACATCACCGCAGACGGCTCGATCACGCTCGGTGCCGCAGTGACGGCGACGATGCTGGTGCACGGGTTTCACCCGTTACTTGCTACGTTTTGCGGATTCGCTGCGGGTGCTATCGCAGGCGCGCTGACCGGCATCCTGCATACCCGCTTTGCGATCAACGGCCTGCTCAGCGGCATCTTGATGATGACCGCGCTCTACTCGGTCAACTTGCACGTGATGGGCAAGAGCAATGTGCCGCTGATGTCGCAGCGAACGTTGCTCAGCGAAGCAGAATCGATGGCGACGAACTTGTGCGGCGGTGCCACCGAGCTGCACATCTTGGTGTGGGAGGTCAGCGTCCGCGATCTCGCGGGTCTCGCAGGAATCTTTCTGGTGGTCTGCCTCGTAGGCCTCGCCCTCTTCCTGTTTTTCCGCACCAACCTCGGCACTGCGATGCGAGCGACTGGCGACAACCCGCAGATGATCCGCTCGCTCGGCGTGAGCACCAAGGCGATCATCACATTTGGCCTCGCGCTGTCCAACGGACTGATCGCGCTCAGCGGTTCTTTGCTGGCGCAGTATCAGGGCTTTGCCGATGTGCAGATGGGCATCGGCATGGTGGTGTGGGGACTCGCGAGCGTGATCATTGGTGAAGCGTTGGTCGGGCAGGCGAGCTTCGGCTTGTTGATCGTTGGCGCTGCGATGGGGTCGGTGCTGTTCCGCTTGCTGGTTGCGATCGCGCTGCGCTGGGGTCTTGACCCCAACGATCTCAAGTTGATCACTGCGGTGTTTGTGTTTGTCGCGCTTGTTGCGCCAAAGTTTTTGCGGATGAGCCGGCGGCGGCTTGTGACGGCTGTTTCGGAGGTGCGCTGACATGCTCGAGATCCGCGAGGTTCACAAGACGTTTCATCCCGGCACGCAGAACGAGGTGCGTGCCTTGCAGGGTGTCACGCTCACGTTGCAGAGGGGCTCGTTCCTGATCATTATTGGCACCAACGGTTCGGGTAAATCGACGTTGCTCAACGCCGTCGCCGGCACGTTCCTAGTCGACAGTGGCTCGATCAGGCTTGCTTGCAATGACATCACGAAGTGGCAGGAGCATCGGCGCGCCAGCCTGATTGGGCGAGTGTTTCAAAACCCGTTTAGCGGCACCGCGCCCAGCATGACTATTGCCGAAAACCTCGCGCTTGCTGTGCTGCGCGGCAAGCCGCGCGGCCTCGGAATCGCGCTAAGTGCAACGACGCGAGCCGAGTTCTGCGATCGCGTGCGCGGCCTCAACATGGGTCTTGAGGACCGGCTCGACAATGCGATCGGCAGCTTGTCAGGCGGGCAGCGGCAGGCGTTGACGCTGTTGATGGCCTCGTGGCTGCGGCCCGAGTTGTTGCTGCTCGACGAGCACACGGCGGCACTTGATCCAAAGAGCGCCGATCAGGTAATCCGGCTCACAGATGAGCTCATTCGCCGTGATAAACTCACCACGTTGATGGTCACACATTCGATGCAACAAGCAGTCAATCTTGGCGACCGCATCATCATGATGCACCGCGGTGAGGTGTTGCATGACTTGCAAGGTGCCGAGCGTGCCCGCGTTCGACAGGAGGACCTGCTGTCGCGCTTCGAGCAAGTCCGGCGGCGTGAGCAGTTGGACTTCGCGGTCGCCGAGATGTTGCAGAGGACCTATGTCTGACGGCCCGATCGACGCAATGGCAATCGCGCGGCCAATCCGGCGGCGAATGTTGCTTTGGTTCGCCGTTGTTAGCGCGTTGCTGTTCATGGCGGGCAGCATCAGCTTCATTCGGCTGCGGAGCACGATTGAGCAGTTTGGTTCGGATAGCGTAGAGCGCGTTTTTGAAAGCGTCACGAATCAGCTGCTTAGCGCGGACTCGATCTACCACGATCTGACGCTCGCGTCGGCGCACGTTTTGAAGAGCGAGGCAGAGCATCTTGGTCCACCAGAACTCGGGCCGAAGAAGCTCAAGGTGGGCGATCGTGAAGTGTCAGACCTGCGGTTTGGCAGTGAGTCCATGGCCAATCGCTTTCAGCTGGTTGATGGCGTGGTGCAGCGCATGGGCGGCACTGCCACTTTGTTTGTCGCGGATGGCGATGACTTCGTGCGCGTCTCCACCAATGTCTTGAAGCCAGATGGCTCGCGCGCGATCGGCACGGTGCTCGATGCCCGCGGCAAGGCAATTGCTTCGGTGCAGAAGGGCAAAATTTTCGCCGGGGTCGTCGACATCCTCGGGGCGGCCTACTTCACGGTCTATGAGCCAATTCGGTCTGCAGCCGGTAAGACGATTGGCGTCTACTACGCGGGCTACAAAATCGAGACGCTGCAGCAGCTTGGCAGGAGCATCCGTGATATGCGGATCCTCGAAAATGGCTTCGTCGCGCTGTTGGATGCGAATGGCAAGGAGCTGTTTCTCTCGGGGCATGTGGCAAGCCCGTTGTTCAAAGAATTGATGGCGGATTACGAGGCCAAGCGGGGCCATGAACATGGCGGGCGCGATTACCGCGTCTCCCAGAGACGGTTCGATCCGTGGGGCTTCACGATTGTTGCCGCTACGTTCACCTCGGATCTCAACCGGATGAGTTTCTATCTGATCTGGGGCGTGCTTGGACTGCTTTCGCTCGTCGTCGCCGTGGTGCTCGGCGCGTCGTGGTGGTTTGCTGGTCGATTGTCGCGCGCGCTGGTCGCCGCCGAGATCAGTCGTCAAAAAGCGGAGTCAGCGCACAAAATTTCTGAAGGGGCGATGGTCGAGGCCGAGCAGGCCAACCGGACGAAGAGTGCGTTCCTCGCCAACATGAGTCACGAGCTGCGCACGCCGATGAACGCGATCATCGGTTACAGCGAGATGTTGATCGAGGAGTCGGAGGACCTCGAGCCAGCCGACTTCGTGCCCGACCTGCAGAAGATCCAGAGGGCGGGGAAGCACCTCCTCGCGCTGATCAATGACATTCTCGACCTGTCGAAGATCGAGGCTGGCAAGATGACCCTTTACCTGGAGAAGTTTGATCTCGCGGAGACGCTGGAGGAAGTTGTTGCGACCGTGCGGCCGCTGATCGATAAGAACGGCAACCAGCTGGTCATCGAGTGCGCGCGCGAAATCGGCACAATGAAAGCCGACCTGACGAAGTTCCGGCAGACTTTGTTCAACCTGCTGAGCAATGCGAGCAAGTTTACTGATAATGGGATCCTCCGCATCGTCGTCACCGTGGATGTGGGGTCGTCACCTGAGCGCATCGCCATCGCGGTCCGCGACTCGGGCATCGGGATGACGCAGGAGCAGCTAGGCAAGCTCTTCCAGAGTTTTTCGCAGGCGGACAATTCAACCACCCGCAAGTACGGCGGAACCGGCCTTGGACTCGCCATCAGCCGCAAGTTCTGTCAGATGATGGGCGGCGACATCACTGTTCAGAGTGAGGTTGGCAAGGGGAGTACGTTCACGATCTCGCTGCCGCGCAACGTGGTCATCGGTGATGAGGCACCGCCGGTGGATGTCGCTTCAATGCGCAAGCCCGAAGTCGGGCCGGCAGTTGCCGGCCGCGCAAAGGTGCTGCTGATCGACGATGATGCGGAAGCCTTGGACCTGCTCACGCGCTACCTCGTCCGCGAGGGCTTCCAGGTGGAAACTGCGCTCAGTGGCAAAGAGGGAATCGATACCGCGCGTCGGATCAGGCCGGACGTGATCACGCTCGATGTGATGATGCCGGGCATGGACGGTTGGGCTGTGTTGGCAGCACTGAAGGCCGATCCTGAGCTTGCTACGATCCCGGTCATCATGGTGACGATGATGGAGAATCGGGAACTCGGCTTTGCGATGGGGGCTACGGATTGCCTGCAAAAGCCAATCGATTGGTCGCGGCTCGATCACCTGCTATTGCGCGTGGCAGGTGCACACTCAGCCAGCTACGTGCTGGTTGTGGAAGATGATCCTGCCAGTGCCGAAATGCTGCAGCGCACCCTTGTGAAAGATGGGTGGCAGGTTGAGATTGCCGGCAACGGCAAAGAGGCCTTGCTCCTGGTAGCGAAACGCCGTCCAGCACTGATCATGCTCGACTTGATGATGCCGGAGATGGACGGCTTTCAGTTCGTTGAGGCGCTGCGTAAAAATCCCGGCGCCGAAAACATTCCGGTGATCGTGGTGACGGCAAAGACGTTGTCGCCAAGTGACCACCTGCGCCTGAACGGCCAAGTCACCGATATCCTGCGCAAGGGCACCCTCGATCGGGGTGCTCTGCTTGCACAGATCCGCTCGATGGTCAAAAGCCCCTCCTGAACCTGACATTGTCGAACACCATGCCAAAGATCCTGCTCGTAGAAGACAATGAAATGAACCGCGACATGCTGTCGCGAAGGCTTGCGCGCAAAGGCTATGAGGTGGTGATCGCGGTCGATGGCGGCGAAGGGATTGCTAAGGCGCGCAGCGAGGCACCCGCTCTCGTGCTGATGGACATGAGCTTGCCAGTGGTGGACGGTTGGGAAGCGACGCGGATCCTGAAGGCCGATCCCACCACGCAGAACATCCCGATCATTGGCCTCACGGCGCATGCGATGTCTGGCGACCGTGAGAAGTGCATCGCAGCTGGGTGCGATGACTACGACACCAAGCCGGTCGAAATCCTTCGGCTACTGGAAAAAATGCAAGTCCAGCTCGTGCGCACCGGCCACCCGCCAGCGTAAATCCTATGGGCACGCCACAATCCCCCGAGCCGAACGCCGATCCGTTCTCGCATCTGCGCCATGACCTTCGCACGCCGATCAACCAGATCCTTGGCTATAGCGAAATGCTCGAGGAGGAAGCGGTCTCGTTGCAGCCAGGCTTCGTGCCTGACTTGCAAAAGATCCAGCTTGCTGCGCGCAATATGTTGGCGGTGATTCAGACGCGCCTAACGGGCGCCGCTGTATCTAACGCCGCAGTATCTAACGCCGGTGGGCACATCGCGCCGGCTATGGAGCTCACCGCGGCATCCTCGGACCTAGTTGACGACGGCGAAGTTGCGCAGCTAGGCCATCTGCTCGTGGTCGATGACAATGAGCTAAACCGTGACATGCTGGCGCAGCGTTTGTTGCGGCAGGGTCACACGGTTGGGTTGGCGAAGGATGGCGAGGAAGCGCTCGCGTTAGTCCGCGCAACTGCGTTTGACCTCGTGTTGCTCGACATCTTGATGCCCGGCATCGACGGCTACGGGGTGCTCACGCAGATGAAGGCCGACGCGGCGTTGCAGCACATCCCGGTCATCATGATCAGCGCGCTCGATGAACTCAGCAGCGTGGTGCGTTGCATCGAAGCCGGCGCTGAAGACTACCTGCCGAAACCATTCAACCCGACGTTGCTGCGTGCGCGCATCGGCGCGTGTCTGGAGAAGAAGCAACTGCGTGATCAGGAGCGCAAGACTTTTGCAGCGTTGGCCGACAGTCAGCGGCATCTTGCGGCCGAGCTTGCCGAGGCCGCCGATTACGTGACCTCACTCCTGCCGGTAAAGTTGAAGACAGGCGTGGTGACCTCCGACTGGCGGTTCTTGCCGTCAACTTCTCTGGGCGGCGACGCGTTTGGCTACCACTGGATTGATAAAGACCATCTCGCGGTCTACTTGCTCGATGTGTGCGGCCACGGCGTCGGCGCTGCGTTGTTGTCGATTTCGGCCATGAACGTGATCCGTTCGCAGAGCCTGCCCGCCACCGATTTTCGACGGCCGTGCCAGGTGCTTGGCGCGCTCAATGAGGCGTTCCCGATGGACGCGCAGAACGACATGTATTTCACCATTTGGTATGGCGTGTTTGAGCGCAGCACCTGCCAGATCACCTACGGCAGCGCCGGCCACAATCCGTCGATCCTCATCGCCGATAAAGGTAAGAGCCAGAGTTTGAGTACCAAGGGACCGATCATCGGGCTTATCCCCGGGATGGAGTTTCCGGAGGAGACGCAGGCAGTGCCACCTGGCAGCCGCCTGTTTGTGTTTAGCGACGGGACCTACGAACTTTTGAAGTCAAATGGCAGCCGCATGGAATACGAGGAGTTTGCCGATTATCTCGAGTCGCCGTCGGGCCGCACTGGCGATCTCGATGCCGTGATTCAGTGGGCGCGCGACGTTCAGGATGGCAAGCCCTTTGACGATGACTTTAGTATTCTTTGGCTGCAATTTGCGGCCTCGCCGAGTTAGAAAATTTTATCTGTAATGTTAAATCCCCTGCCTCGTGTTGTTGTGTCACCGCTGTGCGCCGGAGTCTTTTTGTGCGCTGCGATCGTCGGGCAGAGTGAGCCAGGCGCCGCGCCGGCAACGCCACAGCAGAGCAATGTGAGCTACAAGCCTGGCGCTGGCCTCACGATTGATAACGGCGATGAGTTCAAGATGGTGTTCGTGACGTACGCACAGTTTCAGTACCTGGATGCGTTTGGCAGTGACTTGTCGCCGGACCAAGCGGTCAGTAACTTCTTGGTTCGCCGCGTCCGCCCTGGGTTTACTGGCTACATCTTCAACCGCGATTTGCTCTACGCCTTGCGTGTTGAGCTGACCGCTACCAGCTCAATAGTGAAGGATGCGTGGACGCAGTGGAACTTTGCGCACGATGCCGACAAAACCATTGGTGTGCGCGCGGGCCAGAGCAAGACCTTCCACGGCCTGGAGCCTACTGAGACGGATGCGGGGTTGTTCTTTGTCGACCGGACCGTCGTAACCAACACCTTTAGTGATGTGCGCAGTCGCGGTGTTTGGCTGCAAGGCAACCATGGCAACATGCTGCGGTGGACGGCTGGCGCCCAGAACGGCGATGTCGC
>BJHM01000002.1 GCA_014192625.1 Planctomycetota bacterium
CCGTTCGATCTGTTCTGCGGCGACTGTTTCGGCAACTAGCTTTTGTTGCGTGGTCCGCGTGCGATCAATGTGCGGATCCGTTCGATCTGTTCTGCGGCGACTGTTTCGGCAACTAGCTTTTGTTGCGCCCAGGCATAGCCCAAGCTGCCAGCTTGTGACGCAGATTGCGGGTCTTGCAACAAGCGCAGCGTCGCACCCGCAAGCGACTTCATATCGTCTTCAATGGTGCATGCCGGTGACGGGGCCGAGCAGCCGCGCGCGCCAAGCGTGTTGGTGATCACCGGCAGGCCATGGGCGAGCGCGGTCAGGCACTTCACGCGGAAGCCGCTGCCTGAGAAGGCCGGGCCAAGCATCACTCGCACTTGGCCGAACAGAGCGGTGAGGCTTGCTACGTAGCCAACAACGTGCACGCCCTCGACATTGCCGATGCCCTGCAAGCGATCCGCGTTGGGACCGGCAAACCACAGTTCGACAGTCGGCACTTGCGCGCGCAGCAGCGGCAGCACTTCGCGAGTGAGTATTGCAGCGGCCTCCCGGTTGGGGAAGTGACTGTAGTCCCCCAAAAACAAGGCGCGCTGTGGGGCAGTGTGCGGCGAAACGGGGCGGCGCGGAATGTCGATCACCGCGTGGCGGGTGGCGACTGGCAACCCAAGTTGGGTGCTGAGCAACTGGGCGTCCTCGGTGGTGACCGCCTGGAGCAGCGACGCTTGTGGGTAATAGCGATGCACGTAACGCCGCCAAAGCCGCGCATCGCGGCGGTCGGCAATGGCCCCTAGCTGGGTGCGCGCGTTGGCAGGCATCCCGGCCTCGTGATCCGTGAGCACGGTCGGCAGCGTGCTAAAGTGCGGCAGGTATTGCGCCATCTGCGCCAGTTCGATCAGCACCGCGTCAGGCTGAAACTCGGCGACGGCGCGGTCGAGCACGCCATGGAACTCAGTCGTCAGATGCTTGGCAGCGACAAGGGGCATACCGCAAACGCCCCACCGCCAGAGCATCCCGATTTGGTGGCGGCGCATGGCAAGCCCGCGTGGCCGTTGCGGTAACCGCGTCGTCGTGAGCCATTGGAACGGCAGTCGTTCGCGTTGCAGATGCGAATCCTCATCCTTATGCAAAAGTGCTGCCAGCCCAAGCTCTGCGTGCGTTGCGAGTGCCCGGCAAAGGGCGCCGACATACATCCCGCCACCATGGGCAGCTTGCACGTCTGGCAAGAAAGGAGTGACGAATAGGAGCCGCAAATTGGGGCCTAAGGGTGCGTTTTCTGGGGACAGAGGGGCGCGGACTCTAGGCGATGGGCTTTGGCAGCCAGCGGCAATTTTGCGACAGTTGCAAGCAAGTGCCAATGTCATGGGCGGGCGGGGGGGCGCATATTAATTGCTGGGGCTGGAAGTCCTTGTTGTTTGGTCTAGTCCTTTCTGCAGTAATGGTTTGCGGAGGAAAGGTAGTGGCAAATGTGCTTTTGACTATGACGGATGCATCCTTGGCAGGCCCCCGTGGCTCTGCGATGATGTTGGCCGCTCTTGGTGGAGAAACCCCAAAGACATTTCGCGTATGAATGACACCGTAAAAGAGATCGTCGGCATCCTCGATGCTGGCCGACCTGAGTTGCAAATCGCTGCTGCGCAGATTCTTGGCGAACTGCGCGTCAAAGATCCAACGGTAATCCGTGCGCTTTCTAATGCGTTGGGCCGGTCCAATGTTTTGGGCCGTTACGTGATCGAGGCGCTGGGTCGTTTTGGCACACAAGAGGCACTGCGGATTGTGGTGCGGGCCCTGTGTGAACACGATTCATTAGCGGATCAAGCTTTGCATTTGCTCAATGAAGTAGGGCACGCGGCACATGCGCCCGTATCCGATGCCTTCGTTGAAGCGCAGCCAGAACGACGCCTGCGCTTGTTGCAAGTGTTGGCGCGTTCTCCCTCCAAGGATTCGATCAAGCCGTTTGTGCAGTCGTTGCTTACGCCAGAAAACTGTTTGGTCGCGGCAAGGATGATCGTCGAGGGGGCCGGTCGGCTTACAGCTCCTCTGCAAAAGGTATTGCATGAAGCGATCGCGCATGCACTCGAACAGCCGTTGCCGGATGTTTGCGTGGTGGCGGCGCTTGAGGTTGCGGCCAAGATTGATCCAACGGGTGCTCGCGCGCTGCTCGAGAAGTTTTCCGGAGAAGGGGCATCTGCTTCCGTGCGTGCGGCCGCGTGGCGCGGCATGGCGGGTCAGAAGCTCACCGCTGCGCAAGTGAAGTCGTTACTCACACAGCTTGAGGATGTTGAGCAAAAGCAAGCGCACGATGCGATCCGCGATCTGCTGTCGTTACAGACGGATTGGCCGGACGGGCTCGCGCCAGTGATGAAGCGGCTGTTGGCGGCGCGTCATCCTGAGCAGCGGCTTTTTGCGATGCGCGTTCTCCGCACTTCGCCGATGCCCGAAATCATCAAGCTCGCGCTCAAGTTGCGCGATCACGAAGACGCCCGCTTCCGTGCTGCGGCCGAGGATGTGCTCGGTGCCAATCCGCTCGCCATCGAGCCTTTGCTGCGGCTCCTGCAGACTTGCAAAGTTCCCGCCGAAGGCCGCCGACTGGCACTGCTGATCGTGAAGCATGCTCCCGCGATGCCGGCAAAATCGGTGCGTGCCATCGCGGAGCGTTCGATCAAGTTGATGCACGCGCATTCGATCGCCGGCGATTTCTTCTGCGACATCGCGCTCGCGCTCGGCGGGCAGAAGCTGTTGCCGTTCTTCCTCGACAAGGCCGTTCGCTGGCGCCGCACCAAGCGCTACCCAGAAGCGCTCCACTTGCTCGCCAAGCTCGCTACTGCAAACCTGCTCGACAACGAAGGCCGCTTTCAGTTGGCGTTGGCGCGTTACCTGCAAGACAGCCTGCGCGGCCCGGTCGAAGGTGCTGCGCCAGGCAATGCGGCGATGGGATTCTTCGCGCAGATCCTCCGCGATGGTTTTGCGCTGTTCGAGCGCTTGAAGAAAGAGACCTCGCTAGAGCCAGATCAATTGCTGCGGCTCGCCACCTACTTTGCAGAGACCGTTGGCCCGGAGCGTCGCTTCGGCCAAGAATTGCTGCAGCACCTGGCCGGTAAGAATCGCGGTCGCGCTGGTGACGAAGCGCGGATGGCGTTGCGGACCGCAGGTCTCTAACCATCGCTGGTCGGTTTGGCCATTTGCTGGCGGAGCTAAAGTAGCCCGCCAGTTAGTTCGGCACGGCGCCGCCCATTCGCACGCGCGTTTGTGGCGCCACCGCGGGGAACTCCGTTATGCCTTTGCCAAGGATCACCACGGCCGTTGAACCAAAGCCAAATCGGCCGAGTTCGCCGCCAGCAATCAGGGTTTGGCCAGGTTGCACGCTGACCCTGGTGTCGCCGACATTGAACGCGCCGACCATCGCCACCACCGCGAGGCGGCCGTCAGCAAGTCGGCAGCGAAACACATGGCGCGAGTTGCGGACGAACAGGCGGTCGATGCAGGCCACGGCTTTTGGATTGACAGGGAACAGCGTGCCCCGGATCGCGCGCACGTGCTCGATGTTTGCTGCAAACGGAATGTGGACGCGGTGGTAGTCGCCGGGCGCCAGGTAAATCGTGGCCTGACTGCCGCCTGCGAGTGCCTTCGCCAGATTGGCATCGCCGACGAGGTCTGCTACCGAGTAGTCGTTGCCTTTGATTTGCGGGATGCGGTCGCCGCCGATTGGGCCACTCGTGACGATGCGGCCATCGCACGGCCAGACGAGCGGCGTTGTGGCGATTGGCCGTGCGCCTGAGTTTAGCGCCCGCTGAAAGAAGGCTTGCAGGCTGCGGAAGCTACTGAGCGGGTCGTTTAGATCGGCAAGTTCGGCGCCATAACGGCGCGCAAACCAGCGATAAAACGGCGCGCGCAGTGGGGTCGGGAGCGGCAGGCTAACAAGCATGCCGGTGGTGCGTGACAGCAACACCTTTGGCAGCAGCGTAAAGAACATGGCGCGGAGACTCAGCACGGGGCGGAGTTCTCCGCGATCTGGCAGGGCCACGCAAGCTTCGCCGTTGCCGCAATGGCGCTTGTGGCCGATGATCCGTCGCCATGCGGAGGCGGATCTTCTCGACATCGGCGGTGCTTTTGCTGGCCCTTGCAACGGCATGCGCACCATCGCCTGTAATCAAAGAACTAGGCGATGGCGAGCTCGTGCTCGAGCTTGGCGCTGGGCACCGTTCGTTTGCAGCGTCGTTGCGCAGTCTCGGCGTGACGTTGTTGCCGCCGAAAAACTTTCAGGAAGTGCAGCTCGTGGAGCCCGAACCTAACCCGGTGGGACCGGGTTCGAAGCAGGCTGAGAAAGAAACCGACAAACCGCCGCCAAAGGAACTGCCGCTGCTGCCGCCGCCGGTGGATCCCGGTTTTTTCGAGGTCACGTTGCAGCAGAATCAGACGTTGATCGATCTAGCCAAGAAGTATCTCGGCTCAGGCGCAAAGTTCACCGAGATCCTGAGAGCCAATGGCTTCAGCGAAGCCGATGCGAAGCGGTTGAAGGCTGGCAGAAAGATCAAGATCCCGAAAGTTAAGAAGCCGGGATGAGTGTGCCGCCACGCGCCGAACAGGAGCCATATCTGCTCCGGCCAATCGGTGTGATGCGCTCGCCGCATGTGGTGCACCATGAAGCGCCGCGGCAGCCCCGCGATAGTTTGGCTGGTAAAGGCGAGATCCATTTGGCGCAGGGTTTTCAGAATGGACTGAAGGATCTGACAGGCTTCTCGCACATCTGGGTGTTGTTTTATTGTCAGCACACGCGCGGTTGGAAATCGCAAATCGTGCCGCCGCGCGACACTCAGAAGCGCGGGATCTTTGCCACGCGTTCGCCTAGCCGGCCCAACCCGATTGGCTTGTCGTGTCTGCGTTTGCTCGCGGTGACGAAGCGCGTGCTGCTGGTTGGTGACCACGACATTCTTGATGGCACGCCGATTCTCGACGTGAAGCCTTACCTGCCATACTGCGACAGCGTGCCCGATGCTGCGATTGGCTATGTCAGCAACTTGCCTTTGGATGCGTGCGACCACCGCGTTTGGTGGGAGGAGAAGGGCATTGCCCCGCCGCGCATCTATCAGGCCCGCCGCACGCCGAAGTGATTGCCCGGCGGTGCTAGGGTGATGCTGTGGCTTGCCGAGGGATCGCAGGACTACGATCGGTAGTCGGCGTTGATCTGGATGTAGTCCTTCGTCAAGTCGCAGCTCCAGATGTCTGCTTGTGCGATGCCGCGCTGCAGATCGATACCGAGCACGATGTCGGTGTTTTGCATGAGGTGCTGGTGTGCTTCGCCTTCCCGTTCCGGATGCGGCACGCCATGGCTATAGACCTCAGCGGGACCGACCCAGACGCGCACCAACTCTGCGTCGAACGGCACGCCGCAGCGGCCGGCGGCGGACAGGATGCGGCCCCAGTTGGGATCGCGACCGGCGACTGCGGTTTTCACCAGCGGGCTCGTTGCGATCGTGCGACCAACCAAGTTTGCCTCGGCTTCATCCATAGCGCCGCGCACTTCGATGGTCAAAAATCGCGTTGCGCCTTCGCCGTCGCGGGCGATGCTGCGTGCGAGTTCTTGGCCAGCTTCTGTCACCGCTTGCTCGAACGGTGCTGTCGCGCAGGTTGCGCCGCCAGCCCACAAAACGAGCGTGTCGTTGGGCGAAGTGTCGCCGTCGATCGTGACGCGGTGGTAGCTGCGATCGGCGGAGCGGCGCAGCAGCATCTGCAGGTCGCCTTCTGGACAGGCATCAACCAGCGTGAAGGCGAGCATCGTCGCCATGTTGGGATGGATCATGCCAGCTCCCTTGGCAAAACCCGTCACGCGCGCGATTCGGTCATTCGCCGCAAACGTGCGCGTCTGAGCTTTTGGGAACGTGTCCGTCGTCATGATCGCGCGCGCAAACTCACCGCCAGCATGTTCGCTCTGGTGTTCGACGAGCCAATCGAGCTTGGCGAGGATCTTCTCTTTCGGCAGTGGCGCCCCAATCGGGCCGGTGCTGCACATCAACACTTGTTCGGGCGGACAACCGATGCGCTGCGCCAATTGCGCACAGACGGCCCGTGCATCGGCAATGCCTTGCTGCCCGGTGGCGCAGTTGGCGTTGCGTGCGTTCACCAAAATCGCGCGCACCAAGCCAGCGCTTTGTTGCAGATGCTCGCGGCAGACATGGACGTGCGCGCCGCACAGGCGATTTTGGGTGAAGACCGCTACCGCTTTCTGCGCTTCGCCAGCGATCAGCAGGCCGAGGTCGGCGTGGTCCTGTTGCTTTCGTAAGCCGCAGTGGACCGCGCTGGCGCGGAAGCCCTGCGGCAGGACGACCTGGATCGGGGACGGAGTCGTTTGGACCATCGACGGCGCACGATAGCGACCGCGCGCTGCGCTGCCATTGATCGCTGGTTCATCGTGGCAAGAGCGGCACGACCAAGCGTCTGCTGAACGAATTGCCGGCGCTTGGTAATAACCCGCGGAACACCTCCATCGACAGGTCGCTGGCAAAGCTGCCCACAGGAGTAAGGCGGATTGGATTGCCGATCTGCGCGATTGTTGCGAGCGAAAGTTATTGCGGCGCGGATCTGGTGGCGATCAGTGATGGCAACCCCCGCGAGGAAGCGTTCCCTGCGCTCTCGCTACTAGCGGGCTCGAAACATGCGCGCCCATCGTTGGACGCTGCTGTAGAGCGT
Organism: Planctomycetota bacterium; assembly: GCA_014192625.1. GTDB lineage: Bacteria > Planctomycetota > UBA1135 > UBA1135 > UBA2386 > BJHM01. Next base: position 6,670 of record BJHM01000002.1, read on the forward strand.
TGGTTCGCCGATCTCCGCAATGGCCCGCAGGATTCCGGTCGCGTCGATGAACAGGACGGAGGGGGCACCGGTGAGTGGCGCGCCGACACGGTGCTCGATCACCGGGAGCGGCGCGGTTCGGTATTCGCCAAGTTCCAAAGCCATCAACTGGAGTTCGGCAGCAGTTGTGCCCGCTGGCACCGCGAGCTGCCAAGCCTGCGGGAACTGCACCGTGTCACGCAGGAGCTTGGCCAACTCAGGTAGATAGCGGCCGATATCCTCGACGGCTTCGTCGTCGGGATTTTTCTGCGGCACCCACAACACCAGCGTGCCGACCGGGCAGGTAGGGATGCCCTTCACGCGAAGGTGCACAAGGTCGTCGCGGCTTACCGTTGTCGGGCGTGCGAGGTCGAGGCCGATTGCTTCGACGGCTGAGATTGCTTGCCCGCGTTGCGCGATGTCGAGCCGCCCCACTGTTGGTTGTTGCACGCGGATCGCTCCCTGATGCATCGCAAAGCCAACGCTGCCTTCAATCGGAGAACCGTCGGGCATCGTGTAGCGAAACACTACCTCGCCATCGACCTTGACCAGCACCAATGGTCCGCGCACGCACAGTTCCAGCTCGAACGACGCGGGTGCCTTCAAGGCTATTGATTGGCTAGGTGCGGTACCTGGCAGCTGGCCGTCGCGCTCCCACAAACCGGCAAAGCCTAAGTATACGCTTTGGAACTGCTCGTTCTTCTCACTGCGACCAATGGCATACATGTAATCGCCAGCGGCGAATGAGAGCCGTAGATCGCGGTCACGGCGCCAATGGCCAAGCACGATTGCGCCGCTTACATAGGAGGTGGTGAAGTGCACGCGCATCTTCACCACGTAATCGCCGGCAGCAACCCAGTCCGAAGAGCGCGCAAAGCAGTCGCTAACGTGGGCAGCGCGATCGAGCGTGCCAGTCGTCTCTTTCGGCTTTTCGCGGCCAACGTGCAGATCGCCTTCGGGAGTGGCATACCAACAACCCGGCACGCGCTTGTCGTCGAATCCGGTCAGGGCATCTTCGACCCAGCCATAGCTCGCCAGCGTGCGCGGCACCGGCACCGGCGCCAATGGCACTTCGGTAGTAGTGCTTTCCAGCAGGCAAAGGCGGGTGGCAATGCGCTCGTGCTCGGCGAACAACGCCCCGGCGGCTACTTTGCAATTGCCTTGCGCCAATCCTGTCGCAGTCTGCGCCAGCAAATCGAGGTATGCCTTGGTGCGTGGCAGCTGCGGCAATAGCGGGGTTGGCACCAGGTCATGTGCCTGCATCGGAAAGCGGTTGCGGCCCAGTTGTCGCACGGCACTCGCGGCACCGGCGCAGCCGATCGACTGCAGAAGGTCTGCGGCTGCAAACACTGCATTACTGGAGATTCCTTCGCACTGCAGCGACGCCAAGTAGGCGAGCGCGGCGGGCACGGGCATGCCGGATGCTGCGAGTACCTCGCCAGCTTCGGCGGCGTGACCTTGACCAAAAAATGGCTCCGCGCGATTGCGCGACCATGACCACGTGGGTTCATCCAGCACGAGCGGCGAGGGCTCGCCTTCGCCAAGTGGGCCATACGAGGCGACCCACTGGTTTTCCTTGCCACGAGTGCGTTCATCGAGAAACTGATAGCAGCCAGACAGATACTTTTGCCACTCCTCGAAGAACTCGTCGAAGTTGGCGGGCCTGCCATCTTTTCCATCACAGAACGTCGAAGTGAAGTACGCGAGCGGATCTTTGCCGCCGCCGCGCGCGTTCATTTCAAATCGCCGCAGGGCCGCGCGATACCGCGGGGTTTGCTTTGGCGGATAGCCGCGCAGAAATGAGTAGAGGCTGTAGCCAGCAGGATAGTTGTCGCGGTAGTCAGCAAGCTTGCCCAGCAGCAGGGACTCGAACTTTTCGCGGTTGCCGTAGCCCAAGGCATAGACGTGGGCGCAGGTATGGGAGTTGAGGTGGTCTTCGACGAACTGCGTGTCGCTGGTCTTTGCGTAGTGACCCGCGGTCCATGTCGCGTGACCTTCGGCATACCAAGCGCCGACGAATGGATGCAGCACGCCGTCGAATCGGTGGGTGAGTTCGTGCGTGAGACCGTGGCCAAGACTTGCTAGGCCGCCCCAGGCAAAGCGCAGCACGGTGCGATCGCCACCTTGAAATCCTTCAGCCCACCAGAACGGCGAACCTTCGATCTCCAGATCGTTCACATCGGGCACGATGCGGATGGTGCCTATCCGGCCCTCAAATGGATCTTTGCCAAAGTGTGCGACGAGGCGTGCGTGGTGCAGTTCGGCGGTCGCGGCAACCCCGAGCAGTGTTTCTCTTCCGCAGATTGTTTCGACGCGATACTTGCCGGTCGTGCTGAGCGCCACGCCAGGGTTTTGCCACAAGCGATGGGCAAGAGTGAACTCGTCGCTCTGCGCCACAGTGAGCGCTTTGAGTTCGTCGATCGACCAAACCTTGGGTGCGGCAAGGACGGTGCCTGCAGCGTTCGCCGCAGCGGCGGCAGTGGCGGCGTATTTACTCAGGTCGGGTGCCGGCCCGCCTTGCAGGTCTTTGCCAAAACCCGATTGCCGAATAAGCCCTTGCAGGAGTCGCGCCGCACGCTGCGCTAGCTCGGGAGTTGGCCGTGCAGTTGCCTGCGTGGCGAGCGCTGGTGCGGCGTCTTTTGGCTGCGGGACGATGCCCTTTTGCGCAACCTCGGCGAGCGCGGCTGCAATCGTCAGCCAATCGGCGGCGGCGTGCCGTTGCAGGATGGCGGTGAACTGCCGCCCATGTTGTCGCAACAGTGCCGGCGCATCGCTGGCGAGATCGAGGAACGCTTCGCAGAGCCAACGCGCGAGCGCACCGTTGCCTATGGCATCTTTTCCGGTGGGCTTTAGCCGTTCACCGATTCGCAGCAACTCAGTTGCGGCGAGCGCGCGCGCCTCGGCGAGCTTTTGTTGCGATCGAAGGTCTACTTTGCCAAGCAGCTTGCGTTGACTTTCATCGAGTTTGAGCCGACCTTGCGCATCCGAAGCCGCGCGCACGAAGCGTTCAAGCCAGAGGGCCTTTGCACCTGGATCATCGAGCGCGAGCCACAAATCCAGCAGCACGGCTGGTGCATCAGGATGGAACTCAAGGGCCGCGAGCAGGTGCGGCACCGCGGCAGCACCTTCGCCCTTTGCGAGTGCGTCCTTGCCAGCGCGCCAGCGAATATCGGCTGGGCCATTCGTGGCGGGGATTGCGTCGAGCACCGCTACGTCGGCTGGCGGTGCGCTGCCGGGTGGTGTTTGCGCGGACAATGTGCCAGCGACAAACAACGCAAAAGAGTGCGCGAGAATACGGAGGCTTGGCATGAGAGGAGGTTGCCGAGCTAGGGATATTCGCGCACAAGGCGTCCCGCGCAAGCGAGCAATGCGGATAACCGCTCCACGAAAAGACCGGAACGAGGCAAAGACAAATCGCTGGGGCCGCGATGCAGAGGCCTGCCCGCAGCGAGGTTGACCGAGGCTGCATCGCCCTTTGCGGGGTCGCCTGCTCGTTGGTTGAGGCCACTGGCACTGGCACTGGGACTGGGACTGGCACTGGGACTGGCACTGGGACTAGCACTGGCACTGGGACTAGCACTAGCACTGGGACTAGCACTGCTGCGCGCGCCCTGCTTTGTTCGTGCTGGGTCACCCTCGCCTCCTCGGCATGCATGGTGGCCGCCAGCAAAAAAGTGGCGCAGACGAGGCCGTAGGTTCAAGGCGTGAAGTTGAGCCTTAGCGCGTTACTAAAGCCGAGGCCAAAGCTCGCCGCCGGATCGAGCAGCGCCCATTGCATGTAGAGCGCGGCACCGCCGCCAGGGACCGGCAGTGAAAATGTGCCGTTTGCATCCAAAAGAAACGGGCCGATCAAGGCCGGTGCTGCTGGGACGATTGTGGCGCCATAAAGGTTCAGGATGGAGCGGCTACCCGAGAGCCCTGCAAAGACGAATGAGTTTGGCGGACAGTCGGCGAGCTGCAGTGCGCCATGGCCGCCGTTGGCCAAGGATCCGCAAGCGCCAAAGCGAGGATAGCGGTTGTTGCTAGCGAGCTTGGCAAAGCCAAGGTCGGTGCCGGCTGCGTTGCAGGCAATCGGCGCCGGCAAGATGAAGTCGAGGATCACGGGCAGGTGGTCTGAGCACGTGCCCGAGGCAAGTGCTGCACCTGGCGCGAATCCGAGCAAGCTAGTCGGCATCGCCGTGGCAGGCGTGATTGTGTTGCTGGCAAATAGGAATGCACGACGCACGCTGGCGATGCTGTCTTGCGCGGTGATGAAGTCGTCGCGGAACGAGCCGTTGGGATAGGTGACTGCACTACCGGTGAACGGATCGCGGGCATCGCCATAGGTCATGTCCGTACCGTTGCGATCAGGCCCATCGGTGCCATTCGCGCTGTCTGCTACCTGCGCGCGCGTGATCCATTCCACCGGCCCGAGCACGCCGCCATTGCCGTTCGGGTCTTCGTTCCAGTCACCACCGGTGACGAATGAAGTGTTGTTATCGAGCACCGAACTTGCGGCGGGGCTGTCGGCGATGCGTCCGCGCGGGTCAGCTACGGTGCCGCCAGCACCATTCCAGAAATACTGGGTGTAGTAAGCAATGTTTTGCGCGGCGGTGACGCGCTGCGTGTGGTCACTGGTTGTGCCGCCAGCTTTGAGGTGCGAGTTGCCGACGACGATGTTGCCGGCATAGGTCGCGTTCGGCAGATCGATTTCGGCGGTCATAAAACCACGGATGCCGCCGTTGCCGCCGATCGACCACAGGTCTGCTGTGATGGTCGGAATATCGCTCATTGTTGCGCGACCATCGCCATTGAGGTCGAGGAACGGGAAGCGGCTGAGGATCACGTTGCGGTTGAAGCCGTCACTGATCGTGCTGACGAAAATCTGCGGCAGGTCGTAGCCGGGGGCGAATGCCTGCACATACGAGGTGATCGTCGCGTTGTTGCGAAACGTGTCGGTGCCGCCGTGCAGCCACATGCCAATCGTTGTGGTCAGCTGTGCGACCGTGTCCGCATTGTTGCCGCTGCCGTTGCCACTGTTGTCGCCGCACTCCTGCAGGATCAGCACATCGGGTTGTAGTAGTGCAACGATGCGCGCCAGCGCCGCCCAGTTGTTGGTCGCCGAGTTCTTGGTGTTGGTTGAGCACAACGTGTCGCGCACGTTGTAGGTCATCACGCGCAGGTCGCTTGGCTGGGACTTGCCCCATTGGCCGGCAGTCGGTGCCCATTGCGCGGTGAGCGGCGGCAATGACAAGGCCAGAGCTAGCAGTGAAGTTTTGCGCATGAGCTTGTTTGGATCGCGGCCTCAGGAGGCGCACAGTCTACTACGTTGATTGACAGCCGCTGGCTTTATCGCCTAGGCCAGCGCTCAGGGGAGCATTTCATGTGGTGCGACCGACAGCCGCTGGCTGTTTGCCAATGCCCGCGGGTGCTGCGCTCAACCCGGCGATTTGGCTTCGACGGTCTTGCGTGTCGGCATCGGTATGGCACGCTGCGGCTTGCCAAACAACTTGGTCGGCGAGGCAACTGGATCGAGCACGCGCTCCATGGCGATTTCATCGCAGGCCTGAAACTTCGGGCAGTGCATGCAATCGTTGAAGACCTTGTGCGGCAGGTCGTCGTGCGCACAGGTGCCAAAGCCCATCTTCTCAAAAAACGCCTGCACGTAGGTGAAGGCGAACAGGCGCGGGATGCCGAGCCGGTGCGCGTCGATCACCAGCGCATCGACGATTTTTTTGCCGATGCCGTGCTTTTGCAGCGCAGGTTCCACCGCGAGTGAGCGGATTTCGGCGATGTCGGTCCAGGTCACGGCGAGTGCACCGCAGCCAGCAAACTTGCCGTCGATTTCTGCGACGACAAAGTCACGGATGTTCTCGATCACGGACGCGGGTGAGCGCGGCAGCATGACTTGCTTCACCGCCAGCTCGTTTACCAGCGTCATGATCGGTTTGGCGTCAGCCACGACGGCGGGACGGATGGTGATCTTCTCGTTCATCGGGAGGTCTCCTTATTACAGGCCCAGTTTTCTAGCTCTCGTTGCCAGCGTGTGACTTCATCGCGCACTCGCTGTGGTGCGGTGCCGCCGAGCACGTCGCGGCGCGAAAGCACTGCGGCAGCACTGAGCGGCTGCCGGAGATCGATCTGCAATTGCGGGAAAAGCTTTTTCTGCTCGGCAGGCGGCAATGCCTGCAGCTCACAGCCAATTTCAATGGCGCGATTCACCGCGCGGCCGACCAGTTCATGTGCGTCGCGGAACGAAACGCCGGCGGCCACCAGCAAGTCTGCGAGATCGGTCGCGTTTAGGTAGCCGCGTTCGGCCTCGGCGGCGCAACGCACGGTGTCGAACTCAAAATCGTTGAGTGCGATTGCTGCCACGCGCAGGCAGTCGATCGTGCGGCGCAGCGCCGGCAATAGCGCTGCCTTGTCTTCCTGCAGGTCGCGGTTGTAGGCGAGCGGCAGGCCTTTGAGCATGGACAGGAGCGCCACCAGCGCGCCGTGCACGAGCCCGGTGTTGCCGCGAACGAGTTCCATCGCGTCTGGATTGCGCTTTTGTGGCATCAGGCTGGAACCCGTCGAGACGCGGTCGCCGAAGCGACCAAAGCGAACTTCCGCGGACGCAAAGATGATGCAGTCTTCTGCCAGGCGCGACAGGTTGGTCATCGTCATCGCCGCCGCGAACGCCAGTTCGCAGCAGTGGTCGCGGCTCGCCGTTGCATCGAGGCTGTTGTGCGTCGCACTGGCAAAGCCGAGTGCCTTTGCCAGTGCCAGGCGATCAACTTTTACCGGTGTGCCAGCGAGTGCGCCGCTGCCGAGCGGGCAGCTGTCGAGGCGGGCGAGCGCGTCCTGCACTCGGCCGCGGTCGCGGCGAAGCGACTCGGCGTGCGCCAATGCCCAGTGGCCGATGGTGATCGGCTGCGCGCGCTGCAGATGTGTATAGCCAGGAATGGGCGCTGCGAAGTGGCGCTCGGCCTTTTCGACCAGCGCGGTGGTGATGGAGCGCAGTGCTGCAAGCAACTCGGCGCCGAGTTCTTTTAGGAACAACCGCAGGTCCGTCGCCACTTGATCGTTGCGGGAGCGGCCAGTGTGCACGCGCTTGGCTAGGTCGCCGCAGCGCACCGCGAGTTCGCGTTCGACGAGGCTGTGCACGTCTTCCGCCGGATCATCAAACGGGACCCCGTGCTGCTGCCACTGAGCCTTTAGGTCGTCGATGGCTAGGTGGATTGCTTGAACGTCCGCTGGCGTGAGCACCGAGGCCCTCGAAAGCGCGCTGCTCCAGGCGCGGTTGACTTCGAGATCGGCAAACGCCAGCGCGTAGTCAACGGTCAGACTTTTTTGAAACTGCGCGAAGAACGGATCCAGTTCACCTTGGAACCGGCCGCCCCACATTTTGCCAGCTTCGCTCACGAGCGATTGCCCTGGACGCGCGCAGCTACTGCTCCTGGCAGGCCGTACAGCTTGACGAAGCCATAGCTGTCTTTGTGATCAAACGCGACACTCTGGCCAAACGTGGCGAGGTCCTCGGAGAACAGGCTGTGCTTGCTCTTGCAGGCCAGCGCGGTTGCAGTGCCCTTGTAGAGTCGCACGCGCACCTCGCCGGTGACGAACTGCGTCGCGGTGCGAAACAGTGCGTCCATCGCGACTCGCGCCGGGTGGAACCAGCGGCCGGTGTAGACGAGGTCCGAGTAGTCGGGCATCAACTTCTCGCACAGGCGCAGCGTGTCGCGCTCCATCGTCAATGCCCGCAGGGTGCGTGCGGCCTCAAATACGATCGTGCCGCCTGGAGTTTCATATACGCCGCGCGACTTCATGCCGACGAGCCGATTTTCGCAGATGTCGACGCGGCCAACGCCGTGCTTGCCGCCAAGCTCGTTGAGTTTGGCGAGCAACTGCTCCGGTGGGAGGGCTTCGCCGTTCAAGGCGATTGGCACGCCCTGCGCAAAGCCGAGCGTCAATTCGAGTGGCTCGTTTGGCGCCATGCGTGGATCGACCGTCAGCATCCAGACATCGTCGGGTGGCGCGTTGCCGGGCGATTCGAGAGCGCCGCCTTCGTGGCTGATGTGCCAGAGGTTTTTGTCGCGCGAATAAATCTTCTGGCGCGATGCGGTGACCTTGATGCCGCGTTGGTCGGCATAGTCGAGCGCGTCCTCGCGACTGCGAATATCCCAGTTGCGCCACGGCGCGATGACCTCGAGATCGGGACCTAGTGCTTGGTAGGCAAGCTCGAAGCGCACCTGGTCATTGCCCTTGCCAGTGCAGCCGTGTGCGACAGCAGTTGCGCCGATCGCTTGTGCATATTCGACCTGGCCCTTGGCGAGGATCGGTCGTGCCATGCTCGTGCCGAGCAGGTAGCGTCCCTCGTAGACCGTCATCGCTCGCAGGCATGGCCACACGTAGTCGGTCAGCCACTCCCTTCGCAAGTCTTCGACCTTGCACGACGCAGCGCCGCTTTTTAGTGCTTTCTGCTCGAGACCGTGCAGCTCGTCATCACCTTGGCCGATGTCGCCGCAATAGCCATGGACCTCGCAATCGTAGTTCTCTTTGAGCCACGGGATGATGATCGAGGTGTCGAGACCGCCGGAGTAGGCGAGGACGATCTTCTTCTTGGATTTGGTCATGATGAGGTGTGCCGGCGGATCGTTGCGCGATTTGTGCGCCGTGCATAACTATGCAGAGCCATGGCATACTTATGCGCGAGCTGAACGTCAAGATCGTAGCAGGGATTCGTGGCGCAGATCAGAAAACCGCGTTCGTGTCGTTGAGTGCCGTTATTTGCCGCAATGCTGCATGCGTCATGGCCAAGCCTCTGGCGGCTCAGCACCATCGCAACTCGTTTTGGTATAGCGGCAGGCGCGGATGGCTTTGGCGGCGGTGGATCGCCGATGGAAGTTTGCCGCTGCGCGCGCTCAAGCCGGACGGGGGTCCCATCGGGGCTGCTGGCAGCGGCGGAGCCAACTGCGAGGCGGCCCGGCAGGTCGATCGCTAGTGGCGCTTTCCATCGCCGGACTTTTAGTGCATCAACAATGCGAGGATGGCCTTCTGCACGTGCAATCGATTCTCCGCAATGTCGTAGACGATGCTTTGTGGGCCATCCAAGACCTCTTGCGTCACTTCCCAGCCCCGGTGCGCCGGGAGGCAATGCATGAACAACGCATTTTTGTTGGCGCGGCGCATCATGTCCGCGTCGACTTGATACGCGGCGAAGATGCCGTTGCGCTCCTCGATCTCGTCTTCTTGTCCCATCGAAGCCCAGACGTCGGTGTAGATCGCGTCGGCACCTTCAGAAGCCTGATCGGGGTTGTTCAGGATTTGGATCTCAGAGCCGCTCTCGAGCGCAACTCGCATTGCGCCGCTGACGACGCGCGAGTTGGGCTCGTAGCCTTCGGGTGAGCAGATGCGAATGTTGGCGCCGAGTTTGGCGGCAGTGTGGATCAGCGAGTGACAAGTGTTGTTGCCATCGCCTACGTAGCAGAGCGTCTTGCCGCGCACCGTGCCCCACTTCTCCGTCAGCGTGAAAAAATCGGTCAGACCTTGGCACGGGTGGACGAAGTCGGAGAGTCCGTTGATGACGGGGATGCGCGCCTGCTGGGCAAGTTCTTCGAGCGCTTTGTGCTTGTAGGTGCGCACGACGATGCCGTGCACCCAGCGTTCGAGGTTTTTTGCGATGTCTTTGACGGATTCGCGCGAGCCGATGCGGGCATCGCGATGGTCCATAAACACCGCGCTACCGCCGAGGTCCTGCATGCCGATGTCAAAGGTGAAGCGAGTGCGCAACGAGTCCTTCTCGAAGATCATTGCCAGCCGCTTGTGCTGCAGGATCGCGGTGTGCTCGGTGCGCCCGTTCTTCAGCAGCGTGGCAGTCGCATAAATCTGCTCGATGTCCGCAAGCGGCAATGCTGAGGTGCAGAGCAGGTCCTTGTTGGAGAGCCGGACGAGGTCGAGGCTTTTGCTCACGAGTGGATTTCCTTGCGGTCTTTGGTGGCAGTTTCTTGCGGCATGGTGACGAGCACCTCGCGCATCCGAGACAGGCCTTCGTTGACCTGCGCTTCGGTGATTACGAACGGCGGCACGATTCGGATCACGTCGCCAGCGGTGCAGTTGGTGATCACAAAGTTTTTGTAGAGCGCCTTCTGAAATTCCGCTGCCGAGTGGTGGAGTCGCAGGCCGAGCATCAGGCCGCGGCCTCGCACTTCGCGCACGATCGGAAACTCGCGCGCGAGTGCTTCGAGGCCCGCACGCAGCTGCTGGCCGCGCACTTGCACATTGTTGAGCAGGCCCCGATCGACCTCGTCGAGGAACACGATTGCCGCACGGCAGACAAGTGGCCCGCCGGCGAAGGTCGAGCCGTGATCGCCCTTGTCGAAGGTCTCGGCATAGGCCGCGTTGGCGAGGCACGCGCCCATCGGCAAGCCTGCGGCGATTGGCTTTGCAAGGGTGACCACGTCCGGCGTGACCCCGGCGTGCTGCGCCGCAAGAAAGATGCCGGTGCGGCCGCAGCCTGACTGAATCTCGTCGTGCACCAGCATGGTGCCGGTCTTGGTGCACAGTTCGCGCGCCGCCCGCAGATAATCGTGGCTGAGTTCGCGGATCCCGCCTTCGCCTTGGATCGGTTCAATCACCAACGCGGCAGGCTGTTTTTTTGTCAGCACCTGCTCCAGCGCATCGAAGTCCTCGGGCTCGATCCACGTCACATCCTGCAGCGGGCCGAACGGCTTCCGATATTTCTCATTGTGCGTTAGCGAGAGGGCGCCTAGCGAGCGGCCATGAAATCCGGCGGTGAGTCCAACGAAGGACGAACGCTGCGGTGTGCCGCGCTTGTACATCGCTTTGCGCGCGAGTTTCAGCGCGCACTCCATTGCCTCGGTGCCCGAGTTGGTGAAGAACGCTGCCGCCATGCCGCTCAGTCGGCACATGCGCAAAGCGACTTGTTCGGTGTAAGGGTGCCGAAACAGGTTGCTCAGGTGCACGAATTTGCCAACTTGATCGCGCAGGTTGGCAGCAAGTTCTGGGTGCCCGTGCCCGAGTGCGCTGACTGCGATGCCGGCGAGGAAGTCGAGGTACTCTCGCCCCAGGTTGTCGATCAGCACTGCGCCGCGGCCGTCGACGAATACTTCGTCGGTGCGCGCATACGTTTTCATCAGGCCTTCATCCACGAGAGGACTCCATCTGGTTGTTAGTTTCTGAACGTCGTGCCGACGTGTTTTTGCAGTGCTGAAAGGACCGCGTTGGGTGAGCCGGCCGGTGCGATCTTGATGAGCGCGCGCGGATTGTCTTTTAGTGCGAGGAGCGCGGCTTCGAGTTTGGGCAACATGCCGCCAGCGGCGACGCCAGTCTGCACCAGCTGCGCGCAGTCATCCGGAGTCAGCAGCGCGATGGTCTGCCGATCCGCGCCGAGGACGCCAGGCACGTCGGTCAAAAATAACAACGCGTCACATTGAAACGCGTTGCACAGCGGACCTGCCGCGTGGTCGGCATTGAGATTGTAAAACGGTTCGCTGCCGTCTGCGTTTGCGCCTGGGGCCACGGTTGCGATCACCGGCACGAAGCCAGCTGATAGGAGCGATTGCACGAGCTTTGGGTTGACCGTGCCGACTGCCCCGACAAACCCAAGGTCGACCCCGGGCTTCACCAGCTTATGCGCAGAAAACGTGGCGCCGTCGGCGCCCGAGATGCCGGCGGCTGCAACGCCGGCGTGTTGCAGCGCGCAAACCAGCGTCCGGTTGACCTGCCCGCCAAGCACCATAAGTGCAACCTCTGCGGTCATGCTGTCGGTGATGCGTAGACCTTCGTGGTAACGGTCCTCGATGCCGAGCGCCCTATTGAGCTTGCGGATTTGATTGCCGCCGCCGTGCACAAGGATGAGCTCATGGCCTGCGCTGTGTGCGATGGCGATGGCCTGGCAGAGTTCTGCGCGCGGTAACGCCTGTTCGATTTGTGCGCCGCCGATCTTGAGCAGGATTCTCACGACAGGCCTTCTTCCTCGGCGAGCCCGAGCATCAGGTTCATGTTCTGTAGCGCTTGACCTGAGGCACCCTTTTGCAGGTTGTCGATCACCGAAGTGATCACGAGCTGGTTGCCGCACGCAGCCACCGCGATATGGCACTGGTTGTTGTTCTGCACGAGTCGCAGTTCGGGTTGACCTGTGGCGTAGACTTTTACGAACCGCTCGTTTTCGTAGTGTTCTTGCAGGCAACTGCGCGCGGCATCGGCGGTGATGCCCAATCGCGGTGTTGCGTAGATCGTGCTGAGCATGCCGCGAAACAGCGGCAGTAGATGTGGCACGAAGACGATGCGATCGGTGCCGGCTTCCTGGTGAATCTCGGGGAGGTGGCGGTGCGTGCCTACCCCATAGGCGCAGAAGTTCTCGTGCACATTGCCGAAGTGGGTGCGTTCGCTCGGCGTCTTGCCTGCGCCCGATGTGCCGCTCTTGCTATCGGCGATGATCGGTGCATGTTCGTCGAGCAGCTGCTGCTGAAGTAGCGGTAGGAGCGGCAGCAAAATCGAGGTTGGATAGCAGCCTGGGTTGGCGACCAGTTGCGCGTCGCGGATTTTGTCGCGCGCGAGCTCCGTGAGGCCATAGACGGCTTTTGCGAGCAGCTCTGGGGCGGGGTGAGGCGCGCCGTAGGTCGTGTGGTAGGTCGTTGCCGAACGAAGGCGGAAATCGGCTGACAGGTCTACGACCTTGCAGCCGCTTGCGAGTGCAACCTTGGCTACTTCGCTCGCAGCACCATGTGGCGTGCAGAGAAATGCGCCATCGCAATGCGAAAGCTGCGCAAGATCGAGCGGCGCGATGACCGGGTCACCAGGGAACTGTGGTGGCTCGGGCTTTGTGCCGCTACGCGCGGTCATGATTTCAGTAGCCCGCATACTTTGGTGCGAGGCCAACAAGCGGAGCAGTTCGCGCCCCGTGTAGCCAGACGCTCCGATGATGGCGACCTGCTTCATGGTGCGCTTTAGACTCACGAAGTTGCGACCTCGCGATGCATGGCGCGCATCTGCAGCAGACGTTTTTGTAGTGCGCGGGCCCTTGCTGCGTCGGTGCAGACCATCAAGAGTGTGTCGTCGCCAGCAATCGTGCCGACGACCGATGCCCACTCCTCCTGCTGCTCGGCGGCGCGATCGAGCGCAACGCCAAGTGCTTGTGCGCCGCCAGCCGGGGTCTTTAGCACGACAAGATTTTGCGCCGCGGTTGCGGAGCGCAACCACGTCTGCACCGCGTGCCAAAGGCTCGACCCTGCCGAGGTCGGGGCCAGAGTCGCTGTGCTGGGTAGCTCGTAGCCGGCCTTGCCCTTCACTACGCCGAGATCGCGCAGGTCGCGCGACAGCGTCGCTTGATTGACCTCGAGGTCGTCCTCCGTGAGCAGCTCTTGTAGCTCGGCTTGGTTTTTTACGCGTTGCTGCGTGAGCAGCGAGAGGATTCGCTGGCGGCGCGACTCACGGTTGTCTTGGGCGTTTTGGCGAGCTTGCATAAGTATGCGTTGGCAGCGCATAAGTATGCATCGGCATCCTGAGGTCAAGCCCTAAGCGCGAAATCATGCGTTACTTCCTGCGCGCGCTGCCGGTGCGCCCCCGGTTTCGTCGCAGCCGGTTGGTTCCGCCGCGTGCGTAGGCAGCAGCGCCTCGTTCTCGGTGACGGCGAGCGGCACCGCGCCGTTTGCGTATCAGTGGCAAAAGAATGGCGCGGTGCGCGGCAGTTGGGCGCCGAGTCTTTCGCCGCAGCCAGCTATGCGAAGCGCCGCACACGGTGAGTCATGATGCGTTGATCATCCACCCAGCGAAGGTGCGCGGGGCGCAGGTCCGCACATTCGGCGACGGCCGGTCTGCTATGTGCCGTGCCGCAGTCGGTAGTAGGAGAGGCCGCAGATCTCATGGAGTGCCCAGCTGGTATCCTTCAGAGCGCTCCACTGCGGAATCAGGCTCTGCAGGCCCTGGTAAGGCGCATCGCGGAACGCAGTGGGGGCTGGGATCACGTGGATGCCGAATCGCTCAAAGCTGGCCTTGGCGCGCGGTTCGTGCCAGGCACTGGTGACCAGAAATACGGTCTGCTTGTTGTCCTTCGTTAGCAAGTCTGCTGAGAACTGGGCGTTTTCAGATGTGTTGGCCGACTGTTCCTCGACCCACCGCACCGGGACCGTGAACTCTTCCTGCAGTGTTTTTCGCATCAGCGCGGCGAGCGATGGGGTCGCTACGTTTGGCTTGCCGCCGCTGACCAGAACCGGCAATTGCGTGCGCTTATTTAGCGCGGCTGCGTAGCGCACCCGCTGCATCGTTACTTGGCCGATTACCGCGCCGTCGTATTCGCGGCCATCGCAGTCGGCTTCGGCGCCGAGCACGACGATGGCGTCGGCGGTGGGCAATGTGCCGGTAGATGGCAGCGGCAGGTCATTCTGCAGGGTGCCGAGCAGCCAGCCCGCAAAGATTGGTGTCGAGGCGAGCCATAGCCACAAGCAAGCCGTCACGAACAATACGCGGGCAAGTCTTGGGAATGGCGAACGCAGCAGCACGCCAATCAACAGCAAGACTAAAACGGAGCCGGGTGGTAGGACCAAATACTCAAAGACTTGACGCAGCATGATGCTTTTGAGTCTAGCAGGCGGGCGCTGCATTCAGCTTGCCAACGCTCCTGTGACGGCCATGGATCTTTGCTCCAAGCTAAGCACTAAATCGAAGTTCTGACTTCGACCCTGAGTGGGCCACTCATCGATCGCATTTTTGAACGCTCCCGACAACGCGGCGACGCGCAACTGCAAGATGTTTGCGATGCGGAGCAACACCGAGCGATTGGCGCGCGGGCAATCGGGTGCTGCACCTTGCGGGCGGGTTTTGCAGGTTGGTGCTGCACGCTGCGAGTGCGGAGGCAGCCCCGTAACTCGCAGCAAAGGCGTAAAGGCAGCCGATCTGCTGCCGCGTGCCAGCCGATCTGCTGCCGCGTGCCTGCCGATTGGCTAGCGGCTTAGCCCTTCTTCGCTTCTTTCTTTGCTTCTTTCTTTGCTTCCGGCAACACGAACTT
Organism: Planctomycetota bacterium; assembly: GCA_014192625.1. GTDB lineage: Bacteria > Planctomycetota > UBA1135 > UBA1135 > UBA2386 > BJHM01. The sequence goes on from BJHM01000002.1 coordinate 21,674, forward strand.
GACGGCCGCGTCTAGCCCGTGGGGGCCCCAGTGCATAGAGAACGTGCCGTTGCTCGGGTTCTGTTTGTCGACCTCGATTGCAAGGACCATCGTCTTCGCAGGTTCTTTGAGGCTGTCCTTGTGGAGTGCAAGCGGGATCATGACACCGCCCTTCCAGTCATCGGCGGCGAACGGCATCAGGCCCTGCTTCATCGCTTCGGATGCGCCGAAGACCATCAAGTGGAAGTTGCCATCCTTGTCGCAATGCAGCCCTAAGAAGTAGGCGCCAGCTTCGAGTCGCTTGCCGCCGATCTCCATCGCAATGCTGGTGTCAAGCGATGTCCACCAGTTCTTGCCAAGGCGCAGGTTCTTGTCGCGCAGCTTGTCGAGCATCTGGTTGTAGTCATCCTTCCACACGGGGCCGCTGTAGGAGATCGCCGCGCCGACGGTCATCGCGTCGCTAAACAGGAAGACGGATGAACCCCTCCGGTCTGGATCGGGGCCGCCGAAAACCTGAATCTGCGCTTTCAGTGATGGGGTGAAGGACAGGAATGCTGCCAGCGCAGCAATGCGAAGTAGGCTCATAAAAGAATCCAGCTGTAGTAAGTGAGAAGTAGGGGCTAGCCAAAGAATCTATGGTCTGCCTCGCAGGAGGCAATAGCTCACTTCACCAGCACTTCACCAAGGGACGCGAGGAAGTAGTCCACTTCGCCTGCTGTGTTGTAGTTCAGCATGCCGACGCGCAGCACGCCAAGCGGTTCGAGTCCGAGTGCGCGACTGAGGGCGAGCGCATAGTTGTTGCCAGCCCAGCAAAATACGCCTCGCGCGGCAAGCCCAAGGCAGATGTCACGAGGACTCAGTTCGCGGTGCACGAACGAGACGGTCGAGCAGCGTTGCTTTTGCCGGTCTATCACGGGGAGGCCGATCACGCGCACAGAGTCGATCGCTGTTAGCCCCGCCAGTAAGCGTGCGCACAGAGTTTGTTCGTGCGCAAAGGTGGCGGCGAACGCTGCGTCGAGAAGTTGCCGCCGATCCCTGGTCGCAAGACCGAGTTCGCGGCCGATATCAGCTAGGTAACCAATCGCCGCGAGGCCGCCCGCGATCGCCTCGAAGTTGGCCGTTCCCGTCTGCCATTTCTCAGGTCCTTCGCTTGGCGAGGTGCGAACTTTGTATGCGTCGAGTTGCTCAAGTAGTGCGCCCTTGCCCCAGAGCACGCCAAGGTGAGGTCCGTAAAACTTGTAGGCCGAACAGACCAAGAAGTCGCAGCCCAGTGCCTGCACGTCGACTCTTGCGTGCGGCGCGTAATGCACGGCATCGACGAAGGTGAGCGCCCCGCATTGCCGCGCGCGCGCTGCGATCTGCGCGATCGGATGAATCGTGCCGGATAGGTTAGAGGCCGCGCCGACGGCTACCAGCCGGGTGCGCGTCGACAGTTTGCGTTCGAAATCGGCGAGGTCGAGCGTGGTGTCAGCATTGACGGCGATGCGGTGTACCGTGACACCGGCATCGCGTGCGGCAAGCACCCATGGCATGACGTTGGCATCGTGGTCGCTATCCGTCACCAGGATTTCATCGCCCTGCCGCCAGGTCTTTGCGAGCGCACGCGACAGGTGAAACGTCAGCGTGGTCATGTTTGGGCCAAACACGATCTCGTGTTCAGCGCCGCCGACGAAGTCTGCAAAGGCAGCGCGTGCGTCATTGCACAAGGCATCGGTCTCCAGCGAGGTCGCAAACGGGCCGCCGTGGTTGCCGTTGTGAAACAGCAAATAGTCGCTCACCGCATCGGCGACCCGCTGCGGCACTTGACTGCCAGCCGGGCCATCAAAAAACACCGCGCGTTGGCCCGCGTGTTGGCGAAGTAGAGCTGGGAATTGCAGCCGCAGTGATTCGACGTTCAGTGGCCGGTCCATCACGTTGAGGCTACTGTCAACTGCCAATCAACATGGCTTTGTTCCGCTTTAAGAAACCTGACGACCTATCAGCCCTAAGCTCCGCTCCCAATCCTGCGGTGCAGCCGGTGTTTCCGGCCGCGCCCGAGGCTGCCGGTCAAACGGTCGCAGCAGGCAAGGATGCGGCGCCGACCGTGACCGTGCTGGACTCATTTGGCCGGGCGATTCAGTTGCCGCGCGAGCAATGGCGCAAGGAAGTGCTGCCCAAAATGGTGGAGGGCACGGCGCGCGATCCGCAGCGGCTGGCCGCCCTGGTGTTGCAATGCTTGCGCGATGGCTTGGCAGTGGAAGTGCTGCCGGCAGCATTGCGCCTCGCTGCGGTGGATCCAGACATTGAGCGCAGCCTCGCAGTGCTCGCCGCGGTGCAGCGTGAGATCGGTGACTTGGATGACTCGGCGAGGACGTTGCAGGAATTGCAGCAGAAGAGGCCGCAGTCATTGGCGGCATTGGTCGGGCTCGCATTGCTGCGTGAAAAGGCGGGCCAACGCTCGGCAGGCCTGGCACTGCTTTGGGATGCATTGCAAATCGACGCCAATTATCCCGACGCGTTACACGGTTGGCTGCAATGGGAGAGCGAGCGAGTCGGCGACGCGGGCTTTAGCGCGTCACTCGACACGGCGTGCAACCTGCCGAAATCCTGGCGCGCCCGGCTGTGGCGTGCAAGGCGCGCATTCGAGCAGCAGCGCATCGACGAGGGCATCGCCGAGTTGCGCGCGGTGTTTGAGATTGCTGGCGACGATTCGGACGCGCTGACCATGGCGGCGGGCGATCTGCTGCGCGTCAAGCGGCAAGACCTGATCGCGGAAATGGTGCTGCCGCGCTACCGCATCGAACGACATCATCCCAACATCGGCGTGCTGCTGCTGGAGCACTTCGCGGCAACAAAACAGCCGGTGCTCGGTGAGCAAATGCTGCACGAGTTGCGCGTGCGCTTCCCGCGGATGCTCGACGCGCAGGTGGCACGCTTTGACCAGGTGTTCACGCGCATGGCGGCGCCTGCTGAGGAGACGGATCCTAGCGCATCATCCAGGATCACTCTGTATCGCCTCGACCGGCCGCTGTGGTTTGCCGCGATCGGCGAACCGGAGTGGATGTTGCCCAAGAAAGCCAGCGGCGCGCGCCGCGTGTTGTTCGCTGCCCTGTCAGTGCCGTTGTCCGCTGGCCCGCAAGATCAGGCGCGCGCTGAAGAGGCGGGTCGCCTGTCGCGCTCGGTCCCGTTGTTCCTCGCCGAAAAGTTGTGGTTGCTCTCACCGCTGTGCGGAAGTGTGGTCATGCCGGTTGCCGGGAGCGGTGGCTTTGTTGTGTCGGCGGTGCCGTGGGCCGAGGAACGGTTGGTGGACCTCATGTCAGCAGCTGATCGGCAGCAGATATTGCTGGTGAGCGGCAAAGTCTCCATCGAAGATCAAAAACGTCGCATCGACCTGTGGGTCTATGACTGCAATAAGCGGCAGCGCATCGGCCACGTCATGGCCGAGAGTGGTGCGGAGAAGAATGCGCTGGTGCTGCAGCCGCTGCTCGCCGAACTGGCGACGATCCTTGGCATACCACCGATCCAGCAACCACCGTTTGGCAACGACCTGTGGTGGGAGCGTTATTCGATTGGGCTAGCGCAGGTCGCCGCGTTGGTAATCGCGCAAATCGGCTCGATGCCAAAGGACCGGATCCACGGTCAGCGCGCGATTCTCGAATGGTTGCTCGCCATGTCGCTAGAGGAACCGCGTTGGGCACCGGCCAAGCTGGCACTTGCAGCGGGCATCTGCGCCGACGCGGCGATTGGCTCGCATGTCTACAGCGAATTGGCGGCACCATTTGCCGAGCTGTTTCGCATTGAGCCCCATCAGAGTCCGTTTGCAAAGGCTGCGGTCAAACCACTCAAGGTGCTCGGTCTGTTGCCGGTTTGGCAACAGCGTCGCGCAGAGATCCTCGCGGGTGGCGGCGCAGACTACCTTGCCTGGGTGCAGCGCATCGAGAACTCGTAGCAGCTGGTCGGCGGTGTTTCGCTAAAGGCAAAAAGAGCAGCGGGGAAACGCTTGGCGCGAGCATTGCAGCCCCTTGCTGCCATGGCGGGCGAATGAGGCCAATGCGCGCCAATGGCGGGCAGCCCCCAGTGAGGCAGCTCTGGTATGGCGCCGCGCGGGACTGGGGCAGCCGTGCGCCTATTGGTGCATCGGCAGGTTTTTTTAGGGGATCAACTGCATCACGAAAAAACCCACCAGCAGCACAATGAAGAGCAGGCAGGAAATCCCAAGAACGCGCTGACCGCGTGATGGGCGAGGTCCACCAGGCGCTCGCGACAAAAATACAAACGCAGCAATGCCGGCAATCACTGCCAGTATCAAGCCCAAGAAAAACACGGCACAACCAATCCAAATGATCATGGGTAGACCGAAAGACCAGCTGCCGGAGTCTTGTTCAACCGCGAGTCTGAAATCCAGCGCGGCGGACTAGGGCGTAAAAACAACCGATACTTAACGCTGCGAGTCGTAGCAGAAGGCGAAAAGACTGCGCCACGCTTTTAGGCTGAAAGTTTGGCGCCAGCTAAGGGCCGTGGCGCAGAATTTTTTGTTGAGCACATCGTCGGGTGTCCACCGCGAGAGCAAACCGCGAGCGTGTGCCGAGCATTCAACGGGATGTGATTTTGGCTGGTCTTGGCGGATGTGATGGGGAGCCTGTGATGGGGAGCCTGTGAGGCGGAATACCTGCAGGCCGTGTGGTGGTTTTTTGATTTCCGCCGGTGCGAGCGGGTTTACGCAGCGCAGGTCGCTTCAGTGCAACCGCAGGATGTCATGCACCATTGGCCCACGAGCCGCGGCGGACCCTGTGCGCGTGGCCCGGGATTGCGCACCGTGGCGATGCAGCTGGCTTGCAACAGCGCGTGCTGGCCGTGCATTGGCGGCGCTGCCGTTGCTGGTGAAACTTGCGTGTGCGCCACATGCCGCAGAAGGCTTTGCATATTTCAGGCGCTGGTCTTTCTCGTGCGCGAGAATTGTTCGAAGCCACTGCCGAGCAGCAACGTCGTTAGCACGAATCCTGCGGCGAAGAGATAGGGGGCGCCGGGTGAAAGGTGGTCGTAGATCAAGCCGAAGAAAAGCGGCCCAACGATCCGCGTGATGCCGCCGTAGGTCTGTTGTAAGCCCATGTAGAAGCCGCGGTCCGCGGGGTCGATGACTTTGGACAACAGCCCGGTCACGCAGGGAAAGGTGAACGCGGTGCCGAGCGGGATCAGGCCGACTGCGAATGCCAGTGTCGGTAGTGACTCGGCAAACGGCAGGCTGCCGAGTCCGACTGCGAGTGTGACGATGCCAAGGCGTGAAAGTTTGGCCTCGCCGAAGCGGTCGAGCATTCGGCCGAGCAAGAGCACGCGCGCGAACACCGAGATTGCACCGAGGTAAGTCCAGAAGTAACCGACCGTCGATTCCGTGACCCCGTGCCGCATGCCAAGGAACAGACTGAGCACGACGTTGACACCTTGCTGCGAACCAATCGCGATTGCGTAGGTCCAGATCAGCCGTGAGGTCAGCGCGCGTGGGTTTGTGATCACCTGTAGTGCCGCCCGTTTGCTTGGCGCGGCGGACTTTTGCGGCCGGGTCAAACGTGTGGTGTTGGACTCGGTCAGCCAATACGCGGCGAACAGCAGGTTCAACACGCAGATGCAGGACGCAACGATGCCGGGTGCTGCATCGCCCATCACCCACACCGAGTCACCAGGGATCAGATCGACGTTGCGCAGCGAGAACGCGTAGTGGCCAATGATCGGGCCGAGGCTTACGCCGAGGTTGGTGGCGGCAGACAGCCATCCGAGAGCCTTGGCGCGATCCTCTGGCTTTGTGGTGTCGGCAACGTAGGCCTGAATCACGCCGACCGTCCCACCGCCAGCGCCTTGCACGATGCGCGATAGCGCGAGCAACCAGAGCGAATGGGCAAAGCCAAAGACGAGGTAGGCAAGCGCTGCCATCGCGAGCGCCGCGAGCAGCGCAGGTTTGCGACCTTTGCGGTCGGCGAAGCGGCCCCAAATCGGCGAGCTGATCGACTGCGTGATCGTGAAGGCGACCTGCACCAGCGCGGACAGTTGGCCAGTGTCGATGTGGTAGCTGCCCAAATGGACACCCAGCGGCGCAAATTTGAGCACGTAGAACGGGACTAATGGCACCAGTATCAGCAGCCCAACCATGTCGACGAATGCGGTCGCCATGAGCACCAGTAGCCGTTTAGGAATCTTGCGGACCTCGATCGCAAGTGGCAGTGCCAACAACAGCACCAGGCAAGCCATGCAGGCTTGCGCGATGGGGGTCTGAAGTGGTGCGGTGATGTCAGGCGGTGGCATTGAAGATTGGTTTTGGCATGAATGTGCAGGAATCGGAACCGCGTGCGGATTCCTTGCCATCAACGGTTCGTTGGCAAGGTGAAGTCGTAGCCCCTAGCTGTCGAAAATCTCGCAACTGTTGCTGCGCCACTGCTGTGTTTGGGTAAGTCATCACCTATGGAGCTGCGTTCATTTCAAAAACTGCTGTGCGCCAATCGCGGTGAGATTGCGATTCGCGTCTTCCGTGCGTGCGCCGAACTTGGGATTCGCACGGTGGCGATCTTTAGTGAAGAGGACGCAACCAATCAGCATCGTTACAAGGCGGACGAAAGCTACCTCGTTGGCAAGGGCAAGAGTCCCGTGCAGGCGTATCTCGACAGCGACGACATCTTGGCGATCGCCAAGCGAGCCAAGGTCGATGCGATTCATCCGGGCTACGGCTTCCTGTCTGAGAACGCAGACTTCGCCGATGCCGTGCTCAAAGCCGGGATCGCGTTTATCGGCCCTTCGGGTAAAGCGATTCGTGCGATTGGCGACAAGGTTTCGGGGCGGCAGCAGGCGAGCAAGCTCGGAATCCCGACCGTGCCCGGTATCGAGTTGCCGGTCGACGAGGTGCAGGCCGTCGTTGCAGCGGAGCAGTTTTTTCGCGCGCACGGCATCAGCATCATCAAGGCGGCGCATGGCGGCGGTGGCCGTGGAATGCGGATCGTCGAGAGTCTTGCCGAGTTGCAGCAAAACCTGCGGCAAGCGCGATCCGAGTCGCTGGCCTCTTTTGGCAGCTCCGTCGTATTTCTCGAAAAGTTTCTCAAGCAAGTGCGGCACATCGAGGTGCAGGTGCTCGGCGATCTCGCGGGCAACTTGGTGCACCTGCATGAGCGCGATTGTTCGGTGCAGCGGCGACATCAGAAGGTGGTCGAGATCGCGCCGGCACCAAACCTCACCGCCAGTGTGCGGCAAAAACTGTTCTCCGACTCGTTGCAGCTCGCACGTTCCGTTGGCTACAGCAACGCCGGCACGTTTGAGTTTTTGGTCGACGGCGAACAGCACTACTTCATCGAGGTCAATCCGCGTCTGCAGGTCGAACACACGGTGACTGAGCAGGTAACCGGCATCGACCTGGTGCAGGCACAGATTCGTGTGGCGGAAGGCCATCAACTCGCCACGCCAGAAGTGGGCATCTACTCACAGGCAGAAGTAGAAACGCGTGGCTTTGCGATCCAGTGCCGCATCACAACCGAGGATGCGGCGAACGATTTTTTACCCGACACGGGCACGATCCTCGCTTACCGCGCGCCGGGTGGGTTTGGGCTGCGGCTCGATGGTGGAGATGGCCTCGCCGGTACCAAGGTCGGGGGCCATTACGACTCGTTACTGGTGAAGTGCATCACCTTCGGGCCCACGCTGGAGCAGGCGGCGCAAAAAGGGCTGCGTGCGCTGCGTGAGTTCCGCATTCGCGGCGTGAAGACCAACCTGATGTTCTTGCAGAACGTGCTGACACATGGCGCGTTTCTCTGCGGTCAGACTTGGACGCGCTTCATTGATGAGACGCCGGAGCTGTTTGAGTTTGCGCGCACGAAGGATCGAGCGACCAAGCTCCTGCATTACCTTGCCAACCTGGCGGTGAACGGGCACCCGACCATCAAGCAGGAGCAGCGGCCGGCATCCCTGCGCTTTGTCACGCCGGTGGTTCCGCTGGTGGATGTGGGCGCGCCGCCGCCTGGGTCGGCGACGATCCTGCGCGAGGGTGGTCCAAGCAAGATTGTCGAGTGGATCAAGCAGCACAGTCGCGCGCTGGTCACGGACACAACGATGCGCGATGCGCATCAGTCGCTGTTAGCGACGCGCGTGCGTACTCGGGACATGACGGCGATCGCAAACGCGACTGCTCATCTTGGTCACCAGTTGTTCAGCGTTGAGACCTGGGGCGGGGCTACATTTGATGTCGCGTACCGGTTTCTCGATGAGGATCCTTGGGACCGACTCGTGCAGCTCAAGCGGGCGATTCCAAACGTCATGCACCAGATGCTGCTGCGCGGTGCCAACGCGGTTGGCTACACGAGCTACCCGGACAACGTCGTCGAAGCGTTCATCGATGAAGCAGCCGAGACTGGCATCGATGTGTTTCGAATCTTCGACAGCTTGAACGACCTCGACTCGATGACGGTTGCGCACCGCCGCGTGCTGAAGACTGGCAAGGTCAGTGAGATTGCCATGTGCTACACCGGCGACGTCGACAACCCGTCGCGCACGAAGTTCTCGCTCGATTACTACGCCGATCTTGCGCGCCGCATCGAGGACATGGGCGCGCACATTCTCTGCGTGAAGGACATGGCCGGTCTCCTGCGGCCACAGGCGGCGCGGTTGCTCATGGCCAGGTTGCTAAAGGTGACGTCGCTGCCGATCCATCTGCATACGCATGACACCTCTGGCAACGGCATCGCCACCTACATGGCTGCGATCGAGTGTGGCGTGCACATTGTCGATGTGGCACTCGCACCGATGGCCGGCCTCACGTCGCAGCCGAGTATGAATGCGTTGATCGCAGCACTGCGCGGTTCGCCGCGCGAAACCGGTCTGACCAACAAGATCATGCAGCGGCTCGCGGACTACTGGGAAGCCGTGCGCGACTACTATCAGCCGTTCGAGTGCGGCCTCAAGAGCAGCACGTCCGAGGTCTACTTTCACGAGATCCCAGGTGGCCAGTATTCCAACCTTCGGCCGCAGGTCGCTTCACTGGGCCTGTTGCACCGATGGAGCGATGTCCGTCAGGCGTTCGCAGTGGTCAACCAGTTGTGCGGTGACATTCCCAAGGTCACGCCGTCGAGCAAGATGGTTGGCGATTTCGCGATCTTCCTAGTGCAGAACAATCTGCTGGAGGCCGGTGCGGATCTGGAATCGAGCACCGCAGCGACCAAGCAGAAGGTGCTCGCTTTGAGCCCGCGGCTCGACTTTCCGCAGAGCGTGGTGCAGTACTTCCAAGGCCAGCTTGGCAATCCTCCAGGTGGCTTCCCCGAAGACCTGCGCAAAGCAGTGCTGAAGGGTTTGCCGGTGCTCACCGGCCGCCCCAGCGATGGTCTTCTGCCGTTCAACTTTGAGCAGGCAGCGCTGCATGTTGCCGCGCGCACTGGCCAACGGCCGGCAGTCCGCGATGTGATCAGCTACGCGCTCTACCCGCGGGTGATGGACGATTTCTTCACCTTCCAGAACCAATGTGGTGACGTGTCGATCCTGCCGACGCCGGTTTATTTCTACGGCCTGCAGTTGGGACAGGAAGTGTGGGTTGAGATCGAGGCGGGCAAGACGCTCGTGCTGTTGTTGGAAGCCATCAGCGAACCCGATGCGGATGGGAATGTGACGGTGTTCTTCAAGCTGAATGGTCAGAACCGCAACGTCACGGTTCTCGATCGCTCACAGGTGAAGGAGGGGGACCTGCGTCGCAAGGCGGATCCGGCCAACTCGTGTGATGTTGGTGCGCCGATGCCGGGGCGCGTGATTGCGATCAACGCGCTTGAAGGTGCCATGGTGCAGGCCGGTGAGCCGTTGCTCACGTTGGAGGCGATGAAGATGGAAACCATCGTGCGGGCGCCGTTATCGGGCACGGTGCGTGAACTATGCACCTCATTGAAGGCCGCCGTGAAGGGTGGCGACCTGCTCGTCGTGCTCGCAGCAGTGAAGTGACCGCTCGCGGCGTTTGTTCAGGGCCGCGTGACAGGCTTGGAGCTGCACTTCGAAGCTGCGCGCAACAGCGAGATTGACGTGTAGATAATGACTGCGGCCACCAGCCACTTCACCATCTTGAGGTCCATTTCCTTCACGAGCTTCGCGGCAATATAGACCGCTGGCACTCCAGCGAGCGTCAATCCCAATGCAGCGCGCGCGTCGTAGCTGCGCAGCCGAATGAAGGGCACGCTTGCGAGTGGCATCAAGAATGCGCAGCTGCCCATCATGATCGGGAATGCGATCTTCTGGTTTAGGCCGAGCAGTGACACCATGAGGAGGCAAGGTGCATAGAGGCCGACGCCAATCGTCATCAGTGCGCCGAGCACGAAGTTGCCGAGGATGCCGATAGCGAGCAGGTAGCCACTGAGGCCTTCTGCTTCGCCGCCAGTGGGATCACCAAACTGCCGGTAGACGAGCACCGCGCAGAGGACCAACAAAGCGAGGCCGAGACCCCGTTGGATTTGCTGCCGGGGCAGGCGAGCGACGATCGGTGCGCCGAGCAGCGAGCCAGCAATGGCAGCGCCAATCATCGTGAACAGCGTCAGCGTTTCGACTTTCACGCTGTCGATGTAAAAATAGGCCTGCAGGATTGTCGGCAAGGTGTGCCCAACATTGAGCGTGCCTGGGATGTGTTCGTCTTTGACCGTCTTGCGCGCACGCCACATCGTCGTGGTGGTCGCAAACGAGCCGATGCCAAGCGTGTCGAAGAAATCCGTGACCGCGCCTACGAACCACTGATACGGAGTTGGTCGCAGGCTGCCCAGTGTGTTGCGCAGGGCGCAAAACCAATACACAACGAAGCCTGATCCGGTGACGATGATAAGGCTCAGCAACAGGTCGACTGGCAGTGGCATATGCGCAGGCTAAGAGACCTGCCAAAATCGATCCAGAGCGAGCCTTGCCGACTTAGGATTCTTCTGGGAGGTCAGAAGGCAAGGCCATGCGCGCGCCTTCCGAAAGCAGGCGGCCAAGTAGTGCTGGTGAGACTTGGAGTTCTAGCAGGCAACCCAGTTCGGTGTAGTCCTCACGGATCACGGTCGCCTTGGCGCGGATCTCGTGATGCAGCCCCGCCGCACTGTGCGGCACAAGGATGCGAACTTTGTTTTCCGCCGAGGCGATGTGCGCATGCAGCACGCCGAACATTGCCTCGAGGCCTTCGCCGGTCAATACCGACATGGCGACGGCGGTGGGGTCCTGCTGCCACAAGGCTGCTAACTGCGCCCGGTCGGTCACCAGGTCGAGCTTGTTGAGAACGGTCAAGCGTGGCATGTCGCCAGCCCCGAGTTCTTGCAGGACTTCGTTGACTGCCTTTAGTTGATCCAGTGCTTCAAACGAACTGCCATCGACCAGCACGAGCAGCAAGTTGGCGGCCAGCGCTTCTTCGAGCGTTGCGTGGAAACTCGCCACCAGCTCATGCGGCAGCTTGCGGATGAACCCGACTGTGTCGGTGATCAGGATCGTGCGGCCGCCAGGCAGCCGCCATGGGCGCGTGCGCGTGTCGAGCGTCGAGAATAGTTTGTTCTCAGTCAGCACCCCTGCTTCGGTCAGGCGGTTCATCAAAGAGGATTTGCCAGCGTTTGTGTAGCCAACCAGCGCCACTGTGAAGAGCTCTGGCCGCGCGGCGACCTCCCTCACCTTGTGCTGTTCGATGCGCTTCATCTCGCGGGAAACCGCAGTGATGCGCGTGCGCAACATCGTGCGATCGACGTCGATTTGTTTTTCGCCGGCGCCGCCGCGCACGCCGATGCCGCCGCGTTGACGTTCGAGGTGGGTCCATTTGCGCCGCAAGCGCGGCATCTCGTATTGCAGCGCCGCGAGTTCAACTTGATATCTAGCCTGCGGGGTGCGTGCATGCATGCCGAAGATTTGCAGGATGATCTCGCTGCGGTCGAGCACCGGCACTTGGATCGCGGTCTCGATGTTGCGGGCCTGATTGGGTGTCAGCGAGTCGTCGCAGATGACCGCGCCAGAACGCGCGAGCTTGACGATTTCAACCAACTCGGCGAGCTTGCCAGCCCCGAGGTAGGTGTGAGGGTCCGGGTGGCGGCGGTGCTGCACCATGCAGCCAGCAACCACGTAGTCGGCGGTGGTGGCGAGCAATTGCAACTCGTTCAGCGACTCAGCCGCGGTGCGGTTGTCGCCGTGCTCGACAATGCCGAACAACACCGCTTCCGTGCCGTGGCCGGTTTGATGCGAGTGATCGATTTCCTTGGTCAAACTAGTAGGTCGGTTGCAGCGAAGGTCGGGCCGCGCTCGGCGACGATGCGCCCATCATCACCACGGCGCAGGAAGATTCGATGACAGAATTCGGCATCGTTGCGCGCAGGCATGTCGTCACGGAAGTGCGTGCCACGCGACTCTTCGCGCAGCAATGCTCCCTCGGTCACCAAGGCGGCGACGGTGAGCATGTTGATCAGTTCACAGACGCGACGGCCGCCAATTGCTTCGCGCAGCAGGTAGTGGTGCCAGACGCCGATGCGCAAACGTGCGTCGAGCAGTAAGTCGCGGTGGCGGCGCAGGCCTACCTGGCGCCACATCAGGCTCTTCAACGCATAGAGAATGTCTTCGTGGACGATGCGCGGAGGGTTGGCTGCGGGCGGTTCTGTCGGCAGAAACCGCGGTAGATTGGCGCTTCGCTGTTGTGAGTCCGATGCCGCTGCGAGGCCGGCGGCACGACCAAGCACTGCCCCTTCGAGCAACGAGTTAGAGGCGAGTCGGTTGGCGCCGTGCAGGCCGCTCGCGGCAGCTTCGCCAACCGCGAACAGGCCGTTCAGGGAGGTGCGGCCATGCATGTCGCTCGAGGCGCCGCCGACCATGTAGTGCGCGCCAGGGTGCACCGGGATGGGGTCTTTGCGAATGTCGATATCAAACGAACTGCAGATGCGGGCGATCGAAGGGAACAGCACGCGCGGGTCGCCGTTGACTTTGCTGAGGTCGAGGTAAACGTGGGTGTCGCCGGTGGCCAACATCCGGTCGAGAATGCAGCGGCTCACGAAGTCGCGTGGTGCGAGGTCCGCCATCGGGTGCAGACCTTGCATGAAGGCATTGCCATCGCGGTCGCGCAGCACCGCGCCGGCACCGCGGACGACTTCACTGATCAGGGAGCGCGCGGCGCCGGCGATGTAGAGCGTAGTTGGATGAAACTGGACGAACTCGCAATCAGCGAGCACCGCTCCGGCGCGAAAACACAGCGCTTGACCGTCGCCGCTGGCACCCGGTGGGTTGGTGGTCTCGCGCCAGAGTTGCCCCGCACCGCCGGTGGCAACAATGACGGTTGAAGCCTCGATCGCGAGTTCGGCCCCGTCGATCACAGCGATCGCTCCCTGGCAGTGACCTTCGTGCACGATCAGATCGCGCACGAACGCTCCGGATCGAATCGTGATGCGCGGGTGCCGCGCAAGTGCGAGGGTCAGCGCGCGCTGGATCTCCGCTCCCGTGGCGTCGCCGTTGCTGTGCACGACGCGCGACATGCTGTGGCCGCCTTCGCGGGACAATGCGAGTCGATCTCCGTCACGATCAAAGCTTGCGCCGATCGACTGGAGCCAGCGGATGGCTTCGTGCGCACCGGCGACGACCTGAACCACCACGCTCTGCATCGCGATCCCAGCGCCCACACGCAGCGTGTCCGCTACATGCAATGCTTCGCTGTCGCCTGGCAGTTGCGGCGTGGCGATGCCGCCTTGCGCCCAAGCCGTGTTGGTCGCATCAAAGCCATCCTTCACTAAAAGGAGCACTTGCGCACCCGCGTCTGCCGCGTGCAGAGCTGCGCTGGCACCCGCCACGCCGCCGCCGATCACCAGCACATCGGTGCGCAGCAGGGGCAGGGTCCGCAGGTCAAAACCCGCGAGTGCCTTTGGGAATCGGGGCACCGAGTGAAGCAGGTCCATGTGGAGTTACTTTGGGCGCTGGTCAGGCAGGCGCCGTAATGGACGCCGGCAGCAGATCAGGCTCGAGCCACTGCTTCTGTAGCCCGAGTCGTGGCCGGCCGTTTGCCGTAGCGGTTGTTGATCCAGACGATGATCGGTGAGGCGATGAAGATCGTCGAGTAGGTGCCGCTAATCATGCCCAGTATCATGCCGAAGGCGAACGACTCAAGGTCGCTGTCTTGGCCGTAGTTGACCAAGAACTGCGCTACCACCACGAAGAACGTCACGCCGCTCGTGAGGATCGTGCGCGACATGGTCTGGTTGACCGAGAGGTTGATGATCTCGCTCATCGACAACTTGCCGCCGAGCTTGTTTTCTTCGAGCTGGTTTTCGCGGATGCGGTCAAAGATGACGATTGTGTCGTTGACCGAGTAGCCAATGATCGTCAGGTAGCAGGCGACCATGTTGAGACTGATCTCGGCGTGCACCAGGCCAAGGTAGTTGCAGATCACCACCCCGATGTGGGCTACCAGCACGTCGTGCACGAGTGCGGCGACGGCGGCGATGCCATACTTGTATTCGTGGAAGCGCACCCGCAGGTAGAAGATGATCAGCGCCCACGACAGGACCAGTGCGCCGATCGCAGCCGTCCGCAACTCGCCGACCATGCGACCTTGGATTTCCTCGGCCTCGGGGAACGGGTTGGAGAGGCGAATCGTCTGGCCATCGACGCCATTGAGCTTGCCGAAGTCGGTCCGCACACGATCAAACAGCTGCCAGTCGCGCGTGTTCTCCGCTGTGCGCCATTCCACCAACACGTCCGTGCCCTGCGTCGCACCTTCTGCTCCGCCGAGCACCTTCACGGTGGCGCCTGGCAGCTTGGCGTTGGCCAGCTGCATACTCGCTGCAGTCACATCGATCGGCGACTGGAAGTGCAGGTTGATCGCCGCGAAGGAAGGCTCGTTGTTGGGGGCCGGATCGACGCGCTGGCCATCGAACGCCGGCTTGGCGAGTTCTTTGCTGAAGATCCGCTTCAGGTGCGTGAGGTAGGGTGGCTCAAAGGGCGCATTGGGCGTCTCACCCTTTTCGTCGGCGGCCTGCTTCGCCAAGCGTGAAGCTTCGCGCTCTTGGTCGATATCTTTGCGCATCTTGTCCGTCAGCTTGAGGCGGACGTTGAAGGTCTGCGCGACGTTGCCGTTGCCCGCGTCGATCGTGTTGACCGAGAAATTGCGGAAGTCGGCCACGAACTGCGGGTCAGCTTCCAGCTTCTCGCGCACTGCCTTTGTGGTCGAAGGCTCCTGCAACAACATCTGCAGGTTTGCGCCACCCTTGAAGTCGATGCCCATCGAGATCTCGGTCGGAATCACGAAGGTGATTCCGAGACCGATCACGATGAACAGCATGCTGCCGATGAATGCCGGCTTGGCTTTGCTGAGGTAGTCCCACTTGGGTTGCGCGAACAGGCGGCGCACCTTGAATTCGCGCAGATACTTCGTCGTCAACAGCCAGTGGAAGCACAGGCGAGTGACGAAGAACTGCGTGAACACCGTCGTAACGATGCCGACCATCAGCGTGACCGCGAAGCCGCGGACAGGGCCAAAGCCAACACTGTAGAGCACGAGGCCCGTCAGGAAGGTCGTGATGTTCGAGTCAAGAATCGCCGACATGGCGCGATCGAAGCCCGCGCGCACCGACCTGAGCATGTCCTTGCCGCGTTCGGACTCTTCGCGGATGCGCTCGTAGATCAGCACGTTCGCATCGACGGCCATGCCCATCGTCAAGACAATGCCGCCAAGGCCCGGCAAGGTGATCGTCGCCTGCATAAACAGGATCGCAGACCACGTGAGGATCATCTGCAGCAACAGCGTGAAGCAGGCGACTAGGCCTGCAATGCGGTAGTACCACAGCATGAACAAGAACACCGCACTCATGCCTGCCAGGAGCGAGACTCCGCCGAGGAACAGCGAGTGTTCGCCGAGGCGCGGGCCGGTGGTGCGATCGCTCAGCAGCTGCGGTTCCACTTGCAGCGAGCCGGTGCGCAATACCTTGACGAGTTCTTCGACTTCCGCCTGCGTGAAACCGCCGCTGATCTGGCCGTTGCCAGGAATCCGTGTGACGAAGTAAGGCGCCGAGCGGATCACGCCGTTCAGGATGATCGCGCTGTGCTTCTTGATGTATTTCTGCGACCACTCGCCATAGGCGCTGTGCAGTTCTGGCTTCAGCGAGTAGCTGACGGCGAGCTTGCCATCACTGGAGAAGCTTGGCGCAACCTTGCTGGGATCAAGATCCTCACCACGGAAGAAGCGTTCCTTCGTGTTGATCGCGACCAATTCCAGCAGGAAGGGCTTCACGTCCTTCGATTGTTTGGCCTTTTCCGCGAGGGCGTCTGGGATCTTGCCGCTGTTCCACTCGGTGGCCTGATCGTAGACCGTGACCGTTGCTGGGCCGATGGGCGAGATGCCATCCTGCGCCTGAGTATCGAGTGAGAACGGGTGGTCCCACGTGCCTGGGCTGTCAAGTCGCGGCTGGATCAGGTGCGGATACCAGCGCAGGTTGCCCCGTTGCAGCGGCCCATTCTGAACGTCGTCGTTGAAGCGCTCGATGTTCTTCCAGTCGGTGCGGACCAAGTCGCGGCCGCCCGTATCGAGCCAAGTCTGCAGCCGCTTCTTCTCTTGGGTGAGGTCGAACTGAACGTTGTCCTGCTGGAAGTCTTCGGTCGCCACCACGCGCATCTCGAGCTTGCCGAGGCTGCGAATGCGGTCCTTGATGATGTCGAGCTGGTCCTTCTCGGCCCAGGGCAGTTCGATCAAGACGCCGTTGCGACCGCGCTGTGAGACGAGCGCGTCGAGGACTCCGGTTGGGTCGATGCGCTGACTGATCACTGAGATCGTCTGCCCCATCACCGTGGCGGGCTTTAGCCCCGCGGACTCCAACTTGCGGAGGACCACTTCGGGGACCTCGTAGACAAGCTGGTTGCCGCCCTTCAGGTCAGGGCCAAATAGCGGCTTGAAGGACACGCAGCAGAAGAGTGCTGCGATCAGCGTGATCAGAACCAGAATGGTCTGGCGACGAGCGTTTTCGAGCATGGCTGGAAACAGTGGCGGACCGAAGGTCTATCCTTCGGTCCGCAAGTGGTCTCTAAATGAGCGAATACCGGCAATGCAGATGCCGGCATTGGCCTGAGTCATGGAATGGACAACGAACCCGAATCAGGTGGCCGCCGGTGCAGCTTTCTTGCTTCGGGTGGAGCGTGGGAAGCGCGGTTTGCCCATGTTGGGCTTGATGCGCGTCGCCTTGCCCTCAAGGTCGCGGATGTAGTAAAGCTTGGCGCGGCGGACCTTGCCCTTTTCGCGCACCTTCACATCGGCGATGCGTGGCGAGTGCACGGGGAAGATACGTTCGACGCCTTCGCCGCTAACCATGCGGCGGACTTTGGCGACGCGACGGATGCCCCGGCCTTGGATGGCGATGACAGTGCCGCTGAAGATCTGGATGCGCTCTTTGTCGCCTTCCTTGATCAGGTAATGGACGTCGACGCGATCCCCGATCCCAAAGTCCGGGACCTTGGGTTTCATGTGCTCGACTTCAATCTGGTGCAGGATGTTCATGGAAGGTTCAGAGCTGACTAATGCCCAATCCAGGGCCATCGGATGGCGGCACTGGTTTTGGGACGTTCGTGATTCGTTGTTTCTCGGCCGTGAGGATGACTGCTTGCTCCGTGCGCCACCGCGCTACCGCAGCATGGTCGCCCGACATCAGCACCGGTGGCACTTCTAGTCCGCGGAAGTTCCGCGGTCTAGTGTACTGAGGCCAGTCGAGCAAATCGCCCTCGAATGATTCGAGCAATGGCGATTGCGCGCAGCCCAGCACGCCCGGAATCAATCGCGCGCTGGCTTCGATGATGGACAGTGCAGCTAGTTCGCCGCCCGCCAAAACAAAGTCACCAAGCGAGATTTCTTCAAAGGCCATGCCTGTCCGGATGCGTTCGTCGAAACCCTCGTAGCGGCCACATAGGAACAGGAGCCGGTCCGATTTGGACAGCTCGCGCGCCCGTTGCTGCGTGAAGGTCAGACCACGCGGACAGAGCAGGATTTTGTGGAACGGCCCGTGTCGGCGTTCCAAATCCTCAACAGCTTCAAAGATCGGTTCGGGCTTCAGCACCATGCCCGGTCCGCCGCCAAACGGTCGATCATCGACAGTCCGGTGCGGGTCGGTCGTGAAGTTCCGGAAATCGATCAACTCGATCCGGAGCTTCCCTTGCGCTTGCGCGATCCCGAGAATGCTCTCGTCCAGGTAGGGTTTGATGGCCCCAGGGAAGAGCGACAGGACAACGCAGAACAAGGTGCTTGGCCACGAAAGAAAGGGTGCGGAAGAGTAGGGTTAGGAAGTGAGCCGGTCAAGGAGCCGGATCAGTCCGTCGCGAAATCTCTATTTGCGGACAGCGCGCCACCGGCAGACCTTTTGTCCGCCGCACGCTTTATTCTGGCAGGTTGCCGCCGGTCCAGGGGCAGATCTTTTTGGCTCTGGAGCCTTGCCTGCGTAGCCTCAAAGCCAATGTTTACTGGCTTGATCAGCGCGTTTGGCACGGTTTGCAGCAGCGCACCAAACGGCGCTGGCCTCGACCTCGACGTGGACCTTGTGCTGTTGCGTTGCCCGTTTGGCATCGGCGATTCGATCGCGCTATCGGGGGTCTGTTGCACTGTCGTTCGACTGACTGGCTCGGTGGCGCGCTTTTGGCTCAGTGATGAGACCTTGGCCCGCACCTGGCTTGGCAACGCAAAACCGGGCACCCGGCTAAACCTCGAAGGGGCCCTGCGCGCTGGCGACCCGCTCGGTGGCCACATGGTGCAGGGCCATGTCGATGGCCGTGGCGCGGTGACTCAGGCGATCGACCCTGGGCTTGGCGGCGAACTGCGGGTGCACTTGCCGCCCGAGTTGCTGCGCTACTGCGTCGAAAAAGGCTCGATCACGCTCGATGGCGTGTCGCTGACAATCGCAGAAAAGCCTAGTGATGAAGTGCGGATCGCGGTGATCCCGCACACCGCGCAGTGGACGACACTGGGCGACAAGCTGGTTGGCGAGGCAGTGCATGTTGAGGTTGACGTGATCGCAAAATACGTCGAGCGAATGTTGGCGGCGCGCGGGCTCACGTGATGGCGCGGCAGGGTTCTGCGGGACCGCTGCGGCACGCAGGGCAGGCGGTGAGTTCCTAGGCGAGGATGCCGCGCACGACGCTGCCAGCGGTGTCGGTCAGGCGAAAGTTGCGTCCCTGGAACGGATACAGCAGCCGTTCATGGTCGATGCCTAGCAGGTGCAGCATCGTCGCGTGCAGGTCGTGCACGTGCACTGCATCGTCTGTGATGTTGTAACCAAACTCGTCGGTGCTTCCGTGGACGTGCCCCGCGCGCACGCCGCCGCCGGCAAGCCAGATCGAAAAACAGCGCGGATGATGATCGCGGCCGTAGTCGTTTGCTGTGAGTTTGCCTTGGCAATAAGCGGTGCGGCCAAACTCGCCGCCCCAGATCACGAGCGTGTCGTCGAGCAGGCCGCGCTGCTGCAAATCAGCGACCAGTGCAGCCGATGCCTGATCGGTCTGTTGACATTGCTGCGTGATGCCGCCCGGCAGGCCGCCGTGTTGATCCCAGCCTTGATGGAACAACTGCACAAACCGCACGCCGCGTTCTAGCAATCGGCGTGCGAGCACACAGTTGGCGGCGTAGGTGCCCGGCTCGCGCGCGCGTTCGCCGTAGAGCGCAAAGGTTGACGCTGGTTCCGCGGTGAGGTCCGCGACCTCGGGCACGCTGGTCTGCATTCGGAACGCAAGTTCAGCCTGCGTGGTGCGCGCCGCGATCTCGGGATCCTGTTCGTGGGCAAACTGGTCCGCGTGCAAAGCCGCCAACAGGTCGAGCTGCTTTCTCCGCGCCGCGCGCGAGATGCCGTCCGGATTGTCGAGGTAAAGCACGGGTTCTTTGCCGGCGCGAAGTTGCACGCCCTGGTGCTCGCTCGGCAGGAAGCCCGTGCCCCAGAGTCTGCTGTAGAGCGGTTGATCGCGATTGGCGTCCTTGCTGACGAGCACGCAGAACGCGGGCAAGTTGCGGGTTTCGCTGCCAAGGCCATACGCGAGCCAGGCACCCATCGACGGGCGACCGCTGATCTGGCTACCCGAGCAGAAGAAGGTGATTGCCGGATCGTGGTTGATCGCCTCCGTCTGCATGGAGCGCACCACGCAGATGCGATCGGCGAGCCGCGCAGTGTGCGGCAGCAGATCGCTGATCTCGGTGCCGCAGGCACCATGCTTACTAAACTTGGTGAACGAACCGGCCATCGGCAGGATCGCTTGGAAGCCGCTCATGCCGGTGAGCCGTTGCAGGCCGAGCACCGACTTCGGCAGTGGCTGGCCGTGCAACTCGTTGAGCAGCGGCTTTCGATCCAACGTTTCAAACTGCGATGGCCCGCCGGCCTGAAATAGATAGACGACGCGCCGCACGCGGGGCGCGAAGTGCGGCAGGTCGGGCAGCCCGTTGCCGTCGGTTTGCCGGTCCGCATGGGATTGGTTGCAGAGCAGCGATTGCAGTGCAAGTGCGCCGAGGCCGAGTGAACTGCGGCCAAGAAAGGCGCGGCGTGTCCAGAAGGAGTGGTCAAAGGGCTGCGTCATCGCATCACCATCACCGCGTCGCTGGCGAGGAGCGTTGAGCAGACCATCAACAAGCTCGCGCGTTCGGGATCGTTCGCGAGTAAAAATAGCAGCTTGCTGCAGGCGAGTTGATCGTCAAAAAATGCGGCACGCTGCAGATCAAACATCGTTTGCATCGCGGCGTGCTCGGCGGGTCGCGGCGCACGCCCGGACAGTGCGATGAACGCGCGATCGAGTTGTGCGGGGAACGCGAAGGGTAGCTCGCGCGACATGCGATCGGCGAGTGCCTCGGCGCATTCGAGAAATACGCGGTCATTGAAGAACACCAGCGACTGCAGCGGCGTGTTGGTGGATTGGCGGCGTGCCACACAAACTTCGCGGCTCGTGCCGTCGAGCGTCAGTAGATTGGGCGGTGGTGCGGTGCGCTTGCGGTAGGTGTAGAGGCTGCGGCGATGCGCGTTTTGGCCTTGATCGGGCTGATAGTCGCCACCGCCCCAGCTGACCCCGGCGTCACTCCACAAGCCAGCGGGTTGCCACGGCTTCACGCTATTGCCACCGACCTTTGCAGACAAAAGGCCCGCGGCCGCGAGTGCTTGGTCGCGCAGCGTTTCGGCCGACAGGCGAAACGACGGGCCGCGCGCCAGCAGGCGGTTGTCGGGGTCACGCTCGCGCAGACTCGCGGACGCAACCGACTGCTGCCGAAACGTCGCTGAGGTGACGATGCGCCGCAGCATTGGTTTGATTCGCCAGCCGGTGTTCTTGAAGTCAAACGCGAGCGCGTCGAGCAGCAGGCGCTGCGCCGGCACCTCGCCGAGCACACCGAAGTTTTCCTGGGTGCGCACGAGGCCCTGACCAAAGCATTGCGCCCAAAGCCGATTTACTTCGACGCGCGCGGTCAGCGGATTGTCGGGTGAGGTCGTCCACGCAGCGAGGCCAAGGCGCGAGCGCGGCCAAGCGGCGGCAAACGGCAACAGCGCAGTGAGCGCATCGGGTTGCACTGGTCGCGTGCGATCGGGCTGATCGTAGGCACCGCGCTGCAGGACGAAGCGCTCGGGTGGCGTCGCATTCTCAGCGAGGACCATCAGCTCCGGCAGGGACTCCACGTAGCCGTGCAGTCCTTTGCGTGCTGCGGTGAGCTTTTCGCGGGCGGTCAGGACCTGCTGGTCGGTGTCGAGGCTTTGTTGGCGCTTTGCCGTGGCGCTGTCGTCGCGCACGCCGGTTGCAAGCAACAGGATTTCGGCGCTGCCGAGCGCTCTGGCAAACACCATCAGGTCGTCGAGCCGCCCACCGGTGAAGCCGCGATCGCGGTCACGCGCGCCGAGTTGCAAAGTGCGTACGTGAGCAGGGCCTGCAAGATGGTCGCGGACGATCGCAGTGTCGGCGCGCACACCGTCGAGATAGATCGCCATGCCGTTTGCGCGCGAGCTACCGTCGTAGGTGACGGCCACATGAATCCAGCGCTGCAACGGCAGTAAAGCTGCGGTGCGAAGCGCGATTGCTGACCCGGGCCAGTGATGCGCGATCTCAAAGCACAACTGGCCCTCGCGCAAGAGCACTTGATAGCCCTGCGTGTCCGCGTCTTCGGTGTAGCTGCTCGTGTGCAGCACTACCGCGCGGTCTTTGTGATCCGGGCACCAGATGTAGAACGTAAAACTGAAGGCATCGTCGCGCGAGAAGCCCTGGATGCCCGGCAGCGTGATGCCGCTGTCGCCGTCAAACTGCAGCGCCTTACCGCGCTCCCCATCAGTGAGCACGACGCCAGTTGGCACGTCGGCTGGTTTGTCCGGTCGGTTTGTGTCAGCGGTTTTGCCGTTGGCGAGTTCGTTGAATGTGTAGTGCGCGATTGCTGCAGGCAGTGGCGCGAGGTCGTCCAGTGTTGGTGCGCTCTCGATCGCGAGCGTCAGATTTTGTGTCGCGCTGTTGACCTCGGCAGTGAGGCGCGCGATCTCGAGGTCCTGTTCGGTGGTGGAGAGGCGCAGCGTCGGCTGTGGAATACCGCCAGTCGAATAGGGGTAGAGCCCGCATTCGTCGATCGCAAAGTAACTGCCGAGTGCGTAGTAGTCGCGCTGCGGGATCGGGTCGAACTTGTGGTCATGGCAGCGCGCGCAGCCGACGGTGAGCCCGAGGAACGCAGTACCAAACGTATCGACGCGATCGGCGATGTACTCATTCCGCCATTCTGCCTCTATGCTGCCGCCCTCGTTGGTTTGGCGGTGCAAGCGGAAGAACGCGGTCGCAATGCGCGTTTGCTGCGTCGCCGCTGGCAGCAGGTCGCCGGCAATCATTTGCGTCACGAGCTCGTCGTATGGCAGGTCGCGTGCAAATGCGTCGATCAGCCAGTCGCGCCAAGGCCAAGTGCGGCATTCGAAGTCGGACTGATAACCATAGGTGTCGGCAAAGCGCGCAAGGTCGAGCCAGGTCGAAGCTAGGTGCTCTGCATAGGCTGGCCGCTGCAGAAGATCGTCAACACGACGTTCGTAGGCATCGGTCGTCAAGTCTGTTTCGAATGCCGCCACTTCGTCGGTGCTGGGTGGCAGGCCGGTGAGGACCAGGTGGGCGCGGCGCAGGAGCGTCGCTCGGTCTGCGGCGGGGGAAGGAGTCAGGCCTTCGATGTGTAAACGAGCGAGCACTTCTCGATCCAAGTCATCGCGGCACCACGATTCGACATCATTCCCTTTGGTTCTCTGCTGCTGTGGCGGCAGGAAGGCCCAGTGCTGCGTATAGCCTGCGCCGGTTTCGATCCAGCGGTGCAGCAGAGCGCGCGTTTTCTCCGTCAGCGGTTTCTTCGCCTCGGGCGGCGGCATCAGGAACGCCGGATCGTGACTGTTGATGCGAGCCAGCAGCGCGCTGTTGGCTGGATCGCGCGGGGCGATCGGTTGCAATCCGTCCTTGCGCTTTGCCGTCGCAGCGGCAAAGGAATCAAGGCGCAGGAAGGCCTTGCGCTGCCGTGCGTCCGGGCCGTGACACGGATAGCAATGCTCGGCCAATACAGGCTGTACTTCGCATGCAAAATCTGGCGCTTGTGCCCGCAGCGAAGTAGCTGCGATCACGAAAAAGACAACTCGGAGTGTCGACCAGAGGAGCATGGTTGAAGCTGTTGTCGCGGCGGATCGCCTGCGCGTCAATCGGAGCTTTTGTGACGACGGCCCGATCTGTTGGAAACGCCCAGCGTTTGGGGATTCGCGCGGCGCAGCACACCAATTGGTCCGCGCGCGATCTCTGCAAGGTTTCTAAGGCACCGTAAAGGCCGATGCCCTTGGCCACGCGGCAAAGCAATCGCTGGCTTTTCGTAATAGGGCCAGAGCGCGAGTAAGTGCCAAAGCCAGCAATGAAAGCGCCCTAGCTAGCGTTACCCAGCTAGGGCGAAAGTCAACTTTAGGAGCCAGTGTTACCTGGCCTGAGGATCTGCGTTGAGGAATGTGCTTACAGGAACTGGCAGGCCCGTTGCGCCGACGCAGGGTAGCGGGTTGGAGTTGGCTAGGAACAGCGACGGGTGATCGAACGGCGCACGTTCGTAGCGGACCCGGTCATCGGTGAGCGCGGTCAAGAATGCGACGAGGTTGACCTTCTCCGTCTCTGTGAGCTGCAGGCTGCGAACCTGTGAGTGCTTTTCAGCATTGTTGAAGTCACCGCCACGGTTATAGAAATCGACCACTTGCCGAAGTGTCATGTAGTGACCGTTGTGGAAGTAAGGGCCTGTCAGTTCGGTGTTGCGCAGCGTCGGCACCATAAACTCGCCAAGCGCATCCGGCATCCGACCTGGGTCTTGGAAGGTGAGACTAGAGCCGATGTTGGCAAACGGATCGCCCTCGCCGCCAACCAAGGTCGCGCCGCTGAACGTGGTGCCGCCATGACATTTGTCACAGCGCCCACGGCCTTGGTAGACATCAAAGCCGGCGATCTGACTCGCGGTCATTGCGGTTGCATTACCGGCAGCCCAACGATCGAACGGTGACTGATTGGGGACTAGGGTCGCTTCATACAGCAAAATCGCGAGGCCCCAGAATAGCGAGAAGTTGGATTCCATCTGCGTAAAGCCATCGCGGGTCAAAGTGGCCGAGTTGTGCAGATTGTCTTGGAATGCTGCACGAATCATTGCGGCGTAGGTGGTAGACAAACCAGTTGCAGGCCATTGCGACACCGAACTCAAGACGCTGTCATTGCTCGCGATTACTTGCAAAGCAAGTGGCGTGCGGCCAATCAGTTTGCGGCCAAGCTGTGCGAATTTGCGCCCGTCGGTGGACATTTCCACGGGGTTGTTGGCAGGGCCGACAGACTGTGAAGCGGTGCTCGCTGGGGATATGGCGACTGGCTTTGGCGCGAGACCCCGCAAACTGTTAAAAAGGATCGTTGCTGGCACCGCATTCTTGCCACCCGGAGATACCCCGTTGAATATTTCCTTGGCGCGCCCATCCCAGAAGTTGTCGACCATAAATGCAGCCATGATTGTGCTTGGCGCATTGCGACCAGTGACTTGGCGATTTGGGAAGAAAGTGCCATCGTTCACCGGTGTGTTCAGGTCACGCGCGAGCGGGTCAGTCGGGTCGAGTGCTATGAAATTGCAACAAACAATGCCTTGCGACCCACAGATGTCGTCGGTGCGGATCGGGAAGTTCGCTGGTGTAAGAGTGCCGCCAGCACCGGTAAGGGAGTTGAAGGCGCCGTTCTTGCCCGGATTGAGTGAATTGGTAGCCCGCACGTCGGCACCAGCCTGAAAGTGACAGCTGGCGCAGGCAATCTGGCCGTCGCCGCCTGCTTGCTGGTCCCAGAACAGCGCCTTACCGAGGCGAATTGCTGAGGCGCGATCCTTTACATAGGTGTTAAGGTTGGCCGGTAGCGGGACAGAGATCGAGCTTAGTGGAGACTGAGCAAATGCGATCCCTTCTAGAGAGAAAAAGGCAGACAGCATTGCGGCCCCGAAGGGAAGCCAGTGGAGAGATATTGTTGACATGGAATGATAGCCAAGAGTGATAAGTCTTCAGGATTCAGCGAAATAGTAAACAATAGAGCATGTCCGGGAGTGGCTTTGTAATGGTTGCCGCCGCCGGCTGATTTTTTGCCGAGCGGTTTCCTTATCGATTTCTCGGTGGCGCTTTGGGCGCCAATGGCCTTTCTGTGGGCGACTATATTGGGGTGTTTACCCTGGTTAATTTTGCCAAAGACACCCATCTCATGGGCCTTTTCCTGGCTCCCTTAGTTCGCTCGGGCGGGGCTTTGACTTTCCTAGCCCAGAATTAGCATTTGCCGCGGGCGGTGCTCGAATAGCTCGTTGAATTTATGCCTATTCGGATTTGAGACGATCCATTTTCTGGTTTTGGCACCCCTGTTGAATCTGCGTATTAGCTGTGGCAGCGGCTATCGCCGAGTGCCTGCTCGATTGCTGCGCAGAGTAGGTGCGTGCAGAGTAGATGGCTCTCCTGGATGCGCGCAGTATTGAGGGACGGCACCTGCACGGCGACGTCAGCGAACTCGCAGCAGGCACCGCGTTTTTCGCCTAGGAACGCCGCGGTTGCGATGCCAAGTTCACGTGCTTTCTTGAGTGCTGCGACGACGTTTTTGCTTCCGCCCGATGTCGTGTAGCCAATCACGAGATCGCCCTTGCGACCGAGCGCTTCGAGCTGCCGGGCAAAAACCGAGTCGAAGCTTTGGTCGTTCGCGATTGCCGTCAGCGCGGGGGTTTCGTGACCAAGGGCGATGGCTGCATAGCCGCGGCGGTTTTTTTCTTCAAACCAGCCGACTAGTTCGCCGGCGGCGTGCGAAGCATCGCAGGAAGATCCCCCGTTGCCGCAGAACATGATCTTGCCGCCGTTGCGCAAAGTGCGAATCGCGAGGTCGCACAGTGCTTGAATCTGTGGAATGCAACTTGCGAGCAATCGTTGCTTGGTAGCGATGCTCTCTTCGATCGTCTGCTGCAGGGACTCGGTGGACATTCGCGCAACTCTAGCGCGCATGTCCACCGGCTTTCACCTATGGCCTACTGAGTCGCTGCTACCGAAGGGTCAGATTGCTGTGTCTGCGGCTGTAGCAGAAGTAGACCAACAGGCCCAACAACATCCAGCCGAATGCGACCTCCAGGGTCTCCAAGTCGATCGCAGCAATCATCGCACCGCAAACAATGATGCCGAGGATCGGCGTGAGTGGCACCAGCGGCGTTTTGAACGGCCGCGCAAGCCCTGGCGACTTGGCGCGCAGGATCATCACGCCAGCGCAGACCAAGACGAACGCGAGCAACGTGCCGAATGACGTCAAGTCGCCCGCGACGCTGCCCGGGATAAACCCGGCGAACAGGCCGACGAACACGAACAGGATCAGGTTCGACTTGTAGGGCGTGCGGAAGGACGGGTGCAGGTCGGAGAAAACTTTTGGCAGCAGTCCGTCTTTTGACATCGAGAAGAAAATGCGACTTTGGCCCATCAGCATCACGAGGATGACCGATGAGAAGCCGGCGAGGATCGCTACCGTGACGGTCTTGGCTAGCCAGCCGTAGCCGGTCATGTAGGTGGTGATGGCGTAGGCCACCGACGCTTCCTTGCCCGCTGCCTTGAACTCAGTGTAGTTGGCAACGCCCGTGAGCACGTGGCCAAACAGGATGTAGAGCACGGTGCAGATTGCGAGCGAGCCGAGGATGCCGATCGGCATGTCGCGTTCGGGGCGCTTGGCTTCCTGTGCTGCGGTCGAAACGGCGTCAAAGCCGATGAATGCGAAGAACACGATGGACGCTCCGCGCATCACGCCGCCCCAACCGTGTTGGAAGAAGTCTTCGTGGCCTTTAGTGCCCTCAGGAATCATGTAGGGCGTGTGGTTCGCTGGGTTGATGAAGCCCCAGCCGATCACGATGAAGAGGACCACGATCGCGACCTTGACCAGCACGATGATCGAGTTGAGCAGCGCAGATTCCTTGGTGCCCTTGATCAGCACGCAGGTGAGCAACGCGAGGATGACTATTGCCGGCACGTTCATGATGCCGTGCACGTTGCCAACTAAACTCGGCGTGTCCCAAGGGGAATGGCACCACTGATAGGGGATGGCCCCCTCGAGCAGTTTGTTTAGGTACTCACTCCATGCGATCGCCACCGTCGCAGCGCCGAGCGCGTATTCGAGCACCAATGCCCAGCCGATGATCCAGGCGATCAGTTCGCCCATTGTCACATAGGCGTAGGCGTAGGCACTGCCGGAGATCGGGATCATCGCTGCGAACTCGGCATAGCAGAGGCCGGCGAACGCGCAGCCGATTGCTGCGACGATGAATGACAGCGTGACCGCCGCTCCCGATGCTTCACCGGCGGCGGCGGCAGTTCTGACAAATAGGCCAGCGCCAATGATCGCGCCGATTCCCAACGCCATCAGGTCCTTGGCGCCGAGCGTTCGTTTTAGGCCGTGGGCACCGCCTTCGGCTTGACTAAGAACAGACTGCATGGACTTCAGGCGCATCAAACTCAAGGGGCACACTCCAGTGCAAGATGGAAGAATGGGTTCGTAGCAGGGCCGCGCGTGTCAAGCCAGCGCGGCGTAGTGTGGGCGGCGAAAAGAGTATAGTTAGTTTGTTTGCTTGCCGGTCAGCAGGTCAAAGCGATCGTTTGTTGTGAGCCACATGGGTAAGGGCTTACTGCGTGCCGAGGCATCGGCCGTGCGCACATCAAACACCGCCACCTTCGAGACCCCGACCACCGTAGCGATGCTGCCGCGCACGATCAGCGCAGTGCCTTCGTCGATGCCGATGCCAATCACCTGCGGCACTTGCGCGATCAGGTTTTGCAGGTCCGCAATGCGATTGCGCGCAAGGAAGTGCTGGTCTATGGCGGTGCCGGGCAGATAGCCAAACCCGTGGTCATAGCCTTCGCACCACTCGTCGGTATTGCCAAGCGGGTTGCCGCGCACGAGGAACTCGCCCTGAATGGTAGCGCCTGCGGAACTGCCGCCGATTACGCCGCCGCGTGCGAGCACGGCTTCGAAGGCAGCGATGGCCTTGGTGTTTTCGTAGGCATCGCACAGCCGCCACTGGCGGCCACCCCCAAACCAGATCGCCGTGGCAGAGGCCAATGGTAAGAGGGCCGCGTCGGTCACGTCACGTGGGTTTGGGCAATGGAATAGGCGGATGTCGGTTACGCCTGCCTGTTGGAGCCGCCTTGTAAATGGCAACTCGCCACTCGCGTCGTCGCCGTTTGCGGAGGTCACAACGACGACCTTCGCCTTTGTCCCGCCAGCGGCCGCGACGAACGCCTCGACCGCAGCCTCGGGCAGTGCGCCGCCGCCGACAATGACCAACGTGCCGTGCTCGACCTTGGGTGCGCGCATGGTCGAAGGCGGCCACGGTCCGGTTGCACGGTTGCGCGCCGCGCGCTGCCACGTGACCAGATCGGCCTGCTCGCCAGACTTCAGTTCGACTACGCGCTGCGGCAGGCCAGCTTTGCCCGCGAGCACGAGCAGCGCCTTGCTGTCGCCAAAAACGCGCAGGATGCGGCCATGCAGTTCGACACATGTACTCTCGTCGATGCCCAGGCCAAAGCAGCCATCGACCTTGCCGAGTGCGGCGAGCAGTCGCGGCAAGCGGTTGCGCTTCAGGAAGTGCTGGTCGACGATGCCAGCAGGCAACAGGTCAAAGCCGGCCGCCATCACGGGGTCGGGATTGCCCTCGGCGATCATTCTGCGGCTCTGGATCGCCGCGCCGGCAGAGGTGCCACCGACCACGCCGCCGCGGGCGAGCAGCGCATACACTTCGTGTTCTAACTTGGTGCCCAAGTATGCCGCGGCAAGGCGATCCTGCGCGCCGCCGCCAAACCAGAGGCCGGTCGCCTTGCGCAGCGGTTCGACGAACGCATCGGTGTCGGCGATGGCGCGATCGCGAGTGTGCAGCAAAGTAAATTGCGCGGCGGGAAACTTCTGTCGCCAAGTGGCGAGCAGGGTCGCACATTCGGCAGCGTCGTCGGCGTTCGCAGACGCGCCGTTCACCAGCATGATGCGTGCGTTCGTCCCGCCAGCGAGTTCGATGAAGCGCTGTTGAACGGCTGGTGGCAACTTGCCGCCGCCGCAGATCAGGCGTGTGCCGAGGACTCCGGCGGGATCGATTTGGCTCGTTGCTGCTGCGGCGAGCGGCAGCAATGCGAGCACAGCAGCGAGGCGGGCGTGATGCATGAGACTTTGGTTCCTGCGCGATCGGCGCCGGATTCTAGCTCCTGCTCAGAACACGCCAAACAACACCTGAACGAAGTTGGCAACCGGCGCTGCCTCGCGAGCATCTTCGAGGGCGCGTGAGACCTGCGTAAAGATGCGGCGCAGGCGAATGCCCATATCCTCGTCGTTGATCAATACGCCAAGCGTTCCCTTGCCGGAATCGATCTTCTCGGTGATCGAGGCGATGCCGCTGGTGATCGCGATGAAGTTGGCGCGCACCGCAGGATCGCCAAGCAGCGCGCCGAGCGTCCCCGCCGTCGGATCGTCTGCCTTCTGCAACATGTTGTTGAGCGAACGCAGCGAGTCCTCGAACTGTTTGGCGAGGGCCTCGTCGGTCAGCAACTTGCCGACGATGCCCTGGCCTTGCCGCGTGCCCTGGGTTAGGGCGCTGAGGTCGGTGACCAGCGAGCGAAACTCGGTCGACATATCGCGATCATTGAGCAAGCGACCGAGCGTGCCATCGGTGGACACCAGCCGATCGCTGACGGTAGCGAAGTTCTGGATGATGCGCAGCGTGTCGTCGCGGAGGTTTGTGTCGGTGATGGCGCGCCCGAGAATGCCTTGGCCGGTTTCGATCAGGTTGAAGATCGTGCGCAGACTCTGCGCTGAGGCCAGCACTTCGTCATAGAGCTCGCGGCGCTTCACCATGGCGCCGATGGTGGTCTCGGAGTCGTTGAGGCTCGTGGCAAACTTGCGCGCCTCGATCAGCAGTTCCTTTAGTTCGTGGCCGATCACGCCATCGCCACCGAAGAAGTCCGAGGCCGCGCGCATTACGTCTTTCGCACTTGAGCCAGTCAGTTCTCGGTCCTTGGGCCATTCTTGGCCGATCCCTGGGTCGATGTAGACCTGCTTGCCGCCGAGCACGCCGGTGGATTGGATCTCCACCTTCTGCGTGAGGGTGAGCGGGATCGGTTCCTCGATGCGCAGCGTGAGTGCGATGCGATTTTCGGTCCGGCTCCAGTCCGCGTCGATTGCGGCGACCTTGCCGATGCGCTTGCCGAGCACCTGCACCGGATCGCCGATGCGCAGGCCGCTGGCATCGGGCACGTACACCTTTAGTGGCGCTGCAGAGCTGGCGGCACCGTCGGTGAGATTGATAGTTGCCCAGAGCAGGAAGCCGATGGTGCCAAAAAATACCACGCCGAGAAAAGTGTCGCGCTGAATCCGATTCATCGTTTGAGTCTCATCAATCGGCACCAGAGCCGAGGAAGGCCTTGGCCAAGGGGTGCCCGCTGCTGGTCAGTTCTGCAACCGAGCCTTCGAGTCCGATCCGTCCATTCTCAAGGATGCCAATTCGATCTCCGCAATGCACTGCGCAGGCGCGGGAATGGGTGACGATCAGGCCGGTCACGCCAAGGCGATCGCGCACCTCGGCGATCAGTTCGTGGATCTGGTGGCTGATAATGGGATCCAGACCCGCATTGGGCTCGTCGTAGAGCACGTATTCAGGCTGGGTCACGAGCGCGCGCGCGAGGCCGACGCGCAGCTTCATGCCACCTGAGATATCGGTCGGGCTTTGCTCCGCAGAGTTCTGCATGCCGACCATCCGCAATACGTCCTGCACGCGGTCGTCCACTTCGCTGCTCGACAGTTTGCTGTGCTCTTGCAGTGGCAGTGCGACGTTCTGCGCAACGCTGAGCCAGTTGATCAGCGCGCCGTTCTGAAACAGGTAGCCCATTCGCCGCCGCAGTGCCATCAGTTGATCGCGGTCCATGGTTGGCACTTCCATGCCACCGACGCGCACCGATCCTGAGTCAGGCCGGACGATGCCGATGATGTTGCGCAGCGTGACACTCTTGCCGCTACCGGACGGACCCATGAGCACGTAGTTCATTCCACGCGGGACAGAGAGCGAAATACCGGCCAGGATTTGGCGGTCGCCGAACTGCTTCTTTACGTCGTTCAGTTCGATCATCCGGCGAGGAAGTAGAAGAACCAAGTGATGATGAAGCCGAGCACGATGATCAGGATTACCGAGTTGCGCACGGCGGTTTGCACCGCAAGGCCGACGCCGAGTGCGCCGCCGTTGGCGCGCAGCCCGGCGGCGCAGCTCACGGTCGCAATCGCGGTGCCAAAGACCAAGGCTTTGAACAGGCCGACGTAGACTTCTTTTGGCAGGAAATGCTCAGAACTCGCCAGTGCATCGTAGGCCGAGTTCCAGAACAGGGTCTGCGACACGCCGAGGTTTTGGGCGGCAACGAGGCTGCCGCCGCAAATGCCGACAAAGTCTGTCAGCGCGGTGAGCAACGGGCACATCACCGCCAACGCGATCACGCGCGGCATGACGAGGTAGTTGATCGGATCGACCGACATCACTTCGAGCGCCGTTACTTCGTCGCTGACCTTCATGGTGCCGATCTCGGCGGCCATCGAGGACCCGACTGTGGCGGCAAGAATGACACCGGTGATGAAGGGGCCCATCTCGCGGCACATTGACAACGCGGTGATCGTGCCGAGCACGCCGGTGTCGCCGAAGCGACGCAGTTCGATGCCGGTTTGCATCGCCAAGATTGCGCCAGCAAACGCGGCGACGACCATGGTCACTGGCAGCGCGCGGACACCGGCATTGAACGCCATGTCGAGCGTGAAACGGGTGCGGCGCGGCAGGAAGCCTAGTGACAGTGCCGTGCGCAGCAGCAGATCCACCACGAAGCCAGCGTCATTGACGCGCTTTCGCAGCGACTGGCCGACTAGTTGGGGGGCGTTCACTTGGCAGAGTCTCCACGATTGAAGTGGAGGGGCAAGAACTGGAACAGGCGCACGGTGTCGCCTTCGCTATCCGACTCACAGTTGAATAGGAATGGCACACTGGATGTGGTGCTGTTTTTTCGTTCGCGGCGAGAGTAGGCGCGCGCGACCAGATCGACGCTGTGGTCATCGGCATTGCGCTGGCGGCCGGTGGCCAACTCCCAGAGAAAGCCATAGATCTCGGAGAAGCCGGTGGCATTGCCGTCGCGCCAAGGCAACGGCGAGAACACGCTCCAATTGCCGCGGACCAACGCGCCGCTTTGGTCGCGGTGCTCCGTCCGGTGGGCAAAGGGCCAAAACTGCAGATGGTCCTCGGTCGCGCCGTTTGCGATGGTGGTGCGGATATGCCAGAGCAGCGGCAGGAACCACTGCTGCTGGGTCTCGCTCTGCGGATCATGGAAGTTGCGCCACCAGATCAGCGGCCACAGGAACGACCAAGAGTCTTGATCATCGCTCAAGGCGCGCCCAACGAACGGCCAAAACCACCATTGCGTGAGGTGCTGGTCAACGGTGGTCTCGCTCTTGTAGTAGTGGAACAGCGGCCACAGGACGTTCAGTTTGTGGAAGCCATCCGTTTGATCGATCTGCTCAAACAACGGCCACAGTATGGCGCGTCCTTGCAGGCGACGACTCCACCGCTCGCCATAGATCGGCCAGGCCCAGAAGGTGTGCACGGGGTCATCGGTGTCGAGGTTCTCGGTGCCCCAGCTGAAGAATGGCCAAGCCGCGAAGTGGCGTGCGTGTTTGCCAGCGTCGAGGTCGTGGCCGTAAAGCGGCCAAACCCGGAACCAATCATGTGGCCCTTCGGCGCACGTGCTAAAGCCGACGAATGGCCACGGCGTGAGGTAGTGGCGGTGGCCTTCTTTGTCGAGGCGGACATAGAGCGGAAAGAGGACCGTTTGAAACCGGTCGTAGGTCAGGAAGTCCGGGATGTCTGCGTAGAATGGGAAGAAGGCAAAATAGTTTTCGTCGCCGCTATCGGTTTTGCCGCCCCAGAGGAGCGGAAACAGCGCATACCAGTCGACATCCTGTTCGCCGTGCTGATTGACATGACGGCGATAGCTCCACAGGGGAAAAATGCGACTCGAGGCTTCCTCGGCATCGCTGCGAACGCGGCCTAGGGGCCACAAAAATTGGTGCTCGACGGCGGCAGGATCCGGCTCAGTGATGCGGCGATAAAGTGGCCGGATGCGAAAGTCGTCGCCGCCCGCCTCGGTCTGTTCGTAATGGATCACTGGCCACAGGGCGTCCATCTCCAGCAGGTTGCCCTGCTCGTCGAGCCGGTGGAACCACAGTGGTGAGAGGTTGAGTTCGCGCGGCAGGATCGAGCAGCTGGCCACGAGCGGCAGTATTGCTGCCAACGCAAGGCGTGCCGCTCTGCGCATCCATCGGTCTCCGCCCAGCCTGATCATTCTCGCAGATAATACCCAGTCAGTAGGCATGGTCGCATCGACAAACTATCACAGGAAACGCGGCGGTCGAAGAGGCGCACAACAGTGCTTGCTTGATTAGGAGCGTGGCGATCGAGCGCGTGCTGCCGTTATATACAGGCAATATGGCTCGCATCATGTCTGGTATTCAGCCGACCGGGAACCTGCACATCGGCAACTACCTTGGCGCGCTCGTCAACTGGGTCAAGATGCAGGAGCAGTTCGAGTGCTTCTACTGCGTCGTGGATTTGCACGCGTTGACGCGGCGGCCAGCAGCGGAGGTCTTGCGACAAGCGGTGCGCGAAGTCGCCATCGGCATTCTCGCTTCCGGCGTTGATCCCGAACGTGCGACCTTGTTCGTGCAGTCGCAAGTGCCGCAGCACAGCGAACTCGCCTGGGTGCTGACCTGCATGACGCCCCTGGGTGACTTGCATCGCATGACGCAGTTCAAGGACAAGAGCACGCAGCAGCCGGAGAACATCAACACCGGCTTGTTCAGTTACCCAATTCTGCAGACCGCCGACATTGTGCTTTACCGCGCCGACAGGGTGCCAGTGGGTGAGGACCAAGAGCAGCACCTCGAACTCGCGCGCGAAACCGTGCGCCGATTTAACGGCATCTACGGCGACACATTTCCTGAGCCGCAAGTGGTGAAGAGCGTGGCCCCG
Source organism: Planctomycetota bacterium (assembly GCA_014192625.1). GTDB lineage: Bacteria > Planctomycetota > UBA1135 > UBA1135 > UBA2386 > BJHM01. The sequence goes on from BJHM01000002.1 coordinate 56,142, forward strand.
CGGGTGCTCGGCCTCGACGGCGAAAAGAAAATGTCGAAGTCGCTGAACAACGAAATCGGGTTGTTTGAGAGCGCCGACGAGACGATGCAGAAGCTGCGCGGTGCAAAGACCGATCCGGCGCGCCTGCGCAAGACGGACCCGGGCAACCCTGAGGTCTGCAACATCTTCCGCTACCACAAGTTTTTCACTGGGGCAGAGCAGCGGGCGGAGATTGATGCGGGCTGTCGTTCTGCCGCCCTCGGTTGCGTCGACTGCAAGAAGCTGCTGTCGGCTAATCTTGAAGTGGTGAAGGGGCCGATCCGCGAACGCGCAACCTTGCTGCGCGAGCAGCCCAAGCGGTTGGACGAGATTCTCGATGCCGGTGCTGCGCGTGCGCGTGCCGAGGCTGAAGCAACCATGCAAATCGTGCGCGACCGCGTTGGCCTGCGCCAGACCAAGAGGTGACCTGTGCGAAGTGGCTGTCTGATCATTAGCTTCGTTTGGCTTTTGTCTTGTAGTGCTGGGCCAGTATCCAAGGAGCGCGCAGCCCTTGAGCAGCAGCGTTTGCTCGGGCCGTATTTGACCGGCGATGAAGTTGGGTGCGGCTCGCTGCAAATCGAGCTCACGCGCAACTTCTACGCCAACGTGGCGCAGCCCGCACTCGATGACAAAGTTCATGGGGTGCGCAAGGAAAAGGGCGATGGCTACGAAGATACGATCTGGATCAACAAGGTCGGCGACCTCCGGTTTGCATTCACGGTGACCATCTGCGATGCCGATCCGCTGGCTGATCCAGCAGTGGTTCGCCCGATGACGAAGTTTACGGTGGTGAACGAACTGCGCGTTCGCGTGTTCGGTGATGGCCACGCGCTTTCGCTCGATGCAATCGCAACCGGCAAGCCGTTGGTGCTGGTGCAAAAGGGCAAGGCGAAGCCGATCGACTTGGTGCAGTTCGAGATTCGCGATGGCCAGCGGCGGGCGCAATAGGCGGCCAGCCATGCGCACGCGAGCTTTGTCCTTGTTGCTCTGGTTGTGCGCTGCATGTGAAGTGGTGCCGACGGGCATGCCAAGTCAGGGCCGCGACCCGCTGCGCTATGAAACCTGCGGCGATAAAGAGAGTCAGCAGGCCTACGATCGCGCGAGCGTCTTGTTGCAATCTGGCGAGGAGCGCGAGGCGCTGCCGTTCCTGCGAATGGTGATCGAACGATGCCCCGATCACGTCGTGGCGCATCGGCAATATCAGGAAGCGGCGCAGCATCTCCGAGCTGAGGCTGAGGTGGCGATGCGGAGTTACTACCGGCTGCTGCCGGATCGCCCGGACTCGCCGGTGCCCGCATACCTAAAGGCGGCGCTGCTGTTGACTGATTTTGAACGCGCTCAGGCTTTGGCCAAGATTATCGAGCACGACAACAACTTCCCCTTTGCGCACTGTTCGTTGGCGCGTGTGCAGCGTCGCATTGGCCGGCTGCAGGAAGCGGCCGACAGCTACCAGCGCGCGTTGGCGTTGCATCGCAAGTGGGTTGAGGTCTATGCGGAATTGGCCGACACCTATGTTGAGCTCGGCCAATACGAGGCGGCAGCGGCGGCCTACGACAATTCGCTGCGGGCTGCGCCCGACGATCGCACCAACATGCGGGCCTATGCGCAGGTATTGCTTTACCGGTTGGGCCGCACCTCGGAGGCGCAGGCCCTGATCCTCCGGCTGCAGCAGTTGGATCCGTCCGACGCAGCGACGAAGTTGGACTTCGCGGCGTGTGAGTGGTTCTCGGGGAATCATGATGCTGCGGCTGCTGCCTATGTCGAGGTGCTGACGATGGCCCAGGCAAGTCCACAGCTGCAGGCGCGGGCCGCGATCAACATCGGCAATCTGCATTACGATAAGTTTGATAAGGAAGGCGCTGACCGACCGACGCGGGAACTGTCTGGGCGCAAGGCGCGCAAGGCATACCTGTTGTTCTTACGCTTTATTCGACCTGAGGATGGGCAGGATCAGTTTGAACGGATGTTTGCTGTGCCATTCCGGCTGCGTGCGATTGATCAACTGCTTGGCCCAGATGATGGATTGCCGCCCGTGATCAGCGAGCTCAAGTAGTGGCTGCGGCGCGCACCGCGGCCGCAATTCCAAACTGCGCCAACTGCGGTAGTAGGCGCGCCCAATCCGCTCGTGTGAGTCGGTCTTCTGCGTGACCTGGTGGCACGATGCGATGCCGGCCCGAGTCGATCTTGGTCAGTTCAAAAGATTGGTCGGGCAGTTCGCGCGCCAGCAAGTTGCGTAAATCGAGGTTGCGGTCGCGGAAGCCGAGCTGATGCAAGTGCCGGATGTAGCAACCGAGTTGCTTTGCCAAGTGCAGGCGGCGATGCATCGGCAGCGTTGGCAGCAAGTGGTCGAGACTGCAGCCGGGGAATGCCGTCGTGACCACCACGGCCATGGTGAGCAGCGTAAAGCGGCGCGATTCTAGCACGACGACCGGCCGCGGCGCGGGTAGTCCGTGGCCCTTGAGCCAGATCAACGCTTTGGCCTCACTAGCGGCGCGCGAGCGGCAGAGTGGCCCTGTGTTGCGCAGCCAGCCACGGCACTGTGACCAGGCGCTAGGATAATCGTAAGTCTTTACAAAATATGATCCTGTGCTTGCCGTATGTTGGCGAACCCAGGTGCTGCGGCTGGTCGTGATCGGGACCCCGAGTGCCTTGTCGGACAGCTCGAATGCCGTGCAAAGACCAAGCTCCGCCAGCAGGTTAGCCAGTTGCGGTGCGCCGATTATCGGCGAAAGACTATTGGGGAGGGCTCTCGACAAGCTATCCACAACAGTATACTAGAAAGCTACTTGTTGCCGCCTTCTTCCGAAGGTTGGCCATGGAGGACCCGATGAAGACCATCACGAAGAAAGAGCTAGTCAATCGGATTTCAGACACCACTTCAGTCACGAAGGTGGTAGCGAAGGAGATTATCCAATCCTTCCTAAACTCGATCATCACTGAACTCGCAGCTGGCAACCGTCTAGAGTTTCGTGAGTTCGGCGTATTTGAATCGCGTGAACGCGCGGCCCGTCGCGCACAGAACCCGCGCACGCTTGAAAAGGTAAATGTGCCAGCGAAGCGCATCGTCAAATTCAAGGTCGGTCGCCTCATGCGCAAGCAAGTGGGCGGCGAAGATATCGGCGACCTGTCGCTCGACGACGGTGATGATGACGTAGGACATTCGCCACGCAAGGCGAAGGTGCCGCAGGTTGGCGAAGCTGGCATGAGCTGATTGGATCGCGCGGCCGGCTGGCAGTTTTTCCGCAGCGGCCGCAGCGTGAGGTTCAGTTGAGTTGAGCCAGTGCTTGTGCGAGGTCGGCAATCAGGTCGGCCTCGTCTTCAACCCCAACCGACAATCGGATCAGGCCATCCGACAGGCCAGCTTTTTCGCGCTCGGCAGCAGGGATCGAAGCGTGCGTCATCGAGGCAGGGTGATCGACCAAGCTCTCCACGCCGCCAAGGCTCTCGGCCAGGGAGAATACGTGGAACGACGAAGCGACTTGCTTTGCCTGCTCGACGGTGGCCTTCAACTCAACGGAGACCATGCCGCCGAAGTCGCGCATCTGTCGCTTGGCGAGTTCATGCTGAGGATGACTCAAAAGGCCTGGGTAGTGCACCTTGGCGACCTTTGGGTGACTCGCGAGAAACAGCGCTACAGCCATCGCGTTGCGGCAATGGCGATCCATGCGGATGTGCAGCGTCTTGGTGCCGCGCAGCACGAGGAAGCAATCCATCGGTCCGGGTGTGCCACCGCAGCTGTTTTGGAAATGCATGAGGCGCCTGTGCAGGCCGGCATCGTTGCTGACCAATACGCCACCGACCACGTCGCTGTGGCCGCCGAGATATTTTGTCGAACTGTGAATGACGAGATCACAGCCGAGCTTGAGCGGATTTTGCAGGTAGGGGCTCGCGAACGTGTTGTCCGCCAGCGTCAAAATGCCGCGCCGCTGGCAGATTGCTGCGATCGCTGCCAAGTCGTAGAGCCTTAAGAGCGGATTGGTGGGACTCTCGAGCATCACCAACTTGGTGTTTGGCTTTAGTGCGCGTTCAAACGCAGCGAGGTCGGAGAGATCGGTGAAGGTCGAGGCTACGCCAAACTTGGCGTGTACCGTGGTAAGGATGCGGTAGGTGCCGCCGTAGAGGTCGTTGCCGGCAACGACGTGATCGCCTTGCTGCAGCAGGTTCAGCACGCAGTGAATCGCCGCCATGCCGCTGGCGAAGCCAAGCCCAAACTGGCCGCCCTCCAGCGCTGCGATGTTCTGCTCCATCGCGGTGCGCGTCGGGTTGTGCGACCGCGAATAGTCGTAGCCCTTCGTCAGCGCGGGGGCGGCCTGCACGTAGGTGCTGGTCATATAGACCGGCGTCATGATCGCGCCGGTGCTGGGGTCGGGATGCTGGCCAGCGTGGATCGCCAGCGTGCCAAAGCCTTGCTTAGTTTCCTGCTTCATCGAGGCGAAGGAGTTTACAAGCGAGCCGCGCTCGGCAACATCATTGCCCTGTGTCTCGCCAAACGCCGCCGCCCTTCGATCTGGATGCACTTGAGTTCGCCGTTGTGCGAACCATGTTGACAGAACGTCTTTTGACGCCGCTCGGCCGCACTGCGGTGGAAGCATTGGGGCCGCTGCCGGATCTTGTTACGGCGCAGCAACGGCACGCTGCAGTGGCCGCGCTCGCACAGCGCCTCAAAAAAGATAAGTGCCTGCCGATTGGCAGTGCGGTCGAGGTCCGTTCCTGGCTCGGTGGGTTTTGTCGCGGCGAGCATCAACTTCAGGCCAAGGACTTGGCTGAGCTAAAGCGCTGCCTGCGCGCGGCGGAGCGCTGCCGAGTTTGGTTGCTCGCCGCCGAGCAGGTGCTGGTGGTGGTGGCGGCGAAGGTGCCGGACCTCGAAGCGCTCGTCGCAGAACTGGAGCAAGCGGTCGACGATCGCGGCGAAGTGCTCAGCACGGCATCGCAAAAACTTTTGGAGCTCCGCGCTGAAATCGAGACCGCGCGCGGTGCTGTCGATGCCGCCGTCATGCGGGTGCTCGGCGAAAATGAGCTGCGCAAATATCTGCAATCACCGGAACCGGCGTGGCGACATGGCCGGCCCGTGCTCCAGGTGAAGCATGAGTTCCGTAGCAAGGTGTCAGGCGTGTTGCACGACCGCAGTGCTTCCGGCGCCACGTTATTTATCGAACCCGACCGCGTTGTGGAGGCCGCCAACCGACTGTCAGACGCGATGGCGGCCGAGCACCGCGAGATCAACGTCGTGCTCGCTGGACTCGCGCGGGGTTTGCGTCGCAGGGCCAGCGAGATTACCGACGCGATCGAATTTTTGGCGCTCGCGGATCTGCTGCAAGCCTGCGCAAAGTTGTGCGTGCTCGATGGCTATACCGTGCCGCAGATTGGCGCCCTGTTGCCGTTGCGGATGCGCGGCGCGCGGCATCCGCTGATGCTGCGTCAGCCGCAGGTTGCCGTGATCACGCCGCTCGAAGTATCGCTCGGCGATCCCAACCGCATGTTGGTCGTCACTGGGCCGAACACCGGCGGCAAGACCGTCGTGCTGAAGACGATCGGCCTGCTCGCTCTGATGTCGCAGAGTGGCGTGCCAGTGCCCGCCGAGGAGGGCGCGCAGTTCCCATGGTTTTCTGCGGTGCAGGCGGACATCGGCGATGAGCAAGGCATCTCGCAAAACCTGTCGACGTTCAGTTCGCACGTGCAGCGACTAGCGCGGTGCCTTGCCTTTGCGCGCGACGATGCGCTCGTGTTGCTCGACGAACTCGGTGCCGGCACGGATCCCGAGGAAGGCGGCGTGCTGGGCTACGCGGTGCTCGAACAATTGCTAGCGGCACGCGCCCTCGCGGTGGTGAGCACGCACCTTGGCCGATTGAAGGATTTTGCCTATCAACATGAAGGTGCCGAGAACGGCTCGATGGCGTTTGACGGCGCCTCGCTCGCACCCCTGTATCGCCTCGACGTTGGCATTCCCGGCCAGAGTCACGCGCTCGCAATCGCTCTGCGCGTCGGCATGCCGGAGCCGGTGGTCCGTCGTGCGCGCGAGTTGCTCGGCAAGCGCGATACTTCGCTGCAGGATGTGATCGAACGCGTGCAAGTTGCGCGCGCCGGAGCCGAGGCCGATCGGCGGCGCAGTGCCGAGTCGTCGCGGCAGGTGGAACAGCACAAATCCAGGCTCGAAGAGCAGCTGCAAGAGGCGCAGCGCAAGGAAGGGTGGGTCCAGGAGGAAGCAGATGCGGTGCTCGAGGGCGACTTGCGGACGGCCCAGGCCTTGCTGCTCGAAGGCTTGCAGCCGCTATTGAGTGCGCCCGGTCAGCACGGCGAACGGGCGCGTCTGCTCAAGGTGATCGTCGATGGTCTGCAAAAGCGCACCGCCATGCACCGCCGCCGCATGCGTTTTTGCCATGACCTGAAGAAGGGCGCCACGGTATTTCTGCCGCGCTGGCGGCGACTTTGCCTCGTGCACAAGGTCGACCGCGTGAAGGAGACCGTGGTCGTCGACTATGGCAACGTGAAGATGGAAGTGCCGTTTGAGGATGTCTCATGGCTACAGCCGATCGACGGCGCGTGACCTCGCGCATCAGCTTGACAAGTGCGCGGCTCACGCCGCTTGCTACAGTCCTGCGAAGATGGTTGGCTCCGTTTTAATCGCGGATAACGACGCCGGCGTACGCGCCTTGCTGGCTGAGATTCTTTCGCACTCGGGGGCGCGCATTGCCGTGGCCGAAGATGGTCAGGATGCGGTCAACCAACTCGATCAGCAGCCATTCGACGTATTGATCTGCGATCTCGACATGCCACGCCTCTCGGGCATGGAAGTGCTGGCGCGCGCGAACGCGCTGTCGCAGCCGCCTAGGACGGTGGTCGTGTCCGGGTTCCTCGATCAAAGCACCAAGGATCGGCTGCAAGCCATCCCCTGTGTGCGGCACGTCCTGCGGAAGCCGTTCGATATTTTGCATTTCCTCGACCTTGTGCGCGGCATGTTGCGGGTCGTGGCCAACACTACTTCGGCCCTGCCGCAGCCAACTGTGCTCGGCGCAGAGTCGGGGCACCGCAAGGCGGAGTTGGGAGCAGGAGGCGAATGAACCCGCTGACTTCACGGTTGAGTTTTCGCACCGCAGGCGAGTCGCATGGCGGATGTGTAGTGGCCATGTTGGAAGGGCTGCCGCGCGGGCTGTTGCTCGATACGAAAGCGATTGATGCCGAGTTGCGCCGTCGTCAAGGCGGGGCTGGCCGCGGCGGTCGCCAGCGCATGGAGCATGACGCAGTGAAGGTGCTAGGCGGGCTGCGGCGCGGGCGAACCATCGGCTCGCCACTCTGTTTGCTGGTGGAAAATCGCGATGCCACCATTGATGAACTGCCGGAGCCGACGCGCCCGCGCCCAGGGCACGCGGACTTGGCAGGTTGCTATCGCTGGCTCGACCGCGACATTCGATCCACTCTCGAGCGGGCTTCCGCGCGGGAGACTTGTGCGCGCGTGTTGGCCGGCGCAGTGGCAATGCAGTTGCTCGCTACCGCCGATGCCGTGACGTTTGGTTTCGTTCGCAGTGTGCACCGCGTGCGCCTGCTTGATTCCATCCCGGGCGAGCTTGCGACGAGCGCAGTTGCGGCCTTGCGGCTGCGCCGCGACGCGACCGCGCTCTACACGCTCGATGCGGCAACCTCGGATCGCATGCTCGCCGAGGTGCAAGAAGCTGGCCGCAAGCAGGACACGGTGGGTGGCATCGTTGAGGTGCGCTGCGCTGGCCTGTTGCCAGGGCTCGGATCATGTTTGCAATGGCACGAGCGGCTCGATGCGCGACTCGCTGCGGCACTGATGTCGATCCCAGCGATCAAGGCCGTCGAGATCGGCGATGGAATTGCAGCGGCAGCTTTATTTGGTTCCGAAGTGCACGATCCCATCCTGCCGTTTGGGCCTGGCCGCGAGTCGTTGCCGCGCAGTTCGAATCACGCTGGTGGATTGGAGGCGGGCATGACCAACGGCGAAAATTTGGTGGTGCGCGCCGCGATGAAACCGATTTCAACGTTGCCGCAGCCGTTGCCAAGCGTCGATCTCGCAGATGGCTCGGCAGCACTCGCGGGCTATGAGCGGTCAGACCTTTGCGCCGTGTCCGCAGCCTCGGTGGTCGCGGAGTCAATGGTTTCACTGGTGCTCGCAGATGCGCTGCTCGCCCGAGTTGGTGGCGAGACGATGGATGAGTTTGGCGCGCGACTCCTGCAGTTTCGCGCCGCAATCGAGCGAGTGAGTCGCGGTAGTAGTAGTCAAAAAAGCTAAGTGGTGGCTTGATCCCGAAATGCTCACCGCTATGGTTGTTCGGCCTTTCGTCGATTGCTCGCTGCTAGCGTAGCTCAACGGTAGAGCACCTGATTTGTAATCTGGAGGTTACGGGTTCAAGTCCCGTCGCTAGCTCCAGATCAAATTTTGTGCTCACGCTTCGTTGCCTGTAAATTAGGCAGTGAAGACCGCCGATGCTGACTAGTTGCGTGTTGCCGGAGAAGGGCTCGCACGCACTAAAGCGTCGGGCGGATACCGAAGCGGTCAAACGGGCCAGATTGTAAATCTGGTGGCTCAGCCTTCGCAGGTTCGAATCCTGCTCCGCCCACCAGTCCCGGGAGTCCGTAAGATTGTCGGTGTGTGTGTGTCTGTCTGTGTGCTCCAGGTCCTGGTCCGCTAGGTTCTGGTGCGCGGGTGTAGCTCAACGGTAGAGCTCCAGCCTTCCAAGCTGGTGGTGAGGGTTCGATTCCCTCCACCCGCTCCATGCTCTTTTTTCCTTCTGGACGCGATTTTTACTTCCGGATACAACACGCTGCTATAGCTCAGCTGGTAGAGCACGTCCTTGGTAAGGACGAGGTCGTGGGTTCAATTCCCGCTAGCAGCTCCAAAGTTTTCACCGCTTTCTAAACCTGTGCACAGGCCATCCAGTGATGGCCTATTTGAGTTAGAGACCATGGCCAAGGACGTCTTCGCAAGAACCAAGCCTCACGTAAACGTGGGGACGATCGGGCACGTTGCCCACGGCAAAACCACGACAACAGCGGCGATCACGTATACGCTCGCCTCGGTCGGGCTAGCTAAATACAAGGAATATGCCGCAGTCGCCAAGGGCGGCACGGTGCGCGATTCAAGTCGCGTAGTCACGATCTCGGCGGCCCACGTCGAGTACGAGACCAAGAACCGCCACTACGCGCACGTCGACTGCCCAGGGCACGCCGACTACGTGAAGAACATGATCACCGGCGCTGCCCAGATGGACGGCGCGATCTTGGTGGTTGCGGCGGATGACGGCCCAATGCCCCAGACGAAGGAGCACGTTCTGCTCGCTCGTCAGGTCGGCGTGCCGGCAATCGTCGTCTACCTCAACAAGTGTGACCTTGTTGATGACGCGGAGTTGCTCGACCTGGTCGAGATGGAAGTTCGCGAGCTGCTGAGCAAGTATGAGTTCCCTGGTGATACGACCCCGGTCGTTCGCGGGGCATCATTTAAGGCGTTGATGACGCCAAAGCCAGGCCCGGAGAATCCAGAGAGCAAGTGCATCTTTGACCTCATGGACGCGATTGACGCGTTCATCCCTGTGCCACAGCGCGAGATCGACAAGCCATTCCTGATGCCGGTCGAGGACGTGTTCTCGATCGATGGTCGTGGAACGGTCGCCACCGGCCGTATCGAGCGTGGCCGCATCAAGGTCGGCGAAGGCATCGAGATCGTCGGCCTGAAGGACACGCGTCCGACGACCGTCACTGGCGTTGAGATGTTCCAGAAGACCCTCGATAACGGTCAGGCCGGCGACAACGTCGGTCTACTGCTTCGCGGTGTCACCAAGGAAGATATCGAGCGCGGCATGGTGCTCGCTGCGCCAAAGACCGTCACGCCGCACACGAAGTTCAAGGCGCAGATTTACGCGCTCACGAAGGAAGAGGGTGGTCGCCATACGCCGTTCATGAATGGCTACCGGCCACAGTTCTTCTTCCGCACGACGGACGTGACCGGCACGGCCACCTTGGTCGCCGCCGAGATGTGCATGCCTGGCGACAATGTCGAGATCGAAGTTCTGCTCGGCACCCCGATCGCGATGGACGAAACTCAGCGTTTCGCCATCCGCGAAGGTGGTCGCACGGTTGGCGCAGGCCGCGTGACCAAGATCATCAAGTAGTTCGCGGCTGCTAGTTTGGTGCGGGCTCGGCCGTGTCGGCCGGGTTCGCTGTCCTCGCGCCAAAGGGCGGGGACTCCTGGTGCAAGCCAGGTGTAGGGCAGTAGCTCAATTGGTAGAGCTATCGATTCCAAATCGATGGGTTGAGGGTTCGATTCCTTCCTGCCCTGCCACTTTTGACCGAGGCCTTGTGAGGGCCGCTGAAAACGAGGACACAACACCGTGAGCTACCGTAAGGACCAAGGGCGCTACGCGCGAATGCTGGCGTTTTGGAGCCTAGTGTTCATCGTCATCTATGGCTGCTTTCATGGCGGCGGGTTAGTGACGCTGCTCGATGGCTGGCTTGGCGAGAAGAACACTGTGTTCATCGACCCGTTCCCGCTGATTGGCGCACTGAAGGTCTCAACCTCGCTAGCAATGGCTGCGGTATTGATCGTTGGGTGGCTGGTCAACCGCGTGCTGAATCGGCCAAAGATCGCCGACGCGCTGATCGACACCGAGGCCGAGATGCACAAGGTCACTTGGCCAACTTGGAGTGAGGCATGGGCAGGCACGCTGGCGGTCGGGACGATGGTGTTGGTGCTGTTTTTTTTCCTCACCTCGATCGATCTGGTCTTGGTGAAAGTCATGCAGTCTCTTTGGGGCGGAGGTAGCTGATGGCCCTCGACTGGTTTTTTCTCCGCGTGCAAGTCGGTCGTGAAGACCGCATCCGCGAGAGCATGATGAAGCGGCTGAAGCAAGAGGGCATCGAGGACAAGGTCCCTCAGATTGTGGTTCCTACCGAGACCATTGCGGATCACCGCCAGGGCAAGAAGCGCATTCAAAAGCGCAAGCTCTACCCAGGCTACCTAATGGTGCAGATGGAACTCACCGAATCGGTTTGGTTCTTGCTGCGTGAGACACCCGGTTTTGGCGACTTCGTGGGCGCACAAGCACATCCGACACCGGCGCGAACCGAAGATGTCGAGAAGGTGTTGGCGCACATGGATGCCAGCAAAGACCAGCCGAAGGTCGCGGTCAGTTTCAAGAAAGGCGATCGCGTGAAGATCAAGAATGGCGCTTTCGAAAACATGGATGCGACAGTCGAAGACGTGCATCCAGACAAGGGAACCCTCGAGGTTTCGGTCAATATCTTTGGTCGTGCAACCCCAATGTCCCTCGGATATTGGGAAATAGAGATGGTTTGAGCATCTCTGTTGTTGCGCTTGAGGTCTGAATCTGCTTGAATCCTTCGCCCGATTCTGCGGCCGGCATTTCCGGCCGCTGACTCTTGTAGTGGGAGGGTGTTGCTGGCGTTGGCCGGTTGGCATCCGCTCGAACCGCTGAGAGACTGACATGGCAAAAGAAATAACCGCAACTGTAAAGCTGCAATGTCCGGCTGGGCAAGCTACGCCTGCGCCGCCCGTCGGCCCTGCGTTGGGCCAGCACGGTGTGAACATTGGTCAGTTTGTGAAGCTGTTCAACGACGACACTCGTTCGCAGATGGGGATGATTATCCCGGTGATCATCACGGTCTATAAGGACCGCACGTTCACTCTGGTTTACAAGTCGCCTCCCGCGGCGGTGCTGCTGAAGAAGCACGCCAAGATCGCGAGTGCGGCCAAGACGCCGGGCAGCGAAATCGCTGGTTCGGTGACGCGAGCCCAAGTCAAAGAGGTCGCGCTGTTGAAGATGAAAGATCTGAACGCGAGCACTGTCGAGGCGGCCATGCGAATGGTCGAGGGTACGGCGCGTTCTTGTGGCATCAAGGTCACGGACTGAGCAGGAGCTAGAACCATGGCCAAGTTTCACAGTCGCCGTTATCTAAAGTCCGTCGAAAAGGTTGACCGCAACAAGCGGTATGTCCCGGCCGATGGAATCGCGCTCATCAAGTCGCTGCAGAATGCCAAGTTCGACGAGACCGTCGACGTCGCGGTCAGCATCGGCATTGACGCTAAAAAGACCGATCAGCTCGTGCGTGGTTCGGTCAGCCTGCCGAAGGGCACTGGCAAAACCATTCGCATCGCAGTGTTTGCCGAGGGTGTTCGCGCTCAGGAAGCATTGGCTGCTGGTGCTGACTTTGTCGGTGGTGCAGACCTCGCCGAAAAGGTTGAGAAGGGTTTTACCGATTTCGACATGACCATCGCCTCGCCAGACATGATGAAGTATGTCGGCAAGCTGGGTAAGGTCCTCGGCCCCCAAGGTAAGATGCCTTCGCCAAAGGCTGGCACCGTTACGCCGAACGTCGCCGCAGCAGTGCGGGAGTTCAAGGCTGGCAAGATTGAGTTTCGCACCGATGCTGCGGCCAACGTGCACGCGGCGATTGGTAAGAAATCATTTAGTCCTGAGGACCTGATGACTAACCTGAATGCGTTTTTGGATCACCTTCGCACCCTGCGGCCGCCGCAGGCCAAGGGTATGTTCCTGCGCAAGGTCGTACTTTCTACCACCATGGGTCCCGGCGTGGCCTTGGCCGTCGAGTAATCGGAAATCCTGCTCATGCCGAATCTCGTCAATAAAATCCTGCTCAAGGACCTGACAGCTGAGTTCCAGAAAATGGGCTCATGTTTAGTTGTGGCCTTTGACAGTCTTCGCCCCCTGCAGGACATGGAGTTGCGCGGTAGGCTGCGCGCCGCAGGGGTCCGTTATCGCGTAGTCCGCAACCGTCTCGCTCTGAAGGCTTTCGCCTCGCTCAATCTCGACCTGAAGTCGGCGATTGGTGGCAAGTGCGGAATCGCCATCTGTGAGAAGGAAGGCGCCATCAAGGCTGCGAAGGCGCTGCGCGAATACATCAAGAAGCAGAAGGTGTCCCCGATCACAATCGTGGGCGGCGTCGTCGAGGGCACACCTTACTTGGGTGCTGCGGCGGACATGATTGCCGACCTGCCGGATCGCGTGACCATCAATACTCAGCTCGCCACGGCCATTTCTGGCCCGGCGCGCGCGGTTGCTACTGTCCTCAATGCTGTCGCCGGCGGGCTTGCCCGCTGCATTCAGGCCCGCGTCGATAAGGCGGGCGGTGCTGGCGAAGCTTCTGCTAGCTAATACTACTTCTCTCCCTACTTTCGTTTTCGTACTGGAGCGAGCGTTTCATGTCGGATTCGCAAACTGTTGTTCTCGATGCTGATCTCGAAGCCATCTTCGTAAAGATCGATGCTCTTAGTTTGGGCAAGGCTGCTCAACTAGTTAAGGCTATGGAGTCCCGCTGGGGCGTTTCAGCAGCTGCACCAGCTGCGGCTGCGGCAGCCCCTGGTGGCGGTGCTGCAGCAGCTGCGCCAGTTGAGGAGAAGACTGAATTCACGGTCATCCTCAAGGAAAGCGGCGCCAGCAAGATCAACGTCATCAAGGTGGTTCGTGAGATCACCGGCCTTGGCCTCAAGGAGGCCAAAGCGCTCGTTGACGAAGCTCCGAAGCCCGTCAAGGAAAACGTTAGCAAGGACGAAGCTAACGAGATCAAGAAGAAGCTGACCGAGGCAGGTGCCACGGTCGAGCTGAAGTAAGTGCTGCGCCGACGCGCGGCGAGCATGGTGCCGAGCTTTCAGACTCTGTCTGGAGTTGCTTTGGTTGCTGTGTTCGTCCGGTCGTTGGCGTAGTTCTCGCCTGATGTACTAGGGGGTCGCCGGCACCCTTTAGTATCCGGAGTCCAATTAGACCGGCGTAGCTTAGCTCCGCAAGCATGGTCCCTGCTGGGACCCAGGTTGTTGCGCATGGAGACTGTTGTCTACGGACACTATAAGTCCGTTGCCGAGATCCCAGACCTCGTCGAGATGCAGACCCGGAGTTACCGGGATTTTCTGCAGCCCGAATCGGCTCCTAATCGTCGTAAGGTCGAAGGACTTGAAGCGCTATTGCGCGAAGTCTTCCCGATCTACTCGTATGACAAATCGCTCTGTCTAGAGTATGTCAGCTACGAGTTGGGGCGACCCCGTTACACGGTGGAAGAGTGCCGCAAGCTGAGGCTGACTTACGGTTACCCGTTTAAGATTCGGGTGCGGTTGGTCAAGCCGGAGCCGGTCGAAGAAGAGATCTACCTCGGCGAAATCCCGATCATGATTGGTGGTGGCGAGTTCATCATCAATGGCAGCGAGCGCGTGACTGTCAGTCAGTTGCATCGCTCGCCAGGCGTTGACTTCAGCGTTGAGCTGAGCGCCGGTGATAAGAAGCTGCACAGCTGCTGGATCATTCCTGAGCGCGGCAGCTGGATCGAGATCAACGTCACTAAGAAGGACGCGATCGCAGTACGGATCGATCAATCCGGTAAGTTCTCGTGCAGCACCTTGCTGCGCGCGATGGATATCAAGTTCTCGACTGACGCAGCCGTGTTGCGCGAGTTTTATAACGTCGAGAAGGTGGTTCGTAAGAAGTCTGATCCAGAGGCCAAGTTTGCCAAGGCGCTCGTCTCTGGCTACGCAGTCGGCGACATTGTCGATGCCGCGAGTGGTGAGCCGTTCGTCCGCAGTGGTGAAGAAATCACCGAGGAAGCGGCGCGCGCAATTTCGCAGAGCGAACTCAAGGAAGTTGAAGTGCTGCGCGACCCGGAGGATCTCCTGATCCTCAATACGCTGCGGGAAGATACGACTAACAGTCACGAAGAGGCGCTGCTGAAGATCTATCAGCGCCTTCGCCCGGGTAACCCGCCACAGATTGAGAAGGCGCGCGACCTCTTCAAGGAGAAGTTCTTTGATGAGACCCGTTACCGCTTAGGACGTGTCGGTCGGTTCCGCCTCAATCGCAAGTTTTCGACTGAGATTCCTGAGTCGAAGCAGACCTTGTCTGCGGGCGACTTTGTTCAGGCGATTCGTTACATCCTCGAGTTGCGCGCTGGTCGTGGCGAGCTCGACGATATCGATCATCTAGGCAACCGCCGTGTTCGCACCATCCAAGAGTTGGCAGGCGATGAGTTCCGCAAGGGTTTCCTAAAGCTGCGTCGTACGGCTCAGGAGCGCATGAACCTTGAGAACGTCGATACGGTTACGCCGCGTAATCTGATCAACAGCAAAACGTTTTCTTCGGCGATCGAATACTTCTTCGGCCGTGGCGAGCTTAGCCAAGTTGTTGACCAGACGAACCCGCTGAGTCAGTTGGCGCATGAGCGTCGCTTGTCGGCCCTTGGACCCGGTGGTCTAAATCGTAAGCGAGCTGGCTTCGAAGTCCGCGACGTTCACATCTCGCACTTTGGTCGCCTCTGCCCAATCGAGACTCCAGAAGGTGCCAACATTGGCCTGATCTCGAGCCTCGCGATTTATAGCTCACTCGATGAGTATGGCTTCCTCACGACGCCGTATCTCATTGTCAAGAATGGCAAGCTGACGGACGAGGTCGTTCGCTTGCGTGCCGATGAAGAAAACAATGCGGTGCTCGCTCCTGCGGACTCCGAGATTGACAAGAGCGGCAAGCTCATCGGTGATGAGCACGGTCGCGTTGTAGCTCGCGTGAAGGGTGACCCCACGCTGATTGATACCAAGGAAGTTCAATACCTCGACGTCAGCCCCAAGCAGATCGTCGGCGTCTCGGCCTCCTTGATTCCATTCCTTGAGCACGACGACGCCAACCGCGCTTTGATGGGTTCTAACATGCAGCGGCAGGCCGTGCCGTTGCTCACCTCAGAACCGCCGATTGTCCAGACCGGCATGGAGGAGGTTGTCGCGCACAACTCCAGCATGTTGGTCAAGGCTCGCAAGGGCGGGACGGTCTCCTATGTCGATGCCACCCGCATCGTCATCGGCGATGATGTCTACAAGCTGCGTAAGTTTGAAGGCCTCAATGAGCGCACCTGCCAAAACCAGGTGCCGATTGTGAAGCCGGGCCAGAAGGTCAAGACCAATGAAGTCCTCGCTGATGGTGCCGCCACCAAGCTTGGTGTGTTGGCGCTCGGCAAGAACCTCACGGTCGCCTTCATGCCGTGGGATGGTTATAACTACGAAGACGCTATTCTGCTGAGTGAGAATCTCGTCAAGGAAGACGTCTACACCTCGATCCATATCGACGAATTCGATATCGAGATCCGTGAGACTAAGTTAGGCCGCGAAGAGTTTACGCGCGACATTCCAAACGTCAGTGAGCGCGCGCTGCGCTACTTAGACGAAACCGGCATTGTTCGGGTTGGTACGCGCGTCAAGCCTGGCGACATTCTGGTCGGCAAGGTTGCTCCTAAGAGCAAGAGTGAGCTGACGCCAGAAGAGAAGTTGCTGCACGCGATCTTTGGTCGCGCTGGCGAAGACGTGAAGAATGCTTCCCTGGAAGTCCCGACTGGTGTCGAAGGCATCGTAATCGCTGCCGAGAAGTTCAGCCGCAAGGTGAACCTCACCGAGAACGAGCGCACGCGCAACCTTGAGGAGATCAAAAGCGCTGAAGTTGAGTTCTTGAAGCTCTACCGCTCAAGCACTCGACGGATGCTTGAAGAGGCGAAGGAGTTGGCCGGCAAGGCGCTGGTTGGCCTCGACGGCAAGAAGGTCCAGGTCACGGACGAGATGCTGATTCTTGATCTGCGTGGGATTCGCGACCGCGTTCGCGTCATTGCTGAAGAGCAGGACGAGAAGGTCCGGGCAGAACTCGTGGCGCGACTCCAAGAGTCGAGCGACCGGATCGAGGAAGCTGAGACAGAGAAGAACAAGCTCGTGAACCGTCTGTCGCGCGGTGATGAACTGCCGACCGGCGTGCTTGAGATGGTCAAGGTCTACGTGTCGACCAAGCGGCGCATCTCGGTGGGCGACAAGATGGCCGGCCGCCACGGCAACAAGGGCGTCATCAGCAAGATCCTCCCGCAGGAGGACATGCCGTTCCTTGCCGATGGCACGCCAGTCGACATCGTGCTGAACCCGCTCGGTGTGCCGAGCCGTATGAACGTCGGTCAGATCCTCGAGACCCACCTTGGCTGGGCTGCGAAGAAGCTCGGCTTCCGGGCGATCTCGCCGGTGTTCGATGGTGCTTCGGAGCAGGACATCGAAGCGGCTCTGATCAAGGCTGGCTTTGCCACGGACGGCAAGTCGATTCTGTATGACGGACGAACTGGTGAGGCATTCACTCAGCGAGTTACTGTCGGCACTCTCTACATGCTGAAATTGCATCACTTGGTCGACGACAAGGTGCATGCTCGCGCCACTGGGCCATACTCGCTCATCACCCAGCAACCGCTGGGCGGCAAGGCTCGCTTCGGTGGTCAGCGCTTTGGCGAAATGGAAGTGTGGGCATTGGAGGCGTATGGCGCCGCCAATGTTCTGCAGGAGTTGCTGACCGTGAAGTCTGACGACGTCGACGGTCGCACGAAGATTTACGAAGCCATGGTCAAGAACGAGAACATCCTCGAGCCGGGTACTCCGGTTTCGTTCGGTGTTCTTTGCAACGAGATCAAGGGCCTTGGCCTCAACATTGAGTTGCACAAGCGGGGCACGGCGGAATCGGCGATGCCCGGCTGACCTGGATACGCACGCGGACGTTGTTTTGACTCTTTTCAGCTAGACCTAAACAGAGCAGGCGGGCCCGATGGTTGAGACCATCTACGACAAGATTAACGACTACGCATCGGTCACGATTCGGTTGGCTTCACCAGAAGACATCCGCTCGTGGTCGTTTGGCGAAGTTAAGAAGCCTGAAACCATCAACTACCGCACGTATCGTGCGGAACGTGACGGTTTATTCTGCGAACGCATTTTCGGTCCTGAGAAGGACTGGGAGTGCTCTTGCGGAAAATATAAGGGCATCAAGCACAAGGGTATCATCTGCGACAAGTGCGGTGTGATGATCACGCACAGTCGGGTGCGCCGCAAGCGCATGGGGCACATCAACCTTGCTGCTCCAGTAGGTCACATCTGGTTCTTCAAGGCCATGCCGTCCCGAATGGGAACGCTGCTTGGCATGAAGACTGCCAGCCTCGAGAAGACGATTTACTTCCAGGACTACGTAGTCATCGATCCAGGTGACACGCCGCTAAAGCCGCAGCAATTGCTGTCGGAAGACGAATACCGTCAGTCGCGCCAGAAGTATGGCAATTCGTTCGTCGCCATGATGGGCGCCGAAGCGATTCGCGAGCTGCTGCGTCGATTGAACCTCGTCGAGCTCTCGGATTCGTTGCGCGAAGACCTGAAGCGCACGGAGAGCAAGCAGAAGATCAAGGACATCATCAAGCGGTTGAAGACCGTTGAGATGCTCAATGACTCGGGCAACAAGGCTGACTGGATGGTGTTGGATGTGATCCCGGTCATTCCACCGGATTTGCGTCCGCTCGTCCTGCTCGATAGCGGCAACTTCGCTACTTCAGATCTAAACGATCTCTACCGCCGCCTGATCAACCGCAATAACCGGTTGAAGAAGCTGCTCGATCTCAATGCACCTGAGGTCATCATTCGCAACGAGAAGCGAATGTTGCAGCAGTCCGTCGACGCGTTGTTCGACAACGGCCGCTGTCGCCGTCCGGTCCTCGGCTCGAGCAACCGTCCGCTCAAGTCACTGACTGACATGATCAAAGGCAAGCAGGGTCGCTTCCGCGAAAACCTGCTCGGCAAGCGCGTCGATTACTCAGCGCGTTCGGTCATCGTTGTTGGCCCTGATCTGAAGCTGCACCAGTGCGGCTTGCCAAAGTTCATCGCCCTTGAGTTGTTCCAGCCGTTCATCATTCGCCGCCTGAAGGAACTCGGCCACGCCGATACCATCAAGTCCGCGAAGAAGATGTTGGAGCGCAAGGAAGAGGAGGTCTGGGACATCCTTGAAGAGGTGATTCAGAATCACCCAGTGCTGCTGAACCGCGCGCCGACGTTGCATCGCATGGGTATCCAGGCTTTCGAGCCGGTGCTTGTCGAGGGCAATGCGATTCGCATCCATCCGCTAGTCTGCGCCGGCTATAACGCCGACTTCGACGGCGACCAGATGGCAGTGCACCTGCCGTTGTCGCTTGAAGCGCAGATCGAAGCCAGCACTCTGATGCTGTCGATCAATAACATCTTCTCGCCGGCGCATGGTGGACCAATCATCGCGCCAAACCAGGACATCGTTCTTGGTTGCTACTTCGCCAGCCTGCAACGGCCGGGTGAGATCGGCGAGGGCAAGGTGTTTGCCGGTAAGGATGAAGTTTGGATGGCCTCTGCCATGGACAAGGTGCATATCCACGCTCGGATCAAGGTCCTGTTCCCAGCCGACATTGAGGTCCGCAACCAGGGTTCGACTACGCGCACCGACGGCAAGACGCTGGTCGAGACAACTCCGGGTCGCGTCATCTTCAACGAGATCTTGGAGAAGGGCATGCCCTTCTACAACCACGACCTCGACAAGAAGGGCCTGGCCAACATCATTGCTGACTGCCAGTTGTTGCTCGGCCGCGACGCTACGCTGCGTCTGCTCGACAACATGAAGGAGATGGGGTTCAAGTCGGCGACACGTGCCGGCATCTCCTTCGGCAAGGACGACATGATCGTTCCGCCAACCAAGGAGAAGATCATTGCGCAGACCCAGAAAGAGGTGGAGAAGATCCATCTCGCTCACAAGCGCGGCATCATCACCGAGGGCGAGCGTTACCTGAAGGTCATCGACGCGTGGACTCACGCTCGTGAACGCATCGGCGAGGACATGCTGCACGAGTTGCGCAACGACACTCGCGATGGCAGGCTCTACGTCAACCCGATCTTCTGCATGATCATGTCGAAGGCGCGTGGTTCGGTGGAGCAGATCCGCCAGCTCGCCGGCATGCGTGGTTTGATGGCCAAGCCGTCAGGCAAGATCATCGAGGTGCCGATTCGCGCTAACTTCCGCGAAGGCCTTCGTGTGCTTGAGTATTTCTCGTCGACGCACGGCGCTCGCAAGGGCTTGGCCGACACGGCACTGAAGACCGCTGACTCTGGTTACCTCACGCGCAAGCTTGCCGACGTCGCCCAAAACGTGGTGATCTCGGTGAACGATTGCGGTACCCAAAATGGCGTCGAGAAGGGAACGGTCTACCAGGGCGACAAGGTCGCGGTTTCGTTCGTTGACTCGGTGCGCGGCCGTGTTGCTCGTCGGTCGATCGTCGACCCGATGACCGATGAGGTCATCTTGCACGAGAACGAGATCATCACCATTGAGCTTGCACGCCGCGTCGAGCGCGTGGTCACCAGTGAGCGAATCATGGTTCGCTCGCCGCTCAGCTGCGAATCGCCGATCGGTATCTGTGCTCGTTGTTACGGGATGGATTTGTCGCGCAGTCAGCTGGTCGAGCCCGGTCTCGCGGTTGGCATCATTGCCGCGCAGTCCATTGGTGAGCCTGGCACGCAGCTCACGATGCGCACGTTCCACATCGGTGGCACGGCGTCAAAGAAAGTTGAAGAAAGCGAGATCAAGAACAAGCGCGCCGGTCGCGTGCAGTTTGCGAATCTCGATTCCGTGCCGCTGCCAGAAGGCCTTGAAACAGCCGTTGGTGGTAGGACCATCGTTCTGAAGCGGCGTGGTGAAATCATCATCGTCGACACGAAGGATCGCGAGCTCGAGCGCTTCTCTGTGCCACTCGGTGCCGTCGTGCACGTTGTCGAGGGCCAAGAGGTCAAGGAGAACTCGGTGATCGTGTCTTGGGACCCGCACCACAATCCGATTCTCGCCGAGGTTACGGGTGTCGTGCGTTACGAGGACGTCCTCGAGGGCAAGACTTTCCGTATCGAGCGCGACGCGGATACCAAGGTTCAACGCAAGGTGCTCATCGAGCATAAGGGCGAGTTGCATCCGCAGGTCCTCATCGAGGACGAGAACGGCAACCGTTTGTCGATCAATCCGTTGCCTGAGAAGGCTTACATCGAGGTTGAGAACGGGCAGAAGGTTGTCGCTGGAACCCTGCTCGCCAAGACCCCGCGCGAAATCATGGGCACCCAGGACATCACTGGTGGTCTGCCGCGCGTCACCGAGCTATTCGAAGCGCGTCGGCCGAAGGAGCCTGCAGTATTGGCTTCGATCGACGGCATCGTCGAGCTGGGTGACAAGCGTCGTGGCAAGCGCACCATCATCCTGAAGGGTGAGGGTGGCATTGAGCAGGAACACTTGGTTCCTCAGGGCAAGAACTTGCGAGTCCATCGCGGTGACCACGTCAAGGCTGGCGAGGCGCTGATCGACGGACCGTTGGTGCCGCATGACATCTTGGAGATTCAGGGCGAGAAGGCGGTGCAGAACTATCTGCTGCGTGAAGTCCAAACGGTCTATCGCGCGCAGGGTGTGAGCATCGACGACAAGCACATTGAAATCATCCTCGCGCAGATGATGCGCAAGATGCAGGTCGAGGATCCAGGCGACAGCGATTTCTTGCCTGGCGCAGTCGTCGACAAGTTCCGCTTTAGCGACGCCAACAACCTGTTGCGCACCGAGCGCAAGAAGCCCGCGACCAGTTCGCCACTGTTGCTCGGCATCACGAAGGCCTCGTTGCAGTCGGACTCATTCATCTCGGCAGCGAGTTTCCAGGAAACCACCAAAGTTCTCACGGAAGCAGCACTCGCAGGCAAGCGTGACAACCTGGTTGGCCTCAAGGAGAACGTGATCCTTGGTCACTTGGTTCCGACTGGCACTGGCTTCCGCGATTACCAGAAAACACGCGTTCGCAAGAACATCGACCTCCAAGCTGCAGCCGAAGAACTCGGCCGCATGAGCAAGCAGGGATTCCTCGACACCGGCGGTCCGATCATTCGGCTCGAAGGAATCGATGATGAGCCTGTCGCTGCGTCTGAAGAGGCCGCAAAGTCATAACATAAGAGCCTCAGGCAAAGCCTGGGGTTGCATTCTCCCTTTCCTTCTCTATCGTTCCCGCCCCGCTTTCCCGGATTCAGACCGCAAATGCCCACGATCAATCAGCTGGTGCGCAAGGGCCGCAAGAAGATCAAGTACAAGAGCAAGTCGCCTATTCTTGATGGCTGCCCGCAGAAACGCGGCGTATGCCTTCAAGTGAAGACGATGACGCCAAAGAAGCCTAACTCCGCACTGCGCAAGATTGCGCGTGTGCGCCTGAGCAATGGCAAGGAAACGACCGTCTACATCCCCGGTGAAGGCCACAACCTTCAAGAGCACTCGATTGTGCTAATCCGTGGTGGCCGTGTCCGCGACTTGCCAGGTGTCCGCTACCACATCCTCCGCGGATGTCTCGACGCCTCTGGCGTTGAGAATCGTCGCCGTAGCCGTTCTAAGTACGGCACGAAGCGCCCCAAGAAGTGATCCATTGAGCCTAGCCGTAACCTCGAGCCGCTGACCCATTCATGCCTCGTTCCTACAAGACCACTGAAGTTTTCCTCAAGGGCGATCCTCGCTATAACAGCAAGCTCGCCAGCAAGATCATCAACAAGCTGATGTTGCAAGGAAAGAAGAGCACTGCCCAGCGCGCGTTCTACGAAGCGCTCGACATCGTCCTGAAGAAAGTCGAAAACGTGGACCCGGTCGACGTATTCACCAAGGCGATTGAGAACATCAAGCCACGTGTCGAAGTGCGCAGCAAGCGCGTCGGTGGTGCGACCTACCAAGTGCCGAAGGAAGTCAACAAGCGCCGCCAGCAGAGCTTGGCGATTCGCTGGTTGATTGATGCGACCCGCGCCAAGCGGGGCAAGCCGATCGGCAAGCGCCTGTCTGAAGAACTGTTCGATGCCTACAACAATCAGGGCGCCGCAGTTACCAAGAAGGATAACGTCCACAAGATGGCCGAGGCGAACAGCGCTTACAGCCACTTTGCATGGTAGTCACGAAGGTGCGCTGAGGCGCACCGCGCTGCTATCCGCAGACTCGAGCCGGCCAAAGTGCCGGCTCGCGTTGTTTTCTGGGCGCTTGTGCAGTTGAGCTTTGCGCCGCTTGCGGCAGGATGTTGTTTATGGACCGCCTCCGCACGATTGGAATCGTCGCGCACATTGATGCGGGCAAGACGACTTTGGCTGAGCACATCCTTTGCGATGCTGGCAGGCAGTCGAGTGCCGGCGCTGTCGATGAAGGCACAGCGGCGATGGATTGGATGCGGCAAGAGCAGGAGCGTGGCATCTCGATTGTTGCCGCCGCGACAACGGTGCAGTGGCGCGATTGCGAATTGCAACTCGTCGACACTCCTGGACACGTTGATTTTACTGCAGAGGTAGAGCGTTGCCTCCGGGTGCTAGACGGTCTAGTTGTGGTGATCGATGGCATGCGCGGTGTTGAGTCGCAAACGCGAACGATTTGGCGCCATGCGGATCGCTGGCGTTGTGCGCGCATCGCCTTCATCAACAAGCTCGATCGCGAGGGTGCCGATTTTGCCGCTGCAGTGGCGACTCTGGCGGCGGCCTTTGTGTGCCGGCCATTGCCCATCGTGGTGCCGTTGCTCGATGCCAACGGCCGCGTAGCGGGCCTAGGTCATGTTTTGCGTGGCAGCGCGAGTTGGTTTTTCTCGGAGCCGGATGCTGCCCAACTTAAACAGATCGCCATCACCCTTACGCGCGCGCGCGAAGTGCTCGTTTTGGCCTGCGCTGATTTTGATGAAGCGATCCTCGCAAGCTTTGTTGCCGGTCGTGAGATCCCTGCCGAACTGTTGCAGTGCGCGTTGCGACGCGCATGCATGGATGGCGTAGCCGTGCCGGTGGTTTGTGGTTCCGCATTGCTCGATCACGGGATTGAGTGGCTACTCGACGCGGTGTGTGACTTCTTGCCAGCTCCTAGGGAGCGCGTTCGCACTGGGGTCGAAGAGGCGTTTCCGATTGCCGACCCAAAGGCGCTGCTGGCAGCGTTGGTTTTTAAAATCGAGCATGATGGTCGCGAAGTTCGCAACTATGTGCGGATCTTCCAGGGCATCTTGCGCGAAGGCGATTTGATCGAACTTGCGGCGTCGGGTGCCATTGTCAAAATCGACGAACTGTGGCGCATGCATGCCGCACGGCACGAGCGGGTCGCAAGTGGTGAGCCTGGGATGATCTTGGTTTTGCGCAGCGCAACAGAACTACGAACCGGCGACACTCTGCGCGCCATTGGCTCCAACCTCAAACTTTTGGCGCCAGAGTTTTCGGCACCGGTGATCGGCGCATGTTTTGAACCGAAAACGGAAGCCGATCGGGAGCCGATGCTGCAGGGGCTTGAGGAGTTGCGCTTGGACGATCCGACCTTGCGGATTGAGCGTGACCAAGAAACAGGTTTGCCACTCGTGCTCGGCATGGGGGAGTTGCATCTGGATGTGGTAGCCGACCGGTTGCGAGCGCGCCGCACGTGCACGTTTACTCAAATGCGACCCCAGGTTGCGAGGCGGGCAACCGTGCTAGCAAGCGGGGCTGCGCGCGCCACCGTGCATGCGCCAGTGGGGACTAGTGCCGCCAGCGTAGGAATGCAGATCATGAGGGCCGACGGCACAGACCCAGAGGCGGTGCAGGTCAAAGCCCTGCCAGGCGTTGTCCTCAGTGGCGAGTTGACGCACGCGATCGTCGAAGCGGCTTGTCTGCGCGGGTGCAGTATGCGCTCTGTATTGGTCACAGTTACGGAGTGCAACACCGACGCAGCGGGTGAAGCTGGCGAAGTGCTGATCAATCAGGCGGCGCGGTTTGCGATGGAAAAGGCGATTGCAAAGGCCGAGCCCGTAATACTCGAACCGATGGTTATTTTCGAAGTGCGCTGCCCACAAGAGAACCGGGTTTCGGTGCACGCCGACCTCACGATGCGGAATGCACTGATCCGCCAAGTGAGTGCCGGCCAAATGGGTGCAGTTCTGCGAGGGCGCGGGCGGCTGGCAGCTTTTCTTGGCTACACCACGCGGCTGCGTTCCATCACAAAGGGGCAAGGCGATGTGCAACTGCAGCCGGATGGCTATGAGCCAGAGCGATTCAGCGAAGATCTTGCGATGTTGCCAAGAATTTGAGGTTGCAAAGCTTGACCTGCGCGAGCAGCAACGCTATCGTGCTAGGCCGTCCTCGCTCCAGGGAGAACATCTTTGATGTAACCCCTTGCGGCGATTGAGATTACGGCGAAAGCACTAAAAGCCTGCGTCAGCAGCATTTGTTCCTAAGCTACGACTAAAAAGTCCCATGCAAGAAAAAATCCAGATCCGGATGGAGGCTTACGACCACGAGGCCTTGGACCAGGCTGCACTGGATATCGTGGAGACTTCGAAGCGCACCGGCGCCCGCGTGGCTGGTCCAGTCCCGCTGCCAACTCGCATCGAGCGCTACACAGTGCTTCGCTCGCCGCACGTCGACAAAAAGAGCCGCGAGCAGTTTGAAATCCGCACGCACAAGCGGCTGATATATATCACCGAGCCGACCACCAAGACGGTGGACGCGCTCAGCAAGCTAAACATGCCTGCTGGTGTGGACATCCGCATCAAGGCTGCAACGTAAGCCCCGTAGCGGCTAGCCCGACCCAGTTCGCTGGGCCGAGCTCGCCAAACCGAACGAACAGAAAACCAGAAGCGTCCAATGGCTGAGGTCAAAGTCTTGCAGGGTGGATCCGTCAAGTCGACGGATGTTGACACCGCGCTGTTCGGCACTCGCGTGCTCGGTCGCACCTTGAAGGATGCGGTCGTCATGTATGAGGCCAATGCCCGCGCCGGCACGGCGAAGGCGAAGACTCGCAGTGAGGTTCACGGCCCGAACAATAAGCTCTGGCCGCAGAAGCACACTGGCCGCGCGCGCATGGGAACCGCCAAGTCGCCACTGTGGCGCGGTGGTGGTGTTGCGTTCCCGCCGCATCCGCGTGATTACAGCTACCACATGCCGGTGAAGGCTCGTCGCGCAGCCGTCCGCAACGCTTTATACAGCAAGTTCAACGATGGTGAAGTTGCTGTGGCGGAGGGTTTCTCGGTCGATAAGCCGAGCACCAAGATTGCAGTTGGCATCTTGGCGAAGCTTGGCATGGGTCGGAGCGCCACGGTGGTGACGGATAAGTTGGATCGCAACTTGGTCCTGTCGCTGCGGAATGTCCCCTGGATCGATGTCTGCTGTGTAAAGGACCTCAACGCGCGGCAGGTGCTGTTGCGTCGCTGGCTGGTTCTGACACCAGCGGCACTTGAGGCTTTGAAGGCTCAGTTTGGCAAGACCGAACAGCAGGCGAGCTAACAAGTAGAAGCCATGGCCAATCCAAATATCTACTACAGCCTGATCCGTCGGCCGCTCGTAACAGAGAAGTCGACTGCGATGCAGGAACTGCGTAATCAGTTCACCTTCGAAGTTGCCCCTGAAGCTAACAAGTCCGAGGTGAAGAAGGCGATCGAGACCCTGTTCAAGGTCAAGGTCGAGGCTGTCAATATCGTCAACCTGCCGGGTAAGACGCGGAAGACGTTTGGCCGCCCCGGTGAAACACCCTCCTGGAAGAAAGCGATCGTGACCCTGCGTAAGGGCGACTCGATCGAGGTCGCCTAGTCGCGCGAGCGCCATAGGATTACGATATGCCCATCAAGGTCTACAAGCCGACGTCTGCTGGTCGCCGCAACTCTTCGGTGCTGGATTTCTCGCACCTTACAAAGGGTAAGCGTCGCGAGAAGGGTCTGACCGTTCGTTTGCACGATAAGGCTGGTCGCAATGCTCACGGCAGCATTACCTCGCGGTTCCGAGGTGGTGGTGCGCGCCGCATGTATCGCGAGATTGACGCGCTGCGCAATAAGGATGGCGTTCCGGCGAAGGTTGCTGCGATCGAATACGATCCAAACCGCACCGCCGACCTTGCCCTTTTGCATTACGCAGATGGCGAGAAGCGTTACATCCTTGCTCCTAAGGGCTTGCTGGTTGATATGCAGGTGATTTCTGGCGACCGAGTAGAGCCGGAGGTCGGCAACTGCATGTTGCTGGAGAACATCCCGCTCGGTCTGCAGATTCACAATGTGGAACTGCAGCCAGGTCGCGGCGGTCAGCTAGCGCGTTCCGCGGGGAATAAGTGTCAGTTGCTGGCTCGCGACGGCGAATACGCTGTGTTGATTATGCCGT
Organism: Planctomycetota bacterium; assembly: GCA_014192625.1. Classification (GTDB taxonomy): domain Bacteria; phylum Planctomycetota; class UBA1135; order UBA1135; family UBA2386; genus BJHM01. The sequence goes on from BJHM01000002.1 coordinate 83,110, forward strand.
CGGGTGAAATGCGCAAGGTTCACATTCGCTGCCGTGCGACCATTGGCCAGATTGGCAACGGTGACTGGCAAAACATTCGCTGGGGCAAGGCGGGCCGTGTCCGTCACTTGGGTCGTCGGCCGCATAACCGCGGCACTGCCCAAAACCCAGTTTCTCACCCGATGGGTGGTGGTGAAGGTCGTACTGGCGGTGGTCGTCATCCTTGCTCGCCAACTGGTGTGCTGAGTAAGGGTGGAAAGACGCGCCGCGGTAAGGCGAGCAGTAATCAGTTCATCCTCCGGCGTCGTCCGCCGGGCAAACACGTAGCAGTCGGCAGCGGCACGTAAACCAGGAGGATCAGAGCCATGAGTCGTAGCATTAAGAAAGGGCCTTACATCAACGAGAAGTTGATGAAGAAGGTCACGAAGCAGATCGCCAAGGGTACCAAGGATCCGATCCAGACATGGTCGCGCGCAAGTGTGATCGTTCCTGAGTTTGTCGGCCATACCTTCATGGTGCATAACGGTCGCGTCTTCCTGAAGGTCTTTGCGACCGAGGATATGGTCGGCCACCGGCTCGGAGAGTTCTCCCCGACCCGCACGTTCCGTGGTCATAGCAAGAAGGTCGTCGAGGAGGCGCCGGCTCCATGAGCTTCGAAACACGGGCTGTTCATCGTCATGCTCGGATGGGCGTCTACAAGGCGCGCCGGGTCCTTGCTCTGATCCGTGGCCGTACGGTCAATGCGGGGCTAGATGAGCTTCGTCACGACCGTCACCTCGCATCGCGCGCTATCTACAAAGTGCTCGCATCAGCCTTGGCCAATGCGTTGCAGAACCCAACCGTCCGTGCCAATCGGCTAGTCATTAGCAAGACCTTCGCGCAGGACGGACCTTTGCTCCCAGGTGGTCGTATGCGCCCGGGCCCGCAAGGCCGTGCAATGCCGATCAAGAAGCGCACCTGTCACATCCACATTCACGTTGCTGATCCGCAAGCCGAGGGGCTCGCAGTGGGTCCAGCTGCCGGAGTAGAAGGGTAATATGGGACAGAAAACTCATCCTACTGGTTTCCGCATTGCGATTACGGAGCAGTGGCGTTCCCGTTGGTATGCCAGCAAGAAGGACTTCTCTAAGTTCGTCGTCGAAGACTTCAAGATCCGCAAGTTCATCCGTAAGGAATGGGCTTTCGCTGCGATCCCGAAGGTTGAGATCGAACGCACTGGTGAGCTTGTCACGGTATTCCTGCATACTGCTCGACCCGGCATCTTGATCGGCAAGAAGGGCGCAAAGGTCGATAAGTTCCGCGAAGATCTGGAGAAGCTCACTGGCAAACCGGTGCGCATGAAGATCATCGAGGTTCACCGCCCTGAGCTCGAGGCCAACTTAGTAGCGGAAGGCGTTGCTGAACAACTTAGCAAGCGCATCAACTATCGCCGCGCCCTCAAGAAGGTTGCGGAGACGTCTATGGCCGCAGGCGCCAAAGGCATCAAGATCCGAGTGGCTGGCCGTTTGCAAGGCTCGGAAATGGCGCGCATTGGCAACATCCGTAAGGGGCGTGTCCCTTGCACGACGTTGCGTGCGCAGCTGGATTATGGCTTTGCTATCTGTGCGACCAAGTCTGGATCGATCGGATGCAAGGTGTGGATTTTTAAGGGCGAGTATGGCCCTGGCGAGACAACGAATGGCCTGTTGCCAGTTCGCCCTGCTGTTGAGAAGACCGTAGTTTGATTTGCTGAGGAGACTGAACCATGTTGATGCCCAAACGAACTAAGTGGCGCAAGCAGATGCGCGGCAAGATCCGCGGCGAAGCCACTCGTTGCAACGAGGTCGCCTTCGGCGAATACGGCCTGCAAGCTATGGAACCAGGTTGGATTCCTGCGCGCGTGATCGAGGCTGGCCGTGTTGCTGCCTCGCGAAACGCTCCGGAAGCCAAGTTCTGGATCCGTGTTTTCCCGCACAAGTCAGTATCGAAGAAGCCGGCCGAGACCCGAATGGGTACTGGTAAGGGCGACGTAGAATACTGGGCAGCGATCGTTAAGCCTGGCACGGTCCTGTTCGAAATGGACGGCGTGACTGAGGCGGTAGCAAAGACTGCCTTCAACCGGGTTGCTCACAAGCTGCCGGTGAAGGTTCGCATGATCAAGCGGAGGCACTTCTAATGAAGAAGCCAATCATAGAAATTCGCGGCATGGATACGCGCGAGCTGCGCGGCAAGTTGGCGGAGTTGCGTAAGGAACAGTTCGATCTGCGCTTCCGCAGTGCTGCCGAGCAAGTTGCCAAGACATCACGTTTCAAGGAAATCCGTCGCACGATAGCGCGCATTCAGATGGTCTTTGGTGAACGTGAACTAGCCGCTAAGAATGACACCAAACAGGTAGCTGCGGGAACTAAGCAATGAGTGACGAAGCTACTCTGTCCGGGTCTCCTGCTGAGCGCGCAGACCGCAAGGTCATGCGTGGTCAGGTGAAGTCCAACAAGATGCAGAAGACGGTGGTGATCGAAGTGAGCCGCAAGGTTCGCCACCCGCTCTACGAAAAATACATCTCACGTCGCACAAAGTTGTATGCGCACGATGAGAACAATGAGGCCAAGGTCGGCGACATTGTCGAGGTCATGCAGACCCGGCCTTTGTCCAAGCTGAAGCGCTGGCGACTTATCCGCGTAGTTCAACGTGCGGCTCAAGACTGAGCGGTCCTTGACGGAAATCGAATAGGTAAGAGGCAGACATGATCCAGGAACTGACGATGCTCGACGTCGCCGATAACACCGGCGCCAAGCGCGCTATGTGTATTAAGGTGGTCGGGGGCAGTAGGCGCCGCTACGCATCGCTTGGCGACGTGGTTGTTGCCGTAGTCAAGAAGGCTTTGCCGACTGGCGAAGTCAAAGAGCACGAGATCGTGAAAGGTGTCGTGGTGCGGACGAGCAAGCAAGTTCGTCGCGCTGATGGCTCCTACATCCGATTCGACCGCAATGCCTTGGTCGTGATTGACAAGGATGGAAACCCGCGTGGCACTCGCATCTTTGGTGCGGTTGCTCGTGAGTTGCGCGAACGGTTCATGAAGATCGTTTCCCTTGCTGAGGAGGTTGTCTGATGTTGTTCTTCAAAGAGACCGACGAAAGGCGACCCAGCATGCACGTCCGCAAGGGCGACAAGGTTGTGGTTAGCTCTGGCCAATATCGCTCTAACGAGCCTCGCGAAGTCCTCAAGGTGATTGTCGCAGCCGGAAGAATCATCGTTCAGGGTGTCAACCTTCGGTGGAAACACCAGAAGCGTTCGCAGCAGAATCCCAAAGGTGGGCGCGTTCAGCTCGAAATGCCAATCGCGTCTAGCAAGGTGCTGCTCTACAGCGCCAAGCTCAAGTGCGGCACGCGCACGAAGATCAAGTTGGTAGCAGGAAAGCGAGTACGCGTCGGCATTAAGTGCGGAACCCAGTTTGACTAGTCGCATTTTGAAGTAAGTGAACACAGTGACTGCAACAGTAAAAAAGACTACCCCGCGAATGCTTCTGAAGTATCGCGAGAAGGTTGTGCCGGCCCTGCTCCAGGACTTTGCCTACACCAACCCCATGAAGATCCCGCGCCTGCTCAAGGTCGTGGTCAATATGGGTGTCGGACAGGCCGTCAACAACAAGGCTCGCATTGAGGCCGCTAACAAAGACCTCACTGCGATCGTTGGCCAGAAGCCGATGATCCGCAAGGCTCGTCGTTCTGTTGCCGCGTTCAAGCTGCGTGAGGGCTACCCAATCGGCGTAGCAGTGACGCTGCGTGGCCCGCGGATGTGGGAGTTTGTCGATCGCCTGATTTCGCTGGCGATCCCGCGCATCCGCGACTTCCGCGGTGTCGGTAACAAACTCGATGGCCGCGGCAACTACACTATGGGGCTCTCAGAGCAAAGCGTTTTCCCTGAGATTCAATTGGACAAGGTTGAGTTCGTGCAAGGCATGGACATCACCTTTGTCACCACCGCTGGGACGGATAAAGAGGGCATGGCTCTCCTTACCCATCTTGGTATGCCATTCCGTAAGCAAGGCTGAATCAGGTACTAAACATGGCAAAGAAGTGCTTGAAGATTAAACAGCAGAGCAAACCTAAGTTCTCAACTAGGCGCTATAACAGGTGCCAGTTGTGTGGCCGGGTTCGTGCTTACTACCGTAAGTTTGGCATCTGCCGTTGTTGTTTCCGTCTCTTGGCGCTGCAGGGCGAGATCCCTGGTGTGCGCAAGGCTTCTTGGTAGGAGGGCACTGGCCATGATGACCGATCCGATTGCTGACATGCTCACACGCATCCGTAACGCGCTTGTTTGGAGCGCTCCGAATTGCGTTATGCCAGGAAGCCTCCTAAAGGTGGGCATTCTGGAAGTTTTTAAGCGAGAAGGTTACATCGACTCCTACGAGGTCGCTGCTGATGGTCACCGTTCGGTGATTTCTGTTCAGCTGCGGTATGGCCCCGAAGGTGAAAAGGTAATTTCTAGCATCAACCGCTTCAGCAAGCCTGGTTGTCGCCGCTATCGCGGTGTCGACGAGTTGCCGAAGGTCCGCGGCGGACTTGGTATCGCCGTGGTCTCCACCAATCAGGGTGTCTTCTCCGACCGGGAGTGCCGTCAGCGGCGCCTGGGTGGTGAAGTCCTCTGCACTGTTGACTGAGGCCCTGCCATGTCACGCATCGGCAAGAAAATCATTGAGATCCCCAAGGGTGTGACCGTTACAGCTTCGGCTGTTAAGGTCTCAGTAAAGGGCCCGAAGGGTGAACTGCATTTGTTGAAGCGCCCTGAGATCACCATCGTGATTGAAGGTTCAACTCTCCAAGTTGGATCCATTGATCAGGATCGTCAGACTCGTGCCTATCAAGGCACCGCACGATCCCTCATCGATGGAATGATCATCGGTGTGTCCAAGGGCTACGAAAAGAAGCTCGAGATCACGGGAGTCGGATATCTAGCCGTATTGGAGGGCAAGAAGCTCTCTCTCAGCCTCGGGTTTAACAAGCCTGTCAAGTATGAGGTTCCAAGCACGGTGACAGTTGACGTTCCCAATCCCACAACCTTGATCATCAAGGGTTGCGACAAGCAGCAGGTGGGTTTGGTCGCAGACGCGATTCGTAAGCTTCGCAAGCCTGAGCCCTATAAAGGCAAGGGCATCAAATACAGCACTGAAGTGATTCGTCGCAAGTCCGGCAAGGCATTTGCGTCCGGCGGCGCGAGCTAAGTCCGCCTAGCAATCTGATCAAGGCACGACAGTCATGACTTCCACATCAAGGAAACACGCAGGCCGCCGCACTAAGGCGTCAAGTCTGCGCACCAAGCTTCGCTCGGTCAGTTCGCGACCGCGACTGTCCGTTTGCCGCAGTTTAAAGCACATTTCATGTCAGATCATCGATGACACTCAAGGCCATACACTGGCTGCGGCTTCATCGGTCGAGAAGGACATGCGCACAACGATTCAGGGCATGCGTAAGACTGACGTTGCAGCGAAGATCGGCACCTTGCTTGCAGACCGTGCAAAGCTTGCTGGTGTCACTAAGGTAGCGTTCGATCGTGGTGCCTTCCGGTACCACGGCCGCCTGAAGGCTCTCGCCGATGCGGCGCGTGCCGGCGGTTTGGATTTCTGAGGCGGACTCCGCGAGGCTGACCCACAGCGAAGGCTGTCTAATCATGGCTAAGAGAAAGTATCCAACCATCCCGATCGACGAAGCGTTGTCCTCAGATGTCAACGATGATATCGTTGCTATCAACCGTACCGCTGCAGTGGTAAAGGGTGGCCGTCGTTTTTCGTTTAGTGCTCTGTCTGTCGTCGGCAACGAGGATGGCCTCGTAGGTATCGGTTACGGCAAAGGCCGTGAAGTGCCTAATGCTGTCGAGAAGTCAGTAAAGGACGCCCGCAAGCAGGTAATGCGAGTGGTTCGTCAGGGACGCACGATCCCACATTTCACCGAGGGTAATTACGGCGCAACTCGTGTCCGTCTGATACCTGCGGCGCCTGGCACTGGCATCATTGCTGGCAAGGCAGTGCGTAAAGTTCTAGAGAAGGCTGGCATCAAAGACATCCTGACCAAGAACTACGGTTCCACTAACGCAGTTAATGTCGTCAAGGCGACGATGGCTGCCCTCAGTAAACTTCGCAGTCGCGAAACCGTGGCTGCCCTGCGTGGAGTGACGCTCGAATGAACCTCGCTGAAGCAAAGCTGCTAGGTCTCAAGTATCCGGATCGTAAGCGGCTTGGCCGCGGCATCGGTTCAGGCTTGGGCAAGACCTCTGGTCGTGGTCATAAGGGCGCGAAATCACGCTCAGGCTGGTCGCGTAAACTCGGATGGGAAGGTGGCCAGATGCCACTTTACCGTCGTTTGCCAAAGGTCGGTTTCAACAACAAGATCTTCAAGAAGGTCTTCACCGTCATCAATGTCGGTGACCTAGATACTTTTGCGACTGATTCCGTTGTGGATCTTGCGGCGGTGCTGGCCAAGGGGCTCGCGTCGAAGGAAAAGCAGTCGGACCTGTTCAAGGTTCTCGGTAACGGCGAGATCAAGAATTCCTTAGTCGTCAAGGCGGATGCGGTCTCTGCTTCGGCGCGCACCAAGATTGAGGCTGCAGGTGGCAAGGTCGAATTGATTCCGCAGATGGTTCATCGTCCTAAGTTCATCCGCAAGGATGGCTCTTCTAGCAAGCCTGCTAAGAAGATTTAATCCTAGTTCACTAGCCTTTCCTTGACTTCAAAACGTTCAACATGCTGACCAATCTCTTCAAGGTGAAGGAGATCCGGGACCGGATCCTGGTCACCCTGGGGCTGCTCGTCTGCTACCGGATCGGATTTTATATTCCAATTCCGGGAGTGAATCTTGAGTCGTTTCTCAAGGGGCTTGGTAGCCAAGATGGGCTTAATCGCTTGTTCTTGATGATGAACGTCTTGACCGGTGGTCGCCTGCAGACCGCAACTTTGTTCAGCCTTGGCGTGATGCCCTATATCAGCGCCAGCATTATTTTTAGCCTACTTACCAAAGTTGTCCCTGCGCTTGAGAAGCTTGCTAAAGAAGGCGCTTCAGGTCAGCGAAAAATCAACCAATACACCCGTCTTGCTACGGTTGTCTTGTGCCTGTTCCAGTCGATGTTTGTCATCTTCGGAACGCTAAAGACCGGCGATAGCAAGCTGCTTCACACTGGCGTGACTGACTTCTGGGGTGTCTATGTCCTAGTGATCGTCTTCGCCTTGACTGCGGGCACCATGTTTGTGATGTGGATCGGTGAGCAGATCACCGAGCGCGGCATTGGCAACGGCATGTCGCTCATCATTATGGCGGGTATCGTGAGTAACCTTTACCCGTCAATAGCCAGCTACATCACGGGTGGTTTTGGCCGTGATGCCTGGCAAAACTTGTTGTTGTTCGTTGGCGCTTGGATGGTCTCGGTTGTTGTGGTGGTCTACATGACCAAGGCGCAACGTCGGATTCCAATCCAGCAAGCAAAGCACACTCGTGGTCGTAGGGTTTATGGGGGTCAGCGTCATTTTCTCCCATTCAAGATCAACCAAGCGGGTGTCATGCCGATCGTGTTTGGCTCGGCACTCCTGTTGATTCCGACGATTTTTGGTCAGGTCACTGGTTGGACAGGCCTTGAAGAGAGCTTCTCCAGTCAGCGTGGCTTCTGTTTTGTAGTCACTTACATCACCCTGATCTTCTTCTTCTCCTTCTTCTGGACATCCATGATGTTCCAGCCGAGTGAGATTGCCAATAATCTAAAAGAGAACGGCTCCTTCATTCCTGGCATTCGCCCAGGTAAGAGCACTGCGAAGTTCCTTGAGGACACCATGGTGCGGATCACTCTGGCCGGTTCTGCCTTCTTGTCAATCGTTGCGGTAATGCCGTCGTTGATTGGTAGTGGTGGTGGGTCAGTTGACCAAGTCCTGATCTATTTCATGTCTGGCACGTCGATTCTTATCGTGGTCGGTGTTGCTCTTGACATGGTTGAAAAACTCAACGCTATGCTGCTTATGCGCAACTATGAGGGCGTCATGAAAGACGGCCCAAGTGCAGGCAGTGGTGGTGCGGGTTGGGGCCGTAGGTCCGGCTGATGTCCGATCGTAATCAAGCGCGCGCTGTGTTCCTGGGTGGTCCAGGAGCTGGCAAAGGAACGCAGGCTAAGCGCTTGAGTGAGTCCTTCGTGTTCGCGCATATTTCGACTGGCGATATGCTGCGTTCGCAGGTGGCCAAGTGCACGGACCTAGGTAATCAGGCCAAGATCCTGATGGATCAAGGCAAGTTGGTCTCTGACGAGTTGATCGTTGCGATGGTTAAGGATCGAATTGCTGAACCTGACGCAAAGGGTGGCTGGATCCTGGACGGGTTTCCTCGTACACTTCCGCAAGCGGTAGCTTTGGATCGTTTGCTTGGCGCGTCGAAGTCGCTTCAGGTCACCCACGTGGTGTACTTTAGAATCGCCGATGGCGTGCTCGAGCTTCGCCTTTCCGGGCGTCGTAACTGCTCAAAATGTGGCGCAATCTGGCACGTGGCTAACAAGCCCACGTGCAAAGACGGTGTCTGCGATTTGTGCGGCGGTGTTCTGGTTCATCGTGCAGACGATCGGCCTGAAGCAATTCAAAAAAGACTGCAGGATTTCCATGCCATTACGGCTGGTCCTCTGCATACGTATTACAAAAACCAAGGTGTCCTTCGTGAGGTCGATGCAAATCGCTCCCAAGAGGTCATCTATCAGGAGTTGGTGCAACTGATGCAATGACAGTATTCGACTCTGACAAATCGCGGATCACTGCGAAAGCGCTGACCGAGTCAAGATGAGTCTGTCATCAGTAGCCCATTCCACCCACATCCCTCATAGTAACAGCGAGCTAAGTCGTGAAGGTCAAAACAAGCGTCCGTCGCATCTGCGAGCACTGCAAGGTAGTCCGCCGGCGCGGCATCGTGCGAGTGATCTGCACTAACCCTCGTCATAAGCAGCGCCAGGGCAAGTAAGCCGCACACAAGGAAAGCCATGCCTCGTCTCCTCGGCGTCGACATCCCCAACGAAAAGCGCATCGAGATCGCGCTGACCTACATCTACGGTGTAGGCCTCAAAACAGCCCAAAAAGTCCTGAAGGAACTTGGTATTCGCCCTGACATGCGTGCCAAGGACCTAAAAGATGATGAGGTCGCTTCGCTTGCCAACCATATCGAGAAGCAATTCCCGGTGGAGGGCGCGTTGCGTCGTCACATTTTACAGAACATCAACCGCTTGAAGGAGATCTTCTGCTATCGCGGTCTCCGTCACCGTCGCAGTCTGCCTGTTCGTGGCCAGCGCACGCGCAGCAATTCGCGTACTCGCAAGGGTCCGCGCAAGACTGTCGCCAACAAGAAGATCCTTAGGAAGTGAGCTAGAAACAGACCCATGTCGAATTCGAACCCGCAGTCATCTGCTCCGGCCTCTGAGCAGAAGAAGAAAGCTAAGCTCCGCAAGAATGTGGGCAAGGCAATCGCTCACGTGAAGGCATCGTTTAACAACACGATCATCACCATCACGGATGGCACCGGCCAGGTGCTGGCGTGGGATTCGGCTGGCACCATCGGCTATAAGGGCAGTCGCAAAAGCACGCCCTTCGCAGCGCAGCGCGCCGCCGAGAAGGTCGCTGATAAAATTAAGAAGATGGGCGTTCATGAGCTTGAAGTGCTCGTGAATGGTCCTGGCTCTGGTCGCGAGTCCGCGATCCGTGCGCTGTCCAATTCAGGGATTGAGGTCAAGACGATTCAGGATGTTACGCCGTTGCCCCACAACGGCTGCCGTCCTCGCAAGCGTCGGCGCGTCTGATCCCCGTCTTTCGCATTCTAAAGTCACAGTCCGTCGTCACAGTTCCCGAACGAGCATCCTGGAGCCGCAATGGCCCGCAATAGCAAGAACGTCTGCAAGCTCTGTCGCCGAGAAGGCATGAAGTTGTTCCTGAAGGGGCAACGTTGCTTTTCTGAGAAGTGCGGTATCAACCGTCGCGATTACGCCCCCGGTATGCACGTACGGCCCAAGAAGTCGACCGATTACGGTGCTCAGCTTCGTGAGAAGCAAAAGGCAAAGCGTATTTATGGTCTGCTTGAGAGGCAGTTCCAGCACTACTTCACCATCGCTTCGCGCCAGAAGGGTAACACCGGCGAAAACTTGTTGGTGCTCATGGAGCGCCGGCTTGACAACGTAGTGCTAAACCTCGGCCTCGCCTTGTCGCGCTTTGATGCGCGGCAGATGGTTGGGCATGGCCATATCCGAGTGAATGGCAAGCGCATTGACATCCCTAGCTACCTGGTTCGTCCTGGTGACGAGATTCAGGTTTTCGGCACCGACAAGATCAAAAAGAAGTCGACCGATGCAATGGATATGAACAAGGGGCAATCGTTGCCCACTTGGCTTGAAAAAATGCCTGCAGAATTAAAGGGTAAGGTCATCCAGTTGCCAAAGCGCGAGGATGTTCCGCACCCAATCAATGAGCAGCTCATCATCGAGTTGTGCTCTAAGTAATCGCCACCCGACATCAGACCCTCAGGTAAGTCCGAGATCTAACAATGCGTATCCGCTGGCGCAACTTCGAGCTCCCTTCTCAGGTCCGTATGGACCGCGAGACCGCGACCAATCAGTACGGCCGTTTCGTCGTCGAACCCTTCGAGAAGGGTTTCGGCGCTACGATCGGCAACGGCTTGCGTCGTGTATTGCTCTCTTCTATCGAGGGCACCGCAGTTACCTGGGTCAAGATCGATGGCGTTGTCCACGAATTCTCGACCATTCCGGGTGTGCTTGAGGACGTGACTCAGATCATCCTCAACATCAAAAAACTGCGCGTGAAGATGCACACCGATGCGCCGACGACTCTGCGCATTGATGTGAATAAGCGCGGTGAGGTTCTCGCTGAGGTGATCGATGGCGATCACAACATTGAGATCGCCAACCCCGAACTCAAGATCTGCACCCTTACGGATGATGTTCGCTTCCTCTGCGAAATGCAGGTGAAGAAGGGCCGTGGCTATGTCACTGCTGAGGAGAACGTCAATGAGGACGCAGAGGTCGGCACCGTGCCAGTCGATTCGATTTTCAGCCCGGTCCATCGCGTTAAATACGCAATCGAGAACACTCGCGTTGGTAAGTCCACGGACTACGACCGCTTAGTTCTCGAGGTATGGACGGATGGCACAGTGAATCCGGAGATGGCGCTTGTCGAAGCGAGCAAAATCTACCGGAAGCACCTCAACCCGTTTGTCCAATATTTCGAACTGAAGGACGACCTGGCCATCGAGGGTGGTGTGCTGGCCCCTGAGGGCGATGAAGGCGCGAAGAAGAAAGAGATGATCGAGTTGCTCAATAAGAGCATCGACATGCTCGAGCTGTCAGTGCGTGCGAAGAACTGCCTTGACTCGGAGAACGTTCAGACCATGCGCCAGATGGTCCAGATGTCGGAGCCTGAGTTGCTGAAGGTTCGCAACTTCGGCAAAACCTCCCTCAAGGAGGTCAAGAACAAGCTCTCGGCACTCGGCTTGAGCTTGGGTATGAGCGTCGAAGACTACAAGTAACCGGCAATAGCCACAGAGATCTAGCGATAGATGGGTGTGCGGCTTTGGCGTTAGGCCATCTGCACCTCGGAAATAATCATGAAGCATAATGTTGCCGGCAAATCACTGCAGAGGAACTCGGCCCACCGAGCCGCCCTCCGTATGAATTTTACTGTCTCGCTGCTCACCCACGAGCGCGTAGTGACCACGCTACCTAAGGCCAAAGCGCTGCGTCCCTTCGTTGAGAAGGTTATCACGCTTGGCAAGAACAAGACTCTGGCGAGCATTCGCCGAGCGGTTGCTTTGCTGCAGGACAAGACTGTTGTGAAGAAGCTGTTCGATGAGATCGGTCCTCGGTTTGCCACCCGCCAGGGTGGCTACACCCGCATCATGCGCCTGAGTGGCTACCGTCCAGGCGATGGTGGCAGCAAGGCGATTCTTGAGCTGGTCGACAACAAGGTTCTCGAGACCAAGATGAAGGCGGCTGAAGTTGCTGCTGTTGCAACTGAGGGCAAAGCGAAGCGCAAGGGCTCGAAGGCCTGAGTTTTTGATCCGGGCATTGCCCGCTTTCGCGCATCGAGCCAGTTTTGCCGAGTGGCATAACTGGCTCGCTTCATGTCCGGGTGAAGGAAATGGCATCGGGCCCGACCGTAAGCGCGAACTCGTCAAGCAGATCATCCGTGATCCGGATGCCTGTTTCCGCTCGGATCCGGTGGATCGTGTCGCCATCCTCGACGTCGAAGTGGAGGTGTTGCTGACCCCGATATTTGTCGCAGAGGGCAAGGATTCGGCTCAGGCTCGATTCGCTGGTGAGATGGCCACGAAGTAGAAGTACTAATCCGGCAACTTCGCGTCGGATCACTTCAGCAGCGGGTTCAATCTGGTCGAGTCGCAGTGACGGCTCCTCGCCCTCCCTGTCCAAGCGACCGGTTAGGAACACGATCGAATCCTCGATCAGGCGCTCCTTCACAAGTGCGAAGGTGCGCGCGAAGCAAACTACCGACACTACGCCAGCAAGATCTTCGAGGCGGAAATGCGCCATCTTCTGGCCTGCGTTTTTGCCTTGTTTGATCTGCTTCACCTGCACCGAACTCACCATTCCGGCAATCCGCACAGAAGCACCAGGCTCAAGTCCAGCAAGCGAGGCGGTGGTCTGGCCAGCGATTCGGCGCAGCAGCGTGCCACGCTTTTCGAATGGGTGACCAGAGAGATAGAACCCGAGTGACTCCTTCTCGCGCAGCAGGCGATCGGACTCGATCCATTCGTCCGCCAGTTTGATGGCGGCAGAACCTGGGGTTTTTGTCGGTGCGGCAGGCGGGGCGCCGAACAATAGTTTTTGCCCGCGACGTCGGTCTTCGCGAGCCATCGCAGAAGACTTGAGGGCGGACTCAATCGCCGTGAATGTGCTGCGGCGGCTCTTGCCCAGGTCGTCGAGTGCGCCCGCCTGCACGAGTGCTTCCAATGCGATCTTGTTGACCGATCCGTTGTCGAGACGATCGCAAAGGTCTTCGAGCGATTGGTATGGACCGCGATCGAGTCGCTGCTTGGCGATCAGTTCGGCTGCACGAGTGCCAACTCCCTTGATCGCGCCAAGGCCGAAGCGAATCGATTTGTCCTCGACACAAAAGTAGCAATGACTGTGGTTCACGCTCGGGGGGAGCAGGCGCATGCCGTGGCGGCGAGCCTCATCGACGAACTCTTTTACTTTGTCCGTGTTGTTCGATTCGACCGTCAGATTCGCTGCCGTGAACTCGCATGGATAATGCGTCTTGAGCCACGCGGTCTGGTAGGTGACTAGCGCATAGGCCGTCGAGTGCGACTTGTTGAAGCCGTAACCGGCAAAGAACTCCATCGTCTCAAATAGTTCTCTGGCGAATCGCTCGCCGTAGTTGCGCGCCTTCGCGCCATCGACGAACTGGCCCTTGTACTTGGCCATCACCTCGGGCTTCTTCTTGCCCATCGCCTTGCGCAGGTTGTCGGCATCGCTCATCGAGAAGCCGCCGATGAGGTTGGCGATCTGCATGACCTGCTCCTGATAGACGATGACGCCGTAGGTCGGCTTCAGCACCGGTTCGGTGTCGAGGTGCGGGTAATCGACGCTCTCTTCGCCGTGTTTGCGTCTGACGAATGTGTCCACCATGCCCGAACCGAGCGGCCCTGGGCGATACAGCGCGAGCACTGCGATCACGTCCTCAAACGTGTCGGGCTTTAGGCGTTGAAGCAGTTCGCGCATACCACTGGATTCGAGTTGGAACACGCCCTGTGTCTCGCCGCGCGTCATCAGCGCAAAGGTGTCGCGGTCGTCGAGTGGCAGTTTGGCTAAGTCGATTTCGACGCCGTGTACTTCGCAAATCAAGCGCACCGTCTCGTTCAGAGTGGTCAGTGTCTTGAGGCCCAAGAAGTCCATCTTCAGCAGGCCGACGTCTTCCAAGTCGGTCATCTGCCACTGGGTGACGATGTCTTCGCCATTTTTGGCGAGCGGCACATAGTCCTGCAGCGGTCGGTCGGCGATCACCACTCCAGCGGCGTGCACGGACGAGTGGCGCGCAAGGCCTTCGAGCTTGAGTGACAGGTCAAACAGTCGTTTGTGCTGCGGGGTGCTTTCGCGCAGTGCCTTCAGTTCCGGGTCGGCGGTAAGGGCTGTTGCTAGTGAAGCGAGAGGACCCTGCGGGATTTTTTTGCACAGCTTGTCGATCTCGCCAAGATCAAAATCGAGCACGCGGCCGACATCGCGCAGCACGCCGCGGCTTGCCATCGTGCCAAACGTGATGATTTGGCAAACGCAGTCGGAGCCATACTTATTGCGGACGTATTCGATCACCTCTTCGCGGCGATTGCCGCAGAAGTCGATGTCGATATCTGGCATCGAGACGCGGCCTGGGTTGAGGAAGCGTTCGAATAGCAGCGAGTAGCGCAGCGGATCTACATTGGTGATCTGCAGTGCATACGCGACTAGCGAACCGGCTGCTGAGCCGCGGCCCGGACCTACCGGGATGCCGAGGGACTTCGCTTTTAAAATGAAGTCCTGCACGATCAGGAAGTAGCTGACGAAGCCCAGCTTCTTGACGATTTCGATTTCGTATTCGAGCCGCGCGATCACTTCCTGCGACAGCGTGCCAAAGCGAAGTAGTGCTCCTTCGCGACAGCGGCGCACGAAGAAGTCATCGGGTGTCTCGTCGGTATCCGGCTTGAAGAGCGGCAGATGGTAGATGCCGAAGTCCATCTTCACTTCGCAGCGTTCTGCGATTGCGACGGTGGCTGAGAGCGGTTCTGTCCAGCCATGGAACGAGGCCGCCATCTGCGCGCGTGACTTTAGGAACAGGTCGCGCGAACTCATCCGGAAGCGATCCTGGTCCGCGACGGTTTTGCCGTTGCGAATGCACAACAGGATGTCCTGTGCGAGCCAGTCTTCCTGTTTTAGGTAGTGAACGTCATTGGTGGCGACGCATTGGATATCGAGCAGCTGTGACAACCGCTTCTTGCCCTCAGTAACCGTGCGCTGCGCTTCGGTGCCGGTCTCGGCGACCTCGAAGAAGACCTGATCCTTGCCGAAGATGTCGACGAGTTTCGTCGCCTGATCTTTCGCGGCGGCTACATCATTTTGCTGAATCGATTGCGCAATCTGCCCCGCTACTGAACCCGTCAGACATAGGAGCCCTTCTCGGTGCGCCGCGATCGCAGCCAGATCCATGCGTGGACGATAGTGAAAGCCCTTGAGCCATGATTGCGAGGTCAGTCGGCGTAGGTTGTCGAGTCCCTGATTGTTGATCGCGAGTAGCGTAAGGTCGTGGGTTGGGTTGTCAGGGCCGGATGGCTCGTGCATCGTGCGGCCGGCGACGAATGCTGACATCCCGATGATCGGCTTCAGCGACTTGCTCTTGCAGGCTTTGTAGAACTCAACCGTGCCGAACAGGTTGCCGTTGTCTGTCAACGCGATGGCTCGCTGTCCATCCGAGGCCGCGGCAGCTACGAGCGCGTCGACCTCCACGGGTGCGCTCAGCAAGCTGTAGTGCGAGCGCGTGCGCAGGTGAACGAAGTCGGGTGAGTCAGACATCCGCCCAATAGCCTACGCTGCGCAGCGCTGCGCAGAAAGCCAGCGACGAATCGTTCCTGCGGCTTAGTTGTCCGCCGTCTGCGTTTTGGCTGTCGCCGGCTTTTTGTGGATGCCAGCTATTTGCGCGGCAGTTTGGAAGCGTTCCAGCACCTTGGCGATCTGTTCGTCCGTGTGGGTGGCAATGAACGAGGTTCGGATGAGGTCCTGTCCAATCGGTACGGCGGGCTGGGTAACCGCGTTGGTGAACAGACCGCATTCAAACAAGGTGCGCCAAAGGCGAAGCATGCGCTCTTGATTGCCGATGATGACCGGGACGATCGGGCTGTCAGGTGTGCCGCCAACCGAGAAGCCTTGTTGGCTCAGCCCTGTGCGCACTCGATGGGCTATCTGCAGCACGCGCCGCCGCATCTCTGGCTGGGTCTCGATGATGTCGAGCGACGCAAGGGCCGCAGCCGCGGAAGCTGGCGTGATCGACGCTGAAAAAATCATCGAACGAGCATGGTGCCGCATGAAGTGGATCACGCGTTCTGGTCCGGCGATGAACCCGCCAAGGCTTGCAAAGCTCTTGCTAAAGGTGCCCATGACCAGGTCGGCCTCGTGGTCGATCCCAAAGTGCTCCGCAGCGCCGCGGCCAGTCTTGCCGAGCACGCCCATTGAGTGCGCTTCATCGACCATCAGTCGCGCGCCGTAGCTGCGGGCGAGTCGTGCAATGCTTGGCAAGTCGGCGAGATCGCCCATCATCGAGTAGAGGCCGTCGACGACGATTAGAATGCCCTTGTTCTGCGCTATGGCTCGCTGCAATTGGGCCTCTAGATCAGCCATGTCGTTGTGCCGCCATTTGCGCACATCGGCAAAGCTCAATCGACAACCGTCGATGATCGATGCGTGGTTCTCGCGGTCGCAGAGCACCACGTCGTCCTTGCCGCAGATTGAGGAGATGGTGCCGATGTTGGTTTGGAAACCGGTAGAAAAGCAGAGTGCCGATTCTTTGCCCATGAAACGGGCGAGACGGCGCTCGAGTTCTTCGTGCAGTTCGAGGGTCCCGTTGAGGAAGCGCGACCCAGAGCAGGAAGTGCCAAACTGGGCCACCGCCTGCCTAGCAGCTTCAATCACCTTGGGATGATGGGTTAGCCCTAGGTAGTTGTTGCTGCCGATCATGATCAGCCGGCGGCCATCGATCTCTACCTCAGTTCCCTCGCTGCCTCGCAGTGGGATGAAGTAGGGATAGATCCCCATCTGCTGTAGGTCTCGGGCGCGGGTAAACCCGTCGCACTTCTGAAATAGGTCCACTGTGCTGCTTGGCGCGGTGCCGGTCGGGATGATGAAAAAAGCTAAGTCTGCCTGGACGTGCAGGCGGCATCAGCCATGGATGCGCATGATGGTAGGATCCACGTTTTTCAGCGACAATAATTTTGCCACGATGACTGGTTCCTTTGCCGATGTTTTGGTGACTGGAGCAACGGGCTTCCTTGGCGGCGAGCTGGTTCGTGTGCTGCTGGCCGGGGGATTGCCGCCAGACCGCCTGCGCTGCTTGGTGCGCGATGCCTCGCGTGCTGAAAAATCAGGTATTCCTCCGGCCAGTATCCTGCAAGGCGATGTCACCGATGCGGCGTGCCTAAGGGGTGCTGCGCAAAACGTTGGCCTAGTATTTCATCTGGCTGGTACGTTGAAGGCCAGCTATGCGGGTGGTTACGACGCAGTGAACTCGATTGGCACTGCTCGAATGGTCGCCGCTGCGCAACAGTTTGCGCCGAGTTGCCACTTTGTATTGGTGTCCTCGTTGGCTGCGGCTGGTCCCTCGCTCGATGGCGCGGCCTCCTTGCTCTCGCCAGATCATTGTCGGCCCGTGTCGGCCTACGGCGAGAGTAAGCGGCGCGGGGAACTCGCGGTTACTGGTAGCGGGCTGCGTTGGACTCTCGTTCGACCGCCAGTCATCTACGGTCCTCGGGATCCAGCGACTCGATTGCTGTTTCGCCAAGCGTGCGCGCCGGTCTGCGCCGTGCCGTCCTCGCCACGACCGCTGTCCGTGATCCATGTGCAAGACGTGGTCGCAGCGTTGCTCGCGGCGGGTAGTCAGCGGGTGCATGGTGCAGTGCTTGCTCTCGATGGACCTGAGCGCACCGATACTCACTCCCTGCTGCGTGCCATCGCGCAAAGCTGTGGCCGCACGGCGCGTTTGGTCCCCGTGCCGCTTGCTATCGCAGCCGTCGCTGCTGCGGCATGCGATGTCGTCGCGCGCATCACTGGCAAGGCTTCGTTCTTCAACCGCGATAAGGTGAAAGAACTGCGCGCCGAAGGCTTCGTCGCGGACGGTCGCGAACTGCAACGCGTGCTCGGGGTCGTGCCCAAGATCGCTCTTGCTGCAGGCCTCGCTGCGGTCGCGCACAGCGAGGGCTTTGCGCGCGTAACAACCTCCTCGCCTCGTAGTGCGAGCTAGAACGGCAAAGTGCTGCGCCGCGTTTTGGTCGCTGTAGAAGGCTACTTGAGCAACTGCATCAGCAGCGCCTTCTGCACGTGCGTCCG
Organism: Planctomycetota bacterium; assembly: GCA_014192625.1. Taxonomy (GTDB): domain Bacteria; phylum Planctomycetota; class UBA1135; order UBA1135; family UBA2386; genus BJHM01. The sequence goes on from BJHM01000002.1 coordinate 101,164, forward strand.
ATTTGCCGCCTGCTCATAAATCAATGAGCGCGGGCCATCGAGCACTTCGTCGGTCGCGACTACGTTGCGGCGAACGGGCAACGGCTGCATCAGGAACGCATTCTTGGTCGTGCCCATCAAGGTGCTGTCGACGCGCCAATGCTGCAACGACCGCTTGATCATTGCCTGCCGTTCGCCGTCTTCCCAGTGGCGGATCGAGGCCCACGAACGCGCATAGATAACTTCGGCACCTTTGGCTGCCTCAATCGGGTCGTTGATTACGCGAACCGATCCGCCGGACTCACTCGCCATCGCTTTGCTCTTCTGCATGACGGCATCGTCGACTTCAAAGCCAAGCGGGTGGGCGAGCGTGACGTCCATGCCCATCATCGCCGCCAGCGTGAGCACCGAGTGGGTTGCGCCAAGCGGCTTGGGCTCTGGGTGCGTGCACCAGGTGAGCGTCAGCTTGCGCCCCTTCAGCGAGATCAGGTTTTCACGCATCGTCAGGAGATCCGCGATCGCCTGGCATGGATGCTCGACACAGGTTTCAAGGTTGATGACCGGCACGGAAGCGTGCTTGGCGTAGCTGCGGACCAACAGTTCTTGGCGATCCTTATCCCAACTGCCGGTGCGCGATGCTGCGCGGATTCCGAGTGCGTCGACGTAGCGCGAAAGCGTGCGGGCCGCGTCCTTCACGTGCTCCTCGGCCGCCCCGTCCATGATGGCCTGCTCTTGCGGCTCTAGTTCGTAGAGGTCGTCGCGGCTGAGGTTGATGCAATGGCCGCCAAGTTGGACCATCGCCACCTCAAAACTCACGCGCGTGCGCAAGCTCGGCTCGAAGAATAAAAGTCCGAGGGTTTTGCCAGCAAGCACCTGCCCAGGGCGTTTGCCCTTGGCGCGAGCCGACAGTTCTAGGAGATCGTCAATTTCGTGACGACTAAGATCGGTAACGGAAAGAAAGTCGCGCTTGCTCACTGGCCAGTCCCTTGGAAGAGTGGCGCATGCTAAATGGACAGCTACCACGTCACAAGTGAAGACGAGCGTTGGATCGCGCGCTGTCTATTGCTGGCAGCAGAAGCTGCTGCTGCGGATGAAGTGCCGGTTGGCGCGGTGGTGGTTATAAATGGGCAGCTGGTTGGCGAAGGACGCAACCGCATCGAGGCCCAACAGTCGCCGTTTGCGCACGCAGAAATGGAAGCACTGCAGCATGCCGTGCAGCAGCTTGGGCAAAAGCGACTTCCTCTAGCGACGCTCTACTGCACGTTGGAGCCGTGTTTTTTGTGTGCTGGGGCTTTGCTGCACGCGCGAGTACAGCGCGTGGTGTTTGGCGCACGGGACCCAAAATTTGGTGCCGTGCGTTCGCTGGCCACGCTGCTCGAAGATCCGCGGCTCAACCACCGCTGCACAGTAGTGGAAGGCCCAGGTGCCGATGCCAGTGCCGATCTGCTACGCACGTTTTTTCGCGGCAAGCGCGGCCGGTGACAAGGCTCTGGATACCCAGTTGCAATGCCGAGCATCAGTCGGCACGATCCTCGACCCGTTCGACCGAACGCCGTCCTTGGCGTGTCGAGATCCTCGCGGAGAGGTGGCAGAGCGGCTGAATGTACTGGTTTCGAAAACCAGCGTGCCGCAAGGCACCGGGGGTTCGAATCCCCCCCTCTCCGCCATTTTTCACGCGTCGTAGCTGGTTGGCTAGCTCGGGCTAGCCCGCGCGCAGGCGAGGTGCGCGAACCTGCGAACCTCCGAGCTGTGCGAACCTGCGAACCTGCGAACCTGCGAACCTGCGAACCTGCGAACCTGCGAGCTGTGCGAACCTGCGAGCTGTGCGCAATCAACAATCGTGCGCACAGCTAGCGGTGGTTTTGCTAAGGCTCAGCACAACGCCGTTGCGTCACGGGTCATGGTCCTAAGGTCTTTTACGCAAACGCGAGCCGCAGCACGTTGTCGAACGAGGCCACTGCCGCTTGCTGGCCTAGGCCTAGTGAGGCTACTGCTAGAGCGCAGGTCGCCGAATATTTTTGGCTCGGGCTTTGCGTGGCCGGGCGGTCCCGAGTGGCCAGCACTCGCGCTCTTCACTTCCAGCGCGGGGCAGCCCCATTGCCAACGCCTGGCCACTGCGTTACCGCGATCAGTGCGATCTGGGGCTTGCCTTCCGTCGGGGGGCAGAAAACGCGGCTCTTAGGCGTGCTCAGAGACCGTTGCGAGGCCGCTGGCTTTTGCGGCGGTGTTCATTACCGAAGTAGCGCCGAGAGAAGTCGCGCTGCCCGGCGCAGTCTTCTGGAGCAGGATCTGCCCGCGGAGGTCTTTTGCACAGCCCAGCAAAAGCGCTTGCCCAACCCGCGAAGGTGGAGTTCATCAGGCACCCCGAGCACAAGTCGCCGCACGCTTATGGCTGCTCCCTTCCGGGTCTGACCAGGTTCACGCCGCTCCCTTGCTCGGGACCCGACAAACACCACCTTCGCGAGCCGGGCTCGCGACGCAACAAATTGGCGGAGAGGGGGGGATTCGAACCCCCGGCAACCTTTTGGGCTGCACTCGCTTTCCAAGCGAGCTCCTTAAGCCGCTCGGTCACCTCTCCGTACCACGCTTGCTCGCCGGTTAGGCGTCTGGGCGACAGAATCGGGGGCGCTTTCTACCGTAGTCGGCCGGTTCTGCGCAACCTTTCACCATACCTGTGCAACGCGGGCTTCCCCAGAAGAGTGGCTTGCCCGATGCTGTTCGGGATGGCGGATACGCACAACGAGCCCTACCAAGTGGTGGCGCGCCGTTTTCGGCCCAAGGCCTTTGCCGAGGTGGTTGGACAGGAAGCGATCCAGACATCGCTGAAAAGCGCGATTGACGAAGGTCGCATCCCGCACGCGTTTTTGTTCGCTGGGTCGCGCGGTATCGGCAAGACGACGATGGCGCGAATCCTCGCGCGCTGTCTCAACTGCGAGCAAGGCCCGACCGCCGAGCCGTGTGGAGTGTGCTCGCAGTGTTTAGCCACGCTAGCCGGCAGCAACCCAGATGTGCTCGAGATCGATGCCGCCTCGAATCGACGCATCGATGACATGCGGCCACTGATCGAACGCGTGGCGACGGTCTCGATGCGCTCGCGATACAAAGTCTACATCCTCGACGAAGTTCACATGCTGACGAAGGAGGCGTTCAACGCGCTCCTGAAGACGCTTGAAGAGCCGCCGGCCAAGGTGGTGTTCGTTTTGGCGACGACCGAGCTTCACAAGGTGCCGGATACGATTCGTTCGCGCTGTCAAGTGCATCACTTCCGCCGCATCGATGAAGACGACATCGTGCGCCGCCTGCGCATGATCGCCGTCGCCGATGGGGTATCGCTGCCCGAAGATGTGTTGGCCGAGATCGCGTTGACGAGTCGCGGCGGAATGCGCGATGCGGAGACTGCGCTCGAGCGGGTGTTGTCGATGGCGCGCGCCGCCGGCGGTGTGTTTGACCTCGCAGCGTTGCGCGAGTTGTCGCAACGACTCGGACATGATCGCGCGCTTGAGATCGCTGCGGCGCTGCTTGCCGGCGATGCGGCCGCAGGTTTGCGCTTTGCTAAGGACCTGCAACAGAGTGGCGTTGATGAACGCGAAGCGCTCGGCGATCTGGTTGAAGTCCTGCGCAGTGCCCTGTTGTTTTCGATCGATGGCCCTGAGAGTACCTTGGTGAGTTACTCAGGTGCGCTGCGTCTGCAGCTGCAGGCGCTCGCTGCGAAAGCGGAGCCGCAGCGGCTTTTGGCGATGATCCAGGCCTGCTTGCTTGGCCGCGAACGGCTGCGCCGTCTTGACGATCGTGCGGCGGTTCTTGATTTGACGATTGTCCGCATGGCACAGGCTGGTGCGCTGCCGACGCTTGGTCAGCTGGTCGCCGCCGTGCGCGATGGTGTTGGCGTCATGCCGACCGCGAGTGGGAGTGGTGGGAGTGCGAGCGCGATATCGTCTCGGCCGAGTGCTTTGGCAGTGACTTCCACCGCCACTACGAATATCGCCACCGCGAATACTGGCGGTGATGGCGGCGATGGCGGCTTGCGTTCGCGATTGCTGGCCTCGGTGCGCGATCAACTGAACCTCCACACGACGCTTGAGGGCTGTCGCTACGAAGGGCCGGACGCGAATGGCCGCGTCGTGGTTGTCGTTTTGACCGAGAAAAAGATTTATCGCGATCGCTTGCATGCCCCTGGCCTGCAGCAGCAGATTCAAGGCCTGATTCAGGTGGCTGCCGGCCGGCCGGTGAATGTCGAATGGCAGTTCCAGGCGCCCGGTGGGGATGTGCTACCACCATCGCTGGCGGCGATACCGCCTAGTGCCGCTGCTGAGCGTGTGATGAAGGCTTTTGGCGGGCGAGTGATTGCCATAAACCCGCCCGACACGAAGCGCTCCGCTGCGCCGCAACCAGAACCACCGCATGATCCGTCAACAGAACCGACCGACGTCGGCGACAGTTAGCAGGTTTGACGGCATGATTCCTTTTTCCTTCAGGAGATAATCAGATGGCCCCCGGTTTTGGTGACATGCAGAGCCTGCTCAAGCAGGCGCAAGACATGCAGCGGCGCATGCAAGAAACAAAGCGCTCCCTCGCCGAGCGCATTCTGGAAGGCAGTTCCGGCGGCGGCGCGGTCAAGGTCTACGTGAATGGCAACCTTGAGGTGCAGGCCGTGAAAATCCTGCCCGCCGCAGTGGACCCGAGCGATGTCGACGGCCTTGAAGATCTCGTTACTACAGCTGTGCGCCAGGCGATGACCGCCGCGCGCGAGCTGCAAGATCGAGAGATGCAGAAGGTCACCGGGGGCATGAGCCTGCCGGGAATGGGATTCTGATCTGTATCATTCCGGCGTCTGACTGAGGAGCCTTCCGCAGTGGTGCAACGGCATCGCAGCATCGAACAACTGATGGCGAGTCTGGGCCGATTGCCGGGTATCGGCCAGAAGACCGCCGAGCGGTTGGCGTATCACCTGTTGCGTGTGCCGCAGGACGAGGCACTGCAATTGGCCAAGGCGATCGAGGCGGCGCGTGCCTCGGTCTGCGCGTGCTCCCAGTGCTTTTCGCTCGACGCAATGGACCCTTGTGCGGTGTGTGCAGATCCCACGCGGGACCCGTTGATGATTCTGGTGATCGAAGATCCGCGCGAGGTCGCACGCTTTGAAGACACCGGGTATCGCGGTCTCTATCACGTGCTCGGCGGTCGCATCAGTGAGCTTGAAGGCACCGCTCCGGATGACCTGACGACGCAGGCGCTGTTGCTTCGCATTCGCAAGCAGTCCGTGCGCGAGGTTTGTCTAGCCACCAATCCAGATCTTGAAGGTGAAGGCACGGCGCAGTGGCTTGCGGAGCAGATCTTGCCGATCGGCGTCACCGTCACGCGGCTTGCGCGTGGGTTGCCGGCCGGTTCCAGCATCACGCAGGTGAGCAAGTCGATTTTATGCGATGCGATTGAGGGGCGGCGCCCGCTCACTCCCGGTCGTTGATGCTGCAGTCACTGCCGATCGACTCTGTGATGCCCGAGATCGTCGCCGCGGTACGCGATACCCCGGTGGTGTTGCTCGGCGCACCGCCTGGTTCGGGCAAGACCACGCGCGTGCCACCAGCCTTATTGGCATTGTTTCCGCGCGGCGAGATCGTTGTGCTCGAGCCGCGGCGGCTTGCGGCGCGCGCGGCGGCAACTCGCGTCGCAGAGGAGCTGGGGCAGCAGATCGGCGGCACGGTTGGGTTCCAAGTTCGCGGCGATCGGCAGGTCAGCAAGGAAACGCGCATCCGCTTCGTCACCGAGGGCGTGCTCGTGCGAAGGCTCGTGCAGGATCCGTTTCTTGATGGCGTCGCAGTGGTGGTGCTGGATGAGTTTCACGAACGGCATCTCGAAGGCGATCTTGCGCTGGCGATGCTGCGCGAAGTGCAGCAGACAGTGCGCGAGGATCTGCGACTGTGCGTGATGTCGGCGACGCTCGACCATGGGCCGCTGCGCGCATTCATGCCGGGCGCGCGCGAGGTGCATGCCGATGGGCGCTTGTATCCGGTACGGATCGTGCATGAGGAGCGGCGCGAAGATGGCCCGATCGATTTTCGGGTGCGCACAGCGATTGAGCGTGCGCTGCAGGAAACGCCTGGCGATGTGCTGGTTTTTTTGCCCGGCTTTGGCGAGATCGAACGTTGCGCTTTGGCGCTCGACAATCTCGCTCGTCGGCATGGGATTGTGGTGATGCCGTTGCATGGGCGGCTCGAACCGCGCGATCAGGACGCGGTGTTGCGACCGCTCGATCGGCGCAAGGTGGTGCTGTCCACCAACGTGGCGGAGAGTTCGCTCACGATCCCTTCAATCACCGCGGTGATCGATACAGGTTTGTGCCGGGAGTTGCGTCACGACCTTGGCCGCTCGGTCGATGTGCTGGAACTCACGCGCATCAGCATGGCATCGGCGACGCAGCGGACAGGTCGCGCGGGCCGCACGGGACCTGGTACCTGCTATCGTTTGTGGACCGCCGGCGAGGAACGTGGTTTTCCAAGCCGTAGTACGCCGGATCTGTTTCGCGTCGATCTCGCGGGGCCTGCTTTGTTGGTTCGTTCGTTCGCGGCGAGGCCTCCCGATCAGTTTGGCTGGTTTGAGGCACCACCCGCAGCGGCGTTGGCGGCAGCGGATCGCCTGCTGGTTGAGCTCGGTGCGGTCGATGCAAAAGCTGGACAAGTAACGGCGATGGGTCGCGAGTTACTGTCGTTGCCGATGCACCCGCGGCTTGCTCGCGTAGTGCTCGCCGGACGAGAGCTCGGCTGTGCACGCGCTGCGGCGACGGCAGCGACGTTGCTCGCGGACGTCGATGATCTCGGCCGTCATGGCGGCCTCGACCTGATCTACGCGACGGCAACGTTCTTGCTGGCCGAGGAACGCGGATTGCCTGCCAACCTGTGTCGTGATGCTGGTGTTGCGCCGGGATCTGCTCGACAAATCGTGCGCGCACGCGACCGCTTGCTAGATCGATCCTCATTGCCAGATCGTTGTGAGGATGCGTTGCCGCTGTGTCTGCTCGAAGGCTTTCCGGATCGCGTGGTTGTTAGAACCGGCAAGGGTGTGCGCGAGGGCGCGATGGTGGGTGGGCGCGGCATCGCGTTGCCGCCGGCGGTTGATGGTCACGATTTGTTGCTCGCGCTGCGATTGCACGAGACTGGGCGTCAGCAACGATCGCAGGCGACGGTGATCGCAGCGCTGCAGGAAAGTGATCTCGTTGTGGTGGCAGGCGGGGAGTTGCAAATGGTGGTGCATGGGGAGCTAGATGCTTCCGCTGGTCGCGTGGTCGCGGTGCGGCAGCAGTGCTATCGCGATTTGCCGCTGCGTAGTGCGCGTGGCGGCGAACTGCCCGACGGTGCGGCGCGCGAGTTGCTCCAACCGTTGTTGCAGCAGGATCCGTGGCGATGGCTAGGCGAGCAGAAAGATCTGCGACTGCTGTTCGATCGCTCGGCGTGGTTGCGTCAGCGAATGCCTGACGCGGATCTGCCGTTGGTTGATGCTGCGTCGATTGCTGCTTCGGCGGCCATGTTGCTTGGGGACGCTTCGGACCTGCGATCGTTGCGCGATGCAGACGTGTTGGGCGCGTTGCTTGGCACCTTCACTCATGTCCAGCGGCAGTTGCTTGAACGACACGCACCGGATCGGATTCGCCTGCCGTCTGGTCGCACGACGCCGATCGACTATGGCGCTGAGGCTGGACCGACGGTGCGAGCGAGGATGCAGGAGTTGTTTGGCTTGCCGTCTGTCGCGGCACTCGCTGGTGGCCGCGTGCCGGTGGTGCTCGAGTTGCTGGCACCAAATCATCGACCGGTGCAGGTCACTACCGACCTGCCAAGCTTTTGGGCGACGGTTTATCCGCAGGTTCGTCGCGAACTGGCGCGGCGCTATCCGCGTCACGGTTGGCCAGAGGATCCGTTGGCTGCAGCGCCAGAGGCAAGGCCACAACGGCGGCGCCGCGACTAGACGTATGCAGGTTGCGCGATTGGCTGCGCTGAGAATTACAGCCTCACAGTGAGCCTGTGCGCTCAAGGCCTGAGGAATGCTGGACGAAATCAACAATCGGTCCACATGCGTTTGGAAACACGAGTCAGCCAGCGACAAGAGCAGCGCCTGCTTCCGCAGATGTTGCAATCGATCCAGGTTTTGCAGTCGGCCACGGCAGAGTTGCTGGCGTTGGTCGCGCAAGAGGTCGCTACCAACGAGGTGCTAGAGCTTGCACCCGGGAGCGAATACTTGCCGCCGGTTGCGCCCGCCAACACGGCCAGTGAGGGTGACGATGGCGAGGACCCAAAACGCGCATTTCTGGAGAGCCAGGCTGCGCCAATGCATTCGTTGATCGAGCATGTGCGTGAGCAGCTGCTTTTTCTTGACCTGTCAGATGATGTGCATGACGCGGTGATCTCGCTGGCAGTGGTGCTTGACCCGCGTGGTCTGTTGCCCGTGCCAGTTGCAGAGTTGTCTGATTTCGCGGGGCTTCCGGCACCGCTTGCAGCGCAAGCGCTCTCGGTGCTACGGAGTCTTGAACCGCGTGGGCTTGCTGCGAGTTCTGGTGTCGAGGCCATGCTCGCGCAGGCGTGCGGCGACCCAGATTTTGCTCAGATCAAGTGCCTTCTGACGAGGCACCTGGATGAATTGGCGCGCAACAAGTTGCCGGATGTCGCACGTGCTCTGCTACTTGGCATCGACGAACTGATGGTGTTAATCGACCGCATTGCTGACTTGGATCCAAGTCCCGGCAGCAGTTTCTCGGCGGTTGTCGAGCCTCCGATCGTGCCCGATGTGCGCGCCTGGCTCAATGAAGGCCGGCTCCATGTGGTGCTCACCAAAGGTCACATGCCGCAGTTGTCGATTGATGCCGGCTATTCGGCGATGGCTGCTGACAAGAGCCTCGACCGGAGCGTACGTGATTACCTGCGCAACAAGGTTCGCACTGCGCGCGATCTGATCGCAGCGATTGAGCTGCGTCAGTCGACGCTGCTTGCCGTCTCGCGTGCGGTGCTTGAACACCAGATTGAGTTTCTCAGCAAAGGCCGCCGCTTCCTGCGGCCGCTGCGCATGGCTTTGATCGCCGATCAAGTCGGCATGCACACATCGACCGTCAGCCGCGCGATTGCCGGAAAATATGTGGCGACGGAGTTGGGAGTCATGCGGCTGCGCGATTTCTTCGATGGCGCACGTGATGGCGCGGCGACAGATAGTGGCAAGGGCCGCGGTGCTGTGGCGCAACGAATTCAAGACCTGATCGATGCCGAGGATCAGGTCGTGCCGCTTTCGGATGACGACTTGTGTGGAGCACTCGCCCGCGAGGGCGTCGTAGTCGCACGTCGGACGGTTGCCAAATTCCGTTCGGAGCTAGGTATCGCATCGAGCTACCAGCGGCGGAGTCACGGAGGAAAGTCGTGAAAACCATTCCCGTATTGCCAAATTCCGTTCGACGATTGCCCGTGCCAAAAGGTGGTGGGAGGCCGATCAGCGCACCATCCACAACAGTCGAGGTTGCAGCCAGTGCTGATGAAGACCCATGGGCTTCGATCGGCGAACAGTCCCTTCCCGGGCAGGATGCGCAGGCTATTTCCAAGTCCTCGGACGTAATGCGGCTGCTGACCGCGATGCCGCTGGCAGGCAAAGGGCTCAGCAAGCAAAGCAAGGCGCAGCGTCCTGCGCCGGTTGCTTCGCGGCCGGGCGAGTTTTCGTTGTTGGAGGATGGTGTCGCGCGGCCGAAGGTGGCGAAGTGCCGTATGGAAGCCGAACTGCCATTTCTGTCGGCAGGTCGCGAACTGGCGTTTATGCGCGTTCAAAGGATCCCGCGCACCCTGCTCGCGGTCGTAATTTTTGGTGTGGCGATGGCCCTCGGTTCGTACCTGCGTTCGGCCTATCACAATCCTATTCAAGGCGGCATCGTGGTGGCCTTTGGCGCAGTGCTAGCGCTGATGCTCTGGCTCTCCGGTCGCTAACCCCACTTCCGTCGGATCGCAACTCGCGGCAGCGCCGCGCGTGCACCTTTGCTATTCTCGGCATCCAGCGTGTCCAAGTGTTTGATCACCATCGCCTACGACGGCAATCCCTTCAATGGCTGGCAGCGCCAAGCCAACCGCCCGTCCGTCCAAGAATGCATGGAAGAGGCATGCGCCGTGATCTTTGGTCATCCGCTGTTGGTCGAAGGGGCGGGGCGAACGGATGCGGGCGTGCACGCATTTGGCCAAGCGGCGCACGTTGTCCTGCCGCGCCCGTTTCCGGCACAGCGGTTGATCCCCGCCCTCAATGGCAACCTGCCAGAAGGCATCGCGATTCGCAGTTCAATCGAGGTCCCCGACAGCTTTCATGCGCGTTTCCACGCAGTGGGCAAGCGCTATGTGTTTCGGTGTGTCGTCAGTCGGATCAGGCCGGCGGTTGGGCGGGGTTATTTCCATTGGGTCCGCCGGTCACTCGACATGGCAGCGATGGCAACGGCAGGTCAGCACTTGTTGGGCTGCCATGATTTCTCGGCTTTCGCTACCAACCCTGGTTACGTGCGTTTGCGTGGTACTATTCGAACTATCCAGCACTTGCACATTGCCAAGCGCACATGGGGATTTGACCTCGTGATCCAAGGGAATGGCTTCCTATACAACATGGTGCGGATCATCGCGGGTACGCTGATCGATGTGGGGCTAGGCAAGATGCAGGCGGACCGAGTGCCCGAGATTCTTGCGAATCGGGACCGGCGTCAAGCCGGCGCCACGGCACCAGCGTGTGGCCTGTATTTGCTGCGCGTACTTTATCCAAATGATCTTTCTCTGCCGGCGTTCCAGGTCGATGCAGAAGAAGAAGAAGAAGAAGAAGACACTGCCTGATTTTTCTGACCAAGCGGCAGACGCCGCAATAAAGCCAATGAACACCAACGACGAACCGGTGATTGAGTTTAAGGGACGGCACGAACACATCTCGGCACGCATGCAGGAGCACGCGAGCAAGAAGCTGATGAAGCTAGCCCACTTTAAGGAGAGCATTGCGCGGATCGAGGTCGTGGCTGAGCACGCGCACGAGAATCCTGAGGTTGAGCTGATCGTCCACATGCGCCGCGGCAAGCCAATCGTCGCCAAAGGGCACGCGGAAACGTTTGCCACGACGATTGACCAACTGGTGGACAAGATCGATAAGCAGATCCGTCGGCAGAAGGAGAAACTCAAGGACCACAAGGTCACCGGCTTGAAGGATGCGACCAGCAAGCAGGTAAGAAAGCCAAGCGGCAAGGGCGCAAGCGACGAGACCTACGAAGAAATCGTGCGCAAGTCACTGCACGATTGAGGGCCGCCTGCATCGCGGTTTAGGACCATGGCAACGAGCCAAAGCCGCGCCGATAGGGCGAGAATCCAAGCCGCCTATTGGCAACGGGCAGGCGGGTCCCCATTGTGGTTCCCCCGCAAGGGCCGATCGCGCCCCCCCAATGCCTATGATCAAGATGCTGGTCGAAAAAGCCGCGATCCTCGCCGACGTTAAGGCCAAGACCAAAGATGCCGCGTTGAAGGAACTGCTCGCAACGGCTCAGGCCGCAGGCATGTTCAAGAAGAAGATCGCTCCTCAGCTCATCAAGAAGTTGCAGGAGCGTGAGGCGATCGGCAGTACTGGGCTTGGCAATAGCGTTGCTGTGCCGCACGTAAAGCACGAGGCCGTTGAGCGCACTGCGTTGGTGCTGGCCCGTGCGAAAACCGGCATCGAGTGGCAATCGATCGACGGCCGCCCAGTTCAGATCATGTTCTTCATTGCTTCGCCAGGCGACTCGCCCGAATCGCACCTGCAGTGCCTGCGCTGGGTCTCGACTTTGGCGCGAAACGCAGACTTCCGGCGGTTCATGCTGGATGCCAAGGACGAGGCTGCGATTCGCGATTTGCTGCTCGAATTGCAGCCCAAGATCTGACCGAAGGCCATGACGGACACTTCGAAGAACTGCGATGCGCAGGTGGAATTGAGCAACAAGCACGGCTTGCACGCGCGCCCAGCACACATGTTCGTGCAGACGGCCAATGCCTACGCCAGTCAGATCATGGTTTCGCGCGCCGATGTCAATGAGTCGGTCGATGGCAAGTCGATCATGGGAATGATGATGCTCGCCGCCGAGCGCGGCACGGTGCTGCGCTTGCGATCCCAAGGGCCCGATGCAGACCAGCAGGTGCGCGCCTTGGTCGAATTGATTCAGGCCAGATTCGGCGAGGACTGACCGGCTCCGGCCGCCCAGCGCAAAGTTCCTCTAGCAGCGTTGCTGCCGCCGTTGTCGGTTGCGTTGTTGATAGGTGCTGCGCGTCCGTGCGCGTCCACAACGGGGAGAAGTTGGATTCTCGACTCAATCTGCCATGGCTCGCTGGTCGATAGAGCGGACTGGATCAGTCCACACCCTCGTTAGGCGCAAAGGAGCGCGGAGGACGCAATGCTGAAGCAGCGAAAGAGCATCGTAGGTCTTGATATTGGTTCGAGCTGCATCAAGGCAGTCGAGATCACCCAAGATAAATACGATTACGTCATCACTGGCTACGCGCAGACCGAGGTTCCTGATGAACAGGGACGTCATGATGCGATCGCCGAGTTGTTCCGAGCCGGTAAGTTCCGGACGAAGCGTGTTGCGACGGCCGTCAGCGGCAAGAGCGTCATCTTCCGCTACATCAACATGCCGGATGTGCCCGATGAAAAGTTGCTGCAAGCAATCCGATTCGAGGCTGACAAATACATCCCCTTCGACGTCAACGAGGTTGAGCTCGATGCGCAGAAGCTGATGACCGTTGATGGCGAAGGTGGCAAGTCGGAAGCCAAGGTTTTGCTGGTCGCAGCCAAGAAGACGATTCTTGAGGACCACACTCGGATGCTCGCCGACATCGGCCTGCAGCCCATCTCGGTTGGGATTGACGGTTTTGCCCTCGGCAACGCATGGGAATTGGCGGACCTCGTCAACCCTGGCGTCCGCGAAGCTGGCCGCACGGTGGCGCTGATTGATATCGGTGCGACCAAGTCCAGCATCAATATTTTGCGCAACAGCGTCAGCTGCTTTGCGCGCGAAGTGACGATGGGCGGCAACGAGCTGACCCAGGCAATCATTCGCCGTCTCGGCATCGAAGCGAACGCTGCGGAAGCGCTGAAGCGCGACCCTGGCGATCAGATGTCCACGGTACAGGATGCCGTCGGCCAGGTCCTCGAGGACCTCGGCAACGAGATCAACCTTTCGTTCGATTTCTTTGAAAACCAGTTCGACGGTGAGGTCGATGAAGTGCTGCTTACGGGCGGCTCTGTCCTGTTGCCGTTCCTCGAAGAAAGTCTTGAGAAGATTTTCGAGAAGCGGACTCGGGTTTGGAACCCGGTGGAGGGTTTGAAAGTGAAGTCGGACTCCGTCGATGTCGAGGCGCTGAACCAGTTCGCGCCTCAGCTTGCAGTGGCTATCGGTCTGGCTGCGGCCACGTGATCAAGGAAGGACCAAAGACATGATTCGCATCAACCTATTGCCCACCGAACAACGGCGGGGCACTCGCATCTCGCCGAAGGTGCTCGGGACTTCCTTCGGCTCCACGCTCGCGGTCGCTGCCAGCATCGGCTGGTTCGGCCTCGTCTACTTTGGCCAGCTCGCCGATTTAGAACAGCAACAAATCAGGGTGACGGCCACGCTGCAAGGGAAGCAGAAGGAAGCCGTTTACTACGACAAGCTGCTTAGCAACGAGACGGATTACAAGGCGCGCGTGCAGACGATCCAAGACATCGGCAAGTCGCGCCGAGTCTGGTCGCGCTTCATGGACGAGATGATCGACGTCGTGAATAACGGCGGCGACACCGAGCGCCATCTGGCGTGGTTTGACTCGCTCCAGTTGAAGAGCGATCCGAAGACCAAGGCCGCAGTCGTCACTATGCCAGGCATGGTGCAGGGCAATGACCTCGCAAAGGTCGCCAACCTACATCGTGACATCGAGCAGGCGCCGTTTGCCCGCGATCTCGCCTCCAAGTCTTCGCCAGGTGGCAAGCAGGAGCCGAGCAAGGACCGTATTCCGCCAGAAGCATTCAAGTCGACCATTGAACTTCGGTTCAAACCGACCGTGCAAGAAGCACCCAAGCAAAAGCCCCAGCCCCAGCCGCAAACGGCGGCGCAGAAGAAGTAGGAGCAAACCGATGGCCAAGCTCAACGAGAAGCAAAAGCTCATGGCGATCGGCGGCAGCGCCTTCGCAATCTGTCTACTTGCCGGTGGCGGCGTCTATTGGGCAAATGGCCTGATCGACGAAGTCACCCAGTCGATCAAAGTTCAGGATGAAGCGATCGCCATAGCGGAGTCGAAGATCAGAAAGATCCCGGCTACCGAGAAGGAGGTCATCATCCTGCGTGAGAACCTTGCCGAATACGTGAAGATCCTGCCAGACACGCAGGCGCTGAACGAATTCGTCACGACGCTCAATCAGTTCGCGACGACTTCTGGCGTGCTCACGCAGAACTTCCAGCCTGGCAAGGTTGCCAAGCTCGATACCAAGACGCCGCAGAAGTTCTCCAAGATCGAATACGATTACGACATGACTGCCACGCTTTGGCAGTTCTTGAAGTTCATCAACCTGATTGAGAACTACGAGCGATTCATTTCGATCACCGACTACAGCGTCTCGCAGATCTCGGGTCGCGAAGCTGAGCAGCGTGACGGGGACCAGGTCCACAGCTTCAAGGTGAAGATGGAGACCTATGTCTACAACGCGAAGGCTTCCGGCCAGGATGTCGAGATTCCGAACTACGACAAGCGTCGCGATGATCTCAAGGAAGAGATCTGGCGGCGCATTCGTACGATCGAGATCGAAAAATACGAACACCGTGGAGGTCGTGGCCGCCGCGACATCTTCATCGACCCGCGCGATCACGAGGGCAAGCCTGACGGCCCGCCCGTCGAGGAGCAGAAGGCAATCATCGAGCGCTTCATCGGCGATCTGCAGAAGCTCAAGGACCTCGTTAGCAAGCGGCGCAAGCCCGACCTGACGATCTTCGACATCTACACGATCGACAAGGACATCGCGGAAGGCGTCGATAAGGTCGAGATTGGGGCGCAGGAAGTTGCCGCTCGTCAGCAGATCTCGGCGTCGCCATTGCGGCTTCGCTGGGTCAAGGAAGTCGTGGAGCCGCTCGCAGAACTGCGCTCGGCCAGGGCGATGAAAGACACGCGCACGCACACCGATCCGTTCCTCTCTGGTGAGGAGATAATGCAGCTGATCGGCAGTATGACCAAGCTCGCTGAAGAGGGGGACCTCGAAGGTGCCGACCAGCGCTACGAGTCTGTCGCGCAGAAGATCATCGTCCCTCTGACGGATCCGCGTCACGACCTGGCGATCGCAGCCAAGGCGATGCATATCAAGGTCAAGACCGCGATCGATTTCAAGAATCTGGAACTCAAGATCCAGGGATTCATCGTGAACAAAGAGGGCGGTCGCTCAGGCATCCTGGTAAACGGCAGCGTCTTCGAAGAAGGCGAATACCTCAGCGACGAGTTGATGCTCCGCAAGGTGCAAGAAGAGCAGGTCTATTTCGTGTTCCGTGGTCTGACCCTCATTCGCACGCTCTGAGAATGAATGCGCTGAAGGCCGGGTTTGCCCGGCTGGAACTGCCATCCACCGGTGGCATGTGCGGTGCTGCGAAAGTTCGCTAAAGCAAGTGCCGCAGCAAAGCCGAAGAAGAAAACAGCCGCCTGGAGTCCGAGCCCCCAACGCTTGGCCTAGGCGGATAAACCCGAATCCCGACTCGGGAGAAGGATCGAAGATGCAGGCATACTCTTGGTTCCGGCCATCTGGCCAATTGTTTGTTTTGGCTGCCTCGGCAGTCGTTCTCTGCGCAGCCCAACTGCGTTCCCAAGATCCCAGTCAGGCGCCCGCGCCAGGACAGGAAATCCATACTGACGCGCAAGGCGATCCAGCCAGTCGTCTCACCTTGCACCTAAAAGACCGCGATCTGCGTGATGTCGTCAAAAACATCCGTAGCAAAGCCAATGTCAACATCATCATGGATGCGGGCATTGAGAAGACGGTCACGATCGATTTGCAGGACGTTCATTGGCGTCAGGCACTCGACTTGGTGGCCGAACAGGCGGAGTGCGTCGTCAATGAGATCAACGGCGGCGTACTGAAGGTCGAGATGCCGCCGCGCGTCACGTTCGCGTTTGAAAACGCGGACATCCAGAAGGTGATCGACACGATTGCCAAGATCAGCGGCGCGAACATCGTGGTGGCGCCAGAGGTCAAGGGCAACGTCACCGTGCGCCTGAAAAACATTCCGTGGCGTGACTCACTCGACGCCGCCGTCAAGACGCTCGGCTTCGTTGTCGTCGAGGAAAAGCGTGGCATTCTGCGCGTCGTTCCGCCGTCCAACATTCAGCAGGACTTGGTGTTCGAGGCGATCCCGCTGCGCTACGTGCGCCCGCGTTCGACCTACGTGCCGTTCCTAAAGTCGGAATACATCGATAACCGCTCTGCCAATCAGAAAATGCAGCGGGGTGAAGTCGACTTCACGCTCTACGACTCGCTCAAGAAGCTGGTCACGCCGGTCATCGGCGAGCTCAATTATGACGCTGAGCAGAACGTGTTGTTGCTGCGCGATACGAGGCCAGTAGTCGATGAGATCAAGCGCATCATCGTTATGATCGACGTCGAGCCGGCGCAGATTTTCTTGGATGTGAAGTTTGTCACCACCAGCAATGAAGATGTCCTCGACATCGGCATCTCGCCGGGTGGCCAGGGTTGGAATGCGAGCCTCGGTCTGGGCGCGATCCCAACCAGGCTGCCGTTCAACCTTGGCGCTGGCGGCTGGGACGACCGGGTCATCGCCGATGACAGCGGCACCGGTCCGTTCGCCACCCCGGCGCTGAACCCGGGCGACACCACGATTCCAAACGTTGTGTTTGGCACGCTCGACTTCACGCAGGTCACGGCCACGCTGAAGTTGTTGAAGAAGGACTCCAAGTCCGAGATCGTCCAAGCACCCAAGATCGTTGCCGTCGACCACCAGACCGCCACGATCTTCGTTGGTGAGGCGGTCCGCTATGCACAATCACACCTCGAGCAGGGACAGGCCGGCGGTCTGACTCTTGCTGTCGAGGAGGGTGACGATTCGCCAGTCAACGTCGGCTTCCAATTGCTTGCCACGCCGCACGTCATCCCTGGCACCGACAAGATCATGCTCGAAGTCATTCCGCAGCGCACTGCGCTGACCGGGACCAGCACGGGTGGGATCGGTACTACACCAGCGGGCTTCGACATCTTCACGGTCGGCACGGGTTCCAACAACCAGGGCTCGATCGCGTTGCCCCGCGTTGGCTCGAGCACGATCGCTACCAAGGTGCTGCTGCGTAGCAACCAGACCGCAGTGCTTGGCGGCCTCGTCAGCCACAACCAGACCGAGTCCGAGATCAAGGTGCCGCTGCTTGGTGACATCCCGATCCTCGGCTACCTGTTCAAGAACCGCTCTACTCAGGACACCCGCTCGACCTTGATCGTGTTTATCACGCCAAGCCTCATCCGAAGCGTTGAGGACACTGAGCGCGCCATGACAGAAGTTCTTCGCAAGCGCCTGAATGACCGTCTCAAGGTTGACCAGGACGTGATTTTCGGCAAAAGCGAGAAGTGATGGCCTAAGGCCCAGCGGCCGTGCGTCGGGCACGGCTGCTACCCCCGCCCCTTTGGCGGGAGGATTCGGTTCCCCGCCGATGAATGGGTTGAGCCTGCAGCATTGCGCCGTATCATCTTTCGGCCGGTCGATGGTTCGTTCCGGCGCGGCGATCCAAAAGGCTAATGGGCTAACGAGTTGCTCGATTGCCCAGGGCCTTACGTTTCGCTGTCCAATTTTCCCCAAGCTGCGATGCTCGCGTGAACGTGTCCCGTCTCGGTGCCTACTGGTGCCGCATGGGGAGCGGCAACGGCAAGCAGCCTGGTCTGTCTCTGGTTTCGCTCCCATTTCTAAGCCATGGGCCTTGCCGCAGTAATGCATCCCGACAGCATCGACGAGCCTTGCTCGCGCCGATGCCGGGACAGCTTGTCGCTGCTGTGCATCGGGATATCCGCGAACGTAATGTTCGCGACCACGCGGCGAGTGCTGCGGCCGATTGGGAGCACCGCTGGAAACTCCAGTGGCTTCGTAGAAGGAGTTATTCGTGAAGAGGATGCTAATCAACGCCATCGATCCGGAAGAGAGCCGGATCGCAGTGGTGGAGGATGGCGTGCTGCAAGAGCTGCACGTCGAGTTGGCGAACCGGGAGGCTTATCTCGGTAACGTCTACAAGGCCAAAGTCATCAACATCGAGCCGAGCATCGGCGCCGCCTTCGTAAGTTTCGGCGGCCGAGTGAACGGCTTCTTGCACGTGAGTGACGTGCTGCCGGCTTATGGCCGCCCAGAGTTCATGCTCGATGACGTGATCGAGGGCCGTGCTCGCGTCAATGTGGACGATGGTCCAGAATCGATGCAGCAGGCGCTCGCCGATGACGACGATGAGGATGGTGGTGGTGCGCCAATGCCTGCTAAGGATGGCGGCGCAAACGCCACTCGAGAAATCGCGGAGTCGATGGAGCCTGCTCACGATCAAGTGGAGCAGGTTACACATGCTGACATTGCGCCGCTCGAGATTGGCGCCGAGCCCATCAGTCATGGTAATGGCGAGCACGGTGATTCGTTTGGCGCGTTGCCCGAAGGCGGGCACGACGAGCATCACGAGGATCGTCCGCATGGCCATAACGATGACCTGCACGACGCGCATGAGGCCGAGCACGATCGCGATCGTGGCGAGGCGGAAGTTGACATGCAGGGCACGGATCACCCGACTGGCGACGAGGCGGCCGCGCATTCGGAAGGCGCTGGCTCGGCGTTATCGGCGGAGCAATCCATGGTGCCCTCCGCGGTGCCAGTTGTTGCCCAGCAGAGCCGCCGCGATCGCGAGCAAGTTCGCCGCGATCGCTTCCAGAACAAGGCGCGCCGGGCTCGCCCGACGATTGACCAATTGCTCAGGAAGGGGCAGGAAGTCGTCGTGCAGATCACCAAGGAAGGCATTGGCACCAAGGGCCCAACGCTAACGACCTACGTGTCGATGCCGGGCCGCTGCCTCGTGGTGATGCCGAGTCTGCCGAAGTGCGGCGTCTCGCGGAAAATCGAAGACGTCAAGGAGCGCAAGCGCCTGAAGCGCATCGTACGCGAACTGGACGAGACTGGTCATGGTGGCATCGGCTTTATCGTCCGCACTGCTGGCATCAACAAAACGCTCGCGGACCTGCAGCGCGACCGCGACTACTTGAAGAAGATTTGGGAGATGGTCGCGCAGCGCTTGAAGGTGACGCGTGCGCCAGCGTTGCTCTACCAAGAGTCGGACTTGGTGCTGAAGGCGATGCGCGATCTGTTTACGCCTGACATCGCCGAAGTGGTGGTGGATAGCGAAGACGTTTACCTGCGCATCAAGGACTTCGCTGACAAGCTGATGCCGCACATGTCGGAGCGGATCCGTCGTCACGAATTGACGACGCCGCTGTTCCACAGCTTTGGCATCGAGAAGGATGTTGAGGCCCTCTACCAGGCAAAGATCGATCTGCCGAACGGTGCCTCGATCGTCATCGACCAGACCGAAGCGCTGGTTGCCATCGACGTCAATTCGGGCAAGTTCAAGCCGGGCTCGGACCTCGACGAGACTGCCTACCGGACCAACATGGACTCGATCTCGGAGATCGTGCGACAGTTGCGTCTGCGCGACCTTGGCGGCTTGATTATCATCGACTTCATCGATATGGCGCAGGAAAAGCACCGGCGCAACATCGAGCGGCGGTTGATCGAGGCCCTGCACGGCGATCGAGCGCGCATCAAAGTTGGCCGCATCTCACCGTTTGGCATGTTGGAGATTACGCGTCAGCGAGTGGGGCCTGGCCTGAAGCGCACCGTGTTCATGCAGTGCACGCATTGCAAGGGCTCTGGCTGGTCGCGCACCGTTCAGAGCAAGTCGCTGCAGGTGTTGCGCGAAGTTCGCGCGCTGATGAATCTGAAGGGCTATTCGGTCCTACAGGTGTTCACTGCGCCCGGTGTCAACGACTACCTGAGCAACTACAAGCGGCGGCAGATTCTGGACCTGGAGGAGGCCGTCGGCAAGACGATCACCTTCCGCCCGGAGATGAGCTACCCGATCGATGTGGTCCACTACCGATTCTTGACCGGTGACGGTCAGGAGGCTCGCGTGGCGATCCCCGCCGGTCTAGATGTGAAGGCCTAATCAGTAGCGAGAAGAGAGGTGGCGCCACGGTCCTTTGGCCCACCCCTTGATTCAATGGATCCGATTGCTATCCTGCCGCGCCCCTTTCCGGCTGTGTAGACACGCAGCAGAAGCCGAGGAATGTTCATGTTCGCCGTCGTTGACGATCGCAATCAGCAGTATCGGGTGAAGCCCGGTGACCGCATCCAGATTCACCTCCTTAAAGACCTTGCAGAAGGCGCGAAGCTGACCTTCGACAAGATTTGTGTCGTAGGCGGTGACGGCGAAGGCCGTGTGGGGTCGCCCTACGTCGCCGGTGTTTCCGTCACGGCTACAGTCGTGCGGAACGAAGTGAAGGGCGTCAAGGTCGTGATCGGCAAGTTCCGCCGGCGCAAAAACAGTCGCCGCAGAACGGGCTTCCGCGCGCGATACACCGAAATCCAGATCGAAACGATCAACGCCTAAGGAAATAGGAGCAAGACATGGCTCACAAGAAGGGGCAAGGTTCGACCACCAACGGTCGTGACAGCAACCCGCAATACCGTGGCGTGAAGGCCTACGGTGGTCAAAAAGTGACCGCCGGCACGATCATCGTGCGACAGGTCGGCTCGCGTTTCCGCGCTGGGCGCAATGTGCGCTTGGCTTCTGACTTCACGCTGTTCGCGATTGCCGCGGGCGTGGTTCGCTTCCAAGGCAACGGCAAGGTCCACGTGGATCCGCAAGCCGAGCCGACGAGCGCAACCTAAAGCACGAGCACCTAACTCGCGGCGCGCTACAGCGCCGCTGACCGCATACCATGTTCGTCGACGAAATCGAGTTCACGGTTCGTGGTGGTAAGGGTGGCAGTGGTTGTGTGTCGTTTCTGCGCGAAAAGTTTGCCATGCGCGGCGGTCCCAACGGTGGCGACGGCGGCGATGGCGGCGACTTGGTGATCCTGCCGACGACTCACTGCAACACGCTGTTTCACCTCACGGGCCGCACGCTGTTCGCGGCACCCAATGGCGAGCAAGGTTACGCCAAGAAGTGTGGCGGCAAGAACGCCGAAGACCTGGCCATCGAAGTTCCAGAGGGAACGATTGTCTACGACGCGGAGCGTGGCAATGTGCTGAAGGACTTGGCCAAGGCGAACGAGTCGTTCATCGTGGCGCGCGGTGGCCTTGGTGGGCGAGGTAACAGTCACTTTGCTACGGCTACGCATCGTTCGCCGCGCGAGTCAGAGCCCGGTCAGGATGGCGAAGTCCGACGCGTGCGGTTGAGCCTCAAGCTGATCGCGGATGTTGGTTTGCTTGGTCTGCCCAATGCCGGCAAGTCCACGTTGCTCAGCAAGCTCACGCGCGCTCGGCCCAAGATTGCGGACTACCCGTTCACCACGCTTGAGCCGATGCTGGGCATTGCGCAGGGGATGGGCGATAGCACCTTTGTGATCGCAGACATCCCTGGACTGATTGCTGGTGCGCACCTTGGCAAGGGGCTCGGCGACAAGTTCCTGAAACATGTCGAGCGCACGCGCCTGCTGCTTCACCTGGTCGATTGCGGTGACTTGGCGCTGCAAACGCCAGCCGAGGCCCGCACGATCATTCGCGCCGAGCTCGAAGGCTATTCGCAAGAGCTTGCCAAGCGGCCGCAGTTGATCGTCGCTACCAAAGTCGAAGACGAGGTTTCTGCGGCACGTGCTGCGGAGTTGGAGCAGCAAAGCGGCGAGTCGGTGATTCGTATCTCCAGTGCGACGGGCAATGGCTTGCGTGATTTGATCATCGCCGTGAGCCAGTTTCTCTTGGTCGCGCGCGCTACTCCCAATCGCGACTGAGCTAAGCAGCGCGCGAACGGTGCTCGAGCACTGCTCGATTTTTCCGCATCGCGCAGAATGGCAGCAACTGCCGCTGGTATCGGCTGAGAAAAAACGGTCCGGTGAGAACGTGGGTCCTGCCGATAACCAAGCCGGAGGTTCGCCCAATGTTGCCCACTGAGAATGAAAATCTGGATCCGTCACATTCCGCATCTGTCGCCCAGCCAAAGCTAGGTGATTTCTTACGCATGATGATCAAGGAGGGGGCCTCCGATCTCATCCTGAAGACCGGCGGTTGTCCTGCGATTCGTGTCGCTGGTCAGATCCGGTTTGTTGGCGACACCCCGCTTTCTTCCGAGCTGACTCGGTCGTGGCTTGAAGAGATTCTCACGGATCGCACCAAGGACGAGTTCCGCCTGAACGGAGCTACGGACTTGGCTGTCGAGATGGCTGATGTCGGTCGCTTCCGCTGCAATGCATTCCATCAGTGCGGTGAGGTGGGCTTCGTGTTTCGTGCGATCAAGAAAGATATCCCATCGTTCAAAGACCTGAACCTGCCGGTCGAACCGCTGAAGCGCTTGGCATCGATGAAGCGCGGCCTCGTGCTCGCTACCGGCGTTGCGGGTTCGGGCAAGTCGACGACCCTCGCGGCGATGCTAGAATATGTGAACCGCACGATGCAGAAACACATTGTGACCATTGAGGATCCAATCGAGTTCCGCTTCGAAGACAAGCGGTCGATGATCAACCAACGCGAGATCGGTGTCGACGTGATGAGCTTTGATAGCGCGCTGCGCCAAGCCGTGCGTCAATCGCCGGACGTCATCTTGATCGGCGAAATGCGAGATGCTGAGACGGTCGGCGCTGCGATCGCCGCTGCCGAAACCGGTCACTTGGTGTTCTCCACTTTGCACACGGTCAATGCCGTTCAGACCGTGGAGCGCATCATCACGTTCTTCCCGCCGCATCAGCACGAACTCGTGCGCCTGCAGCTAGCGCTCAATCTCGCTGGCGTAGTCTCGATGCGCTTGATCAAGAACAAGGACGGCTCGTCACAGGTTCCGGCGGTAGAATTGTTGATCAATACGCCGACGGTCCGCGAGCTCCTTGAGCAAGGTCAGACCCGGATGTTGCCTAAGGCGCTGGCAGAGGGCGGCTATTACGGCACCATGACTTTCAACCAGTCGCTGATCCGCCTGTTCCAGGCCGGCAACATCAGTCTCGAAGATGCATTGATCGCGTCCGACAATCCGGATGAGTTGAAGATGCAGATGCGCGGAATTACGCAGGGCAGCCTGACGCGTCCATCTGCCAGCTGATTTTTGAAGTGTAACCTGCCAGCTTTTGGCCTTCGATTCGAGCCCAGGTTGGTGCGCCGGGAAGATTGCTTGCCGGTGCGCGTCTCAGTAGTAACTCGGCTCTGCTCTATCCGAGATTGATTCGGCCGACGAGAAGGCTGGTCTTCTGAGTCATCAGAGCGCTAGACTCCCGCTCCTGCGATGAAGCTACCGGTCAACGCAATCCTGTATCTCGCCTCCGTCGGATTACTCGGCGTTGCTGCCCTTACGTTTTCACAAACGTTTCCTGAGCAGAGCCAAGCGGCCCGCGACAAACGGCATAACCGAGGCATCAACGAGGCGCGTGACCTGTTGGCGAAAGCCAAGAGTCAGGGATCTCGCGCAGAGCGGCTTTGGAACTACGACAACCCGTGGTGGAAAGATCAGTTTCTCGCGCCGGAGATTTTCGGCAGAGAAAAGGCCGTCGAGAAGCCGCCCGAGGACCCGCAAGCGATTGCCGCTGCCGAAGCCGCAACGAAGGTGAAGATTGAAACCCTCTTCGAATTGGAGGCGGTGGTCTACGACCCGGGCCAAGGCAAGGGGGATCTCTCGCACGTGATCTTGCGCTACAAAGATGGCCTGCAGGTCAATCCGCCAGATTGGTATGTTCGTGAGAATCGTCCCGCTGGCAGTGCCGTGGCGCCAGGCGACAGCGTGGGTGGCGCTCCGGCTGCTCAAGGCAACCGAGGTAACCGCGGTAACCCTAACCAGGGCGGTGGTCGTTTGGGTCGCGGCGGCAGCAATCCTGCCAACCCGGGTGCCGCGACTTCGATGCCGACCACAACAGCCGGCAGCCAGTATCTACAGCGTGTCTGGGTGGCTGGCGACGGGGCCAAGCACTTCGACAACAAACTTTGGGAACCCTTCAACGACATCCGGCTGGTGCGAGTGTCATCCGATGCGCGCTCGGCGTTCTTCATCCGAATTGCACCACCTGCAAAGGCCGGTGAGCCAGCAGAGGTGCCGACGGAAGTCGAGGTGTTCAAGCGTTCGATAGAGATGACGAATGAAGATGCGGCGGCCCTTGCGAAAGTTTTGCGTTCTGGCAGTCCAGATCGACTGAATAGCGGCAATGTGAAAGCGGTGGCCGCCGCTGCAGGCGGGATTTGGACCGACGACCCATCGGGAGAGACCAAGAAAATCGATGGTCGGTTCAATATCGGTCGCAAAGATGAAACGCTGTTCCGTGAGAACCCGGAAGTGCTGATGGAGCGGGTCAACGCGGAAACCTACGTCAGCAAAACGGGTGGCAACTTGCGCGGGGTCGTGCTGAAGAACGTGGATCCAACTCTTGCTAGCCGATTTGGTGTGCAAGCGGGAGAGGTCATCATCGCGGTCAATGGCGAGCGCGTTGAAACCAAGGCCGATGCCGTTGCGACTGGCAAGCGTCAATACAATCGCGGCACGCGTAGCTTCGTCGTCAAGTTTCTCTCCAACGGCCAAGAACTCGAGCGCATCTACCAGACGCCCGATCGCTGAGGGCAAGGCGATCGTGGACACATCGGTCCTCACGCTCGATCGCGGCAATACCACTCTTGACGTGATGCTGCATGGCAATCGCCAGCGTCGGCAGCGTTGGGCTGTTTCGGATGCCGTCGATCTGAGCGCATTCCTTGCGGATGTTCGCCCTCGCTGCGCGGTCGGTGTCTCGGTGGTGCCAGATGGATTATTGGATGCGATTTCGCAACTGCAAGCCATGGGGCTCGTCGTGCGGATGGTGGGGCGCGATGTCTCAAATCCATTGCGGAGTGACTACGAGACGCCACAAACGCTTGGTCCCGATCGTTGGTTAGGAGCGTTGGCGGCATTTCACATATTTGGCCGCGCCATCACGATTGATTGCGGTAGTGCAACCACGGTCAATCTGATCGAGGACGACGGCGTATTCCGTGGTGGCGCGATTGCGCCTGGGCTGCGGGCGATGATCGATGGCATGGCAAAGATCACGCCGCTCCTGCCGTGTGCGCGCCCCGCACTTGCAACGCCGATGCCGGCGCTCAGCTCTGCGTCGGGAGTAGACACCGGAGTCGCGCTTGCGTTCTGTGGAGCGGTCGAACGAATGGTGGCAGAACTGCAAGTGGCTGCGCGGGGCAACGCCACATTGGTGCTCACCGGCGGCCACGCAGAGGACTACTTGCGGCACGGCAAGCTCTCGCCAGTGCACCTGCCCGATCTCGTTCACCGCGGTCTATTGTTGCTCGCGGACCAGTGATGCGGCTGCTGACTCCATACGGCCTTGGCGGCATCGCGGTTTTGTTCGCAAGCTCAGGTCCCGAGCGCGATCGGCTGATCGCATGTCTGCGCGACGCGCGCAACCGCGCACTGTTGACCACCCCTTTGGCGCCCCCGCGTCGAGGCGCACTTTGGATCGAAGGCACCCTGTTCGATGAAGTGCTCGTCGTGGACCGACGCGATGGGCTCGAATTGCATGTGCATGGCAGCCCTCGGCTGCTAGATGAGCTGGCGCTTCGGTTTGGCCCGTGGGAACCGTCGGTTTCGTCGCCAGCCGAAAGTTTGCTCATGGCGGCAATGTCCGTTGCGCAATTGGATCTGGCGCTCGAACAGTCGGCATACGATTTCGCTGCTTTTCTCGCTGCTCTACAACGCGAACCGCTGGCGCAGCAAAAGATCTCGCTCGCGGCTGCGCTGCTTCGCTCGTGCGTCGCGCGCGCACTAGTCGTCCCGCATCGCTTGGTATTGGCGGGGCGACAAAACGCGGGCAAATCAACGTTGTTCAACCGGCTGCTGTTTTCGGAACGTGCGCTCACCGGATCGTTGCCGGGGCTCACGCGTGATCCGCTGCGCGAGGTGACTTGCCTCGAGGGCTATCCGTATGAGTTAGTGGATGTCGCCGGGGCAGGTGAAGCAATCGATAGTATCGATGCGAAAGCGCAGGCGAGGGCCCGGGCTGAGCAAGCTGCGGGCGAGTTGTTGATCGTGGTGGATGGCAGTCTTGGTCCCACGGATCAGGATCGCGCGCTGTGGTCCCCGCAGGCCGTTGTGGTGGTGAGCAAAGCGGATCTGCCGCCGGCGGCCTGGCCCGAGGACTTTCCAGTCGATCTCCGAGTTGCGTGCGCAGATCCCGCTTCCGCGGGGCGCGTTCGTGCTGCGCTCGGCGCCGTGTTGCAAAAACGTCGTCGATTACCGGTTGCTGGCGTGATTTTTGGGCCGGCAGCCTTGAGCGAGGAGCAGTGGTGTTCGCTGCGAGCTGCGGCTGGTGCGGCTGGGCTCGACTCGGCATGATCTCGACCCCAAGATGGCAGAAATAGAAAAGCGCGATCTTGTTTCGATCGAGGATCTAAGCACCGACGAGATCCTCGAGCTGTTTCATCACGCCGATGCTTTTCGCGATAACTTGCTTGGCTGGTCAGATCTCTGCCGTGGCTCGATCATGGCGACGTTGTTCTTCGAACCGAGCACTCGCACTCGGCTAAGTTTTGAATCCGCGATGGTGCGCTTGGGCGGCGGAGTCATCACGGCTGCGGACGAGAAGAACACCAGCCGAAGCAAGGGCGAGTCACTCGCGGACACGGTGCGCGTTGTCGGTGGCAGCTACGCCGACATTCTTGTGCTGCGTCATCCTGAAGATGGTTCGGCGCGCGTCGCCGCTCGCTATGCCCGCGTGCCGGTGATCAATGGCGGCGATGGCTCGCATGAGCATCCGACGCAGACGCTGTGTGACCTCTACACGCTCTGGAAGGAGAAAGGGCGCCTTGAGGGGCTTGAGGTAGTGCTGTGTGGCGACCTTCGCTATTCCCGCACGATCCATTCGTTCTGCTATGCACTTGCGCGCTTCAAGGCCAACATAGTGACGCTGCCGTATCCAGGTTTCGAGTTGCCCGACTACGTGCTCGGCAGGCTACAGCGTGATTTCCATGTGCGAACGGCGGCGGCGTCGGTCGCGGATCTGCCTGGCATCGCCGGTAGTCACAATGCTGCTGCATATCTGACGGCGAGTCAGCCACACCAGTTGGCGCTCTACACAAGCCTCACCCCAGTAGAAGTAAATCGCATCGACGCGATTTACATGACGCGTGCGCAACTCGAGCGGCACTCCGGCGAGGACATCAAGAATTATCCTCGTCTGTCATCCAAGACCTTGAATGCCGCCGCTGCAAAGGATGCGCGGCTGATGCATCCGCTGCCACGCGTTGATGAGATCGACTACGAACTGGATTCAGATCCACGGTCGGTTTACTTCCGGCAGGCTGAGCTTGGCGTGCCAATGCGCATGGCGCTGATGGCGTTCTTGCTCGGGCGCATTCAGCTCCGCAGCAAACCTCCTGCTCACAACTCGGCAGCCACCGGTATCGACGCGCGCAGTGGCCTGCGGTGCCGCAACGAGCGCTGCATCACGAATGGGGAAGGCGTTCGTTATCTGGTTCGTGACTTCCGGATTCGTGACGATCAGGCAAACTCGGTCGCCATGGAGTGTGCTTACTGCGAGCGGGATCTGCAGATTCGCTACCTAGGCCACCTTTCGGAGCGCTGGTATGGGAGCCTTGCGCCGGGCGTTGCCAATAGCGTCCCGTTGGACCAGCGAGTTTGGTTCGAGTCAGACACTCAGGCAGAGGCGGCGGGATATTCGGTGCGCGGTGGGTAGCAAGGGCTTCGTAGGCGCGCATCGAGAGCTAGGACTTTTCTACGCTAAGTTTTCATGAGCCTTGCCGATAGCCGTCGGCCGAACCAACCAGATGGGGGTATATTAGGAGGTGAAAATTGCCACCAATTTTGCGTCCAAGTGACGGTGAACGTTGGAGTTGTGCGAAAGCGCACTCAAAGACCGCGCAACTTGTTGGCGGTGGATAGTTTTGTGGAATGTTGTTCCGACCACAAACCCGTCAGCAATATCAGTTTGGGGAGACTTGTCTCGCCCTGAGATTGCGGCATGATTGTTGATCTCTACGCTTACGACAGAGGCCATTTTCCGATGATCCATTTGGCTCGTAGGACTAAAAATCTGTTGCACAACCTGCTAGATCTCATGCTGCCAATACCGAGCATCCGATTTGGTTCTACTGCGCACCCTTGGTGCGTGGGGGTCAGTGCTCGCAGGGTCGTTCGCTCGCAATCTGCGGCGCAAGAGCGCCATGCGAGCTCGTTACTGCGTGTGGTTGCTCAGGATGGACCGGTCCGCGAACTCTGACGAAATACGAAACATGGCACAGACACTTCTCATGCGGCAATGCAGTTCTTGCCTCGCGGTTGCCGCGAGCGTGGTGCTGACTGCTTGCAGCGGCAGCAGTAGCGGCAGCGGTAGCGGCAGTGCAGGATCGCCGGCGACAACTGGCGCACATTCGCAACTTGCACAGGTGGACTATGGCCGTCTGGTCGATGTCTACGGGCTTTTGCGGACGTCGCAGGGCGTTTCGATTTCGTTGTTCCAAAAAGACGTCCTTATCGGTCCCGATATCCAGGACGAGCGTCAGGTTGGTGGAGCCCAGCGCGACGAAGATATCCGCTTCGATTTCATCAGCTTTGACCCAGATACTTTGCAGGGGCGGTTGTTTGTCACTCGCGAAATCGGCACGCCAGAGTTTCAGCAGTTGTTTGATAGCTTGGATAACAACGTCCGATCCCTAACCCCGCTGGTTTTTTCAACCGGCAGTTCGCAGACCTACACGGTCGTCCCGCGCAACGCCGCGTTGCGGCTCAAATTCACCAGATCGCTCGGCATTACGGACGACTTCTTTGTCGAGCGAAACGCTAGTGGCCAGGTTACCGGGATTCGTAATGCCGATGCAGTTCAGTTGCTGCAGCTGTCGGGCGACCCAAGCGTCCCCGGATCATTCGTGCCGATCACGACGCGATACAGCGTTTTCGGCGACACGCTCATATTAGACCCTGTGTTGTTGGGGACTGAGGGGCTGCAGTATCAGACCCGCAACAATGCCTCGGGCCTGCCCGAGGCTCCCAACCAAGTTGGCGCAAACATTCGTTTGGCGATTGCACTCGAAGGCCCGTTGGCAATTCCAGGCATGCGCGCCGACAGCCTTGGTTCGCTCACTGGGCTAAATAACTCAGGGCGCTCGGCCGTGATCCGCGATTTTCGATCGGGCAATGCGCTTGACGCGTCAGCGGATATCTCCGGTGGTTTCGTGCGGGATCCGATCCCGCCACGAATCATTGGTGAAATGTCGATGTATCTCGAGCGCGTCGACCCAGTCAATTTAAGTATCGTCCAGATCACGGTATTCAAGGGCGGTATTATCCAAGAAATCGATCGCGGCGACGTGTTCCGCATTATCTCGGACAACAGCGGCGTGCCGTTTGGTTCTGCCGAGGTGCTGGTAGACCCAGCCGATGACTTGGGACAGCCTGAAGTCCAGCACGTTCGGGTGCTCGTTCGGTTCTTGCAGAACCTGGAGAATATCGATCCGAGTAATCGGCCGGGTTATCCGCAAACGCCAAGCGAAATCGAGACTTGGCTGGTGCTGAATGCGCCGCGAGCTGTGCTAGTAGCTGAGTTCAATGCTGGCGGTTTAGACCCGTTGACACAGGAGTTTGTCGGTGACGACCCGCGCAACTTCGTGACGTTCTCGCCGTCGCCGCTGCCGTATCCAGATGGCAGGCCAAGCGAGCCGAATCAAAATATCTCGCCGTTTGCCGGCGCAGTAATTAGGTTCACCAAACCAGTCGATGGCACCACGATAAAAGCCGCGGATACGATGTTTTTCGGCACGCGCAACCTGCTCGATCAGGACGCGATCCAACAGTTCATAGCTACTCGTCCGTGGCGCCGCCTTGCACCAGATGGAACGACGGTGACTGCGCAAGGCATAGGCATGGACTTGGCGAGCTTTGACCGCGACAAGTTCTGGACCCCGCACCTTGTTGCCGCCCGCGTGGTTGACGAAGATGGCTCACAAACCACTTTGCGACTGCAGCCTTCGCAAGGTTTCTACCTCGATCAGCAGATGCGTCAGGACGGTAATCGGCCGTACTATTTACACCTCGTAGGAGGTGCTGCTGGCATCCGTGATTTGTCGGGTAACCCGGTGGATTTGCAGGCGACTGATCCAACTCGCTCTAGTGGCCTAGCGATTCCGTTCACGCTTGATCTGCGCACCAATGGCGCGGTCCCTGCGTTTGATGACAACCTGGTTGTTAGCGTCGTGCGCCGCTTTGCTAGTCAAGACGAGGACGAAAATCCGTCCTTGTATATTGATAGCGAAGTCCAAGGACAGGGCAGCGACACCAATGCGCGCGCCTACCGACTGCAGGACATTTTCGGTGCGTTCGTGCAGGTTGGTGGCAAGTTGCAAGCGCGTCCGACTACCCGTGTGCGCCAGATCGCGGACAACCTCAACCAAGCGCCAGTTGCGCCGCAGACCAGTTTGCTGCGTTGGTGCCCTTACTCTGTGTCCAACGAGGATCAGGTTTCGTCAAACACCTCGACTACTCCGTTTGGCCAAGGCATTCAGAACCCACTCAATCCCTACGGTGCGCGTTTGCAAACCGTTTGGCGTGAAGTTGACTTGAGCCTGTCACGCGTGGACCCATTTGACTTCAACCTCGACGTTGAGCAAATGTATTGGGCGCCGTTTGCCAGCGGCACGATCACATTCGACGAGTTCGATCAATTGGGTCTATTCTTAGGCCACAGCGAGCGCCGTCCGGAACCGTGTGTGGGCAATTTCGCAGCGCTGCCAACCTTTGAAGGTTCGGGCCTGAGAACGGACTCGTTTGATAAGAACTATCTGCGCAACCTACTGGCCAATGGCTCGGGAGAGCAGGTTGATACTCGGCCTCTGCCGTTCTCGGCCTACCCGCCATCGGCCATGCGCATTGATTCTGCGCAGACAGTATTGGAGCCCAATGGTGTCAATCGCTTCTTGCCTCTGCCACGCTTCCAAAAACCATATTTTGTGTTCCGTGATGAGACCGTCATCGAGCAGGGGTGCGTATCGGGGCTAGGCTCTGACACAGCGACCAGCATTTATTCGCCATGGCTCATTTCGCCATGGTTAAATGGTATGGGACGTAGAGTGACGCAGGGTTATCAATCGCCTGGTGTTTACATCCTCCCGACCGGTGCCGGTACATTTGACGCCAGCCAGCCGACCATCATTAGTGGTTTTTGGAACGATTGCGTCAATGCGAAGTTGCGCACAGCTGGCACGGCGGATTCGTTCACCGAAGGCCTGGTTGGCAGTATCGCTTGTCCGCTGCTTGCCGACTTCTGGACCTTCTGTGACCGAGCCGACCTTCCAGCGGGTAGCGGTTACATCGCGCAAGGCACGAATGGCTGGCAGACTTCCATTACAGTCCAGTCAAGCCCAGTGCCAAACTTTCGCGTTCTCAGTTCCGGTCGTGCGGGTACATCTAGTGGTCAAGCCAGCCTGTGTTTGACAACTGGCGCTGCTGGCTGGAATCAAGCGATTGGTGGCTATGTGCCTAACACGACGCAGCCGACAGCCGCAGGCGATAACACGCTCTATTGGATAATGATCGACTTCTTGAAGCGTCAAAGCGTTTTGACCTCGGGGTTCGTCGACCTGTTCAATCCGCACCGGATGCCAAGCATTTCTCAGGATTCACGCCTTGGCCCATACTTCACCGATCCATTAAGTGGCGTGGTCACTTTGCCGCAAAATATTCTGCCGGCATTCACTTACGAATTTGAACCCCCGCTGAGCGAAATGCCGAGTGGCACCACGGTCGTACCGCAGTTCCGCGCTGCGAGCATTGTCGATCCGACACCCTGGTATTGGACGGAGTGGGCCAGTCCGCAAGCGCCAGCGATTAGCGGCGTGACGCTGTATCCAGCCCAAATACGTAACTCTTTGAAACCGGACGCAAGCAATTTCCCGCTTGATCCTTACAAGGCGGGCGATGCCCATATCCGGAAATATGACGACCGTCTCGTTAACGGAGTCTCGAAGAACTTCTGGACCTACCTCTACAACCGCACGTTGACGACCTATGCTAGTGACCCAAATACGCTGATGGACGCGCAGTTCCTCGCGCGGTTTGGTGCGCCGGCCGAAGGTTTCTCACCGCGGAGTGTCCGCTATGTGAATTGGCGGTTCCTAATGAGCAACAATACTGAGGCTAATCCGCCGGTCGCACCGGCGATTGAGACCTTTTCATTCTCTTACCGTTTTCAGCGCGTACGCTGATACCGGCTACTAAATTTTTACTACATCGGTCAACTCAGACATTCAAGACCTCTGGCTCGCGTGCGGACGACCTGTCCGCCGACAAGTGACTAGTGCCATGAACCGACTTCTGAACGTAATTAAAATATCCCTCGCGATCCTAGCTGCCGCCGTAGCTGCCTGCTCTGGAGGGTCGAGCACCAGCGCTACCAGTGTTGGCAGCAGCAGCACTCAACCAGGCGGCACCGGCAGATTCCTGGTGCTGAAAACTGAGCCGCTGAACAATGGTCGCTTGTTTCTCAATGATCCAATCCGCATTGACTTCACCAACATGGTGAACCTTGCTTCGGTGAACCTCAACACGTTTAGCTTTCAAGTGCTAAACTCCAATGGGATTCCGGTAGCAGAGCAGGTCGCAGGGTCCTTTGCGCTCGACACCAGCCCTGGCGACACTGTGCCGGGAAGGCGATTACTGTTTGTTCCGCGGTTCCCGACAAACAACTCGTATTCAGATGGTGGCTTCCGTCCGGGGCGCACGTATCTGGTTAGCCTGATAAGTGGCGATCGCATCAACAACACGGTTATCAAAGATGTCGGCGGTAGGGCGCTGGCTTCGCCGGTTACATTCGCGTTTAGCACTGCCGATGGCACCACACCTTCACAGCTTTTCCGCGACCGTGTCGCGGGAGGGCCGCGCCGCACAAACTTTACGATTAATGGGGCCGATGCCACGGGCGTTTCGCTCAATAAGTTTGGCGGCCTGCCGGTCGAATTGCATCTGAATTTCAACCAGGCGCTCAATCCCAGCAGCAACAACCTTCCCGTCGCAGTGGATTTAAACCCAACAGTTAGAAACGTCAACAGCCGCGGTCGTATTTTCCTTGAGTATGACGACCCGATCTATGGCAATAACACGTGGATCCCGTCGGGCGTAAATTTGGATTCCAACGGACTAACTAGTTCGTCAGTATCGATACTGCCAATCGGCGTGCTGCCAAACAACGCTACCATTCGGGTGATCGTGGAGAACACGCTGGAGGACATATCGGGTGAGTCAAACATTGCGAATGCCGCATACAGTCGAAATTTTGCGACCTTCCTAACTAAGCGGGCCTACGATCCGCAGTTTGACGCGCTTATCGAGGACTTCCGTAGCTCGGAAAGCATTGACCAAGATGCGCCGTTCTTGGACCCCTTTGCCCAAGTAGAGCAAGGTTTCGTCAAAGCCGGCTTTGAATTTGAGGGGACGCGCACCGAGCTTGAATACGGGCCAAACATTGCGGAAGTGATCCTCAACACCGACTTCACACAGGTAGTGCCTTCAAACGGCGTGCCATTTAATGTCTCTGGTGGCGTATTCAACTTTAAGAACGTCACGATTCCGAATGGTGTCACTGTTAGAGGGCAAGGTACCAGGCCAATGGTCTGGTTGGTCAGCAACGACTTCACAGTTGCGGGCTTGCTGACCGTTTCCGGCGGTGGTGGCGATCGCGTGAACACGCTCAATTCAGCTAACTTTCCGTCTGCTGGTGGCGTTGGCCCCTGCAATGCTGGCAATGGCGGCAAAGGCAGTCCCAACTCGCTCGCACGTTCGATGCAGGCCGAAGCAGGCTTTGGTGCTGGGCAGGTTCCGGGCGGCGGCGGTGGCGGCGGTCTAATAGCTTGCGTCGTCGGTTGTGGACGTGGCTCGGGCGGTGGCGGCGGTTCGCTCAGTACTCAGGGCGACCCTTTTTACAAGTCTCTTGCCGGTCCTGGCACGGCGTTTCAACAACAGGTTGGCCGCGGTGGCCAAGGTTGTGCTGGTGCTGCTGGGTCCAGTACCCGCAACCTGAACGGTGGCGCGCCAGGGCCTGTTATTTTCACGGATGCCCGCACGGACAACAACTTCTTTGGCGTTGGCATCAACGTTAACCGGCAGATCCGCATCCGTGGTGAGTTGGCCTTGCCGGTTGGTGGAGAAGGCGGCGGCGGCGGTGGTAACAACTCGTTTGATAACTGCTCGACAACGAGCGCCAACTTCATCAACGACAATAAGGGCGGTGGCGGTGGCGGCGGCGGTGGCGTTCTGATCGTGAAAGCGCTCCACGACATTATCATTTCGCCGACTGGTTCCATCAAAGCCGATGGCGGTGACGGTGGCGGTGGCGAGCCGGCTGGCTCTTGCGGTCAGGGCGGCGGTGGTGGAGGTGGATGCGGCGGGATGATCATTCTCATGGCCGGCCATGAGATCATCATTAACGCCAAGGGGACGGGCGCTAACTACACATACCAACAGAACGACTACGCATTCTCGCTTTCTGCGGATGGCGGCGTCTGCACCACCGGCACGTATTCGGCACCAGTTATCAACATCAAATATGCTCCCAGTGGCACGGCCATTCCTGCATCCTTTGGCACCGGCACATACGACACTGCTTCGCTAGGCGCATTTGGTGGTATGGGTGTGATTCAGTTGCTTGCCCCCCCTGGCCCAGTGTCAGTTGGCGAGGTTGTAGACAACACCAACACACTGCTTGATGACCACATCAAGATGATCAAAAACGGTATCACTACCACTGGCACAGAGAAGAAGAGTCTGTTGGCATGGCGCGGGTTCCCCGATCTGAATGGCACCTTTGTCGATGACAACGGTACGGCCACCAACATCGGAGCTAACGAAGGCGACATCCGTCCTTCGCCTGTTCTGCTGCCTTGCCCATACGGCTCAAAGACGCGCGCGCGTTCTAAGTGGCTCGACACTGGATTCAGTGTGCGGCGTGGTCTGACAAGCTCGGATACGCTGCCGCGCGGTATCATCGAATCGTCGGGTTTTCGAAATGGCCCGACATATGATTTTGCTGGCGTAAATCAGACCACTGGCTACTGCAGTTACACGCCAACTGGTGGTGCCTCGGTCCGCATCAATTACCCGATTGCCGTGTCGGAGCAATTGGTAGAAACCCAGAACGATTCGGCCGTAGATTATGAGGGGCAGGCTTCTTACAGCGTGACTTTGGTCAGCGCAGCACTTGGAACCGTTGCCAACCGTTACTGCCAATATGAGGCTGAGTTGCTTAATGTCAGCGCAACGATCATAAGCAGCTTTCGAATCCTCGGGCACACAGATAGGACTCTCTTTCTGTCAGCGGCAGATGGCCCGCTTCCGAATGGTTTTACTCGCCTTCAAGTCAGGGCTAAGTTCTTCAAGGTAGTGACTGGCGGATCGGAAGGCCTAGGCACGACTTATGTCGGGACTCCTGGCAATTCTGTGGTGCCAGTTGCCAACGTGCGTATCGGCTTCGCGTTCCACAAGAACCCCGCTAGTCCGACGGCGCTGCGTTTCCCGGCAGCTGCTGGCACCTTCGTCTATGACCTTGAAAACCCTACTACGCAAGAGCAGATCCGCAGTCTTGGCGACAGCTTCGTGCAGTGGGACATCACGTTTGACACGGCCTACAAGTCTAACTCGGCAGACAATCCGCCATCGCTGAGCCCGGGTTCACCGCGCCCAGAAGTCCACTTCCTTCGAATCCCATATCGCTGGTGAGCTAGCCAAGCCCGCAGTTCCATCAAACTCTAGACACGCAAGATCATGCAGCACATGCGAAGCGGTATCACGGTTGGTAGTATTTTTCTGGCTCTCCTTTTGGCCTTCGCTGCGTGCGGCGGGCCAGCAAGCACCAAAGATTCAGTCGGGCAAGGGACTGTCAGCGGCGGGAGCCCAAGGCTCGAGAGCGTTAAGTTTGGCCGAGTAGTGGATATCTATGCATACCACCGCATCGACCCAAAAAACGGCGATCGGCGGGACCAGTTTAATCGGCTTTCGCGGTTGGTTGATCAGGATATCCTGGTAAACAGCAGTATCGAATCGCAGGCGATTTATGACGCGGGCGGCGAGGAAGTGGTTAGTGCGAATTACCAATATTTGCCATTTGATAGTCTTACCGGCCATGAAAGTCTGTTGATCCTCTGGGACAATGAGGGGCCGGAAGCTGGCAGCTTTGACGCCGCCTTAACAAATGCCCAACTGGGCTTGACAGAGTTGGCGGCTTCCTATCGCGGGCAGAACACCAGTACTCGGCCTATTCCGGTTATCCCGCGCAATGCTGCCTTTCAGTTGAGCTTCAGCGCGCCGATAAATTTGACGCAGGGCTTCTTCGAGGTCAACCCGTCTGCTGTACAGTTGTTAGAGATTAAGGGCGACCCACTGGTGGTTTCGGCGGTCGATGCTTTTCGCGCAGTTCCGTTTCGCATCATCCTGCGCGGCAACAGCATCATTCTTGATACTTCGTTGCTTGGCAATGAGGGCGGCGGTGGGCAAACTTCTTCGGGGATGCCACAAAGTGTGGACAGCGTCACTGCCAATATCCGCATTGCGATCCCGTCGCGTGGATCCGTTTCCCCGGCTTTCTATGTTCGTGATGACGCTATCCCCGAGTTAAATTCGGTGGATAGCTTTGGTCGTAACTCAGTCTGTCGCGACTTCCGTTCGGGCAATAGGCAGGATGGTACTGCTGGCACCATGCGGGATCTCGAATCGCCGATGATTGTTAGCAACGCTGAGTTGGGCATCATCTCGGTCGATGCCGTTAACGGCCTGATTACACTTAATAAGCGCCTGCACAACTTGCCAGTTCGTGGCCGTATGCCATTCGTCGATGGCGCAGTATCTCCGGAAACTGGATATCCAAAAGGTCCGGCCTCAGTTCCCACAGTTGTGCCACTTCGTTCTGGGGACTTCTTGATTCAAAATGTCCCGGTCGCGCTGCCAGGTGGCGGCTCAGAAATCGTTCGAGTCCGCGCAGAGATCCTGCAAAACTTGGGGGTCGGGACTATTAGCAACGATCCTAACTTTCCAGGCTTAGGTCTCGCATCAGATGGCTCGCAAGGCGAGTCAGCCAGTGTTTATCCGACGGCAACTGTTCGCGTGGCAAGTGTTGAACCGGCCTTTGATTCACTCGGCCGCCCAGTTCGTTTTCTTGCTAGCCCTCTGCCGGCTGGTGCAGATTGCATCCTGCGCGTAAACTACTATGAGCGAGTGAGATTTTTGGTGGGTGACGTCTACGTGTCGGATGCGGGTAGCCGAGCTGAGTTTCTTAAGGTCGATCCGATTCCTGCGGCTGCTGCGGCTGGCTCCGCCAATGTTATGAACGTCTCGCCCCAAGCTTCAGTTTCGATCGAGTTCTCGGAACCGATGGATTTCGATGGTGTCGACAATTCGACTAACTTTGTTCTGGCCAACGCGACGATGCCACAATTGACGGCAGCGGGCGTCGACTTTGCTACTCAGCTTCAAAATCCAAAGCTTGCGACGGCTGGCATTGTGCCGACGCAACTGACCGATCAGTCTGGCGATGCTACGGTGCTGTCTTTGAAGTCGAGTGTCGGCCTGTTCCATATGAACGGCCAGCAGGAGATCTATTGGCTGCATTTACTTATTGGTTCGAGCAGCGTGACTGATCTGAACGGCAATCCTCTTGCCATCTACCAGTTTGGCGGCTCGGGTCAAGCGGTTAGCAATTGGTCGGTGAGCTTTGCGCTAAGCCCGACGGGCCTGCAAAACTTAGTTGGGTGGCACATCTACCGCTTTGAGTCGATTGATGAGGACGGCACACTGCCTGGATCGACCGACATCTTTGGCCAATATCGTATGATTGGTGGTCGTTTGGTTGCGGCAGAGACGCTGCGCTTTAATCGCAATGCTGACTCGCATAACCTCGGCGCAATCAGCCGTATCGCGCGCGGCGAGTGCTGGGACTCTTTCAATGATGCGTTGGTAGCGTTCCCAAGATCCCAGCCATATGTCACAGGTGGGGGGCCGGTCAACGGCAACCTCTACCTGCAGCCACGTATGGTAGACACTGTGTTGCCACCAAATGTGCCAGCGGTGTTTCTCCCGCCAAACACGCCGCAACCAGTCGGTCACGTTATCGAGCCGCACCAGCCGCGCGGTTCGCGCATGATGATGCGCTATATCGAGGATGACTTTGAGCTGAGTTCCAGCCAAGCTGCGGACTTCATGCTCGATGTCGAGCAGCTTTACTGGTCGCCATTCAATGACGACAACGTCTTATTTGACGTGTTCGATCGTTACACGATGTCCCTCTCGCATGGCGATCTACGTCAGGATGAGGCATTCGTCGTCAACCCAGGTAACCCGACTGCAAACCCGCCGGTCGCACCGTTTTGCCAGTTGGCCTGCCCTTCCTTCAGCAGCAGTTTGTCTTCGACCTTCTTAGAAAACCCTCTGCAGGGCACGGCTGAGTTGCCAGTGTTTCAGGACAAGGTCTATACGATCAATCCTAACAATGTGTTTCGCTCCGCTTTTAACATCAAATACGTGGCGTATCCGCGTTTCGATCGATCTTACACATGGCGCGACTCACGTCTGGTAACGACGCAGAGCGGCAGTGTCGTTGGCCTTTCGGGCGCGCATGAGCCACAGGCTCCAGCACCTAACAATGATTGGACTGCCAATGTCGATTCGCCTTGGATTAGGAGCAAGCCAGACCTCGAATTCACCGCGCAAGGTGGCACGACTTGGGTGATGGATGATGGTGACTTCCGTGGTAGTTGGAAGCGAGACCACGATCCGATTGCTGCTCCGCTGGTGGTTGATTTCAAGGTGTTCCCTGATGGTGCTGCAAATGGCATCGCTAGGGGAACGAATGGCTTTCAAGTCGCCATGCTCGGTGGCCCGAGCAATTTCGCTGCGGGCGCACCAGGCGGTTATTACAACGCAACAGGTGCCGGTTGTGCCAACCGTGATCCTTGGCCGCGCGTGCGCGTCCACAGGACCGGTGGTCTAGACCCCAACACAAACCAAGATATCTTGGTTGACCCAGGCACTGCTCTTACCGCTTTCCCAAGCTGGGTGAAGGATGCCGGCGCGATTGTCCTGATCGGTGCTGGTTTCGCAGGTAACCCAGCGCAGGGGCTGATTCAGGCCCCGGCTGGCGATGGCATGCTCAACTGGGCTCAAGCGGACTTTGTTCGCAAGGTTTCGTCGATGACCTTGGGGTTCTTTGACACGCTAAACCCGAACCGTCGCCAGCTCACAGTCGCAACAAGCGAGGCAGGCATCCCTGACTTTGCTGGGCTTACCGCGCAGATTGGCAACGTTCGCGTCCAAGACCTTGTGACTCAGTTCGACCCGCCGCAGAACCGCCAGCCGGCTGGCACTTCGATCCTGCTTGAGATCCGCGGCGCAGAATCGTTTGGCAACTCGGCTATCCTTTATGACCCAAACACCAACGACTCGCTGGGCACCGCGTTCGGCGGCACTGGTGTAGGCCGTGGCAATCTCCTGAATCCGAACTACGCGTGCGAGGCCTACCGTTATTCGAAGCCGAATGGAGGCCCAGCCTTCGACACCCCGCGTGTTCGCGCTACCGAACTGTCGGCGTATGTCACCCAGGACAACATCGGTTTGCTACGCCTGCCGGCGACGCAACTGTTGCCGCGCTTCCTCAACCTGCGCGTCACGATGTCCAACAATGTCCAAGTCTCGCCGGCGGTCTCGCCGTCCATCCGCAGCCTGAGCGTGGCTTACCGGATGCAGCAAACCAACTGATCGGGGGGCGAACAAGCGGGTCCATCTGACTCGCTGTAATGGCGGCCGCTCATTGGGCGGCCGTGGTTGTTTTTTTGCATAGCAATTGCCCCGCGGAGCAATCCGACCGACCATGCGTAGGGCGCAACACTTCATGTCGATACCATTTGCAACGTGATGGCGAGTCCTCGGGCCATAGCGGTGCTACTTGCACTTTTGGGTGCTACCAGCTGCTGGTCGCGGGAGGCCCCTGTTGCGACGTTTGCAGTCGATCGGATTTCGCCCGACTTGGCTTTGGCAACTGAGTTCCTGCTGAACGACGCGATTACGGTCTACTTCACTAGGCCGGTGGATCCGCTTAGCGTGACTCGCGACACGGTCACCGTGCTCGATCATGAAGGCAACGCGGTGCAAGGCCGTCTGCGCGTCGGCGGTTTATGGGTGACCTTTGAGCCTAAGGCGCCACTGACTGCGTCCCTCGAAGACGGTTCTTTTCGACCGGGTCGTGAGTATCGATTTGTCATCGGTGGCTTTCCTCGGGTTGATTGTGTGCGGGCCTTGGACGGCACTCGGCTGGAAGAGGGTGTCTATCGCACTTTCCGCACTGCGGCGGCAGGCAGCAAGCCGGCTGGATTGCCTGCGCCGTTGCGCCCAGTTGCAAATGCGGCGTTGCCGTTTTTGTTGGTGAGTCCGGAAGTGGATGCAACGATTCCGATTCATAATGCCCGATTTCAGATTCGCCTTTCGTTGCCGGTGCTGCCAACCAGCTTGACCCCGGATGCTTTCCAAGTGTTGATGGTTAGGCCGTCGGGTGGAATCGCTAGTAAACCGATTGAGCTGCAGCTTGCTGAGGCTCGGCTGATCGCAATCGACGAGTTGCAGGCTTGCATCGCCGAACTAAATCTAGGTGCCAGACCGTTAGGCAAGGACGGCGCCGTGCACGACCTGCAAGCGGGGGACTTCGTGTTCTTGAAGTTTACGCAGGGTGAGCGATCGCTGCGCGACTACGCAAATCGCGCGTTGCAGATGCCGCTATCGGCTTTGTGTTGGTCCGTGGTGGAAGGCTCCGCGGCGGTGTTGATGCAGTGGCCGCTCGGCGACGAAGTGGTATTGCACACGCCAGATCTCGGTGTGCCGGGTTTTCAGTTGGAGCGCGGGGCGTTCCAACCGCTTTTGCGCAAAGAGGCGGGCAACGGCGAATTGGGTGAGTTCCGGCCCAAAGAAGACCTCCGCCTTGCAGTCGGCGAACCGTTTGATCGAGGCGATGGCGTGCAAGTGACGAGTCGCGGAAAAGCCTTCGCATTCCGTGCCTTCGAAATTCCCGCTGGCGTAACCGTGACGGTCGACGCGACGTATTCATCCGTGCAGATCCTGGCAATGGGGCGAGCTCGCATCGCAGGGCGGCTGATTATCCGCGGTCAAGCGCCAGCACCAGTGCCCTTGCTGGGTTGGCGAGGTGATTTGAGCACGATCCAGTCGAGTGCCCCAGTCACGTTGATTGCCGCCGGGGGCATCGAGATTGGCGCCGTGGATGGGGATAGTCGGATACCCTGCGTGCTGGCTCCAGACACGGGCACCGGGATCGCGTTGGCGTTGGTAACTGCTGGCCCGATCGCCATCCATGCACCGATCCCTAGGGCTATCCTGGCACGCGAGCGCAACCTTGGCCGGTCCGACTTGTGGATTGAGAGCTGCGTCAGTGTCCAAGTGCAACTCACGCAGGGGCTGCCGGCCGGCACAGATTGCACGGCGGTCGGGCTGTCGGCATTTCGGCCGGTGCCATTCCACTCGTATTCCCCGGTGTTCCAATCTGCGCTCGTGGATTCAACCAGTCAGATCGATTGGCAGTCTGCGCCTGCGGAGCTAGGTCGGCTCGACCAACCTGATTCCAACCCAGCCCGCCGGTCGGCGTTCCGCGAAGTGGTGACGGCAGTGCCGCTGCCAGCGCTTGCTGGCATGTTCCTTAGGTTGCGCTTGCAGACCAAGGTTCGAGGCGGTGATGCGTTGCCGCGAGTTCCTTTGATCACTTTGCTCGATCGCTGACCAAAGGCCGGCAGTCAGTGGCCCTCGCGGCAGCTGCGAACGGAAGCAAGATCGCTGCTGGAAACAATCCGGCCTTTTCGTAAGCTAAAAATTACCATCGTGGCATCTCGTGGGTCAGCACGGGGTGTGAGTGCGAACGGTTCGCGCCACGATTTCTTGGCCCAATGCTTTAGGTCGCCGGCAACGGCGATCGTGGTTTGGTTTGATGTCGATGGTCATGTTTGAGGTAGGCGCCGCCGTCCTTGGTGCGTGCGTTGGGTCATTCCTCAACGTGGTCATCCATCGATTGCCGCAGGAGGATCCGGCGCAGCGATCGCTCGGCGGCCGTTCACGTTGCCCGCACTGCGGCAAACAGATCCGCTTTTACGACAACCTGCCCGTGCTTGGCTACCTGCTGCTGCGCGGCAAGGCTCGCTGTTGCAAGCAGCGCATCTCAAAACGCTATCCGTTGGTGGAGTTGCTCACGGCACTGCTGTTCTACTTCGCCGCGTTACAGCATCGGTTTGGCGAGCCAGTGTTTGCCTCGGGAATCGATTGGAACAACACCTTCGCAGTTGCGTTTGATTCGGCATTCTTGGCATTCTTGGTGGCGAGCACGTTCATCGACTGGGATCACCGGATCCTGCCTGATGCGCTAAACTATCCAATGGCGATTGTCGGCTCGACTCTCGTGCCGATGACCGTCTTTGGCTACGCCGGCAGCATCAGCAAAGAGCTGACACCGGGGATGGACAGCCTGCTCGCCAGTTTGTTCGGGCTGGTGGTCGGCTGCGGCCTTACCTGGGGCGTCCGGGTAGTGGGTAAGGTGCTATTTCGGAAGGAAGCAATGGGCTTTGGCGACGTGAAGTTCATGGCCGCCATCGGCGCATTCCTAGGCTGGAAAGGCGCTTTGCTGACCTTTTTCTTGGGTTGCGTGGTGGGCGCCGTTGGTGGTTCAATCAAACTGATCGTCACTCGTGACTCTTACGTGCCGTTCGGCCCGTATCTCGCACTCGGTGCGCTGTTGACGTTGTTCGCACAACAGTCCATCTTCACTTTCCTGTTCCAGACGTGGCCCGAATGGCAGCGGTCGTCAGCTTCGGCGACTTTGCTCATGGTTTGTCTGGCACTTGTCTGCATCATCCTACTCGTGGTCGTCGTCCGTCGCGGGCGTGGCCATGGTCGTCACTGAAACATCTCTAGGAAGGCACTCATGTTGTTCCCAAAGCTCACTGCGATCGTCTCGATCGCTGTCCTGTCTCTGCTCGGCAGCTGCACGTCTCGGTATCAAGATCTACTGCGCGACCGTGATGCGCAGATTCGTGAACTCAACGGTCGCGTCGCGTCGTTGCGTTCTGAGAAGGAAGACATGGAGCGGCAAATGACGGACAAGACGCCTCCTTCGCCAGCAACCGAGAGCTCGCCGCTGGTAGATGGCACAACTCGTAAAGATTTGCAGACTGAGTTTGGTGGCGAGGCCACAGTCGAATACCGCAACAATCGGTTGAGCATCGGTGTTGAAGACACGGTGACGTTTAGCAGTGGCAGCCACCAGCTTAAGGACACTTCGCACCGCGTCCTCGGCAAGATCGCCAGTGTTCTGAAACGCGATTTTTCCAACTGCAAGTACTACATCGAGGGTCACACGGACAGCGACCCGATCGTGAAGTCGAAGGACAAATACGATGACAATCGCGACCTCTCAGCCAAGCGCGCCAACTCGGTCGCTCGCTACCTGATCGAGCAGGGTGTCCCAGAAAACCGCGTCATCATCGTTGGTTATGGTCAGTTCGATCCGAAGGATACGAAGTCGAAGCAGAGCAACCGCCGCGTCGAGATCGTCCCGGTCAAGGCCTGAGAAAATCCTGCAATAGTTCCGCTGCAGTAGTTCCGCTGCAGTAGTTCCGCCGCAGTAGTGTGGCTGCCGTGCGCGCATGTTGAGTTGCGCGCCAGCCGGGTCCTTGCGGCGAGTATTGGTTTTGCGTGCGGACTTTTGGCGCCTCGGTCAACGGCTCGATGCCAAGGGCGAATCCCGCGCAAGTAGTTTGGTTTTTGCCCTGACCGGTGCACTAGCAGGAGGTTGCGGATGTCAGTTGCGCGAACCGCTGCACGCCGCGTTTGACAGCCTGCTGCATTGGCTGAGGGACCAGCCCTTGGCACCGTTCCTGGAAGGCCAAGAAAACCAAATTCAATACGCCCTCACCGTCCAGTCGATAACTGGCCGTCGGGTTCCGCATCGGAACCCCGTTCGGAGGACGCGCACATGGTCTCGATGGAAGAGCTGCTGAACCAGATGGTCCAGCGTGGCGGATCGGACTTGCATCTATCGGCCGGATCGCCGCCCAAAGTCCGCATCGACGGACGCTTGGTCGACACCGATTACGAAGCGTTGGCACCAGACGTTTGCAAGAAGCTGGTCTACTCAGTCCTCGGTCCTGATCAGGTTGCCAAGTTCGAGAAGAACCTGGAACTCGACTTTTCCTTTGGTGTCGCCAACCTAGGTCGCTTCCGTACCAACGCGTTTCTGCAGCGTGGCACGGTGGCCGCAGTGTTGCGCGTGATTCCTTATGAGGTCTTCGACTTTCAGACCGTTGGTCTGCCGGTGAAGGTCTGTGAGTGGATTTGCAATCTGCCGCGTGGCTTGGTGCTTTGCACGGGCACGACTGGTTCAGGCAAGTCGACCACGCTCGCTTCGATGGTGAACTACATCAACGAGTCGCGCGAGAATCACATTGTCACGATCGAGGACCCGATCGAATTCTTGCATGGCAATAAGCAGAGCCTCGTCAACCAACGTGAAGTCGGTAGCGACACGCTCGGCTTTGAGAAGGCATTGCGTTCAGTCCTGCGTCAGGATCCAGATGTTGTCCTGGTCGGCGAAATGCGCGATCTCGAGACCATTGAGGCTGCGCTTACGCTCGCCGAGACCGGTCACTTGACGTTCGCA
This sequence comes from Planctomycetota bacterium, assembly GCA_014192625.1. Classification (GTDB taxonomy): domain Bacteria; phylum Planctomycetota; class UBA1135; order UBA1135; family UBA2386; genus BJHM01. The sequence continues at coordinate 146,050 of BJHM01000002.1, forward strand.
ACACTGCACACGTCGGATGTCACGCAGACAGTCAACCGCATTGTCGACGTGTTCCCTGCGCACCAGCAGCAGCAGATTCGCACGATGTTGTCGTTCACGTTGCAGGCAGTTGTCTGCCAACAGCTGATCCCGAGGGCGACCGGCAAGGGCCGCGTGCTCGCTTCCGAGATCCTGATCGTCACCCCGGCGATCCGTGCACTCATCCGCGACAACAAGGCGCATCAGATCATGTCGACCATCCAGACCTCTGGTGCGGCCGGCATGCGCTCGATGAATCAATCGTTGTTCGATCTGTATCGCGCCGGCGCGATCACCCATGAAGACGCGCTGGAATCGTGCCACGACGAGGCGGACTTCCAACGTCTGATGGAACGCCCCACCAGCTCCTCGGCTCCGCGCCGGCCAATCTCGCGATGACACAGTTCGCCAAGAAGCTCCGTGGCATTCTGGAGAAGGCCGGCAAGCTCGACACCCAGAAGGGTGACGCGATGCTTGCCGAAGCGATCGCGCAGAAGCGGCCGTTCACCGAGGTGCTGGTCAAGAAGGGTGTCGTCACGGCACCTGAGCTGATAGCTCACATCTCGCGCGCGGCCAATCTACCGCCGATCGATCTGGCAAAGCTTCAGGCCAACAAGGATGTGCTCGGTAAGATTCCGCGCGACATTGCGCGGGACTACGTGATCTATCCGATCGATCAGATCGGCAACATCATCACCGTCGCAGTCGCAAATCCATTCGATGTCCTCAAGCTGGACGACATCCGCATCATCACTGGTTGCCAGTTGCGTGCGGTGGTCAGCACCCAGGAAGACATCGAGCGGGCGCTGGAAAAGGCATATCAAGGTGACGGCGACTCGGTTGGCGCGATCCTGCAGTCGTTCGATGACAAGGATGTCGAACTGAAGGATGTCGGTGGCGATGAAGAGTCGACCGACATGTCGGCGATCAGCGATGAAGAGTCGCCAGTCGTCAAGCTCGTGAACAAGATGATCCTTGATGCCTGCAACGCAGGTGCGAGCGATATCCACATCGAGCCGTTTGAGAAGAAGGTGATCATTCGCTACCGCAAGGACGGTTGCCTCTCGGAGGCGATGACGTTGCCCAAGCGGATGCAGAACAACGTCACCTCGCGCATCAAGATCATGTCGAAGCTGGATATTGCCGAGCGGCGCAAGCCGCAGGACGGCAAGTTCCAGATGAAGATCGGCAATAAGGCGATCGACTTCCGTGTCTCGATTCTGCCGGTGGTGTGGGGCGAGAAAACGGTTTTCCGCATCCTCGACTCATCCAACCTAGCACTCGACATCAAGTCGCTCGGCTTTGAGCAGTCGTCGATGGATGACTACTTGTGGGCCTGCGCACAACCCTACGGAATGATCTTGGTGACCGGTCCTACTGGATCGGGCAAGTCGACGACGCTCTACTCGGCGGTGAAGCACATTGCTGCTCCTGACATCAACCTCGTCACAGTCGAGGATCCTGTCGAGTACCAGCTTGAAGGCATCAACCAAGTGCCGGTCAACGTGAAGGCTGGACTGACATTCAGCATCGCGCTGCGTTCGATCCTGCGTCAGGATCCTGACGTTGTGCTGCTAGGTGAAATTCGCGATCAAGAGACGCTGGAGATCGCGGTCAAGGCGGCGCTCACGGGTCACTTGGTGCTGAGTACGCTGCACACCAACGACGCTCCATCCACGATCACTCGAATGGTCGACATGGGAATGGATCCGTTCATGATCGCCAGCTCGACTTTGATGATTTGTGCGCAGCGACTTGGCCGCAAGTTGTGTGTGCATTGCAAAAAACGCGTCGAGCTGCCACCCGAAGCATTGCTGCGCCTTGGCTTCACCAAGGCAGATATCAAAGAGCCGATGGAGCTCTACGCGCCGGTTGGCTGCCCGAAGTGCAATGCGGGCTACAAAGGCCGCTTTGCGATTCTCGAGACGATGCGCATGACGGAGACCGTCAAGCGCATGGTCGTGGAGAAGGCGCATATCGCTGACATCAAGAAGCAGGCTCTATCTGAGGGAATGCTGACGCTGCGCCGTTGCGGTCTGCTCAATGCAGCGCGCGGCAAGACTAGCCTCGAGGAAATCGAGTCAATCACGATGGCAGACTAGAAAGAAGGACCCAGGGGAACATGGCCACTACATTCAAATTTGAAGCTCGTGACAGCGCCGGCAAAACGGTTAAGGGGACGCTGGCTGCAGCCTCCCAAAACGAGGTCGTTGCCGATCTCCGGCGCCGTAATCTCACGCCGATCGACATCCAAAAGGGTGGCGGCTCAATGTTTGGTCGCACTAAGTCACACGGCTCAGGTCATCGCGCCAACAAGAAGATGGCGCGCAAGGCTTGGTGCAAAAAAGGCGAGCTCGAGGTCTTTACTCGTCAGCTCGCAACCATGCTTGGCGCAGGTATCCCGATGCTCGAAGCACTGGAGATCCTGGCCGACCAAGCTGAATCTCCTGGGTTTGCCTTTTGTCTTGACCGCGTTGTTGAGTCGATTCGATCTGGAACGGATCTGAGCAAGGCTCTCGAGCAGCACAAGAAGGTCTTCTCGCACATCTACGTGAGCATGGTTCGCGCCGGTGAAGCGTCTGGCCAGATCGACATCATTCTTACCCGCCTAGCCGAGTATCTCGAGTCTTCGGCGCACCTGCGCTCAGAGATCAAAGCAGCGATGACCTATCCGGTCATCTCATTGGTCTTGGTATTTGGTATCGCCAGCTTCCTGATGATCGGCATCGTCCCGTCCTTCAAGCCGGTGTTCGAGTCGCTCGATGTGAAGCTCCCGGCACTGACGGTGTTCATCATGGACATCGCCTTCTTCATGAAGGACTACTGGTATCTGATGTTTGGCGGGCTATTAGCTGCGATCGTCGGCATCCGAATGGCGGTGCAGACAAAGAGGGGCGAACTGCTCAGGGACCAGATCGTGCTCAAGACCCCGGTCTTTGGCACGTTGTTCCGGAAGGTCGCGCTGTCGCGCTTTGCGCGAACGTTCTCGACCTTGATCAAGAGCGGTGTGCCGATTCTCGGTGCGATGGAGATCGTGAGTGACACGTCAGGCAATCGAGTGATCTCGATGGTCATCGATAATGCGCGCGACAGCGTGAAGAACGGTGAGTCCTTGTCAGAGCCGTTCACTCGTTCGACGGTGTTCCCGCCAATGGTCGTCAAGATGATGGCGATCGGCGAACGCTCTGGTGCGCTCGACACCCTGCTCGAAAAGATCGCCGAGTTCTACGACCAGCAGGTCGAGGCCGAGGTGAAGGGACTCACATCGATGATCGAGCCGATCATGATCGCCGTCATGGGTTTCATCGTCGGTGGCATCGTGCTCGCGGTGTTCTTGCCGATCTTCAAGCTGCAAGAGAAGCTGTCGAACAACTGATCGTTGTTCGACTGGGCGTTGGCTGAGTTTCGTTCGTCACAAGGGGCAAAGGGTCATGGACAATGGATTGCGCAGAGGCTTGCTCTATGGCGGCGCGGTTGCCGCACTGGCAGGTCTTTACTACATCGGTTTCGTGCATAAGGCCGATGCCGACCCAATGACCATGCTCGGCTCGGCCAGGGTGCAACTCCTCTTGGCCTCCGGCATGCCCGTTACTGGTAAGGATGGGTTGCCGCTAAAAGCGCGCGAACAACTGCTTTTGAGTGCGGCGAACGATCTTGCGATGGCCGCTCGTGAGGAGCCTGATTCGCCGGTGCTGGTTGAGTTTCAGGGTTTCCTTTTGAGCCTGCGCGGTGACCTCCGCGGCGCGGCGGTTGCTTATCAGCACGCGCGTTCGCTGCCCGGTTGTGATGCCGAACAGCATGACACGCTTGTGTTCAACGAAGCGCGTGCGCTGTCGGACTCAGGAGACCTGCAAAATGCCTTGAAGGTATTTGCCAACAATGGCGCCTCGGTGCAGAAAAAGTATTCGGCGCAGCTGTCGTTGGAGGAATCGGCATTGTTGCAACGGCTGCACCGCAATGACGAGGCGCAGGCGCGATTGGATCAGCTCATGATTTCTTCCGACCAGCCGATGATATGGCTCGATGTGGGGATCCAGTATCTGGCGCTCGGTCGTATCGATGCCGCTGATACAGCGTTAGCCAAGGCTGGGATCACTGTCCCGATTGCGGACTACCATCGCGCCTTACTTAAGTTGACTGGAGGCGAGGTCGATACCTGCCTCAGTCTGATTGAGCGTGCAATGAAGGCCTCGCCTACCGAGGTAATGCGCTTGCTCCGCAAGGATGCAATCGCATGGCAGGCACTAGCCGGCAATGCGCGATTTGAGCAGATGTATGTGCCGGTCACGGCGGCCCCAGGCCGCTGACGATCTGCACGATCAGGGACGGGGGAGAGAGAGTAAAACCGGGGCGTCGAAAGATTCCCACATTAGAAAAGGCTGTCAGGAAACAACTATGAAGCGTCAACAAGGCTTCACGCTCATCGAGCTCATGATCGTAGTCGCGATCATTGCCATCATTGCGTCTATCGCAATTCCCAACCTTCTCAGCGCGCGCCTCAATGCCAATGAATCGGCAGCGATCGCCACTTTGAAGAATATCTCGTCGGCCCAGGCCCAGTGCCAGGCGTCCGGCGTGATCGATACCAACAACAACGGTGCCGGTGAATACGGCTTCTTCGGCGAACTTTCGGGTGCAGTAAACACCCGTGGTGCGACCAGCAAGATTCAGCCGCCGGTGCTGAGCAATGCGTTTGGCAACGTTGCCAATAGCGTTGTCACGCGCTCGGGATTCGTCTTCAAGATGTATCTCCCGGACGTGACTGGCGCTGGCATTGGCGAGGTGGCGGGCGGTGGCGACCCGACGAATGCAGCTGGTGTTGATGGCAACAAAGCTGAAGTTCTGTGGGCCTGCTACGCCTGGCCGTCTGCCTTCGGCAACTCGGGCAAGCGCACCTTCTTCATCAACCAGAGCGGTGACGTTCTGTCATCGAAGAACGTGCAGACTGCCGGCTCCTACAGCGGCACGACTACGCCTCCTTTGGTCTCGGCAGCCTTCATCAACGGCTCGAGTGGTACGCTGGAATGCAAGGTTGCAGCGAACACGAATGCTCTAGACGGCGAGATCTGGGTTGTTGTCAACTGATCCACAGCACTCGCTGTAGATCCTGATGAAGGGCTGCCCCGACGGGCAGCCCTTCGTCGTTTGTGGCGTTTGCTTTTCGACATCGACTCCGGCCCGGCGGCTGGTTCTGTCGATACCAAGGGCGATGTCCCTGCACCAAAAAGACGCCCCACTTGTTAGCGACCACCTGTCGGCGTTGATGAACAGTGGGGGATTGCCATTAGCGCGGACAGAACAGCCATCGGGAGGCGCGTACAGTGCTGTCGGACCGCAGAACGCGCGTGGCAATCGCGTGCAGAGCCTGTCGGTCGTCCTGCCGGCTCGCAACGAGTCGCTCAATCTCCTTGGCCTTATGCAGGAGCTGCAGAGTGTGTTGCGAACGCTGCCAGTGGCATTCGTTGAAATCGTTGTTGTGGATGATGGGTCCACTGACGAGACGGGAGCGATTGCAATGCAAGGTGGCGCGCGTGTGATCCGCCATGCAGAAGGCCTTGGCAACGGTGCTGCTGTGAAGCGTGGCATTCGTGAAGCTCGCGGCGATTGGATCCTGCTGCTCGATGGTGATGGACAACATCCGCCAGGTGTAATCCCCAAGCTGGTGCTCGAGGCCGAGTCCTATGACATGGTGGTTGCCTCGCGCGGCGGCAGTGGTGGTGCCCTGCACCGCAACTTCGTCAACCGCGTCTACAACCGGCTAGGCAGCTATGTCAGCGGCCGGCGTATCCCGGATCTGACGTCTGGTTTTCGTTTGTTGCGCGCTGACATTGCCAAGGATCTCGTTCACCTGCTGCCCAACACGTTTAGTTATCCAACCACCATCACGATGACGATGCTGAAGGCCGGCTACTCAGTCGGGTTTACTCCCTTCACAGTGCGTCCCCGCAAGGGCAAGAGCCACGTCCGTTTGCTTGCGGACGGCAGCAGGTTCTTCCTGATCATTCTGCGGATCGCAACTTTTTATGCGCCGCTTCGAGTGTTCGTTCCAGCCTCTGCATTGATGGCTGCGCTCGGGATCGGCTGGTATGTCTACACTTGGTTTTCCGAAGGCCGTTTCACCAACATGGCGTTGCTGCTGATTGCGCAGTCGACCATGTTGTTTGCCCTCGGACTCATCAGTGAGCAGATCGCTGCGATTCGTAACCAGCGGATGGGGCGCCGGGAGGATTCGTGAATCAGCGCGTGCTGTTCTGCGGCGCGTGGGACGAAGGTTGTGGCTATCCGCGCACGACTGCGCTGCGGCAAGGATTGCTCGCGCAAGGCGTCGAAGTCTTTGAGTGTCGCGCGCCGTCCATGGGGCGTGGCAAGCAGAAGCTGTTGCGCCAACCTTGGCGATTGGCGTTCTGGGCGCTTGGCGAATTGTTGCGGCGGATGCGATTTCGTCGGCAAGTGCTCGCTGCCGTTCGTCGCTGTCGTCCCGACGTTGTTGTGGTGCCTTATCCAGGTCATCACCTCGTCGCCTTGGTAAAGCGTGCCGTGCGCGTGCCGGTGGTCCTCGATCTGTTCTTGTCGGCTTACGACACCGCGGTGGCGGATCGCGGGCTGTTTGCCAAAGGCTCATTGGCCGCACGGCTGCTGTTGGCAATCGACAAGAACGCATGTCGCAATGCTGACTTAGTACTGCTCGACACCGAGCCCAACGTCATGCACGCGGCGCAGCTGACCGGCGTAGCGGCATCCCATTTCGATTGGCTACCGGTTGGTGATCCAAACGCGCCGTCCATTTGCGCGCCGTTTACGTTGCCTAACGCCAGCAGTTTGCGGTTGTTGTTCTTCGGCACAGGAGTGCCGCTGCATGGTCTGCATACGCTGATCGACGCAGTGGCGCTGGTGCCGGAAGTCCACTTGACGCTGATCGGAGGCACTGCGGCGGATCGCAGTTGTGCGCAATCAAAGCTGCAGCATCAGCTCACGTTGCTGCCAGAGTTCATTCAGCGTGAGGCGCTGCAGCAGCAACTCGATCATGCACATTTGGTGGCGGGTGTTTTTGGCACGAGTGAAAAGACCGATCGGGTGGTCCCGTTCAAGGTCATGCACGCGCTTGCCTCGGGTCGGCCCGCAATCACTGCAGATAGCACTGCGATGCGGCAAGTGGCCAACGCTGCTGCGGCATGCTTTCTGGTGCCCGCCGGTGATGTTGTTGCGCTGGCCGATCGGTTGCGCAGCCTCGCTCTTGCGCCAGCGCAACTGGTAGCCGCCGCGGCGGCCGCACGTGAAGTCTACGACGGCAACTTTGCGGTTGCGCGCACCGGTGCTCGCTTTGCCGCAATCTGCGAGCGACTCGTGGTCGCAGGCGGGAAACCTTGAGCTTGCCTGCTGGCACTAAGCAAACCAGTTTTCAGGTTGCTGCGATCGCGGTCTTTCTCGCGGCTTGTATCGCCTACGCCACGGCACTCACCGGAACCTTCGTCTACGACGACCTTCACTCGGTGGCAGACAACCAGAGCGTGCGATCGCTCGCCAACCTAGGCCGGTTCTTCGTCGATCCGACGATGTTTAGTGCCGCCGGCAACGTGATGTATCGCCCTGTGCTGTTGTGCTCGTTTGCTTTTGATTACGCGCTAGGTGATGGCTCGCCGTTGATGTTCAAGTTGACCAACTTGTTGCTGCATGGTGCGGTCGCGGTGCTGCTGCTGAGTTGGCTCCGTGCGCTCAACGCGGATCTTCGTGCAGCGGCACTGACTGCTGCTTTGTTTGCGGTTCATCCACTGGCCAGTGAAGCCGTCAACATGGTGTCGGCGCGTAGTGAACTGCTGTGCATACTCGGCATCGTGCTCGCATTGCGCAGCCAGGTTGGCATGCGGACTGGCGTTCGCAACTGGGCCGCCCTCGTATGTGTGGGGGCCGTGCTGGCGTGCGGCAGCAAGGAGACTGGTGCCCTGTTGCCGGTGTTGATGCTGTGCCAAGAAGGGTTTCTCGGCAATCACGGTCCGCGCGTTGCGATGCGTGGCGTTGTCACGCGACTGCTTCCCGCGTGCCTGATCGTGGTCGCGTATCTTGCGACGCGCAGGTTGCTGCTCGGCCAAGCGACCGCCGACTTGCTCGGGCGTTCGGGTAATGACCCGATGTATGGCAGTTCGCGCGACCTGTTGACGCAGATTTGCACGATGTCTGCGGCGTTGCCAAAGGTGCTTTTACAGGCCATCTGGCCGTCCGGGCTTTCGCTGGATCCTTCGCTGGTTTACTACCGCACGCTGTGGTCCGTGCCAGTCATCGCCGGTGCGATTGGGATGCTTTCATTGACCGTGGTTGGATTGCGTGCGCCTCGCCGCTATCCGTTGCTGGCGCTCGGCACGATCTTCACTTGGATGACAGCTTTGCCGTGGGTTGTGATCCCGCTCAACCTGCCGCTGTCGGAGCACCGCTACTACGGCCCGTTGATCGGGCTCGCGTTATTGATCACACCGCGAATCGATTGGTTTTTGCGTTGCTTGCCGACGCGTGCGCACTGGTTGCCGGCGATGCCGCTCATCGTGTTCGCCTTGATTGCGGCAACTCGCAGTCTCGACTACCGCGATGAATGCACTCTCTGGCAAGGGGTGCTTGCGCAAAACCCAAACTCCTTTCGCGCGAACTGGGGATGTGGTGCGGCGCTGCTTTTGCGTGGCGAATATGCGAGCGCAGAACCATTGCTCGCGCGGTCCGTCGCGCTTTATCCGGCGTTTCGCACAGCGCGTCGTTCGTGGATTGAGTGCATGCTGATTTTGCCGATGGATCAGGGCTGGCCATTTCGCGCGCTGATCGCTGCAGAAGAACTCGCGCGCCAGAAAAATGACGATCCTTATTACCGGATCTTGCATGCGAACGCGGCGCTGCTGGTCGGCATTGCGAGTGATGATCGCACTCAGATTGAAACCGCCGAGCGGCTGGCGTTGTCGTGCCTTTTGATCGCGCCACCAAAGGCGCTCGTCTATCGGCTTGCGGCAAGCTGCCGTCAGCGGCTTCACGACTTGCCTGGCGCACTCGCGCATTTGGATACAGCACTCGCTCGCGGGCTCGACTTCACTGCGTTGCGCGTTGAACGCTCGGACCTGTTGCGTTTGTTGGGTCGAGAGGTCGAAGCTGATAGCGAGTTGCGCGCCATGTTCAAAAAAGCGCCGATGGATGGCTCCGTGCGCGCGGCAATGGCGCGTCGCTATGCGTCGCCGCCGCGCTGACGGGCGCCGAACAGGTCGCAGGCATTACGGTGGGTCACTGCCGCCGCGTGCGCTTCGTCCCACCCGCGCACTGCCGCGAGCATTTGCAAAGTTTCGCGGATGAACGCTGGCTCATTGCGTTGCCCGCGACGGCTCTGTGGCGGCAGGAACGGCGCGTCGGTCTCGATTAGCAGTCGCGCTTCTGGAACGATCTTTGCCGCCTCGCGCAGGGCGACATTTTTCTTGTAGGTGAGCGGCGCAGCGAAGGAGATGTGCAAGCCAAGTTCGACGGCCGCAATTGCGTCCGCTGGATCGCCGGAGAAGCAGTGCATCACGCCGCGCAGTGGGGCACGTTCTCGCAGGACTTGGAGCAGCGCGGGAAATGCGTCTCGGCAGTGCAGGATGACTGGCAGATCGTGGGCGAGCGCAAGGTCGAGGTGCGCGCGCAGCGAGGCCTGTTGGTCGGCTTTCGTGGTGTGTTCGCGGAAAAAGTCGAGCCCGGTTTCGCCGATTGCGGCGCAGTCGGGCAGCGCTGCCAATTCGCAGAGTCCATCCCAGTCGGCGGCAAATTGATTTGCGTCGTTGGGATGCAGGCCAGCACTCCAGCGAGCGCCGCTGAGGGAGTTCGCCAAAGCGCGGGCGGCCACGGAGCTATCGAGGTCGATGCCGACGATCACGCAATCAGTCACGCTTGCTTGCACCGCGCGCGCATGTTCGTCGTGCGCAGCCTCGACTTTGTCGAGGCCGAGGTGGCAGTGTGTGTCGAAGACGTTCATCGCGTGCCTTGCCGGCGCCTCAATTCCTGTTGATCAAGTAAGTGAGGTGATCGATCACGAGTTTGTTGGTCGCAGTGGCCAACTCGGATTCGAAGAAGGAGCGCGCACTGGCACCGCGAATGTTGGCGATTGCATCGAGGCACTTGTTTAGGAATAGCGCGTTGTCTGCAGCGCCCGGTGGCTTGTGGTAAAGATCTTCGATGCGGCTGCTGGCCCTTATGCAGCGATGTTCGCCGAGCCACTCGATGATCTCCTGCACCGTGAGGAAGTCGTTGTCGGCCCGATTGAGGATTTGTAGCAGGGTGTCCTCGGTCGCCGGATCCTCAGTGCGCATGTAGTGGATCACGAAAGTGCTAAAGCCGGACGACGCGATCGACTGTGGCGCCAGTTGCGGCAGTTCATGCGCCGCGGCCCGGTCAAAATCGCGGCCGCGGTAGGACTCGGCCAACACAATGCGACGCAGCAGACTTTGGGCGATTGGCTTGTCGATCTTGAGCAACAGGTCGGCAGCGGCAAAGCGCAGGCGCGGGCTCGGCATGATATCAGTGCCGCCTTGCAGGACGGAGATCACGAGGCGCTGGCCGGCTTCGGGATCGGCTGCTGAGGCGGCGCGCAGCAGCTGGCTCATCTCGTCGTAGTCCAGCTTTGAATCCAGACTGCGGAAGCGGGCGGCAATGAACGGGAATGCATCCTTGCCGACTGCGGTGAATGCGAGCATGGTCGCGTTCATCTCGTCGACCGCCATCCGAAAGTCCGGTTGCGTGGTGCGCGAACTGGCGGCCAACGGCGCGTAGGTCCGCAGTTTTTCCAGCAGCGCCTCCGTGCCCTTTTTCTCCGAGCGCTGCTCGATTCGAATGCGGGTCACCTCGCCAAGGATGCTCTTTAGTTGTGGCTCAATCGCAGCGAGCCGATTGGTGACCGACTGCTCTGCCGTTCGTAGGGCAAGGTTGGACCAGATGAGTGCGGCCACTCCGGCGAATACCAACAGCAAAAGGATCTTGGTTGACAGATTGGACATGGCGCGCAGGGTAGCGAACCGATTCCATGCGGTCACCGGCTGTTCGATTTCGCCCACATGTCGAGCCGAAGTGCCCGATTGGCGATGCGGGTCGGGAGGCTCGTGCTGCCGGGGCTCGCGGGTGCCGTGGTGTTGGCCCCAGTGTTGTCGCGATTGTCAAACCTCCGGTGCGCCGGAAACCTCGGCGGCATGGAAGTTGTCAGAGGGGTGAAAGTGGGGCGCTTTCACCCTAGGATCAAAGTATCAACTTTGGCTCTAGGGACGGGTGGCGTCCTTCCGACTTCTTCTGCTAGCATGTCTGGGCAGTCACAGGCCCGTTGCGCGCGTCCCCCCAAGTAAACTTCCGTTCTGATTGAGGCATCGATGCAATTGCGATTTGTCAGCACCATAGCGCTAGTGGTTGGGTTGGCTGGGTTTACAGGCTGCTCTGGTGGCAGCAGCGCGAACTCGACTGGCTCGGCGGTAGCCTCTGGGGCAGCCTTCCGAGTGTTGTCGTGCAACCTAGGCTGCACCAGTACCGGCTGTCAGATTCAAGATATCGCCCAGAACTCGAGCATCATCATGACCTTTACCCGCGATTTGGATCCGCGCTGGGTAAACACCGCGACGATGCAATTTGTCACCGCGAGCGGCGAGCTCCCAATTGGTCAATACTTTGTGCGCGGGCCGGTGGTGGAGTTCGTGCCGGAGGTGCTGGTCGTTGGCACCCAAACCTTCTTCGGTTTTAAGCCCGGAGAGACATACAACCTGCGGTTGCCCGGCGGCGTTGGTGAGGCCAACTCGATCCGTTCGACAGCCAGCGATTCACTCGCAGCTACATATTCCTGCACGCTCAATGTGACGCGAGGCATCATCGACCTGAACGGCGTCCCGCCGAGTGCCGTCATTACCTCGCCGACCGCGGTTGTCAATGTGCCGCGCAACATGGTAATCGTGCTCGAATTCAATGAACTACTCGACATCACGCCGTTCATCGGCACCTCGGGCAGTTCGAGCCCGGTGATCTACGCAGTGCGTCGCACCCGCGAGTTGAATGGCGTGCGTGAATGCAGCCCAAACTCAGCGCCGCAGGTGTTGCAGGGTGCGCCCACCGTGACTTTGGATGCCGCGCGCAGCGTTACCCTAGTTACGTTTCTGCCGCGCGATACCTTGCCAGGCAATACCTGTGTTGAGGTCACCGTTACGGGCAACGTTCGGGATCTTTCCGGCAGGGCTGCTGCCGTCCAGGTGTTTCAGTACATCACGGAACCAGCACAGCTCATCGACCAGGTTTATACGGAAGAATTTGATGACGCATCACAGCTTGATCGCGCTGCCTCGGCAGGCAGTTGGGGCGGTGGTGAAGCGGTATTTGGCCCGATTGGCGGCGACGGTCGTCACGGCACTTTTCGTGCCGATCTCGGGGTCCCCGATAGCGTGCCCGGCACCGATGGCCGACTTGTCTACACGATTAATACTGACAACACGATCGTGCCGGGCTCGAGCACGATCACTGGTCTGCCGATTGCCGTTACTGACGGCAACTTCTACTTCGACCAGATGGTTGTGCCAGTGAACGTGCGCCTCAAGTTTTCAGGCAATAGCCCGCCGCGATTCCACGTGCGCGGCCGCCTCGAAGTGTTTGGCGTAATCGACCAGAAAGGGCTCGATCAGACGTTCTACGATCCGTCGTTTGCGTTTAGCACCCAAGGTTTCATTGCCCCGGGCCAAGATGGCAGTCTCGGCGGTGCCTTTGGCGGTCGCGGCGGCGCGGGCGCGACCGAGTCCACTGGTTTGGCTAACCCCGGTCAGATTAACGGCTTGAATGGGTCGGACTGCAGGGTCCTCAGCGGCCACGCATACGCGGGGCAGCGGGTCGGCAGTGCTGGTAAGGGCTCGCGCGCGTTCCCGGTCTCAGGTCTGACTACAGGCTTGGTCTTTGCAGCTACTACGGTCGCCTATGGTGTGCAGGCTGCGGCTGGCGGTGGTGGCGGTGGTTACTTCGTTGCTGGCGCTCCCGGGCGTGCGATCACCAACACGATGCCTGAGAATAACTCTACGTTCGGCTCGACTCTGTTTCCGCCGAGTCGCGGCTTCTTAGGACCGAATTCGTCCATGCGAGTCAGCAGCACTGCCTTTGCTTCGGTGGTGCAGAAGGTGCAAAATACGGCCGCTACGCCAGCAACTGCGATTGTCTATGGCGCCAATGATGTGACTGGCGAGGTCTATGTTGGTTTGGTGACGGGCACTTGGCTTGTCAATGATCCGATTTTGAGCCTCTCTGGAGTCCAGCTTGCGACCGTCACGGGCAACTTGCAGACCAACGCCGGCAATGCGTTTCCGGTGTTTCCCATACCTGCAGGGGCAAAGAGCACCCAGCACTTTCTGGTGGGCGGCTCGGGCGGCGGTGGCGGTGGCAGTCAGGCGACCTTTGCGCTGCGCGTCAGTAGCGCTTCGACGCCGATCGCCTGGGCCGCAGGTGCTGGCGGTGCTGGCGGCGGTGGCGCGATTGCGTTGTGCGCTGGCGATGAGCTGGTGATTGGTGCAAGCACACCTGCCGGTGCCCAGAATGCTCAGGTCACAGCCAAGGGCGGAAAGTGCTCGGCAGCGCCGCTCACGCCAGCCTCAGTATCCCAAGCCGCGCCAGGTGGTGGTGGCTCGGGCGGATCCGTCGTGCTGCAATCTGGCCGGGTCGCTAGCGTAATTGGCTTGGTCGAAGTTCTGGGTGGTGTCGGTGGCACGATCAATCGTTCAACACTGCAGGGGCCACCAGCCGGAGCAAACGTAAGCACCGAAGGTGGCACTGGTGCTGCGGGCTTCATCCGCCTTGAGCTCCCCGGTTCGCCGACGATTAGCGCGTTACCGAATGCTCTGCCACCAGCGACTAGCGTGAACGTGGCGCCGTTGACGGAGCAGGATGACCGTTCGGGATTCCGGTCCAATTTTATCTCGACCGGCCAGCCTTTTGGTCCCGAATATCTTCGCTACGAGATCGAAGCGCTGGTCGATGGTGTCCCAAGGACCTTCAGTGACGACCCTGCGGTTGGTCAGGCAGCCAGCTTTGGGGGGCCTTCGTTTGCGCCGATTGAGGCTCGCTTCCAGGCTGCGACGATGGACCTGTTGACCAACCAGATTGAGGCAAACTCGATCCGTCCGTGGCGTGTCACCGTCCGCGCCAGCCAAGATCCAAGCCTCGCCGATGATGGCCTAAACTCATTCCGTTACCAAATCGTGATTGATCGGTCGACTGGCCAGACAGTCGTGATCGATAAGGTCAAGGTGATCTATCGTGCCTGATCTCATCAGCCAAGCCTCGCGCGAGCAATTCTCCATGCACAAGCCAACACGTTTGTTGTTCATCAGCAGCCTGCTTGCCTCGATCCTCGCTAGCTGCTCAGGTGGGTCATCCGCAACCGGTTCTTCGGGGAATGCTGCCGCTGGCGCTGGCGCTGGTGGCCGCTGTGCCGATACCTCAAACTTCTGCCTGCTGTCCTGCGATCTCACCTGCGGCGCGACTGGCTGCCAAGTCACGCAGGTGGCCGAGAACCAGCGCCTACAGTTTCGGTTCAGTCAGCCGATCGCTTTAGCCTCGGTCAGTGGCAGTAGTTTTTCGATCCGCACGGCTCATGGCATCTCGCCGGATGGGCGGTTTGAAGTCAATAATCAAGCGATCACCTTTGTGCCCTCGATCAGCGTCACAAACGGCATCAGTTCGTTTGGTTTCCAGCGCAACGAGTCTTACATCCTGACATTGCCTGCCGGCGCGCAAGGTGTGCATTCCAGCAGCGGTGGTCTGTTGTCGCGTGAGTTTAGCTGCACCGTGACGGCCACGCTTGGCATCATCGACGAGGACAACGCGCCACCCCTTGCCTCTTTGTTTGCACCGCAAAATCAAAATGCCGCACCGGTGGATGCGACCTTCGTGCTGCGCTTTAGCGAAGTCATCGACACCGCGCCGTTGCTCGGTTCGCTGTCCGCTACGTCGCCGATTCGTTTCTTGCTCCGGCGTTCGCGATTGGACCCTGTCACGCAGGTGAGGGTTTGCGACCAAAGTGGCGTTCCGATTGTGCTCGGGGGTATCCCGCGCATAGCGCTGGAGTTGGTCAACGGCCGCAACGTGTCCACAGTCACCTTCAAGCCAAACGTAAACCTGCCGGGTTTCAGCTGTGTTCAGGTCCAAGTAACTTCGGATCTGCGCGATCTTTCAGGCAAACCAGCAGTCGCTGTTGAGTTTGCGGTGTTCACCGAATTCGCGCCGCAAAGTGACTTCACCTTCACCGAGTTGTTTGCTTCGCCACTGCGTTTTGACCCGGTCATCTCGGGCGGCATCTGGAGCTCAGGAGCGCATCCTGCCGAGATCGGCGGCGATGGTCGCCACGGCAGCTTCGAAGCCACTCTTGGCACCACGATCAACACTGGTATTTACGAGTGGAACACGGACAATTTTTCGATCCCAGCCAGCCGCACGCTCAATGGGCAAACAGCGACGATCACAGACGGCAAGTTCTTCTTCACTGACTTCTTTTTGCCCGCCAACACGACGGTTCGCTTCATTGGCAACAATCCAGCACAGATCTTCGTGCGCGGCGAAGTCCAAATCGGTGGTCGCCTAGAGGCCAACGCAGCGGCGATGACGCTGTTTTCAAACCGCCAAACCAACAGTCTAACCACGGTGATTCCCGGCCAAGCAGGTGGTGCGGCAGGTGCTGGCGGCGGTAGCGGTGGCAAGGGTGGTGATCGCTGTCGCGGCACGGGCCCAACCTTGGTGAATGGCGTGCAAGCCGAGAATGGCGTATTTGGCGGCAATGCCAAAGTGTTGCTCGGTCACGCGTATGCGAACAACACGTTATTGACCGGCGGGCGCGGTTCGCCGCTGTTCCCAGCAGCCGGTCAAAGCACACTACTTGCGGGCTACAACACGATCCAGACTGTCTACTACAGCGCAACGGCATCGGGTGGCGGTGGCGGTGGTTACATGAGCGCTGGCCTGTTTGGCTTAGTCACGACCCCGGGACCGGCAGCAACCAATCCCGTAGGCCTCCAAATTTCAGGCACACCCAACCCGGGTGGTATTGCGTTTAGCCTGACGCCATTCCCGCCGCAGTCAAACTACCAATCGTTGACCCATTACTTGGTGGGTGGTTCAGGTGGCGGCGGTGGCGGAAGTCACCCGCTATGGGCACTGCAATATCAGCCCTTGGCCCCAAGTAACCCATGGGTTGCTGGTGCTGGTGGTTCGGGTGGCGGTGGCGCATACGCGTTGCGTGCCGGTGGCACGGTGAGTGTTTTGAGCACCGGGGTGCTTGAGGCAAAGGGTGGCACCGGCGTTCAGTTTAAAGGTGATGATCCCAACACGCCGACTGTGGAAGCGCCTAACTTTCCCACCAATAACTACGGCGTAGCTTCGCCTGGCGGTGGTGGTTCTGGCGGCAGCATGCTGCTCCAGTCGAGCCGCGCCATCAGCATGCTTGGCCGCATCGACTCCAGTGGCGGAGGTGGCAGCGTGACGGGCGGCTGGGCCACAAGCTCGGTGACCCCAAACATCGTCTCCACAGGTGGCCGAGGCTCGGACGGCTTTTATCGCATCGAGGCACTGCGCGGGGCGGCGGTCACGGTTACACCGGCCGGCGCGATGATACCCGTTTATTCCGCTTCAACCAACCTAGGCGAGCTCGTGGACCGCGACGCATTCGTTGGCTGCGCCTCGACCTACCGGAACAGCAGCCTCGTGTTCCCGCCAGATTGGCTGCGCTACGAACTCGTGGTCGAATTAAACGGCGTATCCCAGCTCTACTCTGACGACCCTTCGGTCCCTTCACTGGGCCCGGCTGACAACTCGCTCGTGCCAGTGAGAGTGAGCTTTCAAGGGACGCGATTCAACACGGCGAATGGTTTGGCAGAGCCTGGCTCCCAGGGGCCGTGGCGCGATTTCGTCAACCTCAATCAAGGGCCAAGCATCAACAACGACGGTGCGACCGGCTTCCGCTTTCAGTTGATCTTCAACCGCGGGTCGTATCCGGGCGCAGTGGTCACTCGCTGCTCGGTTTTTGCCCGCGGCTGACCCGCCCTCTGTGTGCTCGCTTCGTGCGAGCGCACACTTCCTAGCTTGCGACTCGCATGAACAAGTTGCGCGCTCGCCATGTGTTCCTCGGCGCGCGCGGCTTTCTGTCGCCTGGCGAGATCCAGTGGGATCAGCGCGGCATCATTGTTTCGGTGCGGAAGGCGCGCGGCAATGTGGAAGACCTTGTGGTGCTGCCTGGCCTCGTCGATGCCCACGTGCACCTGCAGACGGACCCGCTGCCAAAGATCGAGCGTCATTTTTTGTCTTGGGTGCGCGCCGTCTTAGCGGCACGCAATGGCCGAAGCAAATCGGCTGACGTTGCTGCGGCCACGCAGTCCCTGCGCACTCTGCTTGCTTCCGGCACGACTGCGGTGGGCGAGATCGACAGCACTGGGTTGAGTCCACGGGCACTTGGCCGTGTGCCGCTGGTGGGGCGCTGCTATCAGGAGCTGACCGGCTTCCATCTCGACTCTGATGGCGCTGTGGCGCGGATCGCAGAGCGTGCTTTTGCAGCGAGCAATCACTGCTTGGCTGGGTTGTCGCCGCACGCACCCTACTCAGCCTCTGCCGCGCTGATCCGCACGGCGGCAAAACAACGTTGCCACCTCGCCATTCACTGCGCGGAGGTTCCGGAGGAGCAGCAGTTCTTGCGTCATGGGTGCGGCCCGTTTGCCGAACTGCTAGCGCAGCTTGGCCGGCTGCCAGCGGGCTATCGTCCACCAGGCGTGGGGGCGGTGCGATATCTGCATTCGTTAGGCGTGCTCGGGCCGCGCACCCAACTCATCCATTGCCAAGAGCTCGAACGTGGCGACCTTGGCATCCTCGCAGCAACGCGTTCGCCGATCGTGGTCTGTCCGGGCACCATCGAATGGTTTTTGCGCACACCGCCGCCAGTGCCGGTCTGGTTGAAGGCTGGCCTCGAAGTGGCAATCGGCACCGACTCGCGCGCCAGCAACACCGAACTGTCGATGCGGCGAGAGCTATCGCGCGCCGCGAACTTTTGGCCAACCCTTGCGCCGGCCACTCTGCTGCAAATGGCAACGTTGCATGGTGCGCGCAGCCTCGGTCGAAGCGATCACGGCCGGATTGGGCGCACCGCGCGGGCCGATTTTTGTGCCATCGCTGCTTTTACGGATCACCCCGGTCAGACTCTAGCCGCCTTTGTGCATGGCGAAGCGCCGATCGCTGGGGTGTGGCTTGGCGGCATACGACAGCACAGGCATCGTGTTGAGCCTAGGGCGCACGGCCCTTAGAGTGGCAGGGACTTCCGCAAGCCTGATATCTGGGTAGGGGAACAACCAAGAGCCGCCGATGAACTTTGTCGAACTGATCCGCTCGCAGCAGGGTTTTCTGCTGACTGGGCATGAGCGGCCGGACGGCGATTGCCTCGGTGCCGAAGTTGCGCTCTTCCATTTGCTGAAGGCCCTTGGCAAGGATGTGGTGATCGTCAATCCCGATCCGATCACGAAGACGCACGACTTCCTGACGCGCCACACGCCGTTCCAAACCGTGAACAAACAGCAGCCGCTGCCACCGTTTGGCGTTGCTGTGCTGCTTGATTGTTGTCAGTTGTCCAGGCTCGGCGAGCTTGGACCGCGCATTCGCAACAGTGGCGCCGTGATTGCAGTGATAGACCACCATGTCGGCAGCGATCGCGCCGATGGCCAGGTTTGTTACGTCGATTCGACCGCGGCCGCCACTGGCGCTTTGGTGCGCAGGCTCTATCGCGAGTTCGGTGTGCCGCTGCAGTTGCCGGCTGCCGAGGGCGTGTTTTTATCGCTGGTCTCGGACACCGGTTGGTTTCGATACTCCAACACGGACGTTGAAGTGCTCTCGCTCGCCGCGGAGTTGATTGGTCTTGGTGTCAACTCGAGCGTGATCTACGACCACATCTATCGCCGTATGCATCCCGAGTCGGTCGAGATCTTGGTGGCGGCTCTGGGTCGTCATAAAAAGTGCCTTGGTGGGAAGCTCGCCATGGTTTGCCTTGATCGCAATTTGGCAGATCACGCGAGTCGGATCGACTTCGATACGGATGCGGTCATCGATCCGCTGCGATCGCTAGAAGGCGTGGAAGTGGTCGCCATTTTGAAAGAACGGTTTGACGGCGCGATCCGGTTATCGCTGCGCGCCAAGGGCGATGTCGATGTGCAAAGCATTGCGGCTGCGTTTGGCGGCGGTGGTCATCGCAAAGCTGCCGGTGCTTCGATCGCTATGTCGCTCAGCGACGCAGCCTTGGCGGTCGAGGAGCAGGCGCGTAAGGCGATCGAGGCCGTGTTTGCAAAGGAGCGTGTGTGACCGCGTTTGCAGTCATCTCCGACTTGCACGCAAATCTTGAAGCTGTCGAGGCCGTATTTCATCGCATCGAACAACTTGGCATCCGCGAGACGGTCTGTCTCGGCGATGTCGTCGGCTATGGCGCGGACCCTGGCCCGACGACGCGGTTGGTGATGCAGCACTGCAAGTGGACGATCAAGGGGAACCATGATTGGGGCCTGTTCCATGGTGCCGAGGACTTCAACCCACTCGCCCGCGACGCGCTCATGTTCACGCGGCGCAAGCTGCAACCATCGGTGTTCACGCCCGGCCGAAGGGCTGCGTGGCAGTTCTTGCGGGATCTGCCGGAACGCCGCGAAGATTTTGGCTATCTGTTTTGCCATGGCTCACCGCGCGACCCGGTCATGGAGTACATGCTGAAGAGCGACGGCTTTCTGGATCCGGAGAAGATGTCCCAGAACTTCCAGCGCATCGACAGCCCGTGCTTCATTGGCCACACGCATTGGCCAGGCATCCATCGACCGGACTTTCGCTTCTCGCATGCCACGGATGAGCAGTGCGAGTTTGTCATTGCAGGGCCATGTATCGTCAACGTCGGCAGTGTCGGCCAACCGCGAGATGGCGACCCACGCGCATCGTTTGCGATCGTCTACGACGGCCGCGTTGAGATTCATCGGGTGGCCTACGACTTCCGCGCCACGCAAGCCAAGATTCTCGCCGCCGGCCTCCATCCGGCGCTGGCCGAACGCCTAGCGCGCGGCAAATGAACGTGGCAACGGAGTCCTTCGATGTGGTCCTCGTGCTTTGCACGGCGAAAGCAGTCGGCGGGCCGGGCGAACTCGGCGCGCGCGAGATCGCAGCGACGTTGGTCAATGAGCGACTGTGCGCCTGCGTCTCCTCGGTCCCGCAAGTGGCGAGCTGCTACCGTTGGGAGGGCGAGCTGCTGCATGTTGAGGAGACGCTCTTCATGATCAAGACGACCCGCGCTGCCCTGCAGGCATTGCAAAGTCGATTGCTTTCACTGCATCCGTATGAGGTGCCTGAGTTTCTCGTCATCCCGGTCGTGGCTGGCCTACCGGGATACCTGCAGTGGGTCACGGAATCTGTCGAGCGGGAGGTGCGGTAACGATGGCGCCTGGGGCACTCGTGGTGATCGCTCGGGAAGTGCATCCCCTTCGCATCCTGCTCGCCCTCGGCATCGCCGCAGTGGCGGCATACGCGGGGAAGTTTTTGCCCTTCGCCGCCGATGTGCAACCGCAGGCAGCGCTGCGCTTGTTGTTTGTTACCGCGTTTACCACCATGTGCTGGCTGCTCTCGGCGATGCCGATCGCCGCCGCGTCGATGTTGCCGCTTCTGTTGTTGCCAATCTTCAGCGTGCAGTCGACGGCCGAGGTCACCAGAGGCTACAGCGATCCGATCCTCTGGCTGTTCGGCGGTGGCTTCGTGTTGGCGCAGGCGATTGAGGTCTGGGGACTGCACCGCCGCGTGGCGCTGCGAGTGATCACAATCGTCGGCCCTTACCCGCGCCGGCTCGTGCTTGGCTTTTTCCTCGCGGCGACCTGCATCTCGATGTTCATCAACAACACCTCAGTCGCGTTGATGTTGTTGCCGATTGGCACCATGTTGGTAGAGCGCACGTTGTCGCTCGGCGAACTCAACGGCAAGCACGCGAAAAACTTCGGTGCCGCGATCATGTGCGCGATCGCCTTTGGTGCTTCGATCGGCGGCATGGGCACGCCGATCGGCACGGCGCCCAATGCGCTGTTCTTTGGCTGCTATGACAAGTTGGTGGAGCAAGGCGCTGCGCCCGTGTCATTCCTTGGCTGGACGCTGGCCTTTGCGCCGTATGCGATCGTGCTTTCGGTAGCCGCTAGCTATGCGATCACACACTTGGCCTTGCCGATTCCTCGGATGCGGCTTTTCAGGGGGGATGAACTGCTGGCCGAGGCGCGCGCCCTACCTGCCCTTACTACGCCTGAGAAGCGGGTGGCGTGGGTGTTTGCGATCGCGGTGCTGTTGTGGATGACGCGCTCTGACATCACGCTCGGTGCCGGACAAGTGATCCACGGTTGGGCCCATTACTTGGTGCCGCCTGGCGAGCGCGATCGATACATCGCTGATGGCACAGTTGCGGTCGCGGTGGCGATTGCCCTGTTGCTGCTGCCGGCCGGCACGAAACATGGCGAGCGCCTCATGACCTGGGAAATTGCCCGCAAGATGCCGTTCGATCTGCTGTTTTTGCTCGGCGCAGGCATTGCGATGGCCGATGCGTTTCTGCCTACTGGATTGTCGCGCGCGTTCGGCGAAGCAATGCGGCCGCTGATCGGCAACGTGCACCCCGCGCTGTTGTTGTTGGTGCTCGTGCTCGGGATCACGGCGCTGAGTGAAGTCGCTAGCAACACCGCGATCGCATCGTTGTTCTTGCCGATCTTGCGTGATGGTGCCATCGCTGCGCAGATGGATCCGCTGATGCTGATGTTGCCGGCGACAATCGCTGCTTCGTGCGGCTTCATGTTGCCGATCGCGACGCCGCCCAACACCATCGTCTTTAGCAGTCGGCTTATTACCTTTGGTCAGATGGCGCGCGCGGGTCTTGCGCTCGACTTGATCGCGGCGCTGCTACTGCTGCCCTGTCTCTGGTTTTGGTCGCTGCCGATCCTTGGTGTCGATCCCGCAGTGATCCCGAAGTGGCTGTCAACCGGAGTCGGCAAGTGAACCCGCCACTTGCTTCATGTCCGTCGATGCCACGCAGGCGGACCTTGCTACAGATTTGGTTTGGTCTGTTTTTTACCTTCGTTGCGGTGGCGAATGGCAACTTGGAGTCGGTGGACTCGGCAATGACGATGCACGCTGCCCGTGCACTCTTGCTGCGCTCGGATTCTGGGCTGCGGCCAAGCGCGCATGGCGCCGAATCGCTAGCCGAGGGATTGATCGCGGATGAGATCGTCAGTCATGAGGCGGAACCCGTGCCGCGCTACGGCAAGCGGGGCAAGAACAGTGAACTGCGCTACGTGTGGTTTCCGATGGGCCATGTGTGGCTATTGGTGCCATGCGTTGCGCTAGGCGAAGTGCTGAATCGGGCATTCCCTGAGATCGAAGCGCGCTATCGAGAAGCTGCTGGCGACAACTATGTGTTTGGCATGTTTGTGTTTGATCAGATGCTCGTCGCGCTGTTGCTGCCAGCCGCGAGTGGCGCCACGATTTTTTTGCTGTTGCTGCTGATTGCGCTGCTGTTTGGCTGCACGCGGCGCGAGGCTGCATTGGTCGCGGTCGCAGTTTTGTTTGGCAGTCAGTGCTTTGCGTTTGCGCGTGAAACGTTGAGCGATGGTCCAGGGATGGCATGCCTTCTGGGAGCACTTTATGCCGTGGTTTGCGTGCACCAAGGATCGGATCGGCGTATCACGTTGCTACTGGGTGGAGTTGCTGCCGGAATGGCCGCGCTCACTCGCTATCCGCATGCCCTGATGGTGCCGCCGCTAGCACTCGCGGTGCTCTTCGCGCTATGGCGTCGATCAAGGCCGTTTGCGGTGGTCTTTTTTGTGCTCGGCGGGCTGCCTTTTCTTGTGCTGCTGTGCAGCGTCAACTATGCGCGCCACGGCAGCATCGCGGACACCGGCTATCCGCCGTTTGCATCGTGGTTCAACTACCCGATTTGGTTTGGCGCGACCAAGCTTTGCATCGCCGCAGGCAAAGGCATTTTGTGGTTGTCGCCGATGCTTTGGTTAGCACTGCCGCAGGCTGCGCGCCGAGCTGTGCCGATGCAATTGCGCTGGCTCGCGTGGGTGCTGTTTGCGATTCCCATCGTGCTGTTTGGCCAGACCAATGGCTGGCAATCAGGCCAGTGCTGGGGCGCACGCTATGTCACCCCGAGCGTGGTTATGCTGCTCGCACTGGCGCTGCCGCAGGGCAAGCCTTTCCGGCTCTGGCCGCGCACC
The DNA here is from genome assembly GCA_014192625.1 of Planctomycetota bacterium. Taxonomy (GTDB): domain Bacteria; phylum Planctomycetota; class UBA1135; order UBA1135; family UBA2386; genus BJHM01. The sequence continues at coordinate 169,311 of BJHM01000002.1, forward strand.
TTTCGCTGTCTGCTGTGCCTTGGCATCGCGCTGTCAGTTACCTCGGTGATTGCGCCGACTCGAGGCGTGCAGCAACTAGCGGCGCAGGGTGTCGAAGCGATGTATGCGCAGCGGCTGGCTGACGGCACGATTAGCGAAGCTGATTTTAAAAGTGTGCAGGACGACACGGCGGACCACTTCAGTTTTCAGCCGCGCTTCTCACCGGTTCATGCAAACTGGAGTTACGCATGGCGGTCGCTCACAGGTGGCTTTGAGGACGACAATGGCAAGCCGCGCAACGGCGCGCAGTTCACGATCGAACCACTGTTTGGTATTACCAGCACAAAAGCGGACTACACCAAGGCGCCAGACCGTTGGGAAGATCGCGGCTTCCGGCATCTGTGGTGCCGTTTTTTTGGCGCGTTGCTCGGGGTGCCTTTTTGGTGGCTGTTGCTGATCCCAATGGTGCCTGGACTCGCCTTGCTGTGGGCGGCTCACCGCGGATTGTCGAAAAATTGATCAAGTGTTTGGCGCGGGTGGACCGATAGGAGACGCGTCCGATCCCCCCACGGAGCTTGCGCATGATCACGGTCCTGTTGTGTTCGATGGTTTGGTCGATGGTGCCACAGGCGCCAGTGCCCCAGAGGTTCGATATCATCGAGCTGCTGGGCGGTGAATCGATCGAAGGTCGGATCGTGCTCGAGCGCGGCAACTATTTGGAGATCGAGCTTTCGCCGAACTCCATGGTCGGTTTCCGCACGAGCCAGATCGCGGCCATCCGGCGTGGTGCTGGTGCGCCAGTGCCGTCGCCGTTGATTGCCTTGCTGCCGCCGCGCGATGAGTGGTGCACGTTGCACGATGCGACTGGCAAGGCGGTCGGCTGGTTGCACAGCACCGTCGCTGCTGCCGCAGATGGCGGGCTGCGGCTCACGGAAGAGTGGGAGTTCACCACTGGCAAGCAGCACTTCCAGGTCACTGCTATCGAATCCGCCGACGCCGAGTTGCAGCCGGTCAGCTGCTACTTTCGCGAACGGGTCAGTGAAGAAGTTGTGGGCTTCCTCCCAAGCTCACCAGAGGGGCGCGCGGCACGCGTGCTTCACGAACGCATCGTCGAGGCCAAGGTTGAAGGTCAAGTTCTGCACTTGGATCGGCTGCGGAAGGACGGTCGCGATCAGCGTGAATTGCCATGGCGCGAGACTGACACTTTTCCGTTGCTGATGCGAACGCTGCAAGCCACGAAGGGTGCTGCTTTGGTCGCCACGGTGTTCGATGCGGCGATCGAAGAGCTTGTGGAGCGGAGCTACGGTGCGGATCGCTTTCGCACGGTGATGATCGCAGGAAAGACCGTGCATGTCACCGAGCAGGTAGAGACTGCGGGTGTGATGCGCAATGTGATTTGGCTCGATGCCTCTGGTCGCCTGTTGCGCCGCGAGGTCTCAGGGCCATCACTGGTCGCATTGCCGAGCAGCGTGGACCTCGCTCAGGCGGCCGTCGAGCGCATTGAAAGTCAGCCGGCGGCGTTTGCCGTGGAGGCGAGCGGCAAGTTTGGCCTCTGGCTACCCAATCCTGCGTGGCAGGTGCTGCCCGATGTCGAAGGCATGGTTGCCATGCGTTGCGCGCTGCACAACGCCACGATTTCGTTGTCCGTGCTCGATCAACTTGATGCCGGCGTAAAACTCAGCAGTGCCGGTGAATCCATCGAGCGATGGTTTCACCTGCTGCAGCCGAGCTTTCGTATCTCGGCAAGGAAAACGATCAAGGTTCGCGATCGCATGGCCTTGCTGTTTGAAGCGCAGGGCAAGAATGGCGACCGTGACGGGTTTGCAATGCTGGTTGTTGTGCCATGGAATGACCGGTTCTTGCTGCTGCGTTGCGCTGCGCCCGCAGCCGAGATCGCCGAGCTGCGCCCGGATTTTTTAGCGGTGGTTGCCCACCTTGAACTCGACGGCAAGGCAATAACGTTGCTGCTGCCAAAGGAAAAACCCGCGCCAGTAGCCGCCACGATGCGCAAAAGTGATTCTTCGGCTGCGTCAGCTTTGGCGCCAGCGGCGGATCCCGCAGGAGTGCCGTCGGGAATGCCATCGGGCATGCCTGCGTTAGCGCCAACGGAAAAAGCGGCGCCAAAGAAGCGGCCGATGGTGCGCCTGCCAGCAGCGGGGCAAGAGAAGTAACGGGCATACGGCGATCTGCGTGCTTTGACTGGAGCAAATTCAGTGCGAGCAAACCCGGTGCGAGCAAATTCAGTGCGGGCAGACCTCAGGGCGTAAACTGCCGCGCATAGCCGCGCAATGCGGCGGCCTCGAGCACGTCCTCGGCTTGCACACAATCGCGTTCGGCAAGGTCTGCTAGTGTGCGAGCCACGCGCAAGACACGCACTCGCGCGCGCCCGCCAAGTCGATGTAGGTGCATCAGTTCTTGGAGTAGGGGTTCGAGCTTTGCAATCGGCGCGCAGGCGGCTTCTAGAGCGCGGCCGTCGAGGCGCGCATTGGCTCCCGGCTCGCCCAAGGTTTTGTTGCGTCGTTCTTGTCGCGCACGTGCCTCCTCAATGCGGGCGCGAAACACTGCGGTCGATTGGCTATGGTCGCGGGGCACGGTGAACACCAAAGGGTCGAGCGCTGGCACTTCGACTTGCAAATCGATCCGGTCGAGCAGTGGGCCTGAGATGCGGTTGCGGTAGCGCGCGATTGCGGCGGGCGAGCACTGGCATGGCCGAGCCGGGTGACCTCGGTAGCCGCAAGGGCACGGGTTCATGGCGGCGACCAACGTGAAGTTTGCGGGCATGGTTATGGTCTTTAGGGCGCGGCCCACCGTGATCAAGCCGTCCTCTAGTGGTTGGCGCAGCGCTTCGAGTGCGTCGCGGCGAAACTCAGGCAACTCATCGAGAAACAAAACGCCGTTGTGAGCCAGCGTCGCTTCGCCTGGGCGAACGTCGATACCGCCGCCGAGCAGGCTCGCGCAGGAACTCGTGTGATGGGGCGCGCGCAGTGGTCGCTGGCGCGGTGGCATGCCGGCGAGTCCGGCGGCGGTGTGGACCTGCAGGATCGCTAACCACTCGGCGTCGCTGGGTGGTGGCAGGAGACCTGGCATGCGTCTGCAAAGGGCGCTCTTGCCGCTGCCTGGCGGTCCGACGAACAACAAGTTGTGGCCACCCGCAGCCGCCACCGCGAGGGCGATTTTGGGGGTCGTGTGGCCGCGGATATCGATCAGGTCGAGGGACGACGGTGGGGTAACGGTGTGCGTTGCGGGCACTGGGGCGAGGTCACGTTGGCCGGTCACGAAGAACAGTGCATCCGCCAGCGTCTCCGCGCCGATCACGCAGAGTCCGTCGATGCCAGCACAGAGGCCAGCATCCGGCGTGCTGCAGATCAGTGTGTGTGCCCCGCGCGCCCGCGCGCCAAGCGCCACGCTGATGGCCCCGCGGGCTGGTAACAGGCGGCCGCGCAAGCTCACTTCGCCGAACGCGCAGAGGTCTTTGGTTCGTTCTGGCCCAAACATGCCCGCCGCCCCAGCCAGTGCGATTGCCAACGGCAGGTCGAAGCCCGCACCCTGCTTGCGGATCGCCGCTGGCGCAAAGTTGACCGTGGTTACGCCGCGTGGTTGCGGCAGCGACAACGCGTAAAACGCGTGCAGGACGCGGTGGTAGGCCTCGCGCACGGCCGCATCGACGAGGCCGAGGATGCGCGGCGTGCCGTCGCTCGCAGAACGGGTGGTTGCCTCGACGGTGATCGGCACGGCATCGACGCCACTCAGCATGCCCGTGCCGATGGTGATGGTCTCAGTTTGCACAGAGTGCTTGTGGCTTACGTTCGCGAACGGTTACCCGCGATTTTTGTGTAGAGCACTTGGTCGTAGATCTGTTTGCCTCACTTATAAGATCGTTTGTCGACCGCAGGCTTGAGCCCCCGTTCAACTTGGCGGATCGGCGTTTCTCGATACGGTTGAGTCAGGCCGGCTCGCAACAGAGCCGTTGCTTGCGACCGCGTAGCTCTAGGTTTTGTGCCGTAGCCGGGCAGGACCGCTTATTGGGTAGACGAAGAATGGACCAAGATACAGCGACGTTGGCGCGGATGGGTTACCGCCAAGAACTTGCGCGCAGCATGGGCGGCTTCTCCAACTACGCGATCTCACTGTCGATCATCTGCATCCTGGCTGGGGGCATCACTTCTTTCCATCTCGGCTTTAGCGCTGCCGGCGGCGCTGCAATCGGGCTCGGTTGGCCGATCGGTACGCTCCTGTCGCTCGCATTTGCTTGCACAATGGCGCAGATCGCTTCGGCATTTCCGACCGCGGGTGGGCTCTATCATTGGGCTGCATTACTGGGCGGGCGCGGCTACGGCTGGCTAACTGGGTGGTTCAATCTGTTTGGGCTGATCACGGTGCTCGCTGCGATCAACGTGGGCACGTTTCTATTCATCAGAAATGCGATGTTGCCGGCGCTCGGTATCGATGCTGCGTCGTTGCCCGCCGCTGCACAGGAGTGGTTGCAGATCTTTGGCGTTGCGGCGATCACTATTTCGCAGGCCCTGATCAATCACCTCGGCATCAAGGTGACCACCCGGCTGACCGATTTCAGTGGCGTTCTGATCTTGATTGTAGCGACCGTATTGACCGTGAGTTTGTTGGTGGCTGCACCAGCGCTGGACTTTTCACGGCTCGTCACGTTTGCCAACAACAGCGGGCTGCCTGAATCCGCACCGGTATGGCCACGCGGCGAATCGATCGGTTGGTTGTTTTTGCTCGGCTTGATGCTGCCGGCCTACACGATCACCGGCTTTGATGCCTCGGCGCACACCTCCGAGGAGACGATTGCAGCATCGCGCAATGTCCCGCGCGGCATCGTGCGCTCGGTCTTGGTTTCGGGGGTCTTTGGCTATGCGATGCTGTGTGCAATCGTGCTGGCGATGCCCGATCTAAATCAGGCGGCGCAGCAAGGCGATCAAGTGGTGTTCTGGACGATCAGTAAGACCTTGAACACGTCGCTGGCGACGACGCTCTATGTCGGCATTGCGATCGCTCAGTATCTGTGCGGCTTAGCGACCGTGACCTCGGCGTCGCGCATGGCCTACGCGTTTGCGCGCGATGGCGGCTTGCCAATGTCGCAGTATCTGAAGCGGATCAGCAAGACACGCAGAACACCGGCGGTGGCGATCTGGGTGGTCGCTGTGCTCGTGATCGCCTTCACCCTCTACACGCCGGTCTATTCGACGATCACGACGGTCTGCGTGATCTTCCTGTATCTGTCGTATCTGTTGCCGACGGTGCTCGGCTTATGCGCCATCGGTAAGACTTGGACTCAGTTTGGCCCTTGGACGCTCGGTGGGTATTTCCGTCTGTTAGCGGTGGTATGCATTTTGGGGGCGGGCCTATTGCTGCTGATCGGTGTGCAACCGCCCAACGAGAAGGGGCTCTATCTGGTCGCTTTGGCTTTGAGCTTCGCTGTGGTTGCGTGGTATGGCCTTGAGCGCCGCCGCTTTCGTGGTTCGCCGAACATGCTCGCTGCAAAGCATGCAACACCGCCCGGCCCGGATTTCGATCGTGCCTGAGCTCCTAACTCTGGCTGGCTTTGATTTTGGCACCACGACCAGCAGTGCGGTATTTGCCACGGCGCGCGTCACGAAGAGTCGCGTCAGTGGTCGCATGGAACTTACCGATGTAATCGAGCGTTATCGTTCGCCGATGATCTTCACGCCGATGAAGGGCGAGCGGCTGCTAGACCTTGCTGCGTTGCAGGCTGCCGTGCTCGGTTGGCTTAGCGCCGCCGCGTTGACGGCACCGCTGTTTGGTGGTGGCGCATTGCTCACCGGTCTCGCGGCGCAGAGCAAAAATGCGAGCGAACTGATCACCCTGCTGCGCGGTGTCATCGGCGAAGGCGTGGTTGCCACGGCGGACGATCCACGCCTCGAATCATGGCTGGCGTTTATGGGGGGGACCGCCGCGTTGTCGAGGGCGGCACCGCAGGAATCCTTTCTCAACCTCGACATCGGTGGTGGGACCACCAACCTGGCACTCGGCAGCAACGGTGAGATCACCGCCACGGGCTGCGTGCTGGTTGGCGCGCGGCATGTCCGCGTGGTGCCTGGCAGCTACGTGATAGCCGGCCTTTCAAGCTATGCACAGGCGGCATTTGCAGAGCTTGGCATCAGGCCACGCATCGGCGAAGTGCTCGAACGCAGCGACGTCGATGCCTTGCTGGGCTTCTATGAAGACCTGCTGTTTCGTGTCGTGAGTGGTGCGCCCGCAGCCGGTCGTTCGCAAGCCGCGCAGTTGCATGTGCAGGCGGAGTATCGAGGGCCTTATTCGAGTGCCAATGCGGTGGTGACGTTCTCGGGTGGAGTTGGTGCTTTGATGTCTGACCTGCTCGCGGGCAAGGATCCGGGGATCACACCGTTTGGGGATCTCGGGGTTGATCTGGCGCGCTCGTTGCTGGCAAAGCCGCGCTGGTCCAACCGCATGCAGCCGCTTCCCTCGCAACATGCGGGGCGCGTGACCAGTATGGGGATGATGCGACATGCGACTATGGTGTCGGGCGCGTCGATCTATCTGCCGCGTGCCGAACTGTTGCCGATGCGCGACCTGCCGCTTCTGGGGGTCGTAAACAGTGAGACCACGGAACGGCATTGGCTCGAATTGCTGAGCCTCATTGAGACGAGCCGCAACGGCGGCTGTTTTTTTGTGGTGCTCGGCACCGCCAATCCAGCGGTCGTTCGCAAAGTTGGGGATGCGATTGCAAAGGCATTGCGGCAGGCGGCGCTGCCGGCGGATCGTCCAATCGCGTTGTTGGTCGATGTGAATGCTGGTAAGGCTTTGGGGCACTACGCGACCGCGTGGGGAGCAGTGCCCGCCGCGCTCGTGGTGATCGACGAAATCGAACCACGTGCCGCCCAGTTCGTGCGAATTGGTGCGCCAGCGCAGCAAGTTGTTCCGGTCTCCTTTTTTGGTATGGGATGATGGCAACGTGATGCACAGCTTGACACCGCTCGATTCCGTACAGGTGCCGCCGGTTTTGCCGATGCAGAACTATGGCGCGTTTTATGGCCTCAAGGCGCTGCTTGGCGCGGCGGATTTTGACAAGGCTGGCGACCGCAACGCGGGTCTCGCTGCGCGTTCTGAGAGTGAGCGCGAGGCAGCGCGCGGCTTACTTGCAGAGCTCACCCTGTTGCATCTCTACAACAATCCGCTGACCGATGACCGCGGGCAGGTCGATCGCGTCATGCGAGTCAACTACGACATTGACCACAGCACTTTTGCTGGCTTGGCATCGCTGCGAGTCGGCGATCTCAAAGACCAGTTGCTGAGTGCGACTGGCGAGCGCATCGCCGCGATCGGGCGGGCGTTGACGGGGCCGATGGTCGCTGCGATCGCCAAGCTGTGCGATGTGCACGAGCTGATCTTGATCGCGTCGCGCGTGCGGAAGGTGACCAAGGCGCGCACGTTGCTTGGCGCGCGCGGCACACTATCGTCGCGGCTGCAGCCCAATCATCCCACGGACGACCTGCGCGGGTTGTCGTTGCTGTGCTACTGGGGTTTGTCGATCGGTTCTGGCGATGCGTTGATTGGCTGCAATCCCGCCGTGGACACGGTTGAAAATGTGGATCGGTTGCTGCGCCATCTTGCGGAGTTGCGGGCGCAGACCGGTGCGCCGACGCAAGTCTGTGTGCTTTCCCATTTGAAGACGCAGTTAGCTTGCCTGCAACGCGGCACCCCGGTCGAGGTGATGTTTCAGAGCCTCGCGGGCACTGAGGATGCAAACCTGCGCGAGTTTGACATCACGGTAGAACTGCTCGACCAGGCCCTGACTCAGATGCGCGAATCTGGCGCGCTGAAGGGGACCGCCAAGCAGTGCCTTTATTTCGAGACGGGCCAGGGCAGTGAGTTCACCTACGGGCGGCATCACGGCATGGATATGACGACGACGGAAGCGTTGTGCTATGGCCTCGCACGTCGCTACGACCCGTTCATGGTCAATAATGTCACCGGCTTTATTGGCCCAGAGACGCACAAAGACGGTCGTGAAATGGTGCTCGCAAACTTGCAGGATCACTTCATGGGCAAGCTGATGGGGCTACCGATGGGCATGGCGCCGTGCTTTACATTGCACGCCCACATTGGCCTTGAGAGCCAGCAGATCGCCACGCAATTGCTCACCGCGGCGGGCGCCAACTTCTACATGGATGTGGCGCTCAACACCGACCGGATGCTCGCCTACTTTGACACCAGTGGGCACGACGTGCAGACCTTGCGCGAAGTGTCAGGCAAGCAGCCTGCGGCGGAGTACCTGGCATGGGCCTGTGAGCGCGGCATCTTCGTCCTGAATGCTGATGGGGAGGTGTTACGTGGCCCGCGCTGGGGCGATCCGAGTCAGTTCTGCGCCAGCCAAGCTGAGTTTGAGGAACTGATCAAAGCCACCCCGTGCGTTCCTGGCTTTGCCACCGCTGGGCCGCGACCTGCGAGTAACGTCCAGCGGCGGGTGCTCGCTGACCAGGCCGCAGCGCGCGATGCGGTGTATGCCGACTTGCGAGTTGCCGAGATCAAGACGCGCTGGGGGATGCGGTTAGTGGCGACTAAAGCCCCCTCGCGCGAAGCGCATCTAAATAGCGCAAGCCTCGGTGCGCGACTTACTGCCGATTCGCGTGCAGCCTTGCAGCATGAGTCCGCCCGAGTGCAGATTGTGGTGACGGACGGGCTCTCCGCAGAAGCCGTGCACGCAAACCTCGATGACCTGATGAACGTGTTGCTCGATGGTCTGAAGGCGCGCGGCATCTCTTTTGGGCAACCGTTGCTGGCAAAATACGGCCGCGTAAAACTCGCCGAAGATCTGGCCCAGTGTCTCGATGCCGAACTCGTCATCTGCTTGATCGGCGAGCGGCCAGGTGGTGACGCACTCGCATCGCGCAGTCTGTCCGCGTATCTCGCTTATCATCTGCGTAATCCCGAGGTGCAGCGTGTCGCGGCGACCTACAGTCGCAACGCGGCGATCGCGTTTGAATACACGGTGATCTCGAACATCTACTCTGGTGGCCTCTGTGCACTCGAGGCCGGTGCGCTGCTTGTCGAGCGCGTCAGTGAGATGCTCGATCTGAGGGCTGCTGGCAATCGGCTTGAAGCGATGCGCTGAGCGGCCAGCCTGCGATTCATCGCTTGTCGGGCAGCCCGTGTAGAAAGCGCAATAGCGCGCCATGTCCTGCGCGCGATCCCGGATGAAAGTGCACTGAGGTTGTGCGGCACGATTTTACGGCACGCGTGAGGACGCGGCCAAACGTGACGGCTGGCAGAAGTGGATCGACGTCGCGCAGCGAACCGACCACCGCATCGGCGATGCCGGGCGCCACATCGGGGCCGATCACGATGCAGTCGTGACCGCCGGCGGCGAAGAACACTTTTTGTGCGCTGCGGAGATCGCAGGCCACGTCGACCTGGAACCCTGACTCGCGCAGTTGACGAAGCAGCGGCAGCATCGGCCGTTCATCGGCGAGCACGGCTAAGAGGTCACAGCGGCGTTCTGGTGGCAGGCGCAAGCGGTGTTCCATCGGCTGCTATGCAGTGGCGAATCAAGGTTCACACCTAGGCGAGTCGATGACGACCATGCCATGGTTCGACTCACGCTGCTTATTACGTTGCTGTTCGCTGCTCACGCTCAGTCCCAAACCCTGGCGGTGCTGCCAGCTTCGCATTCGGCTGTGGAGGGCACCACGAATACCAATGTGCCGTTTGGTCGCAGCTCGGCAGTCCGCGTGCAATGCGCCTATGATCGTTTGTTGTTTTCGGGCCCAGGAACGATCACCGAACTGGCATTCCGTTTTGACGGCAATGTGATTGGCGCGGGCAAGATCGTCGATTGCGAAATGCGGTTGTCGACCATGGCCGTATCGCTCGTTGCGATGAGCACTGACTTCGCCACCAATCGCGGTGCCGATGAGACCATCGTGTTGCCGCGCACACTGCTCACGCTCGCAGGACAGGCCACCGCTGCAGCACCGTCGCCGTTCTTGTCGCCGATCCAGCTGTCAGTGCCGTTTGCCTACAACCCAAATGGTGGTGCGCTGCTGCTTGAGATCTTGGTCTATAGCCAACCGCCAGGCAGCTATTCGCTGGACGCGACATTCGTCTGCGACAGTCCGGAGATCGCATTTGGCCCGACCGCCTGCGCGCCACCGACCGGAATTCCGCTGCGCGTCGAAAGTGCGAGCACGCAGGTGCTCTGGGGATACCCGTTGGTCATTCGCACCTTAGACGCGGTGCCAAATAGCCTCGTCATGCTGTCGTTTGGCACATTGGAGGCAAGCCTCTGGAATGGGCTATTGCTGCCATACGATCTCACCTCGTTTGGTGCGCCTTCGTGCTACCTCGCAACGGATCCATCGGCGGTCTTCTTTCACACGAGCCAGGGCGACGGCTCTTCGGTGTTCACCTTCTCGGTGCCCAATATGCCGCGATTGCTCGGCACCTGGCTGCGTTACCAGGCAGGCAACCTCAATGCCTCGGCCAACGCGCTGGGTGTGATCACCAGTGTCGGCAAGAAGATGCAGATCTGCGGTTTTGAGCCAGTGGCGCGGGTTTGGGCAAGTGGTGTTACTTCGACTGTGGGCGTGCGCGAAATGGGCGTCGCCCCAGTGCTGCAGATCCGGATTTTGTAGACCTTTCATTCGCTCGCTGCCCGCATCGACGAAGTTCGCTCCGGGTCGCTGCCTTCGGATTCCTGCGACGTGCGTTTTGTAGTAGCGTCACGCTGGGCCGAATCGACGCGCGCGGTCTCTGTTGGAAGTTCTTGGAACTTCGGCCGTATGGCTTTGTCATTGGGACCCAAGGTCCCCCCTGATTGCGCAATTGTATGTCCACAACTCGCCGTGTTGCGTTGTTCTGCCTGCTCGCCACCTCGTTGCTGGTGCTTGCGGCCGTGCGCTGGCTCGGCCCCGTTTTGGCAGAAGACCTCCTGATTCAACGGCAGTACGCCGCCGCCGTTGTTGCGCTTGAAGAACTGTTGCCCGCAGCGCCCTCGGCGGATCGCGATCGGATCTTGTTCTTGCTCGGCAAAGCACAGTTGCTTTGTGGCCGGCCCAAAGACGCGGTGGCCAGCTTTGGCCGATTGACGACCGAGTTGCCGGGTTCTGGGTTGTTATCGGCTGCGCGCTTTCAGCAGGCAAAGGCGCTTGAGGCGCAGGGGGATGTGCGCGGTGCAGCGCAGGTGTATCGCGATTGCATCGAGCGACTGATTGGACTTGACCGCAAGAATGAGTTGGCAGCTACCTACCTCGGTCTCGCCGATAAAGCGCAGGCCAAAGAGCCGCCGGACCACGCGCGTGTCGTTTTGTTCTCTGATCTCGCGCTCGATCTCGGGCTAAAGCCCGAGGCGGGTTCAATGGTGCGATTGCACGCAGCGATGGCATTGCAGGCGCTCGGCAAGCATCCCGAGGCGATTGGACGAATGGTGCCGCTCACGCTGCAGCTGGATGTCGCCAATGGCAAACTGGCGGCAATGTTGGCGCTTGGCAGGAGTCGTCGCGCGACCAACGATCTTGCTGGCGCGCGCACCGTGTTGCGCGACCTGCGGACGCTGGCGCCAAAGTCGCCCGAAGGCGGTGATGCGGCCTATGAGGTTGCATTGTGTTACGGCGTGCCTGCACCAGTGCCATCGCAGCTGGAGCGTGCGGTTGGCGCGTTGCAGCAATTTGAACAGCAGTATCCTGAGCACCCGAATGCCAAGCTCGCGCAGTTTTTGGTTGCGCAGTGCTACCGCAACGTCGGTCGCGGCGACGACGCGTATGCAGCGTTGCAGCGGTTTCTCGCGACCCGCGCCGACAGCGGCATAAATGAAGTCGCTTTGGCGCGCGCGATGCTGGGCGACGTTCTCCATGCGCAGAATAAAAGCGAAGCGGCAATCGTTGCCTGGCGCGAGTACTTGCAGAAGCATCCTTCGCACGGCGAATGGGAACGAGTGCAGCGCGCGATCGTTGACACCGAATACGCCATGGCATTTGCAGCGTATGTGGCTGGCAAAACCAAGTTTGATACAGCGCGGGACCTGTTCCAGAAGTTTGAGCGCGACTACCCGCTTGATCCGCGCAACCCGGATGTGTTGTGGCTGCTTGGCGACATGCTGCGGCAGGAAGAAAAATATGACGAGGCGCGCGCTGCATTCGCACGCTGCGTCAGCAAGTATCCGGGGCGGGATAAAAGTTCTGCTGCACAGTTTGCCATTGGCGAGATCTTTGAGCAGAAGGCGTTTGACTACGAGCAGGCACTGCACGCGTTCCGTGCGGTGACCTTCGGGCCGATGCAGGGGGAGGCCGCCAACCGCATTCAGCGGCTCTTGCAGAAGCATCTGCATCTGCACACCGACCGGGTGTTTCGTACGGACGAGGCGCCAGTGTTTGAGTTGACGTCGCGCAACATCGAGACGGTGCGCGTGCGGATCTACCGACTTGATCTGCAGGACTATTTTCGCGCGACTCAAACGGTGGGTGATGTGTCGCGCCTCGACATCGAGGTGATTGCCCCCGACCAAATCACGGATAGCGCGGTGAAGGACTATGTTCGCTACCGCGAAACCAAACGCGAAGTGGCGCTGCCGTTCCGCGAGCCCGGTGCCTACATCATCAAGGTCGATGACCGCGAACTGGAGGCGACCACGCTGGTGCTGATCAGCGATCTCGCGTTGATCGCAAAGTCGAGCCGCCATGAGTTCTTTGTGTTCACCCAGAACTGCAAAGAAAATCGGCCCGAGGCTGGCGTGAAGGTGTTGCTCAGTGATGGCCAGAAAGTGATCGCGGAGGGCCTCACCGGCAGCGACGGCGCATACCGATTTCGTGGCGATGATCTGAAGAACCGCGATCAACTGAGCGTCTTTGCGATCGCCGCCGGTGGCTCTTGTGCCAGTTCGATTGATCTATCAGGCATGGGTTATTCGGTTGGCCTGTTACAGAAGGGCTACCTGTTTACCGACCGGCCGCTGTATCAGCCGGGGCAGCGCGTGCAGTGGAAGGGCATCGTGCGCGAGGTGAAGGACTTTGTGTACCAACTGCCGCAGGCGCAGGGCTATCGCGTGCAATTGTGGAGCCCAAGTGGCCGCGTGTTGCTGCAGCAAAAAGTGGCGTTCACCGCGTTTGGCTCGTTTGCCTCGGAATGCGATCTGCCGACGGAGGCAGAGCCGGGCGAATGGCGCATCGGCGTGGATGTCGAAGGCCGCACAGAGCCCGTTGCGCAGTGTACGTTTCTAGTTGGCAAGTATGAGCGACCGCGATTGTCGCTGCGCGCAGAGCTGTCAGAACCGGTGGTCTATCGCGGGGAGGAGATTCGTGGCCGCTTCCTCGCAAGCTGGTTTTACGGGGAGCCCGCGGCTGGCAAAGAAGTGCGCTACCGCCTGAGTCTGCCGGAGGGCGGCACGATCGAGCGCACTGGCGTGACAAACGCCGCGGGCGAGTTGGAGTTTGTGTTCCCGACCACTGAGTTTGCCGAGGAGGCACTAGCACCTCTTACTGCGGAACTGGTCGCTGAATCAGTCACGACCAGCGTCGTTGTGCCGATTGTGACCACCGAGTTCACACCAGTGCTAAAGGCATCGCGCAGCGTCTACTTGGCGAAGGAGACGTTTGAGATTTTAGTGCAGCTCACCGATCCGTCGGGCAAGCCGCTGCTGCGGGAACTAACGCTCACGTTGGCGAAGTTAGAGCAAGGCAAGGCGCGCGGCGAGCTAGTGGAACGCGAGGTGGCTCGCAAGCCTGCGGCCACGGACAAGGGTGGCAAAGCTAAGGTTTCGTTCGCTGCGGATGTGGGCGGGCAGTATCGGGTCCGTGCCTTTTGCGCGGATCGTTTTGGCAATCCGGTCAGCGGCGAGATGCTGCTCACGATCTCTGGTGACGACGATCAAACGCGACTGCGGCTGCTCAGTGATCGATCGACCTATCAGGTTGGCGAAACGGCGACCCTGAAGGTCATGAATCGCGCCGGCAAAAAGCTCGCGCTGCTGACCTGGCAAGGTGACGGCATCCTCAGTTATGAGACGCGGCTTCTGCCGGCGGGCGAGTCGCTACTTGAACTGGCAGTGCGCGCTGAGCACGCGCCAAACTTTGCGCTGGGAATTGCGATGATCGACGGCAACCGGTTGCACACGCAGGACTGTCCGTTTCGCGTGCTGCGCGATTTGCACATCGAGCTCAAGGTTCCCGCTGCAGCAAAGCCCGGTGCGTCCATCGAGGTTTTTATCACGGCGCGCGACTCGCAGGGCAAGCCAGTCGTTGCGGAAGTTGCGCTGCTGATTGTCGATCAGTCGTTGCTCGCGCAAAGCGGTGACAATGCGCCGTCGATTGGTGGCTTTTTCTATGGCGATGTGCGCGAGACCAACTTTCGCACCAGCAGCAGCTGCACATGGGCCTATGACGCAAAGTCTCGGCGCGTGAATGCGGCGCTGCTAGCGGAGGAGCGGCAGCGCCTTGGCGACACGACTAGAGATGGCGATTCGAATGCTCCTGACGAAAGTGCCAGGCAGCTGGGTCGTGATGCCCCGAGACCGCAGGCTGCGGCTCCGGTTATTGGTAATGCTGGTGGGATGCCCGCGGCTTCAAGCCCGCAATCGCTGCCAGCAATAGCGGGTCTACAAGGTGGCGGTAGCGATGGTGCGGCCGGCCGTTTTGGTTTGCAGCAGCAGGCCGGGGAGCCAGCGAACGAGTTTGCGAAACCGGATGCGAATGTGGCGCTGATACGGAACCAGCTCAACCTGCATGACGGACTGGGTGCTGGCAGCAATCTTGGTGAGCAAGAACAGACGATTGAGTTCCGGCGCAACTTGGGTTTGGCAGAAACAATCACCGCGAACGATGGCAAAGACGGGAGCCTGCCAAATGGGAGCCTCAAGTTTGCGCGCCGGTTTGCGTCTGCGGATCAGAGTGAAAAAGCTGGCTACCTGAATCAGCATGGCGCGTTCAGCGACTCGGCAGAATTGTTCTTCGATGCGGGGGCGGCGGCCCTGCTGCGCGTTGACTTCCGCGAAACCGGCGCATGGTTGCCGGCGATCGTCACGGCTGCTGATGGGCAAGGCGTGGCAAAGGTCACCATGCCGCAGTTGAACACCGGCTGGTCGGTGACGGCGCGCGCTGTTACCGCAGACACCTCGGTTGGGGAGGCTTTTGGGTCGCTGCAAACCCAGCAGGATTTGCAAGTGGATATCGTTTCGCCCCGCGTGCTGACCGAAGGCGACACGACTGAGATCACCGTCCGCGTGCACAACCTGACAACTGCGGCACTTGATGGCAAGGTGCTGTTGCGTATGCCGGCGGTCGCTACGCAGCAGGATCAAACGGCATTGGTGAAGCTCAACGCGCATGGTGAAGGTGCTGCTTCGTTTCCGCTGACGGCGCACACCGAGCCGGTCGAGATCGAAGCCTCCGTCATCGCGGGGGCGCATTCGGATCGGATGAAAGTCGTCCTGCCGGTGCTGCCATTTGGTGCCGAGGTGGTGGATGGCCGTTCTGGCAGCACACGTGATCAAGCGACGTTTGAGCTTGGGCTTGCCGAGGAGCGTGACTACTCCGCGTTGCGAATGATGGTTGAACTCGGTCCCGATCCGGGGCGCGATCTGGTCAGTGCGGCGCTTGGCACGGGCTACCTCCCGCGCAGTTGCATGCAGGTCGCGGACACGAACCTTGCGCGCAGTAGCAAAGGTCTTGGCGCACTGGTGGTGCTCGATCATCTTGAACGCTGCAGCCTCGGCACCAAGGCCGACCACGCGCGGTTGCTCGGCACGGCGCAGGGCCTATTGCAGACGCTGCTCGCGAGTCAGTTGACGGACGGCAGCGTTGCTTGGGTCGGCAACAAGTTGCCGGACCTGCGCAGCACGTGTCAATTCGTGCGCTTCCTCGCCGCCGCGCGCCGCCGTGGTTTGCTATTGGTAGAGGAGCCGCAAAGTCGTGCTGTTGAGTGGCTGTTGCAGGGGCTCAGCAAGGCAGGCGCAGAACAGCGTGCCGATATGTTGTGGGCGCTTGCGTCGGCTGATCGTGCACGCTTTGAAGTGCTCAACTCGACGCATCGCGCACGCATTGGGTTGTCGGTTGATGGCCTTGCCCGCCTCGCGCTTGCGTGGCATGAAGTAAAGCGGCCAGAGCTTGCGCTTGAAGTGATCGACTCGCTGCGCAGCGTGTTGCCACAGGCTGTGACTGGCAATACGACCAACGAGACCCTCGCGCTGGCAGCGCGTGCGTTGCTGCTCACCGACAAGCGTGATGCCCTAGGCACCAAACTTCTCTCGCAGGTAGAGCAGTTACGCCGTGGTTCTTCGTATGGCACCAGTGAGGCGACCACCGCTGCACTACAACTGCTCGCGCTCGCGCGCGGCAGTGATGCGGGGCCGGTGCGTGCTACCGAGGTGGTGGTCTTGGTAAATGGTGAAAAGCTTGCCACGCAGCCGCGCACAGCAGGCGCCACCGAGACGAGTTTTGTCGTGCCGGTCGAGTGGCTGAAGCCGCGTGGCAACAAGGTCCAAATCTCGGTTGCTGGTGGCGGCGAAGCGTTTTATTCGGTCAGTTTGATTGGTTTCGCGCGGGGCTTCCGCGATGCGGACCGCAACACCGGACTGATAAACGTCGAACGCAGCTATCGCGCAACACCACGCCGGTTTGGTGACCAAATAGTGCCGTCGGGCTTCGATGTGATTGTCGGAAAAAACATCCCGACCTTCGTAAATACGATCACGCAGCTGCAGGCGGGTGAGAGTGCCATGGTGCAGATCTCGTTTGCGGTGCGGCTCGATGCGGACAAGGCGCGGATGCTGCCGCTAATCGTGGAGGAACCGATCCCCGCCGGGTGCTCGGTGTCGCGCGCTTCGATCCGGGGGGACTTTGAGCAAGTCGACGTACTGGCAGATCGGCTGCTGTTCTTCGTGCGCGATTCGCTCTCATCTGGCGTGTTTAGCTACGAGTTGCAGGCGCGCTTTGCCGGTAGTTATCGGGCGCTGCCGTTGCGCTGTTACTCGGCGCTGCGGCCAGAGCTGTTGGCTTCTGGGCAGGTCTCAACGTTGACCATTCATGCGCCGGGCAAAGGCGAAGTGGATCGCTACACACTGACTCCTTCAGAACTGTTTTTCCTGGGCAAGGCTCAGGATGACGCGGCGCAAAAACTATCCGGCGAGGCGCGCCAAGCGGCGCTTGCCTTGGCGGCAGAGCACTTCGACCGGCTGCTCACGGATTGGCAGAAGCCTGATTACCAGTTGCGCGATGACGTTGCGAAGGAAGTCGTGCGCCGCATGCTGTTCCTCGCCATCGAGCGTGGCGACAGCAAGGCAGTGGTTCGATTCTTCGAGGCGGTGAAGGAGCGCTACGCCGATCTGGTGGTGCCATTTGACAAGATCCTTGTGGTCGGCAAGAGCTACCTCGATCTCGGCGAGTTTGAGTCGGCGCTGCTGGTGTTCCGCGGCACTGCGGAGGCGAGCTTCCTCAAAGATGCAGGTGTTGCGACGACGTTGGAAGGACTAGGTGAGATCAAGGCATCGGCTAACTTCCTCGACCGATTGCTGATGGCCTATCCCGACCTGCCGACGATGCGCGTGGCGCGCTACAGCATCGGCCAAAAACTTGCGGCGGTGGCGGCGGCGATGGATCCTGCATTGCCAATCGACGAGAAGGTTGGCAAGGCCGCGGATTTGCGCGCCCGTTCCCTTGCCACTTTCCGCGAGTTTTTGGTGCTGCATCCCGAAGACCCGTTGGCCGAGGAAGTGTCCTTTGCGTGGGTGACGACGCAGCTTGAGGCCAAGGATCTGAAGGCCGCGCAGGCGATCGCCGAGGCCGCGTTGCTGCGTTATCAGCAATCGCCGTTTGTTGATGAGTTGCTATACACCCTCGGCTATGCGCAGTTCGCGCTCGGCCAGCACGACCTCGCATTTGTGCAGCTGCAGCGAGTTGCAACGGAGCAGTTTGCGACCGACAAAGGCGGTCGTGCGGAGAGCGAGAACAAGTGGAACGCGATCTATCTGCAAGGCCAGATCCACCATGCGCGCGGCGAGCCGGCGCTGGCGTTGGTTGACTACGAACGCGTGAAGGACCGATTCTCCGACGCGAGTGAAGCGTCCGACTACTTCCTGCAAAAACAGTTGTCGCTGCCAGAGGTGAGCACCTTTGCACTTTCGCAAGTGCCCAAGCTTGATCTCACGTTCCGCAATGTCGCCAAAGTGAGCCTGCAGGTGTTCCAGGTTGACTTGATGCGCTTGTATCTGCTGGAGAAGTCGCTCAATGACATTGCCGGTGTGCAATTGCATGGCATCAAGCCGCTGCTCGTCAAGGAACTGGTTCTCGGCGATGGCAGCGACTACCGCAGCAAGGTGCGGCAGATCGATTTGGAATTGAAGGAACCTGGGGCTTATCTCGCGGTGGTGCGCGGTGGCGATCAGGTTGCCAGTGGCATGTTGTTGCGCAGCGACCTGAAGATTGAGGCGCAGGAGCAGGCCGATGTTGGCCGCCTGCGCGTCAACGTCAAACAAGGCGAGGCCGTGCTTGCCGCTGCAGAAGTCAAGGTCACCGGCTCTGGCTTTGACAGCGTGCGTTCGGGCGAGACTGACCTGCGCGGCATCTATGTCGGCGACGGACTTGTTGGCAAAGCCACCGTGGTGGTCAAAAAAGACCAGCAGTATGCCTTCTTCCGCGGCACCGCCATTCACCAGCCTGAGCGCATGGCACCAAAGCCCGCAAAGACCGTGCAAGCGCAGGCTGGCAAGCAAACGGACAGCAGCAAGAAACTGCAGAACTTCGACGCGATCAACCAAAACGTGTTTAGCAACAGCCAAAACCGTGACCGTCAAGTGCAATGGCTGAACGACAACGTCAGCAAAAAGAAACAGGTTGGTGTTGAGGTCTACCGCGCAAAGTGATCTTGCGCGGTGTCACTAAGGCGCGGTGTCACTGCTAGCAGCTATGGCTAGCAGCTATGGCTAGCAGGCGCGGCGACTATTGACTGCGCCACTCGTGGTGGAAGAACACGCCCGCCGGCTGGTCGGTGCGCTCAAAGGTGTGCGCGCCAAACAGGTCGCGCTGGGCCTGCGTGAGGTTTTGCGGCAGGCGTGCCCTTCGGAACGAGTCGAAGTAGCTGAGGCTGCCGCCCATCGCGAGCACTGGCACGCCGTGTTCGGCCGCCAGGGACACTACGCGGCGCCACTTCGCCTGATTTTGCACAAGGAAACCGCCGAGCTCGGGGTCGAGCAGCAAGCTTTTCAGCTGCTTCTGCTTGCCGTAGGCCGTTTGGATGCTGGTCAGGAAGCGCGCGCGAATGATGCAGCCGCCCTTCCAAATGCGAGCAATCTCAGACATGTCGAGTTGCCACTTCTTCTCTGCGTCGGCGGCGGCGAGCAGGTCAAGACCCTGCGCGTAGCTGCAGATCTTGCTGCAATAGAGCGCGTCGCGGATCGCTTCGATGAGCGCTGGGTCTGTTGCCTGCTTGGTGCCGGGGCCGGTCAGCGTCTTGCTCGCTGCCATGCGTTGATCCTTCTGCGATGACAGGCAGCGCGCCTCAACAGCAGCGTGCATCGTTGGCACCGCCACGCCGTAGCGCAGCGCCAGTTCGCTAGTCCACCTGCCGGTGCCTTTTTGCCCAGCCTTGTCGAGGATCATTTCGACCAGCGGTTGCTTCGTATCTGGATCTTGCTCGCGCAGGATGCGGGCGGTGATCTCGATCAGGAATGATTCGAGAAAGCCGCGGTTCCATTGGTCAAACGTTTTCGCCATCGCGTCGTGCGACATGCCGAGCACGTTCTGCATCAGGTCAAAACACTCGGCGATCAACTGCATGTCGCCGTATTCGATGCCGTTGTGGACCATCTTGACGAAGTGGCCTGCAGCACCGGGACCGATGTGCGTCACGCATGGGCCGTCCGCAACCTGAGCTGCGATTTTGCGCAGGATCGGCGCGAGTTCGTCGTAGGCGCTGGCCTCGCCGCCCGGCATCAGGCTCGGGCCCCAGAGGGCGCCTTCTTCGCCGCCCGACACGCCCATGCCGACGAAGCGGAAGCCTTGCTTTTGCAAAGCCAGACTCCGGCGCTCAGTGTCGTCGGGGTGGCTGTTGCCAGCGTCGATGATCATGTCGCCCGCCTCCAGCAACGGCAGGAACAGTGCGATCGTGTCGTCCACGGGCTGGCCTGCTTTCACCAAAAGCAGCACGCGCCGCGGCCGCGCCAACTCGCGCACGACATCCTGCGGGGTTTTGGCCGCAATCATCTGCCACCCTTTTTCGGCGCGGGCCATGGTGGCCTCGGTTTTGTCGAATGAGCGGTTGTAGACCACGATTCGAAAGCCATTGCGGGCGATGTTCAGGGCAAGATTTTGCCCCATTGTAGCGAGACCAACGATACAGATTTGAGCGGTGCCTGACATCGATTGTTGTTAGGCGCAAAACTCTAGCATCGCGGCAAGGCGGAACGAAGCGTGGCGCGCGCAGCTTCAGTTCTTCTTCGTCGGTGCCTTTGGCGTGGTCGCCGCTGGTGGCAGTTCTGCGGCTTGCTGGATCTGTGCGAGAAAGGCCGGCCAGCTACGCGGGTCAGGGCCAGGGTCTGCCTTGGCGATCCGCTGCAATGCGCTCTGGAACGCGCGCACAATCCGCACCTGCTGTTCAAACACACCAAATGCCGTGACATCCAGCACCATGCCGCTCTGCAACACATCAACCTGCGGGTCGGCGATGATGCTTGCCTGTGCGACCTCGACGTCGAAATCGCGAACGTAGGCGCGCTGCTCCAGGATCGCGATATTGGCGCGCACGCCGTCGCTAGCCACTGCCAGTGCCTTGTCCGCGTTGGGACCGGCTTTGACCAGAAGTATCATTGCCGCGGGATCGCCCAGGTTTGCGAACGCCTCGGCGGTGCGAACGCGCACTTCGGCAGAACCGTGCAGCAAGCCAGGTGCGAGATACAAAACTGCGCCCCCGATGCGGCCTGCGTCGCGCGCCGTGCGGATTGCTTCTGCGCGCACCAAACCGTTTGGATCGAGGATCGCCGTGCGCCACACAAAACTGTCGGCGCCGGTGGCGTTGCGCAGTAGCAACGCGTCCAGCGCCAGTAGCCTTCGGCCCGCGTCATTGTTGCGACGGGCTTCGATCCGCAGGTCTTTCTCTGCCTCGGGTTCGCGGTGCAATAGTTCGAGCAGTGCTAGGCGCTTGCCCTTGGCCGCGTCGGCGCGCTGGTCGAGTTGTTGCAGTAACTCATGCACGCGCACCGTGGTCTTTGCCGCGCGGAACTTGCGCGGCAGCAACTCGGGTTCCAGTTGCGCAAGAAAGTCGTTTTGGGAGGCGCGCTGTGCGTTCGGTTCGCCGGTGGCTGGCATTTCTGCCAGCAGGCCCAAGTGCTGCCACAGTTCGTCAATAAGGCCGTAGGCTCTTGCCTGCATCGCCAGTTGTAGGTGGGCAAACTGGGTCGTGCCTGCGCGGGAGGCCAGCGCTTTTAGTGTCTGTTGAAGGTCGGCCGTAGTGCGACGCGACTCGACCTCGTTGAGCGAGACGCGCACCACACCGTCCCGCGTTGCAATCTCAAGCGTGTTGCCCTGCGCGGTAACGGACCCGACTAGGACGCGACCATCCTTCAGCCGCAGCTCGTCGGCGCAAAGCGGGGAAAGGAATGCCGTGAGGCAGGCGACCAACAGCGTTCGGGTTGACTTCATTTTGATGGCACGCGGCTTGAAAGGAGTGCTTGCAGTGCGATGCGCCAACCTTCGGATAGCATCCGCTGCTCCACACCTCTGCCGCCGGCCAGCATGAACCGTACCGCATACACCCGCCCGCTTCTCAGCCTCCTTTTGATCGCTGCTGCCATCGCGCAGGAGCCGTTGCCTAAAGATGTGGCCAAGCCCAAAGCCGGTGTCATGGAGGAGGTTGTGCAGGCGATTCGTGCGGCTGAGGCAAAAGCGCTGCAGGTGCGATTGGAAATAATGACCGAAGGCACCTTGCCTGGTGACCTCAGCTTCAAGACCAAGGGGTCGATGCGTGTCCTGCGAACAGAACAGGGTGCGCTTGTGGCGGCGCATGTGGTGCTTGATTGCACGTTCGCTGGCGGCATCCAAAGTCGAATGGAGTCGGTCAAGACGCCGCTTGGCATGTGGACCTTTGAGCAGAACCCGACGCTTGGCGAAGTCTGGCTGCACTATGACCGGGACCTGATGCGGGATCTTGAATGGGCGGGCTTAGTGTTGCAGCGCAGCGACCTGCCGGGCAGCAAAGATGCGCGCGTCTCGGCACCGCTCGGCAGTGAGATTGTCGCGGACCTGGCGCAGCACTACGAACTCGCGGTCATGCGCTCGCGCGAGCGCGCCGGCGAGGAGGGGACCTGGTATGGCGGTGATCGCAAGCCGCAACAGGGGCAGGGAGACGATGCCGATCTGCCGGTCGCGGACCATGTGGAATTGTTTTTGCGCAAGCAAGACACCGCCTTGCTCGAAGTCACCTACCTTGCCAATGGCAAGCCGATCCAACGGATCAAGGTGCTCCAGTGCGTGCTGCACGAGGCGATGCCGCTCGACTCGTTTGCGCTCGACTCACGCGGCATTAAGCCGAAGGACGTCCGCGAGTATCCGCCTGAGTGGGAGCAGTTGCAGCAGGTGCTGCAGAGTGCGAAGGAAAAGGCGGGTGGCAAGTTGCCGCCGAGCGAGCAGCAGAAAGCAGTGCCAAAGACGAGCGAGGCGAAGGACGGCGGGAAGTAGGAGCGGGTCGATAAAAAACGTCAGCGACTGGCAGCTGCGCAAAGTGCGCCAAGCAAAAGTCGTGCGCTGCTCTGCGCAACAGGATTCTGCGATGCGCAACAAGACTCTGCTCTGCGCAACAGGACTATTGCCGAGGGCGATCGTTGGGCGAAGGAACTTGGCGGCGGCTTTGCGCCTGATGCCGCCGACAGCTAACCCTCTTCTTCGGCAGGCGGGTGATCTAGTAGCGACAGGTCCTTGTAGCGGGACTTTGCGTAGTCGATCTCGAAGTCGGAGTGGAACAGTGCGACGAACCGACCGGCTTCGTCTTTCACGACCATCGGCAAGATCTCGAGCAGTTCTTCCGTGACGTTCTCGATCCAGCGCGCGCGCGTCCAGGCCCTGCGTTCCATGCGCAGTTCCACGTTGTATTCGTTCTCAAGGCGCCACTGAAACACCTCGAGCTGCAACTCGCCGATAACACCAAGGACCGCTTCGCGCGCGCCTACGCGCGGCCAAAACGTCTGCACGACGCCCTCTTCGCCAAGCTGGGCCAGGCCCTTGCCGAAGCTTTTTGCCATCGACGGTTCTTTGGGTGCAACCTGGGCAAAGATCTCCGGCGCAAACCGCGGGAAGTTGCGCACCTCGAAGGTTGGGCCGCTGCTGAGCACATCGCCGACGCGGAACAGGCCCGGGTTGATGAGGCCGATCACGTCGCCTGGAAATGCTTCTTCGATCGACACGCGCTCCTGACCGAAAAATCGGTGCGGGTGCGACAGGCGCACGTCGCGGCCAATCCGCAGATGTTTGGCCGCCATGCCGCGCTCAAAGCGGCCCGAGGTCACACGCAAGAACGCGATGCGGTCACGGTGCATCTTGTCCATGTTTGCCGCGACCTTGTAGACGAAGCCGCTGAAGAACTGCGAATCGGGTGCGACCTCGCCGTTAATCGTCGGTAGCGGGCCGGGTGCTGGCGCGATCTCAAGAAAGCGTTGCAGGATGTTTTCGACGCCGAAGTTGGTCAGCGCGCTGCAGAAAAACATCGGCGATTGCTGCTGTGCCAGAAACTTTGCCATCGAGAACGGCTCGACGCAGGTTTCGACCATCGCTAGGTCTTCAAGCAGTTGAAGGTGCGCCTTCTCACCGAGCATATTGGTGAGCAAGGGGTCTTCGGGGCCGGCAGTCTGCATGGTGGCGCGCGTCGCGTTGTGCGCCGTGCGCTCAAACAGGAAGACCTCTTTGTCGCGCAGTGAGTAGACGCCGCGGAAGCCCTCGCCCGAGCCAATGGGCCAGGTTGCGGGCACGATCGTGATGCCGAGGATCTTCTCGACTTCGTCGATCAGGTCGATTGGTGCGCGCGCCGGCCGATCCATCTTGTTGACCACGGTGACGATCGGGATGCCTCGGTCACGACAGACCTTGAACAGCTTTTTGGTCTGTGGCTCTACACCCTTGGCCGCGTCAATCAGCATCAGCGCCGCGTCGGCGGCGACCAGGGTGCGATAGGTGTCCTCGCTGAAGTCCTGATGGCCTGGCGTGTCGAGTAGGTTTACGCAGTGACCCTGATACTCAAACTGGAGCGCCGACGACGTGATCGAAATCCCGCGTTTTTTCTCCAACTCCATCCAGTCCGAAGTCGCATGCGCGCCGCCCCTGCGCGCCTTGACCGAGCCGGCTTCACGGATCGCGCCGCCGTAGAGCAGCAACTTCTCGGTCAGCGTTGTCTTGCCAGCGTCTGGGTGGCTGATGATCGCAAACGTGCGCCGGCGCGCGATCTCACTCTGAATGTCTGCCATCGGGGGGGGACAGAGTAGCGATGCGGTTGGCGAATGCGAACGGGCGGCTTTGGCAGTGCGGGCAATGGCTGCGGTGTTGCGGCATGAATGGCGAGCCTTTCACTAAGCAAGCCTCGTGCCCGCGCAGGGCATTGCGTGCTGAAGACGGTGGTGCTTTTCGCGCCCCGTCGCTTGCGATCGCTGCCCTCTCATCGCGGGCCTCGTGCTGACGCGCTTGGCCTCGTGGGGTTGAGGCTGTTAGTGATGGATATGAAGTGAGTGATGGCATCACGATGGTCGAGGGAAGAAGAAAGAGGAGAAAGAGGAGAAAGAGGAATTGCGAATGCGTAAGAGGGAGAAAGGGTAGCGGATTACTCGGAAGCCCTCCCGACACTGAAACCGTCGTCGTTGGTCGGCTAGGGCACGTCAGCTATGATCTAAGCACTGACCAGGAAGTCGGGATTCCACGGAACCGCGGTGTGATCCGGTGCGCAGCCCCTGCATGGGGCCATCGTGTGCAGGTCGGCAGCGGCGCGAGCCGGAGGCGGGGGTGCTGTTTTGCTGCGTGCAGGCGGAGTGGAGCCACGTTTGTGCAGCGAGCCGAAGCTGGCGAACGGGTAAAGCCGCGGTTTTGCCGCCGCGAGGTGGAGGGATACCTGCGTTGCGGGATCCTCGGCCACGGCTTTGCGCTGCGTGCACTGCGCTGCGTGCAAGAAGGACCGCGTGGTGGCGTTCTCGTGTAAGGGCCGCGGGTTTTGCCAGTCGTGCGGCACGCGGCGGATGGTGGCCAAGCAAGCGTGGTTGGTGGACCGGGTGACCCCTCAGGTGCCGGTGCGGCAGTGGGCGCTGTCGCTGCCGTATCGGGTGCTTCACCTGTGCGCGCACGACGCTTATGTGTGCGCGGCTCTGCGCCGGATCCTTCTGCGGGCGGTGTCGGGCTACTAAGAACGGCGCGCACAAAGCCTGGGGAAATCGCGGCCGCGGGCTGGCGACTCAACCTCCTGCAACAGGTGAGCTAACAATCGCCTATCAGCCACTTGCTTGCTATTATCGGCAACAAGACTGATTGGCAATCCTCGGATGTTCTTAGTAGTCTGCCTGCTGCCTGCCTCATGCCGTCAAGGTCGACGAAATTTCTTAAGGCAAGTCTGTGTCACAGTCTTTGACCAGATTTCTTTCGTGCCTGCCTTTGCCAACTACAAGTAAACTTTTTCGCATGGAAAATATCTTTTGGATTCTATTGACGCTGCTTGCTGGAACCATGTTGCCAATGCAGGGCGCGCTGAACACGAAATTAGGTAACGCCGCGCAAAGTCCATTTCACGCCTCCATGATTTCATTCATCATTGGCGCGGTATCAGTGGCGCTGTATGTTTTTCTAACGCGCCCAAGTGTTTCGTTGGCTGGACTGAAAGCCGCGCCGGCGTATGCATGGTTTGGCGGAATTCTTGGCGCCTTCTATGTCACCGTGGTTATTCTGGCGTTTCCAAAATTGGGTCCGGGTCTCACCTTTGCGCTTGTGGTTGCGGGACAAATGATTATTTCCATTGGGCTGGAACATTTCGATATCCTTGTGGCGCAGCAGCACCCATTCTCCGCGTGGCGATTAGGCGGAGTGGCGCTCATTATTGTCGGCGTGTTGCTGATCAAGTTTTTTTAAATTGCCTTCTCGCCGAGTGGCTCAATTACTTCAGCGGTCCAGGCAGCGCCAACCGGCGGACAGTCAGTGCAGTGAACGGCAACTGCTGCGGTCCGGTGGTGCGAGGCACTGCGCCAAAACCTGCTGCGATTCTCTTACAGGCCTAACTCGGTGCTCGGCGCAAGCGGCGAACTGGGCCGCGCCGCCGTTACACGTGGGCTTCACTGTTACGGCGGGTATACCTCATTGAGGTTTTGCTGTGTCCCCGATGTGGGGGACCGCGACGGCTAATGGCGGTAATATAAGGATCCTGAGTCGATCCAGAAAGTGCTTTCTGAGACTGCTCTATGTAACCATGACCAAGACCTCCGACCCGATAACACGACCCTCGCGCAAGACTTGGTGGAGGACGGGACTTGGACTCATGATTTTGGGGTTGCTGGCCGGCTTTGTTCTCTCGTGGTCTGGACTGGTCTTAGACTGGATATTCGATGTGAAGGAGGGGTCGTATGTGATGTTCACGACGCCAGTGGTGCAATGCTTTCCTACTCCGTGGAATGGGACGGCCGAGACGGCGCCAAGCTCAGATGCCCACGGCCGGCACCGCAGCGGGGACTGCGCCGAACTGCGCGCCAGTATCGGCTGCCGGGGCAATCGGCTCGATCGGGATCTGGAAGAACATGCTCCCGCCCGGGCGCAGCACACGCAGGAACTCGCGCAGGTAGCCAGCGGCGTAGTCGGGACGCATGCGCTGCAACACGAGCACGGTGAGCACGAAGTCGAACGAGGCGTCGGGGAACACGGCGAGATCGGGTCGTTCGTTGAGCACGTAGTCGACGCGCGGCCCGTGGCGATTGGCTTTTCGGGCCACGCCCAGCATGGACGCGGCGATGTCTACGCCGACCACTTCCGCGAAGTGGGACGCGAGCCCCTGCGTCAGGCGACTGTGCCCGCAGCCGAAGTCCAGGGCGCGCCCCAGCGACGGCACTGCCCCGAGGCCCGCCAGGTGTTGTGCCACCCATGCGACGAAGTCGTCGCCGCTGCGCCAGAACGACGCGTCGTCCTAGCCGAACGAGTGCGGCAGGAAGCGGAAGAACGCTGGGCCGAGCAGTCAGTTGTCGAAGACGGTCAGTCCCTTTCGGTGCAGGTTGCACGCCTGCGCGCGAACGCCGCCCTCGCGCCCCGGTTCGCTGAGGATCGCCCAACACGGGTCCGTGGCGCCCAGGTGTTGCCAGCTCTTCTTGAGTTCGTCGAAGTCCATGCTCGGTCCTGTTCCACTTCTACACCCACTCGATCGCCGCTGGGAGCCTGTCGAAACACCGAGGCAGACGCGCTGCGGCAGCAGGCGACGAAGTACGCGGCTGCTCCCGTCCCATCAGTTCTTCCGCACGAGGATCTTGGCGCCACGGCAACCACCGTGGTTGGTGTGTTCCAAGACCATGCGCTGGCCGTCGCGTTGATCGAACAAAGCGATCAGCCGGTTGAGGTCGTAGTCGTACATGCTCATCCGGCCAGCTTCCAGGTTCGACGCCTGCGCATGGATGCGCACCGTTTCGCCGTCGTAGGTCGCCGTCGCCATGTCGTCGGTGATGCTGCGGATGCTCGAGAGATCGTGGTAGAGCGTGACTTGCAGCGACAGAAACCCTCCCGGGTTGAGCCGCTCCCACAGCTGGGCCAGCAACGCATAGCCGCGAACGGGCGGAATGTGCTGCAACACGAGCAAGGAGTTCACCCAGTCCAGAGCCACGTCCGGTATCTCGCTGGTGACGACGACGTTGTCGAGTTTCTGCGCCGCGACGTTCTCCACGGCCACCTTCCGCATGGCCGCGGCGACATCGACGCCGTAGGCACGCTCGACCCGGCTTGCCATGGGCAGCAGCAGGCGGCCGACGCCGCAGCCGAAATCCAGCGCGACACGTGGGCGAAACTCGCCAAAGGCGCCTTGAAAGACGGCGGCCGTGCGGGCGATTTCGTCTTCCCCGCTGCGAAAGAACTCCTGCCGGTTCTTGTCGTTCAGGTTCTCCAGTCGGAAGCGATCCGCCGACAACACGCCGTAGTAAGGCTGTTCGCTGGCAATCAAGTTCCAATCTTTGTCCGTGTCTCGCACTTGTTTGGCCTCTGCGGATGCGCCACCGGCGCGGTTGCTTCGCTCCAGGAGTGCCCATTGCCGGCTGCGGTTGGCAGGTTCGCGGGACGATTGGAAGTCCTTCATACTACCCGAAATCGTCGCTCACCGGCTAGTCACTCCCACTCAATCGTCGCGGGTGGTTTGCTCGAAATGTCGAGGCAGACACGCGAACAGCCCTTCACCTCGATAAAGATGCGGCTGCTCGGCGCCGGACTTGGCGGCGCACCATTCACTGGACGGCGCAACCGCCGGACCGCACGACGCTGAAGCCGAGCGGCGGGTCAGTCTGGATGTTGATCATATCTTTATTTGCCCTTCGCTCAGAATTGTTCCGTCCGGGTAGCCTCGAACAATGGCATCCGCGGGCAACGCAACCGGCCTCAAGCTGACGCACACCATCGACAACATGATTGCGCTGGTGCAGTTGCGCGGACACCTGGATGGCAATAGTCACATTGCTGCGGAAACATACTTCAAGATGGTGGTGACATCGGGCTCAACGCGCGTCGTGCTCGACCTCGCGCAAGTCGATTTCATCTCAAGTGCGGGACTGCGCGCGGTGATCTCGCTGCTGAAGCTCGTGAAGGGGAATCACGGCGGCCTCGCAGTCTGCGCATCGCAGCCGCATGTGACACAACTGCTTGAGTTTTCTGGGCTCAAGACGCTGCTTTCGATCGCGCCAACTGTCGACGAAGGGCGCGCCGCGTTGGTTGCGAGATTTGGATGAGCAGCGAGTCTGCGTTTGATGCGGCTGCCACCTTCCTCGCGGGTCTGGTTTTTTTCTTCATCGGACTTGATGGAATTCGATTGAGCCTGAAAGGACTTGCGTCGCGTGCGATGCGACGGCGAGCGCAACGAGCGACGGCGAGTCCGTTGCGTGCGGCGTTGTTCGGCCTCGGCTTCGGCGCGATTGCACAGAGCGCGACAGCGGTTGCGTTCGTGCTCGGTGGACTTGTCTCAACACGATTCCTCTCATTGCGGCGCGCACTCACGGTTGTTGCGTTTGCGAATCCAGGCACGGCACTTCTTGCGTTTCTCGCGGCCATCAATCTGAATGTTGCAACGCTGTGGCTCATCGGACTCACGGGACTTGCGATGCGGCAGCGACGGCTTGCGCGTCACAACGCAGCGTTTGGTGCGCTCCTGGGCATTGGATTTCTTTTGTTCGGACTTGTCGAACTCAAGTTGGCTGCAGCGCCGCTCGGAAAAGCAGCATGGTTCGAAGCGATCACTGCCGCGTTGAATAGCTCGTTGCTTCTCGCGTTCATCGTCGGAACGGCGCTGCGCCTCGTGATCCAGAGTTCGAGCGCGATCGCCATCATTCTCATTGCGCTGTGCGGCAAAGGGTTGATCGAGCCGACGCAAGCGATGATGGTGATTCACGGCACAGGTATAGGCATTGGTCTTTCGGTGCTGGTGCTTGGTCACGGTCTTCGCGGCGACGCGCGGCGCGTCAGCTATTGGCAGGTGATTCTCAATAGTCTTTCGGCGTCATTCATGGGCGGTTGGTTACTCCTTGCGTGGATGGGTGTGCTGCCATCGATCATCGAGCTGCTCTCGCAGACTTCACTGACAATCGAGACTGTGCTTGCGACAGGCTTCTTCGTGCAGATGTCGATGGGCGCCGTGTTCAACGCGCTGCTCTCTGCGACCGCGCCGCGCATTCTCTCGCGCCTTGTGCCTGATCACGCAGAAGAGGAATTGGCGAAGCCCGCGTTTATCTCGGAAAACACCAGCGATTCGCCTGAACTCGCCGTTGAACTTGTCCAGCGCGAGCAGCTGCGAATTCTGCGCGCAGCACCTGCGTTGCTCGACCGCGCGCGTCTCGATCGAACGCAGTCAACGAGTCGCAGTAGTGCCGCGCTGCGTATATCACTCGTTTTGCTGCACACAGAGATTGCGAGTTTTCTGGCCGAATGCACCGAGCAAGGGCACGCGCATGAGGCAAGCGCTTTGTTGGTGCACGCGATTGGACGCGAGCAAGTCGTCGGCGAACTCATCGACGCGATCGACGCCCTAGGAACTGAAGTCAGCGCGATGAGTGGCGGCACATCTGCAAGCACACTGTGCGGCGGACTTGTCGAAGCAACCGATGCGATGCTTCATGTGCTCGCCGACGCGCTCGAAGGCACGATGCTCGCCGACGCGCTCGAAGACACCGACGAGATGGACCGCGAGATTCTCGCGGCAATGACCAGCGACCGCAGCGAGCAACTGGAGTCCGTCCGCCGCAGTGCCGCCTCAACCCGCTTCGGCACACCGCGCGAGCAAGCAGTAACGCTCTACGCGATCAGCCTCTTCGAGCGCGTGGTGTATCTCGCTCGACGCCTAGCGCCGGAAGCAGCGGTGTAAGCCGCGGCAACAGTTGGCCTTGAGGTCGGCAAACGACGCTTGGCTGAGCGGCCGAATGGCGTCGGAAGTCATTTCGTAGAGCGGCATGGTGGGTGTCCTGATTTATGATTTCCGGGGTCGGCCTCGGCGGCCGGTGCTGGAAACGGGCGAAGGAGAAACTTTGCCGCTGCCAGGGGTGCCGGTGAGTTCGGCGACGAGAGCGGAGAGGAGGTTCGCGGCGGTGGCGCGGGAGGCGGCGAGCTGCGTTTCCAACGCGTCCACCAAGGCCATCAGTTGCTCCGCTTTGGCCACGATCCGGCGTTGTTCGGCGAGGGGTGGGATGGGGATCGGACAACTGCGAACCTGGCGCATATTGATTGAGGCAAGATTAGTCGTTTGCTTCGAAGCAGACTCGAAGTAACTCCGGCCAACTGGTGAGTTGCAGTAACGCTCGAACCAAAACGGCGTGAG
Source organism: Planctomycetota bacterium (assembly GCA_014192625.1). GTDB lineage: Bacteria > Planctomycetota > UBA1135 > UBA1135 > UBA2386 > BJHM01. Next base: position 200,268 of record BJHM01000002.1, read on the forward strand.
TTCAGAGGAACGCATCCTCGCCCGAAACACATGGTTTTGATGAAGGCAGACCGGAATCTCAGCCTGCCAAATTGCAGCGCGCTCGACCTTGTCCCAATCGCCACCCTCGGTCATCAAAAGATCGTTTTCGCGAAGTGCGTATCGGTCAATCTCGCCTTCGGCAATTGAGACTTCCTTGGTCACCGTGAGGTCAATGTCTCCGCGCTTCACGTTCGCCACTCGGAGATACGGCAAGGTCACTGTCTTTCTGTCGCCGAGCTTGCGGCCAAGCGTGACGCCTCCTGCGACAAGAGCGACGTCCTCGAATCGAACTTGCGCCCATGCCGGAGGAAGCGAGTTATTTTCAAAGTCATCACCATCTGGCGGAACGACAGTGCTTTCCAGCCCGAGGCGCGACAGGCATTCCTCCGCCGGTTCGTCGTTGGGGTCTTGGGGGACGAGTTTGCCTTGGACGGCGAGGGTGAGGATGGATTTGCGGAGGTCGGCGGGGGGGATGGCGTAGGACGGGTTGAAGAGGAACGGGAGGTTGGCCGGGGTGGGCGCGTCGGCAAAGCGGGCCAGACCGTGACCGCGAGCCCCGTCGCAGCAAACTGACGCCCCTCGGCGCCGCGGCTGCGCCAGCGATGGCCGCCAGCGTGCCCCCGCTTCCGCCGCGCGGCAATCCGCTTCGCCGACTCACGCCCGCTGCTGTGCCCGCCTGCCCGGGAACGCGTCGGGTGCTGGCGGCGATCCACGACCCGGACTCGGTGCGCAAGGTGCTCGGGGCGCTGGGGCTTTCCACGGCAGTGCCGGAGCTGGCTCACGTGCCGCGCGCCGGTTAGTGCGGTCGGACGGGGCTTTTGGCGACGGGGGCGCGGAGTGATCGGAGAGCGGGTGCGGTGACCTCGCGGAGGTCGCTCTGGGGGAGCGGTGTGCCTTTTGGGCGCGAAGTGGGGATAAGCGGCTGGTCGATGGCGCGCTGGTGTGGCAGGATGGCGCGGAATGGGTTCTAGGTGGCCCGGGACCGCTGCTTGAAGTCCCTATCCGCTCCATCGCAACCAACAGATCGAATACCGCTGAACCATGACCACCCGCCACCTCGATCTGGGCTGCGGCCCGCGCCCTCGGAACCCGTATCGGCACGACGAAGTGCATGCTGTCGACCTCGTGATCCCTGACGGAGTGGACCCGCAATGGTTTCGTCACGCCAACCTGAGCCTGCAGCCGATACCGCATGGCGATTCGAGTTTTGAGTCGGTGTCCGCCTTCGATTTCCTCGAACACGTGCCGCGCATCCTGCTCACGGCCGACGGGACCGGCACCCGATTCCCCTTCCTCGACCTGATGAACGAGATTCATCGTGTGCTGAAACCCGGTGGGCGGCTCTACGCGGTGACCCCCTGCTACCCCAGCCCGGAAGCGTTCCAGGACCCGACGCACGTGAACGTCATCACCGACAAGACATGGCGCTACTTTTGCGGAGAACCGCCGATGGCCCGGCCCTACGGCTTTCGCGGAAACTTCGAGCTGATTCGCAACGAACGTGCCTTGCACCCGTTTGCCTTCGAAGCCACCGTGCCGCTCAATTGGTTCCAGCGGCGCTTGCGCAAGAAGAGCGAGCGAAAAGGCAGGTTGCCCCACCTGATATGGGAGTTCTCGTGCATCAAGCCCGCAGTCTGAAGGCAATCCGTCCATGACGATGACTTGGCGAGACTCCTTCCGCAGCTGGCGCCGCAATCTCAAGGCCAGCCTGCCCTACGTGCGGCGGCGCAAACTCCGCGTCCTGCAGCGCAAGTACAACGAGCTCATCGAGGGCATGGGGTGGAATGCGCCGCCCGCCAACCTTGCACGCCTGGATACGCTCAAGGCCATGCCAGGTGCACTCACCGGCGAGGTCTGCTTCTTCGTCACCTTTGCAGCGCGGCCGCAACTCAAGCACCACGTGCGCGCCCACATCGATCAGCTGCTGCGTGCGGGAGTTCAGGTCTTGCTGGTCGTCAACGCCGAGCTGCCGCTCGACCAGTTCCAGGTCGACGCCGAGCTGCTGTCACGGCTCACCGGAGCCTATGTTCGCCAGAACACCGGGTTCGACTTCGCCGCCTGGGCGCACCTCTACTCGATCAGTGGCGACACGACGAACTGGTCGAGGCTCTACCTGGTCAACGACAGCATCGTGGGGCCGCTCGATGTCGGGCATTTCGTCCGCCTCATCGAGCGCATCCGGGCATCCACCGCCGACGTGCTGGGGCTGACGTTCAGCAAGTCGCCAGTGCCCCACGTGCAGAGCTTCTTTCTGGTGTTCAACCGCATTGCACTCCGGAGCCAGGCCGTGCAAGACCTCTTCAAGCGCATCGTGTCCCTGCCCACGAAGGACCAGGTCATCGATGTCTACGAAACACGCCTGACGCAGATGCTGACCCGCCAGGGTCTGCGTTGTGAGTCCTTGTTCGCGCCGCTGACCGACAGCCCGTACGCCACCAACGACGTCTATCGCCGTTGGGACCAGCTCGTCGCGGGGGGCTTTCCGTATGTGAAGGCGAGGGTCCTGAAAGACCTCACCGGCAGTGCCCTCGTGCGCCGCCTCGTCCCCGTCGAATTCCAGCAACCTGACGCTTGAGGGCGAAGCGACCATCCATGTTCGACAACCTGTCCAGAACCCTGTCTCGTCGGCTGGGCCGATGGCGGCACGCCTCCGTCAAGCGGCGCCACGTCGCGCCGCTGTTCGACGCGATCCCGTCTGACACGCTGATCCTCGAGATCGGTGGTGGCTACAACCCGCGCTTCACCAAGGCGACGCATCCGAACGTCCATCACCTGGACCACGCGACGACGGTCGATCTGCGCGCCAAGTACGGCGCCGACCCGCATGTTGCGCACCTGATCGGCAACATCTAGCACGTCGATTTCGTGTTCGATGGAAGGCCGATCGAAACCCTGATACCGGCCGAACTGAGGTTCGACCTGATCTTCGGCTCGCATGTTCTGGAGCACCAGGTCGACCTGGTGGGGCATCTGCAATCGATTGAGCAACTGCTCAAGCCGCAGGGACGGGTGATCCATGTCGTCCCGGACCTGCGCACCTGTTTCGATGCGCTGCGTTACCCGAGCGTCACCTCCGACGTTCTCCTCGTGCACCACAAGCGGCCGTCGATTCACCAGGGCAAGCAGGTCTTCGACTTTCTGTCGAAGTGCATCGACAAGAACATCGGCTACCGCATGCACGATGCCGATTTCGACGGTGCCCACTTCAGCTACGAGCTGAGTCAGGCGCATGCCGCGATGCTGACCTCCGAAGGTGGGGGCCAGCCCTACAGCGACACCCATGCCTGGACGTTCACGCCGGATTCCTTGCGCCTGCTGATGCTCGAACTGCGCCTGCTTGGCTTGACGCGGCTGATGCCGACGATGGTGTCGCCGCAGTATGGAAACCAGTTCCTCGTCGAGATGAAGCGTGCCCCGTCAGGTGTCGACGAGATGTCGACCGAGGCAGCGCGTCAGCTCTCACAGGAACGGTTCGAGCTGTCTCGCCGCCTGCGCATCTAGCGGGCGCTGGCGTGCCGGCGCGGCTTACCCGGCGCGCATCCGCTTGCGTATCCAGCTGCCCAGGGTGCGCGCAGGTGCCGGCGGTTGGTAGTCGGGAAACGATGCTTGGCCCACCCGCAGATGTGTCGGCTGGACCATCGGCCGCTTCTCCAGCACCACGACGCTGTCGTAGTAGTGCGCGGAATGAGCGGATCGCGTCAGGTCGGACACCGAGAGGCGCGCAGGTTCGCGCGAATGCCAGGCGTTCAGCGCGTCGATGAAGTTCTTGCTGTACTCGATGAAACTGCCCGGTCGACGATACCCTCCGCCGAACTCCTGCCAGTACGAGGTGTGCAAGTCCTCGCACAGGTAGACGCCGAGAGGTTGCACCTTGGGAACCAGCTCCTCGAACGTGCAGATCTGCTGCTGCATCGTGTGGCCGCCGTAGACCTCTTCCTCCAGCTCGTAACGCATCTGCTCCGCGAGGTCCGCCTCCGCTAAATAACCGCCGGCCGGTGTCGCTGTCTATCGCTGCGAACTTCATGTCAGCGGACGTGTGATCTGGGCCAAGGTCGAGGAAAAGGAAAAGGCCCAGCAAATCTTTCGCGAACAGAAGGCAGCCGGGCGACGCGCTGCTCTAGTCGAAACTGAGCGCGACAATCTTTTCACGCTTTCACTCGGCAACGTGCAGCCCGGCGATTTGATTGTCGTTCGCTTCGCGTGGTTCCAGTTACTCGACCGAATTGCCGGGGGGCTACCCCTAATGGTTCCGATCTGTCCTGGTGTCCGTTAAATTCTGACGATGGTGGGCACATGATGGAGCAGCAAATAGTGAGCTACGAGGAATTATTCAGTTATGTCAAGGATGGAGAAGTGTATCTCTGTGAGCATCTCCACACTTCCTATTGGCTCAAAGATGGTGGCAGGCATAAACGCGACGGCACATTTATCGAATACAGCAAGAACTTTATCGAAGCGCTCAACGCACTTCATTCCGAACAGAAACGGGTGCAGATCAGTGACTTCAGGAATAGTGTCGATTCGATTCATTATTACGACAGCATGCTTGTCATTGAAAAATGAAGCGTGGTAAACCCAATACCGAAAAGACCGGTTCGCCGAGTTTTGCCGATAGTCAGCACCATACGACAACGGTAAATAGGGCTGCTTTTAAATTATCGCGTAACTTCATCAAGATTATCACTAAAGTTTTGCGCTTTTTGAGGATACTCAGTTTTGTTAGGAAATAATACCAGCATACGATCGCGCAGAAACCATGAGAAGCATATCGATAGTAATACCTAATTATAATGGACGAGAATTACTTGAGCGGAATCTGCCGTTCGTCTATCGTGCACTTTCGACTTCAGGCGTAACGGATTATGAAATAATTATTCCCGATGACGCATCGAAGGATGCATCGGTGGAATTTTTACGAGAGTCCTATCCTGCAATTCAGGTGATTACCCATTCAGCAAACAAGGGATTCGGCGGGAATTCTAATAGTGGTATCTTTAAAAGTGACAAAGAATTAGTATTGTTATTGAATTCCGATGTGGAATTGACAGACGGTTTTTTTATCCCACTGATGCCCTATTTTGACAATCAGGATACGTTTGGAGTAATGAGCAGAATTATTAGGATAGATTCACACGCAGTGCAAGACGGCGCGAAATACCCGGATTATTCCTTTGGGCATATCGGTCCGAATCTTAATTACCGAAGTGAATCCCAATCATCACTTTATACGTTATTCTTAAGCGGTGCTAATGCGCTTATGGAGCGAAAAAAACTCATCGAACTCGGCGGCTTTGATGAAATATTCAATCCCTATTATGTCGAGGATGTTGATCTTAGTCTGCGGGCTTGGAAAATTGGGTATAAATGCTACTATGACGACTCGGCAGTGTGTCGGCATCCGTTATCGGCAACCATTAAAAAAGAGAAACCCCAGAAAATAAAAATGATATCGAAGAGGAATAAAATTTACTTGCATTACATTCATTTAGAACTTATCGAACTTATCTATTTTTTGCTGATAGTGACAATCAGAACAGCATTGGGGGCGCTGATGTTTCACAGGGTGAATGTTCGGGCATATATTGCTTTTATCCGAACTTTTCCGCAGGCGAATAAGTCACGAAAACGTATTCAAGAATTACAACAAAAGCATCAGTCCGCGATGACAATGCGGGACATTCGCTTTTTTATTAAACAATCAATCGGAGCGTCACCAATTTCTAAATTTTAAACTTATTACACAAACATTCACTATGAAAACAAAAAGCCAATATGTTTGTCAAGATAGCATCGTCGAAGAAGTGTTGGAGCTTAGTACGGCGAAAAAATCAAACTCGAAAACAGGTGAAGGGATTATCACTCTTGGAGAGGTTGATACGCAGTTAATCCAACGCATTCAAACAGGAATCAACGAAATCGACCGTGTGTTTGGCGGTGGAATTACACCGGGTTCATTGATTTTAGTTGGTGGAACGACCACTCGGAGCCGTTGAGCTCGGTTCCATCGCCCCAGACTTCTTCGAGGTGGTCTTTTCGGGCGGATTCGTGCGACCGGTTCAGTGAACAACCAAGCCCGGTCCTATAGCCCGACAGCGCCACCCCTGCACAGCCTTCAATTCAACATAGGAAAAACCTATGCTTACAAAAAAACTGGCAGCAATTGCCGTACTTTTACTTTCGGGATGCCAAGCGTTAATCTACGGTACAGCGTCAGACTTCGACAAGCTGTCTCTTGGCATGACAAAGGCCCAGGTTATTCAGACCCTTGGTGCTCCTGTATCGGTTAGCGCAGACGGAGACAAAGGCGAGGAGTACCTGATTTATAAGCGCATGAAGCATGCAATTTCTGCGTGGCCAAGAACCTATTCAGTAACGATTCGCAGTGGGAAAGTAGTCAAGTATGGCGAACAGTATGAGGAAAAGAATATCAATAGATTCTAGGTGGCATGGGCACAAGGGAGAGGCTATTAGATAGCTGCGCCAAATCTGAATAGACGGATTGAGATAGATACTGCGCAGTGGCTTGCGAAGCCATCATTAATATAAGACTTTCAAGAAGGCTTTCACAGATGCGTATCTAACCCAGCGTTCTTGGCATTGCCTCAAAGGACAGACTCTTGCTATGTCGATTTAGTATTGCTACTGGCATACGTTCAGCAACTCTGTAGACAGACGACCTTGTGAAGGCTTACTCAGGGGTTACCAACAGCGGCCACTTAGCCAACCTTCCGAAGGCTTCATTTATTCATGTATTCGTGGGTATTCAAGGCGGAGCCTTAAGCCATTCAAGAAGCCTCGTGTAATGCCTCTTTAGCGCTTATGTAGCCCCTGCCCCCTGATACGCGAACGTATTTATAACAGAGGAGCATGGCCCCCGACACCCTGTATAGCTAGGCCCAAACGGCAACCCTTAAAGCGTGGCGACACAATCGCCCGCGTATCGACCGTGCTTGGCCTATGTGATACGTTTCCCCTGTGGAGTATAGGTCTCGATTAGCCGACCACGGTCAACGGCACCAATGGGAAACGCTTCATTTCATCAGCAATACGTTTGAGCGGCATGCTACCGTAACCTCTGTCTGCCGTCGCATTCGCTTCGTGCGGGTGTGCCGCGACCTCATCTGGTCGACGGACGTCCCCAGTTGCTCGACGCGCGGGCTGCCGCGACCTTCCGTGGGGAACGGGGGTGTCTGCGGATGTGCTTGCATCGTGGACACGGCGACAGCGAGGCACGAGGTCACCAGCGATGAGATTTGCATGAGATTACGAGGGATTTGCTTTGGGGATATCTTGCAGTCGATGTTGTGGTCGCCGTCCACGAGCCGGATGTTGCGCACCTTGGTGCCGACCTTGAGCGACGAAGTTGCGCCGCGCACCTTGAGGTTCTTGACCACGATCACCGTGTCGCCGTCCGTGAGGATGGTGCCGTTTTCATCCTTGACGACGAGGCCCGTGGGTTCTGCCGCCGCTGTGGGGACCAAATCTGCGCCCCACTCGTTATGGCACTCAGGGCAGGTGTGGATGCCGCGATCGAGGCAGGTAAACGTCGACTGTCATTTTGGGCAGGGCGGGAGTTCGCGCAGCTTTTTTTGCGAGACTTGCCCGTCTACAGGCGATCCGGATCTTGGCCGCGCAGCACTGAGTTGCCTTCAAAGGTGTCGCGCAGGTTGCTGGTCGCTGGCCGTTCGAGGCTCTTCACGTCGAGGCGGCCGCCTTGGGCGAAGAATGAGATCGGGTTCTGCCACACAAGTTGCTCGACCTTGCTGCGCGGCACGCCAGCCTGTTCCAACTTGGTCGCGGTGCGCGGCACCATCAGCGGATCGCTGACACCCCAATCGGCAGCGCTGTTGATGACGAACCGTTCAATGCCGTATTCGAGCACGATCTGCACCATGCGGTGCGGGTCCATCTTGCTGTTGGGATAAATCGAGAAGCCTGACCAGCAGCCAAGGTCGCGTGTGATCTTGATGGTCTCTTCGTTGCCATGATCGAGCAGCACTTGCGCCATCGGGAAGTCGCAATCGCGGATCAAGTCGATGCAGCGCTGAAAGCCCTTCATCTTGTCGCGGTGCGGGGTGTGCACGAGCACCGGCAGGCGGTGCTGCTTGGCGAGTAGGAGCTGTGCCGAGAAGTATTTTTCTTCCTTCTTGGTCTGATCGTCGAGGCCGATTTCGCCGACTCCAAGCACGGAGTCTTTCTCAAGGTAGCGCGGCAGGATTGCCATCACGGCATCGTTGACGCGGTCGTCATTGGCCTCGCGAGGATTGAGGGCCATCGTGCAGAAGTGGTGGATGCCGAATTGTTGCGAACGGAATCGCTCCCAGCCGATCAGCGTGTCGTAATAGTCGATGAAGGAGCCAACGTTGGTGCGGTTCTGGCCGAGCCAGAATGCCGGTTCCAAGACCGCGCGGACTCCGGCGAGAGCAAGGCGCTCGTAGTCTTCGGTCACGCGGCTGTACATGTGGATATGAGGTTCGAAAATCAGCATGGGAGAGTCCTTTGGTTAGCCAGCGGCCTGCACGAGCAGTTTGCGAACAACATCGCGCGGCTCGCGCGCGAGCCGCTCGATTGCGAACGGCGCGAGGTCTTTTCGGTTTAGCAAGATCAGCCCTTCGACGGCGGCGAGGCGGCGGCCGTCATCGCCGTGCTCGAGTCCGCCCAGGATGCGGGCGATCGTGCCGGCGACTGGCGCGCGGCTTATCAGTCGGTCCGTGTCGCGCCAGATCGAACGGCCCGCGGCTTCGCGCTCGGTCGCAAGGTCCTGAAGCATGCGGGACAGTTCTTGATTGGCGAGCTGCTCGGCATGGAAGACGCGCGCAAGTGGCAGGTCGAGGAACGCAATCTTGAGCAGCATGCGGTTTTGTTCCACCACGCCAAAACCTGGCTGGCCGACCGTGCGCCGCAGGAGGTCGCCGTCGCAGCACGCGGCCTCAAGGTGCAGCACCATGTTGGTGCGTTGAACCTCGCCAAGCATGCGGACCGTCAATGCGCTGGGAGCCAGCACGTGCAGCGCGCGCAGCAACATTGCGCGTTCTTCAATGTCGCCGTGCTCATAGAGGTCAAAGCCTTCGGCTTCGGTGACCGCAACTTGCAAGAGCAGCAACGCCGCAGCGAGATCGCAGGTGCGAAACGCGCCGAGATCGAGCAGCGCGGTGCCAAACGTGATCCGCCCTTCGCGCAGCAAGTCTTTGCCAAAGCGCCGCGGTAGGCCTGGGAACACAACCGGCAGCCGCTTGCGGTCGGCGCACACTTCGAGTGCGAGCACGCGCATCGCTGCCGCATGAGTGCCGAGTTTGGATTCGAGGTTCGCCAGTTCCTGCATGGGGAAGGAGAGACTAACCGCCGGCGCGCGAGTTGGAGCGTGGAACTCTGCCACTTCATCGCTAGCGTTTGCGCATGGACTTTCCCGCATGGGACCCGGTGCTGTTAGATATCCCGGGTCTACCGATCGATGTTCGCTGGTACGGATTGATGTATGTGGTCGGCTTCTTCGCCGCACAGTGGATCTTCGTCCGACTGGCCCGCAGCGGGTTTTTCCCGGTGCCGTCGTCCCAGGCACCGGACCTGATTTTCTACTCGATCTTTGGCGTGATGCTGGGCGGCCGCACTGGCTACGCATTGTTCTACGACCATGAACTGCTGAACCCGCTGAACTTCATTCAGCTGTGGAAGGGCGGGCTGTCATTTCACGGCGGGCTGCTTGGGGTCGTCGTGGCGATGATGTGGTTCGCGCGGCAGAAACGCGTGCCGGGTTTGCGCGTCGGCGATGTCTGTGCGCTCGCCGTTACGCCTGGCATCTTCGCGGTGCGCTTCGCCAACTTCATCAACGGCGAGCTGTATGGCCGGGTGTGCGACGAGAGCGCGCGCTTTGCAATGCGCTTTCCGACTGACCCCGTGGCGCTCTCCCAGCTTTCGATTGCAGGCCCGATGTCGATGCGCGACCGCGAGCTGTGCATCCAGGTCGCCTACCATCACAAGACCTTCGATCAAGTGAAGGATCTGCTGACGCCGACCGACGATCTCGGCCGTGCAATCGACTGGACGCGGCTGCAGCCAATACTCGATTGGGACAAGGTGCGAATGTCCGTTCCACTGCGCCATCCGTCGCAACTCTATGAAGGTCTTACCGAGGGCCTGTTGCTTGGGCTCGTGCTGTTTGCGGTCTACTGGGTGACGCGCAAGCGGCCGCTGCGCAATGGCTACTACGGCGCGATTTTCCTGCTCGGGTATTCGGCGGCGCGATTTTCTTGTGAGTTTTTCCGCGAGCCCGACAACCAGTTCAAGACGAAGGACAGCCCAGGCGGCACCGTGTTGCTCGGCATGACGATGGGCCAGACGCTGAGTGCCTGCATGGTCATTGCCGCCATTCTGATGCTGGTGTTATCGAAGCAGCGAACGGTGCCGGTAAAAGAGGTGCTCGCACCCTTGGGAGCAAAGTCATGAGTGGCGATCTGTTGGTCCGCGGTGGCCGCGTCGTGCGGGCTAGTGGTGACGCGCTGGCAGACGTATTGGTGCTTGGTGGCGTGGTGGTGGAGGTCGGGCACGCATTGCAGTCGCCGCCGGGCACGCCGGTGCTCGATGCGAGCGGTTGTCTTGTGTTGCCAGGCCTCGTCGATCCGCAAGTGCATTTCCGCGAGCCTGGCCTCGAGCACAAAGAAGATCTCGCGTCGGGTTCGCTCGCTGCGATTGGCGGCGGCGTGACGGGCTTTATGGAGATGCCCAATACAAAGCCCTCTACGACCACGCCCGAACTGCTCGCCGACAAGATTGCGCGCGCACTCGGCCGCGCCCACGGTGACTTTGCGTTCTTCCTTGGTGCGACCGCGCAGAACGCGGACCGCCTCGGCGAATGGGAACAGCTACCCGGCTGCGCTGGCGTGAAGATCTTTATGGGCTCGTCGACGGGGGATTTACTGGTGCCCGATGACCCGACCGTCGAGCGCGTGCTGCGTTCGGGACGGCGCCGTGTTGCCGTGCACGCGGAGGACGACTACCGGCTGAAGGAGCGCTACAAAGCGCTCAAGCCCGACACGCACATTCGCCATCATCATGAGGTTCGCGATGTCGAGACCGCGGTGCTGGCGACGCGCCGGCTGCTCAACCTGGCCGAAAAGACCGGCCGAAAAGTGCATGTCTTGCACATCAGCACGGCGGAAGAAGTGGCCTTGATCCGCGAGCGTGCGCTCGGCGATTTGGTCACCGCCGAGGTGACGCCCAATCATTTGTTCCTTGCCGCGCCGGACTGCTACGACCAATACGGCTCGCTGGCGCAAATGAATCCGCCGGTGCGCGATGTGCGCCATCGCGATGCGCTGCGCAAGGGACTGGTCGATGGCGTGCTGACTTGCATCGGCAGCGATCACGCGCCGCACTCGCTCGTTGAAAAGCAGAAGCCATATCCTGACACGCCATCGGGCATCCCTGGCGTGCAGACGATCTTGCCGCTGCTGTTGACCGGCGTTCGCGATGGCTGGCTTTCGCTGAGCACGATTGCGCGCGTGGCATGTCTTGGCGCCTGCCGTGTGTATGGGATAAAAGGCAAGGGTGACCTAGCGAAGGGCTTCGATGGGGACCTCGTGGTAGTCGATCCCAACGTCCGTCTACCGCTCGAACGCACGTGGCTCCACTCAAAGGCTGGCTACTCGCCATACGTCGGTTGGCTGCTGGCTGGTTGGCAGCGCGAGGTCGTGTTGCGTGGCGAGGTCGTCTATCGCGATCATGCACCAGTCGGCGCACCAAAAGGGCAGTTGCTGCGGTTTAGCTAGGCCGCAGGTCGTTGGGGGATATGCAGTGCCGCCCGCGCGCGCCCGCGCCCGCACCCGCGCACCCGCACCCGCACCCGCGCACGCACCCGCGCACGCGCCCGCCCCCGCGCACGCGCCCCCGCGCACCCGCGCACCCGCCGCGCACGCGGCGCACGCACCCGCGCCCGCACCCGCGCACGCACCCGCGCACCCGCGCACCCGCCGCGCACGCGGCGCACGCACCCGCACCCGCACCCGCATCCGCGCCCGCGCACCCGCGCCCCCGCGCCCCCGCGCACGCACCCGCGCACCCGCGCACC